>NZ_CP049861.1:1200000-1800000 GCF_011299615.1 Erysipelothrix sp. HDW6C | reverse complement strand
TGTCGCCAGTTATTGATCAACATGATTTTGATACAAAACTACGTCATGCTCGTAAATGGTTAGAAGAAGGCACCAAAGTTAAAGTTGACATGCGATTTAGAGGTCGTATGATGACACGTATTGATGTCGGACGCAAGACAATGGATCGCTTTATCGAAGAATGTAAAGACTTAGGTTCGGTAGAGAAAATGCCTAAACTTGAAGGAAATACCATGTCAGTTGTGATATCTCCTAACAAGAAATAAGTCATATTTAAGGAGGGCTTTAGAATGCCAAAAATGAAAACAAAGCGTACTTTTGCTAAACGTGTTAAGCGCACAGGTACCGGTAAATTAAAAAGACAACATGCTTATGTAAGTCATATGAAACGTCGTAAGACAACAAAACAAAATCGTCAATTGCGTAAAGCAACTCTTGTTTCAAAGAGCGATTACAAACGTGTTAAGCATTTGTTACAAGGTTAAGGAGGACGAGTTAAATGCCAAGATCAACAAATTCAGTGGCGTCACGTGCACGCCGTAAAAAGGTTTTAAAATTAGCGAAAGGTTATTATGGTTCAAAACATACATTGTACCGTACAGCTAACGAACAAGTTATGCGTTCAATGCGTTATGCATACCGTGATCGTAAACAACTTAAACGTGAAATGCGTAAATTATGGATTACACGTATCAATGCAGCAGCACGTCAAAATGACATTAGCTACAGCACATTAATGCACGGTCTTCGTTTAGCAAACATCGAAATTAACCGTAAAATGTTATCAGAGATTGCTATTCACGATCCAAAAGGATTCGCTACATTAGTTGGAAAAGCTCAAAAAGCTTTAGAAAAATAATTAGCATATGACGATCGATGCTCGAAAGGTATTGAATGAATTACTGGTTGATATTTTTAATCAAATTTTGATTATAGAAGAACGCTACCATCGAGTTCATGGAATCAAACTTTCTATGACAGAAGTTCATACACTTGAAGGCATTTCGAAAAGTGAAACTAAAATGATGAGTGATGTTGCAGCCCATCTGCGGATTACGCAAGGAACACTGACAACAACCATAAATCGTTTAACTCATAAAGGATATGTCTACAGAGAACAAGATACGCGTGATCGACGCATATTTCGACTGGTGCTCACTGAAAAGGGAGAAGAAGTCGTAGATATTCACAATCAGTTCCATGAGGAAATGATTGATCGCTTGTTATTGCATCTGGATGATAGTGATGATTTGATTGCATCAGTAAATCAAATTAATACATTCTTTAAAGAACTTTATGACATCTAACACTACTTCGGTAGTGTTTTTTTATTAGAAAAGCGATCCCTAAGGGAATCGCTAAAGTGCTTCGAGAAGTCGCGTGTATTTCAGTGTAGCAATGTCGTAATAAATTGTGTCGCCGTGAGTGTTGTACATCATCTGTGCCCATGCACACCATAATACGTGGTGGGCAAGTTCAAATGTATGTAATCGTTTCCGTTGTGCTGTTGTGGGAGTCTCACCAAAATACGCAAGATAGAATGTTTCACGCAATGATGGGTCTTGAATGTCGTTTTCTGTTAAGAATGACATGATATCAAAGAAAGGGTCGTTATCCATTGCATACTCGTAGTCAATGAGATACGCGCGGTCTGGGGTAAACAGTAGATTCCCCTGAACCAAGTCATTATGGCATAATGTGTGTGGAGCACTTGAAATCGCAACATGGCGAATAAAATCCTCGTAAGGCTCAAGATTATATAGAGGTGTTGAAATCCGTTTTTTGTACATTTCATATTTTGCGAGAATATCGAATGATTCCCCAGAGAGGACATCCAGATCATGCAGTCTTCGAATCAAGCGTGCAGCATCGCGAATATGACTGTTATTGTAAACGTGAGCATCGTCAATATACGCGCTCACTTTAACACCTGATTTTTCATCGAAATAGAGTGTGGGCGCATCCAAGTCGGCATCTGCAATCATCTTTAAAACAATCGCTTCGTGGGCATAATTAAAAAGTGCCTCATTGCCTGGCTTTGGAAGGCGAACAACGACTTTTTGTGTCGGTGTTTGGACAATGTAATTATTGTTTGTTAAACCCGAAGGGATAAACTTTTCAGATAGGGGCGTTTGCTTGAACGCTTTTTTTATTGTTCTTATAGTTTTCATAGTGAAATTATAGCATAGATGGTATAATTTCATATGCTTAAGGTTTATTAAAAACAAAAGGAGCGTTATCATGAAAATTTTAGTTGCAAGTCATAACAATGGAAAAATTAATGAATTTAAAGAACTTTTAGAACCACGCGGATACACTGTATTGAGTGCAAAGGATATGGGGATATCGATGGATGATGTGGAAGAGACAGGAACGACGTTCGCTGAGAATGCGCGAATTAAAGCTGAGTTTCTCTACAAACAAACGGGAACGACTGCAATTGCCGATGATTCAGGACTTACAGTTGTTGCATTGCCGGATAT
Source organism: Erysipelothrix sp. HDW6C (assembly GCF_011299615.1). Taxonomy (GTDB): domain Bacteria; phylum Bacillota_I; class Bacilli_A; order Erysipelotrichales; family Erysipelotrichaceae; genus Erysipelothrix. Next base: position 1,797,538 of record NZ_CP049861.1, on the reverse strand, counting down.
TCTTGGAATTTATTCAGCGCGTTTTATGGGGGAAGATACCCCATATATCGAAAAGAATAAAGAAATATTGACCCGCTTAGAGGATAAAGCGGATCGCAGTGCATACTTTAATTGTGCGATTGCACTCGTTGGTGATAATGTTGATGAAGTATTTGAAGGTCAAATTCATGGTACGGTCGCCGATCGTGTAATGGGATTTGGTGGTTTTGGTTATGATCCGATTTTTGTACCAAATAATTATGAACAATCATTTGGTCAATTGTCAGCAGATGAGAAAAATAAAATATCCCATCGTGCCTTGGCAACTGAGGCATTTATTAAATACCTGGAGGTGTAACCTTGAAGCGGAATTTATATGTTGTAGCGGTGATGCTCTTTATTTTAAATATTGTAATCTCCGCGATTCTCATGTTGTCCTTTAACCGCGGTTATTATGCAAAAACGTACCGTCATTTGAACACAGCGGAAACGATTGGCATCAGTGATGCAGACTTAAAGCGTGCGACAAATGGTCTTTTGGATTACATCAAGGACAAGCGCGATGATTTGGATATTGTTGTTACAGTTGCAGGGGAAGATGTGCAAATGTTCAACCAACGTGAAAAAGACCATATGGTTGACGTCAAAGACTTATACCTTACGGTTGTCAACTTTCGCAGTATTACGACCATATTCGTGGCAATCATGTTAGTTGTAAGTTTGGGTTCTGGAGATTACTTGGATATGGCGTTGAGCCGCGATACAATGAAAGTTGCGCTGTCATGTCTTGGTTTACTCTTTGGTGTTGTGGGTGTCTTCGCTATCTTGGACTTTCAGTCCTTTTGGATTACGTTTCATAAGATCGTATTCAGTAATGACTTATGGTTACTTGATCCACGTGTAGATCGCTTAATTATGATGGTCCCTGAGCGATTCTTTATGGGACTTGTTTATCGAATTATTGCTGCCGTTGTAGCGATTGCTGCTGTGAGTGGTGGTATCTTAATGTGGTTGGAAAGGGTGGTGAAGAAAAATGATTCACGTCGTACTGTATGAGCCGGAAATCCCACAAAACACGGGTAACATTATGCGGACATGTGCCGCAAGTGGTGCACAACTTCATTTAATTGAACCATTGGGATTCATTCTTGATGAGAAGCGCGTTAAGCGTAGTGTCATGGACTATTCCGATGATTTGGTATTAAGACGTCATGTCGATTGGGAAGCGTTTGTAGCGCAGGCTACAGGCCCCATGTTCTTCTTGACCCGTTACGGTGAGTATACTCATTCTGATTTTGATTATGCTGCAATTGATGAAGACATTTATCTTGTATTTGGAAAAGAAAGCACCGGTATTCCTAAGGAAATTCTTAAAGCGAACTATGCCCATTGTTTCCGAATCCCAATGGCACCTTCTGCACGAAGTATGAACCTTTCAAATACCGTGGCAATTTGTGTCTTCGAGGTGTTGCGACAAAAGAATTATGAAGGGTTATCACGTGTTGAAGTCCAAAAAGGAAAAGACTTCCTCAAAGATTATGAGTGAGCATCGTCCAATTTCAATTTCTAAGAAAGTATTGGTTGTTGCATTTCTCATTTTCATGACATTTTTCTTTTTTCAAATGTTTTCGTTCAATATTACACTCATTCAAACAAAGGAAATTAGAGAAGCCTACGCACTATTATCCGATCAGCGCTTATGGATTGTGCGATTGATAAAGGTGCTCATGGAGAATGCTTTTGAGTTTGGGACAATCTTACGCCAAACATTGAATATTGTTTCGGTACCCGTCATTGTTTTGCTCCTCATTTGGTATCGTGCTTTCTATAAGACAAAAATGTGGCGTCCGTTTGTGTTTGCGCAAATTATTTACGGTGTGCTGAATGTTGTTTTAGTTAGTGGCTTGGGCTATGCATTGCAATCAAACAGCATTGCAACAGGATTTACAGTAATGCATGCAATTGCGTGGGTAACGGCATGTGTCGCTGCAGTTTTAACCTTGATAGGAATTGTTTCGGCAGTACTCGTTGTAGGCGACTATATTGCAGTTGACTGATTAATTTTCTATAATGGAAGTAGAGGTGACACAATGATTGAAGATTTTAATGGATTTATAGGCATTGCTGTGTTGGTTGTTATTGTGATTGGGTCAATCTTTGGATTCACAAATTTCAATAAACGCCTTAAGAAACAAGACGAGACGGACGAGTACTACCGCGACCTTCTCTAAAGGAGACAAGTATGGAACGAAAACAGATACGTGTTACAGATGGACCGAAAGCAATTGGCCCATACTCAAGTGCGATTCAAGCAGGCGAAACCCTTTATATTTCTGGGCAACTCCCTGTGGATGTGTCCTCGCAAATTGTAGGTGATTCAATTGGTGACCAAACGAAACAAGCGATTGATAATTTGGAATTGACGCTACAAGCTGCTGGACTTACTTTGAATGATGTTGTCAAGACAACAGTTTTCTTAAGTGACTTCAATAATTTTGATAAAATGAATCAAATCTATGCAATTTATTTTACTCATCCCTATCCGGCACGCAGCTGTTTTGAGGTAAGCCGTTTGCCGAAAGATGCATTGGTTGAAATAGAAGCAATTGCGGTGGCAAAAGTGATGCCATCATTTGAACCAGAACCTACAAACGAAGATTGTGAAGGACGTTACTGCGAAGACTAACCTGTAGGAGGTTATTCAGTGATATATTGTGTAATAGGTACCGAACAAGGCTCTGAGATTGTGCTTTCAAATGGAAAACGCCATTGGAGTCGTAAACAGAGTTCGGACGTGATGGAATTGATATGTCGGGAATATGCAGTAGATTTTAATGGCAGCCGCCGTGTGTGTGCTGACTTATTGCAAATCCGCCAGAAACCGCCCGTATGCTTATCCCTTACACACCACACTTTGTTTTTTCCCACCACTGGCATTGATAATGTCCAGTGTGATTGGATTAATTATGAACATATTAGATCGATAAAAGAACGAGGGAAGGACCGAACGAAGATTGTATTTCGCAATGGGACTTCACGAACTGTAAGTGCAAGCTTTCGCGTCGTGAAGCGTCAAATCAACCGTTGTGATGTATTGTCGAAGCGAAACATTGAATTATGGAAAATTTAAAACTGATAAAACCGAAGCATATTCTCGGCGTCACAATTGGGGCTCTGTTTTCTGCGGCGGCAATTAAGATATTTGTTAGGCCTGGGGATCTTGTTCCTGCCGGTGTTGGTGGGGTAACAGTTCTCTTGATGAAAGAAGCCAACCGACTCTTTAATATTACTTTGAGTTATGGACCGCTGTATCTGATTTTAAATATAATTCTGCTCGCATTTGTTTTTAATAAACTGGGTAAGAAATTCATCGCTTTATCATTTCTTCATGTATTCTTAACCAGTTTGTTTGTTGAGATTATTCCCGAAGTTAAAGTTGTCTCAGACCCAATTTTACTCGCGGTTTTTGGTGGTATTGTAAATGGAATTGGATCATCGTTTGCACTCCGTATGAACGGATCTGCTGGTGGAACAGATTTTATTGCAATTTACTTTTCGATGGTTAAGAATAAACCCATGTGGGATAAGATTATGATGTTCAACGTTGCGGTACTCTTGTACTCAGGATGGACATATAATTGGAGTCTTGCGCTGTATTCAATCATTTATCAAATGGCGTCCACAAAAATTATTGAAACCTATCATGATCGCTATAAGCTTTCGAGCTTGCATGTTATCACCGCATATCCCGAAGAAGTCAGTCAAGCTGTCTTCAAGGTTTGCCGCCATGGGATTACGCAAATGGATGGCATTGGCGTATTCAAACACAAATATAAAGCCATGCTCTATATGGTAGCAAATGAGTTTGAAATTAAATCAATCGTCAATGCAATTAAAGAAACGGATGCGAAAGCGTTCATTGAAATATCGTCCGTTGAGCGCATCGAAGGTAACTACCGACAAAAACCGCTTGATTAAGACAAGAATACATTTATGACAATATAAATCGATAGAAATAATAAAACGCCGCGTGCTCTCATAATGGGAAGTCGCGGCGTTTGCTGTAGTTTATGTTTTCTAAATACTAAGATATAACGTTATTGAACTGTAAGAAATCAATTTGTATTAGTCCTCATACCAATCAAATGCTGGTCGAATATCGCCGGTGATTGCGCACAGAACATATCCGCATTGATGAAACCCATGGTTTATCAACAATGCTTTCATGCGTTGGTTATCTTCGTGTGTATCGGCTCGAAGATAATTAATGCGTGCTTTACAATAGCTTAAGCAAAGTCTACCTAGGTGTGGGATTGTATTGTTGCTAGCGAGGCGATGAAGGGCTCCATAGGGTTTGTCGTGATGCCATTGCCCTGTTGCGAGTGTATCATAACTTTTTTGTCCCGTAATTTTTAGTACAAAGACACCGCCAATCTTGTGGTTTTCCTCCACGACATAACAGGTCTGTGTGTTGATATCGTCCATGATAATACTAGGGTGAGGGTAGTTGTTACGCCATTGCCTTGGATTTCCAGATTGTGCCATAGTGTGGCGGGCAAATTCGAATATATTGAGGATATCTTCCACATCCTCAATACGCGCTAAGCGTATCATGGTCATCTTCCTTTCATGGCGTGTGCTTCATGGTTGATTAACCATGCTTTGCGGTCAACATTGCCACTGTAACCGCCAACTTCGCCATTTGCCTTCACGATGCGATGGCAAGGAATGATAATGGCGAGTTGATTGTTGCTGTTTGCATTGCCTATGGCCCTTGAACTGTTGGGCATGTCAAGTGTGTTTGCAAGTTGTTTGTAGGTTTGTGTGCTCCCGTAGGGGATGGCTTGGAGGTGTTCCCACACCGTGTTTTGGAAGGGGGTTCCGCCAAGGTGAAGTGGTGTCTTAAAATGTGATAAAGTTCCTGCGAAATAATCATGTAACTCATTCGTGATTTGTACAATAACAGGGTTTCTTCCGGGGACAATCTGCGTGTTCCCTTTATCCTTTAAAGATTGAATTTCATCTTCTAGACCGTCGCGATCTGCAAACTCAAGCAAGAATAGCGATGAATTATCGGCGATGCTAAGCATGGGGCCCAGTGGGGTATCAATCCATTCAAAATAAAGGATATGGCGTGTTTTTGATTGAGTTGGAGCCGTTCCGATGACCTTTGCGAAAGCATCATGGAATCCACTGGACGATTCATAACCACTATCTAATTGTTTGTTGATGACACTTTGCCCCTTACGAATGCCGTCGTGTGCGAAGCCCATCCGACGAGCACGGGCGTATTGAACAAAAGTCATGCCATAATGCTTCTTAAACAACCGTCGTGCTGTTGCGGAATGGATTCCTAGTTCTTCAAAATCACGATCATTCCAGTGTTTCGCGGGATCTACTTCGATAACCGAAACAAGATGCGTTACTTCAGATGGCAGTTCTTGTGGATACGTCAAAGGGTTGCATTTTTTGCAGGGTCTATACCCCGCCAATAAGGCAGATTCGGCTTTGCTGAAGAACTCACAGTTTTCAAACTTTGCTTTTCGAGCGGGACATGTTGCATGACAAAAGATTCCCGTAGTTTTGATACCTGCGAAAAACATGCCGTCATACGCGCTGTCTCTTTCTACAAACGCTTGATAGAAACGTACTTTGTCTTTTTCGTTTATTTCCATGAAATCACCTCTTACGATTAGTATACGCTAAATCAATGGGGATCATATCCGAAAAATGAACATCTAATTTTGTCTAACAATTGCCAAAAGACTAAAATGCACATCGTACTAAGAGTAGGGTGGTGGTCTCAGAATGCTTGCGAGAACATTAAAAAAGAGCCGCAGCTCCATGAGTTTTGGTCAAGCAATCAGACCAATTTCATTTTTTATAAAAAGGTTTCATACTTTTAATGATAGTCTGTCCTGTTGTATCGTGATGGGTAAAGACATCACAGTGTGTGCCTTTGGGGAAATGTGGTGCAATCCGATCTACAAGGGAGCGGATGACTGTTTCATCGTTGGCGATTCCCTCAAGCACAAGTGCCAAAGATGATCTGCGCCCAGTGACAAGTTTTGCAAGATATGCTGCAACAATTGTGGGGGTATCTTCAAGCAATGGTTTCACAAAGAACAAGAAGGATAGCGATGTGTTGTCGGGAGTTGTAATTTCAGTTTGAACATCAACATCCAAAATGGCATCCACTGCATATGCATCCAAGGTTATTGCCTGATTCATCGGGTTGATGACTAAAGCTTGGTCATCACTGAATTGCACATCTTTGAGATATGTTACATATATGGGGGCACAAACTCCCATTGCTTCTGCTTCCAATTCGTTAGTGAACAAGGGGATGAAGGTGTCGTTGTCTGGGGGTGTGATTGCAAAGTCGTCGATACGATAAAGCATGGCATCTCGAAGTGCTTTTTCAAATGCAATTTCAGTTGCAGTATCATATGTTTCGCTTAATGCATTGATGATTTTATCCAAGTGATTCATAAGGCCTCATTTCTAGGGTGACGCATACACCCTACCTGCAAAATACTATAACATCTTCTTGCATTTTTTGACAGTTTATCATATGATGTAGGCACGATTATCAAGAATTGAGGTAGAGGGTTAGCTCATTGACCTCAAGCCAACCTGCGATATTGCGTAAGGTGGTACAGCTAACAACGATAAGCTATCATACGTGGTTTGATGAGTCTTAGTGTTGTTGCTAGGATTTTTTTTATGTCGTTAGAAAAGAGGCTAGTATTATTATGGAATTTATTTATTTTACATCGGAAAGTGTGACGGATGGTCACCCAGATAAGATGTGTGATCAGATTGCGGATGCAATCTTGGATGCTGCGTTGTCAGAAGATGTGCATGCTAAGATGGCGGTAGAAGCAACAATTAAGGACGACTTTGTGTTGGTATACGGTGAGGCGAATACCACGGCTGTTCTCGATTATGCCGCAATCGCAAAAAATGTCATTGCTGATATTGGTTATACTGAAAATTATGAGGTGTTGGTTAAAGTAAACAAACAATCCGCACAAATCAATCATGCTGTTACATCCGAGGAAAATGTAGGTGCAGGTGATCAAGGGATTATGTTTGGATATGCAACCAACGAAACTGAAAGTTACATGCCACTCCCTATTGAGTTGGCCCACAAACTATCGAAGCAGTTGAGTGATGTGAAACGTGATATTACGTGGCTTTTGCCGGATGGAAAAACACAAGTCACTGTAGCCTACAAAGATGGAAAACCCGTCTTCGTACATACCGTTCTTGTGAGTGCTTCGCATATGCCAGGTCACAGTGCTGAAGAAATTCGCGAAACAATTATGGAGCACGTGATTAAACCTGTCATTGACCCAAAATGGCTGACAGAAGAAACACGTTACATCATCAATCCAAGTGGCGAGTTTAGTATTGCCGGACCCTTTAGTGACTCTGGAACAACAGGTCGTAAAATAGTTGTCGATACCTATGGGGGTGTCGGTCGTATTGGTGGTGGTTGCTTTAGTTCGAAAGATCCATCAAAAGTTGATCGCTCTGCTGCATACTACAGTCGCTATGTTGCGAAATCTGTGGTTGCTGCTGGTTTGGCAGATAAGATTGAAATTCAATTGAGCTATGCGATTGGTTTATCCGACCCCTTATCCATTCACATTGATACATTCGGAACACACAAGCGTCCTGAATCGGAAATCTTAGAAATTATTAAGAATAATTTCAACTTTAAAGTTGGTAATATCATCAAGGAACTTGATTTATTACGTCCGATTTATCGTGAGAGTGCAAACTTCGGAGCATTCGGTCGCGATGGATTTCCATGGGAAACGATAAAAAAACTCACCTTTTAAGGATGAGTTTTGAGATTTCGTCTTGAATTAAGGCATTCATGGTCTTGTTATCCTTGACCATGCCATAGATAGTGGTTGCTTTGAGTTCAAGGTCTTTTAAATCATATTGTTTAAACGATGTCACATAGTTGGCATCGTTTTTTATATCTTTAAGATACGCTTGTCCGCGCATATTCATACCTAACACCCGAGCTTGAGCAGGGGGTTTCACATCATCCTTCTTAATGTCCAAAAGAATATTCATGAGCGTTCGCTGGATGCGTGATGTTGTATAACGTTTTGAGGTGCATGTGGCAATCAATGCACCGAGTGGGAGGTTGGAATGTTTAACCAAGAGATTCTCGATGCCTTCATCAACTAGTAAAATGGACTGCAAGTGAGCGCGTGTTTTGGTTTTTAATGCGTAGCGAATCAATGTTTCATATTCGGAAATATCATGGGTTGTTATTGCATCCAAGTTTAAAGGTGTTGTATGTGATACATCACGGACACGATGGTTAAGGCGGATCGAAGTCGCGCTTGCAATTGCGGCCTCGACTGACGTATCGTGATAGCCGTTGGTTCGTTGAATGGGGATGGCTTTTATACCAAGTGCTTGTGCAGTTTGGATGTATTGATAGCCGAGAATATCGTTGGATAAGACAGCACCACCCATTTGATGTGCATAACTTCGGCCAACTTCGGGTTGGAATGAAAAGGCATTGCGAATGGTATCCAAATCATTGCTCTCAGATCCGAAAACAAGCGTGTCCACGTGCATGATATTCAGCAGTTCAACACTGGCTTTCGCAAAGTAGTCAGCACTTTGTAAAGCGAAGTAAGTCGGAAGTTCAATCACAATGTCTACGCCGTGATTCAATGCAGCTTCAGTGCGTGCCCATTTGTCAATAAATGCAGGCTCACCACGTTGTACAAAATGTGGTGACATGACGGCAATTAAAACATCACACTGGCTGATTTCACGTGCCTTTTGAATGTGATAGATATGCCCATTATGGAAAGGATTGTATTCGACAACAATGCCGGTAATTGCTGGTCTTTTTTTCATAGATGTATTTTACCACAGATTAATGAAAATAATGTAAAAAGTCACGTAAAACTAATGTAAGCGTGGTACAATAGGAGTACAAATGAGGTAGATTTATGAGATTACGTAAAAAAGATTGGAGCTCAGAAATTTTTGAGACCTTTTCGAATTATTTAGTAAGTGATTATGAGGCCATTAAAGGCAATTGGAAACACGATTTAGATGCTCCGATTATGCATGTCGAGATTGGGGCAGGAAAAGGGGATTATTGGCATCAACTGAGTGCCATGTATCCAGAGCGCGCAGTTGTTGCTATGGAGCGTGATTATACAGCAAGTTCAATTGCATTGAAGAAGCTTGAAGAACACCCCGGTGATCGCAAACGGTTCATCTTTGGTGATGCCGAAAAGCTTTCGGATATGTTTGCGAATGGTGAAGTGGATATCATCCATTTAAATTTTAGCGATCCTTGGAAAAAAACACGTCATGAGAAGCGTCGATTGACATACAAAACGAAGTTGGATGACTATTATGATGTACTGACCGATACGGGTGAGATTCACATGAAAACTGATAATGTGGGATTGTTTAACTATTCACTTGTCAGCGTCGGTCAGCATAAGTTCGAATTGGTTGAAGCACATGTTGATTTCCGTGCTCAAGACCATGAGGATCCATTTACAGAATATGAACGAAAATTTCATGAATTGGGACAGCCCATATTCAGAGCGGTGTGGAGGAAAAAAGATGTTAAATAAACAACAGTTAACATGGTTTGAAACATTAACCCAATTAGATGGAGTGAGTGGGCATGAACATGCAGTGGCACGTTACTTACGCAGTGAGTACGAAAAGCTGGGTGTTGATGAAATTATTCAAGACAATTTAGGCAGCATTCTTGCTGTAAGAAAATCAAAAAAAGCCAATGCTAAGAAAGTATTGGTTTTAGGCCATATGGACGAAGTTGGTTTCTTGGTCAAAGAAATTACAAAAACAGGTGTCCTTAAATTGCATCCTGTTGGGGGTTGGTTTAGTCAAACACTTTTAGCCCATCGTGTTCGTGTAACGACACGTAAAGGCGATGTACTCAACGGTACAATTGGCAGCATTCCGCCGCATATGCTTTCCGCAGAAGAGCGTGCTAAACCGATGGAAATCCCTCAAATGCTTGTGGATGTTGGTGCTATTGACCAAGCGGATGCAAAAGCAATGGGAATTCAACCAGGAGATATGGTTATTGTTGATGGTGGGTTCCAAGTCTTGAATGGTGGAAAACGCTTGTTAGCCAAAGCATTTGATAACCGTTATGGTTGTGTCATGGGACTGGATCTTCTTGCTGCACTTAAAGACCAAGAACTTGATTATGATTTGTATGTTGGCGCCAGTGTCCAAGAAGAAGTTGGTTTACGTGGGGCCCAAACCGTTGCGCAAATGGTAAAACCAGATTTAGCGATCATCTTAGATTGTTCCCCAGCCAATGATGCAATGGCAACAGATGCTATTGGTAAGTTGGGTGAGGGTGTCTTAATTCGTGTTATGGATGGAAGTATGATTGCGACCAAAGACCTTATTTATAAATTTGCCGATATTTGTGAAGCACATGATATCAAACATCAGTATTACTTCTCTCCAGGGGGAACAGATGCCGGTATCGTTCACAAGTCAAATGAAGGTATCAAGACATTGACATGTTGCTTGTGTGCTCGCAATATTCATACAGCAAGCTCAATATTGGATACAGATGATTATCTTGCGGCTAAAGAGGCCTTGATTCACTTTATCGATATGAAGACATGGGGTGATGTTGTTGCGTAAGTTCATAGCGATCGCGTTGGTATCATTACTCATCCTCACCGGATGTGGTTCACAAAAAACTTACGATCAAATGATCCAACAAGCGTTATCGAGACCTTTGGTGACATCACCAAACCGAAACAAACAATTCCTAAAATACTACGTACTCCCAGATACTGGAATCAAAGAAACAACCCAACTTTCGACATTGATGGAAGTTGCTGGCTATCCTGTGATGATGACGCTCAATGTTTCCGACATTATCACCCGAAAGTATTATGATGCAAGTGGGAGTGCAGAAAAGAATCATACCTTTGTATCGCAGATTACTGAAGATCAAACTGTTTTCAGCCACAAAGGAACCTATCTTGATCGCAATGACCAAGAGCAAAACTTCATCTTCTCAGTACTTGAGGCAGAAGGAGAAAAGATTTTAGTCCTTGAAAATGGATTAATCAGTTTGATCGCGGTGGTACGCGATGTGGATGTGAACTATGTTGTTGATTCCATGTTTGTTACCATGCGAAGTTCTGAGGTCAACGAGGATAAAGTCGTTGCTCACTACTCAAATAAAGAAATTATCGATTATAAAGCAATTCATGAAGAGTTCTTTGACCACAAGGTACCAGAAACAGGAACCTTGTTGGATATTTATAATCAATTGCACCCCGATGACAAAATTGTCGTGCCAAATAAAGGAGGCGATCAATAATGTTTAAAAAACTTGCTTCGATTCTTTTTAAAGAAGAAGAAATTATTATTGAAGAAGAACTTGAAAAACACGAGGATGAACTTAAGATTCCTGAACTCAAACCAATGGTGGCATCAAAACCCGTTGCTGAACCTGCCATTGCTACAAAATATGAACCCAAATCACAACCACTCTCAGAAGAGAAAATTGTGTTTGTAGAATCCAAGGATGATCGCAAACCAATGATGATTAATGTCGATGAGGATCCGGTTGTTAAAGAAACTAAGGTACGCCGTGAGGCAAAGCCAGAACCGAAAAACACCTACCGTCCTCAAGCCATTATTAGCCCGATTTTCGGGGGACCTGAGGGTGAGGAACCGATGAAGCCTGCACCAACGCAAACCTATGGTGATGCGAAACGTCGTGCACCTTTAACACAAGTCATCAGCCCAATGTTTGGTCGTGTTGAAGAAGAGGCGCATCATGAGGTAGCACTCAATGATGCTTCCATGGATTTGGATATCACCGAAATGCTTTCACCAGAACGAACCGGTGAAGAAGTGCAGGTATCATTATATGACTACTTAGAGGGGCTTGAAGATGAATAATGAACAACTATTCTTTATAGGAATCAAGGGAACAGGGATGGCATCACTAGCCAAAATTGCGATCAATCTTGGCTATGATGTTGCCGGTTCTGATATTGAACGTCACTTTTTTACTGAAGACTCATTGCGCGAATTGAATGTTCCGATTCTTCCCTTTGATGCACAAAACATTAAGGACTCCATGACCGTGATTGTTGGAAATGCGTTTGGTGATGATCATGAAGAAGTTGTCGCAGCACATGCTAATCCATCCGTTACAGTATATCGTTACCACGATTACCTTGGAAAACTAACCAAGGAACACCGCACAATCACAGTGAGTGGCTCACATGGTAAAACAACCACAACGACGCTTCTTAAGGACATGCTTGATTATTCGAAGAATACCGGCTATCTCATTGGCGATGGTCGTGGCGAACTTCACAATCACGATGATTACTTTGCAGTTGAGGCGTGTGAGTTCCGACGTCACTTCTTGGCATACCATCCCAAGGTAGCAATCATGACAAACTTTGAGATTGATCATGTTGATTACTTTAAGTCCGTTGAAGATTACTTGTCGGCATATGAAGAGTTTGCTGCCAATGTAGAGGAACTCCTCATTGTATGGGGCGATGATCCACATTTCAATGACTTAACATTCAATAACAAGGTGTGGACTTATGGGTTTGACGAAAAGAATGACTTTGTAGCGCGTAATGTTGAGCGCACTACAACACACAGTCTCTTTGATGCTTACTTCCGTGGGGAGTTCATTGGACACTTTGATTTACCGATTGTTGGCGATCATATGATTCTCAATGCACTTGCTGTTATTGCTGTTGGAGTTCATGAAGGCATTGATGCTGGTGATATGGAACGGGGACTTCAAAATTTCAAAGGGGCAAAACGCCGTTTTGTGATTGAAGAGGGTGCAGAGAATATCTATATTGATGATTACGCGCACCATCCAACGGAAATTCGTGTAACTCTAGAAGCTGCACGCGTACGTTACCCAGATAAAAAAATCGTTGCTATCTTCAAACCACATCGTGTGGGACGTGTCTATTATTTTGTGGATGAATTTGCCAATTCACTCAAACTTGCTGATGAAGTTGCCTTATGCCCATTCACAAGTATTGATGATATGGAAGAAGGAATTGACATTGATATAACGTATCTACAAGACCGCATTCCTGGCAGTTTGATTGTTGATTTGAATGACCAAGATTTGGATAAATTACAAGCAATGGGTCCTGCAGTGTACGTGTTTATGAGCAGTAAAGATATTTATGATTTGAAAGATGCATTGAAAATACGTTTCAATGATTGAAAATAGTTTCAGAACTAAGTATAATGAAAGATAGAAGAGGTGAATAGAATGGATGCACTATTAGAGAGTTTGCACAATGTTTCTTTGGTATTACTTCCCATTGTTGGTGTGGTTTGTTTAATTTTGGTAGCCATGATACTTTATCGTATCTATGTCATAACAAAGAAACTGCCCGTAACATTGGAAAAAGTCGACGGTGTCATTGATTCAACCCAAAAATCAGTGGATCAACTTGAAGCACCTCTTAATACGCTTAAGAATGTTTCTGGTACTGTCGACATGGTTAATAATTCAGCGATCGGTATCGCAAGCAAGGCGGTTTCAATGTCAATGAAACACTCTGATGCGATCGTATCCTGGTTTAAAGACTTTGGAGACAAGCGCCGCAATAATAAAGAAGAAGCTGGAAATCAAGAGAAAGAAGAGGACTTTGGTATTTATGAGTAAATATGATGATATTTTAAATGAACTCGTTTATCAAATTGATGATGTTGTATATGAGTTCTACAGCAAGAGCAATGAAATTATCGCTGTGAAGTCCGAACAGGAACGTTTATTATCATTCCGTGATAAAACAATCAATACGATTAATGATATGAATGTCCGTTCACTGGAAATTATTTCTGAGTTTAAAAATGAGGCTCTTGTGAAAGAGCGTGCCGAGGCATTGCTTGCTAAAAATAAAGATCTTGTTGCTTCAAGTTTAAGCATTCTTCAAGGCTCACCGGATAAGAATGAATTCCTTGAAGACGTACAAAATCTTGCAACAGGTGTTTATGAATCGGCAAAAGATGTCTTCAAGAAGATTGAAGATTCTGGCGTTGTGGATCGCATTGCGGATAAAGCAAATGAAGGATTCAAAAAAGTTCAAGAGGGTTTGGAAGAATTTTCCAAACATCCAACGGTCCAAAAAAGTGCGGACATAATTAAAGAGAAAACAAAAGAAGCGGTTGAAGCAGGTTCAAAACTTGTTAAGGACGGCACAAAATTTGTTACTGATAAAATCAATGATGCTGAAGATAAAGGTTCTGAAGTCTATCACGAAGTTGTTGATGCAGGTGAGGATGTGGCTGATATCTTTAAAGAAACACCGACCAAATTACAAGATGTTATTGATAAAGTGACTGAAAACGATATCGAAGAGAAGGATGATAAATAAATATGAAACGCGTTACTATATATGATGTAGCCAAAGAGGCGGGGGTTTCCTTAGCTACCGTATCTCGAGTTATTAATGGACTTGAGATTGTTCGTGAAGAAACACGGGTTAAGGTTGAAGAAGCAATTGATCGTTTGGGTTATAAACCAAATGCGATTGCACAAGGATTGGCATTACAAAAAACAACAACAATTGCGTTGTTGGTGCCAGAAGCAAGTTTTGCATACACAGGTCAAATTATTAATGGTTTGATTGATGTTGCGAAAATCTACAAGTACAGCATTATGTTGCACACAATGAATGAAGGTATTACTGACATCAAAGACGTTATTGATGATGTTATCAAATCACGCGTTGATGGCGTTATTATATACAATGACAAATTAATGGATGCTGAACTCGAACAACTTAGCAAATATCAGTTCCCAATCGTAATTATTGGAAACAAGATGTCTGATAAACAAATTTCATCCGTATATGTCGACATTGAAAAAGCTGTTTATGAGCTAACCATGAAACAACTCCATGAAGACAAAAACCGTAAAGTTGCTGTCATTCAAGACCGTAAGAATGATTTCACAACCAACCAAATGAATAAAGGTGTGAAACGTGCTTATGAAGAAATGGGCTTGAAGAATCATGGTTACATTGAAATTCCATCCGAGTACCGTCGCTCATACGACTACTTCTTGGATAACATTGAAACACTTGGTTTTGATTACTTAATTGCAAACCGAGACTCCCAAGCGATCTCAGCAATGAATGCAGCGCATGAAAAAGGACTCAGTATTCCTGAAGACTTAGAAATTGTCTGCTTGATTGATTCAAAATACAACTCAATGGTACGTCCACGTTTATCAAGTTTCGCAATTCCAGCATACGACTTAGGAGCTGTATCCATGCGTGTATTGACAAAAATGTTAAATGACGATGAAGTCGATGATAAAGAAATCGAATTGAGCTACTTGTATACACCAAGACAATCAACCAAGAGCTAAATTTCAAATCCACATCACCCTAACGGTGATGTTTTTTTATGAGAGTATATTCATACGACCTTAATATAATGTTGTTGTGTATAAAATAAAAATTATGCGTTAATTTTATTGACATAACATCGATATAGTAGTAATATTATATATGGTCAGTGATGACCTCGTTGATCATCAAATATTCTTTACCCCCCCACCCAAGATGTTTGTATGATTCAACAACTTCATTGAAAGGCGCAGAAGCGTCTTTTTTTGATTCAGGAGGGAATCCCTATGTTACTTAACGAATTCTATGATTATTATTATGAGAATACAGGTTTCACAACCATTCGTTCGACCGCACGTGCTTTGGTGTTTGACGAACAGGGAAGGATGGGCATGATGCATATTGTTGGGGATGATATCTTTGGTGCACGTGATCATTACGAGACACCAGGAGGCGGAATTGAGGCTGGAGAGGATGCTGAAACTGCAATCCATCGCGAGGTGCTTGAAGAAGTAGGTTTTGCGTGTCGGATTGACTCGTATCTGGGTTCTGTAATCAATCGTTACAATTTACTTGAAGTTATCACTGTTCATCATTTTTTTGTATGTACAATCACAAAAAAAGAAGCGACCGCATGGACCGCCTCTGAACAGGAATGGTTTCAAGGAGTTGTTTGGAAAACTCCCCAAGAGTGGGTTGATATATTAGCCAAGCCACGGCCTATGGTTAATGAACTTGTGCATCAGCGCGAACGCTTTATCTTGTCATATTTCTTAAATCAATAAGATACGTTACCGGGCTTAACGGTGTTTCGTAGCGTAATGTCTCGTATGAGGTATTTGTAGCGTCAAGAAAGGCGGTTACAGCTTGGTACTCGTCATAACCACCCTCATGTTTGAGGTAGCATGAAACGACGATAAAATCGCTGACAACATCAAGAAGCTTTTTAAGTGAAGCGATTGTTGTGGCTGCTGTTGTAATAAGTGTTTTGTCGCTCCCTGGTAAATATCCTAAGTTATAGATTGCACCTGTTATAGGTGCAATTTTTTTATAATCAACAGTATCGTGACTTTGATTGAGAAAGGTAATGTTAGCATAGTCCTGTGTGAGTATCTCAGTGGCTTCTATTGCCGCTTTTTGAATGTCGATTGCATAGACATGCTGGGCATGGTGTGCCAAGAATAATGTATCATGTCCATTTCCACAAGTCATATCCACAACACGTGATTGAGTGTTTAAAAACTGTAACATAAATTCATGGGCTGCTTGTTTGTGATTCATAAGTGTCTCCTCGAAACGAAAGAACTCCTTTTATTGAGAGTTCTTCAGTGTAATAATGACGACATCTGGATTGGTAAGAAGTCGTAATTGTGGTTCGCGATTCCCAACACCGGATGATTGAATCAAGAGGGTGTTGTTCACGGTCTCTCTTTTTTTATCATGTTGTGGACCATCTAAGAGTGATCCAAGAAGTGGAATACGGATTTGCCCATTCATGGACTTTCCAGCAACCATTAAATGGATGGCCTTATCGCTAAGTTGATCAATGACATCGGGATTGTGAGCCAATACCAGCGTAAATGCCTCGTTGATACTTGGGAAGGCAGGTTCGGTATTGGTATTGAGTCCTACCAGTTGAATCGACTCGTTTGAATTGTTGAAGATGGGTGTGACCCCATTATCTAAGATTCGAAACCCTGCATTCTGCAAGGTAATCCGGGTGATATCGTTGGCAGCATTTGCATCAACATCCCCCAATACAGCATACTTGCCCAGCTTATCCGGTAATGAAGCAAGAAGATCTTGAATAATCTTCACTGTTTCATCATCAGGTTGTGTATCGAACAAGTTTCCTGCAAACAAGACCATATCAGGTTGGAATTCATTAATATGTGCCACTGCTTTTCGTAAATTATCAACATTACTAAATACATCAGAGAACACAGCAACAGAGCTGTTATTGAAAGATGCCGGTAATGTTGACGATGTTACCGTTTCAAATCGTAAACGCACGCGCTTGGGTGCAAAGACTGTCATCTCGAAGTAGACTCCTAAGAGCAGTGCAAGGATTACCGTGAGCGTAATGATGCGTCGGCGAAATTTACGCAACATCGGCTTCCTTCTTTACGACGGGTTTCTTTTGTGGCGCTTTTTTCTTGGGTGCTTCCTTTTTAGGTGCAGGTGGCGTTTGCACAGCAGAACGTTGGTTTAAAATTACAGGGATGACCAACGGATTGCGTTGTGTGTGTTTGTATAAGAAGGGTTCAAGGGCACCACGGATGGTATTCTTGATTTCACCAAAGGTAACCTTCTTTTGCATGCGTTTCTTAAGTGCTTCATAAACGACTTGTTCCGCTTCTTTAAGAAGTGGTTGGTTTTCTTTAATAAAGACAAAGCCACGACTTACGATACTTGGTTTTGTAAGGATTTTGTTTTGGCGTGAATCAATGGTAACAACTACGGAAACCAATCCACTGTCAGATAAGACTTTACGGTCTTTAAGGACTGCGGTCGAAAGTCCACTTGAATCATTTCCATCCACGTAAATGTCATCTGCTTGGATACGGATATCGGTCATAAACGCTTTTTCATCACGCAGGGCGATGACATCACCATTTGAACAAATGAAGATGTTATCGGGATCAACACCGGTTTCGATTGCCGTTTGGCGGTGTGTTTTCAACATTTTGTACTCCCCATGCATTGGCATGAAGAATTTCGGCTTGATAAGTTGTAACATTAATGTTTGTTCATCTTTAGAAGCATGTCCTGTTGTATGCAACGAGTTTAAGGGTGAGTTTGTAAGTACATTTGCACCAGCACGTGTTAGCTTATTAACAACTTGTGATACACTCGGTCCATTTCCTGGGATTGGACTTGATGAGAAGATGACTGTGTCATTAGGGATGATGTTAATTTGACGGTGCGTACCATTAGCAATACGGCTTAGTGCAGCCAAGGGTTCACCTTGAGAACCTGTACATAGAATCAATGCTTGATTTGCAGGCAGCTTGTTTAATTGGTTTGCATTTACGAAGTTCTTGTCAGAAGCTTTAATGTGCCCCAGTTTACGGGCGATTGTAATGACATTCTCCATTGAACGACCAAAGACAGCAATCTTACGACCTTGTGCAATCGCAGCTTCAATAATCTGCTGGACACGGTAGACGTTCGAGGCAAAGGTCGCAATGATAATACGTCCTTCGACTTTTTTAAAGATTCGATTAATTTCACGGGCAACATCACGCTCACTGATTGAGAAACCATTAACTTGTGCGTTTGTGGAGTCACTCATAAGCAGTGTAACACCAATTTCACCCATATATGACATGACTTGATAGTCTGGGTTTTCACCAACAGGGGTTAAGTCAAACTTAAAGTCTCCAGTAGAAACAATGCGTCCGTTGGGTGTATTTACCAACACTCCCAATGCATCAGGAATGGAGTGAACAACATTAAAGAATCCAATCACAAAGTGCTTTGTTGTGACTTTTGATTTTGAATCAATCTCTTGAATTTGATGTTTTGTTTTGATTTTACGTTCTTCTAATTTACGTTCAATTTGTGCTTTCGCAAAACGTGGTGCATAAATTTGCGGAATCGTAACGCGTTGGAGTAAAAATGGAATTCCTCCAATGTGGTCCTCGTGACCGTGAGTAATGATGAGTGCTTTGATCTTCTTTTGATTTTTCACAAGGTGTGAGAAATCAGGGATTACATAATCCACACCGAGAAGGTCATCCTCGGGGAACATGACACCGGAATCGATGATGATAATTTCATCTTCGTGTTCGATGACATACATATTTTTTCCAACTTCGCCCAGTCCGCCTAATGCATAGACTAGGGTATCGGTTTTTTTGATACTTACATTATTTTCTTCTTTTGTCATAATATGACTCCTATCTAATATTCAATGAGTTTGATTTTTTCGTCTGCAGCCCATGGGTCTGTTTCATTAATGTGATCGTAAAAGAGCACGCCATTTAAATGGTCGATTTCATGTTGTAAAACGATCGCTAAGAGATCTTTGGCAACGATTGTGATTTCTTTGTTTGTAATTAAATCATAGGCAACAACTTTAATGCGCTGATTGCGCACCACAATACCAGGGTGTTCGTCGCGAATTGATAAACATCCTTCACCATAACTCAGTGCTGCTTGTTTTACAGAATGCGAAACAATTTTTGGATTGATAAGCATATATTCAACTTCAGTAAACGTACCATCTTTTTGTTCCAATTCAACGACCATTGCAGTCATTTGTTTTGAAATGCCAATTTGGGGTGCTGCGATTCCATTTGCAGGTTGTAAGTTGTACTTCTCAGCCAGTTCTTCATCGCGAGAATCGCGTACGTATTGCATCATGTCATTCAGGGTCTGAATGTCTTCCGATTGCAAAGGAAAAGATACCGGTTCGCATTTTTTACGCAAAACGGGGTTTGGATCCAGGACAATCGTGTCCATATTTATTTTGTGCATGTAATTTCCTCTATTCCAAAAAACGGTGAGCTTTAATTATATGTGTATTCATAAACAAACTCGTTACAACTATATTAGCCTATTTTTGTGCTTTTTGAAAGGGTTTCGCATAATTTTCAGTATTAATGTGGTATTATAACTCTATGAAAAAGAAGAAACTCTCATTAAAGATGCCTGCGGGCTATAATCGTTATATCCATGCGGCTGTACTCATCCTCAATCTTTTTGGTGTGCTTATGATTATTTCAGCAAGCATGAAAGCAGATGCCAATATTGGCTCGCTTATGTTTATTGGTGCCAAAGAGATGGGGTTTGTCGTTGTATCCTATGTAGGGATGGTATTTACGGCACGCATGTTTAATTTCAAATGGGCGCAAAAGTACTCTCGTATTATTACTGGTGGCATTATTGTGATGCTCCTTTTGCCCATTCTTATGGGATATTCCGCGGGTGGTGCTCGAGCGTGGATTAGCATTGGGCCCATTACCATTCAACCGTCTGAATTTGCGAAAGTATGGATTATAATTCTAATTGCTTTACGATTGGGTGATAAAGACCGGGTACGAATTGCGAAGATGCGTGATTTGATCACAGAACCCTTAGCAATTGTGATGGTCATGGTATTTATTGTTACGATTTTACAAAAAGATTTGGGATCAGCGGTTGTTATCTTGGGAATCTCATATATTTGTTTCTTGGTACCTTCAAACCGACGGTTAACGCGCCTTCAACAAGTTATGATGATTCTTATGCTTATTGGTGTTATATTCTTAATTATTTTGGATACAGAAGGCGGTTTGGCTTTCATTTCGAAAACACTTGAATCGATGGGGGTTCATCCTTATATGCTAGGGCGTTTGCAATCATCAGCCAATCCCTTTGCGGATCGCTATGGTGATGGTTACCAACTCTTTATGGGGCTTGTTGCTATGGTTCAAGGACTTGAGAGTGGCTTCTTTGGTAAAGGGTATGGAAACAGTGTCAACAAGTATGGATACCTTCCTGAAGCACAGACTGACTTTATCTTAGCAATTGTCGTTGAAGAATTGGGCGTTTTTGGAATTCTTGTAATTGTAATTGGATATGGTACTGTCTTGTATAATACCTTGAAATATTCAATTTTAGTCAAACTTGAGCGTGATAAGATTTTACTCATCGGCGCTGCATCGTATATTATGATTCACTTTATCTTTAATGTCGGTGGGGTTACAGGATTAATTCCTCTAACAGGTGTACCATTGCTCTTTATATCAGCCGGGGATCAAGTCGTATCGCGATTATGTTGGCGATTGGATTGGTCCAAAATGTTATCAGTCGTTATAACATCGAACAGAAAGTGCTCGTCGAAAAGAAAAAGTTGGCGGAGCAATCATGAGAATTGTAGCAGGAACGCACGGTTCACGTGCTTTAAAAACCCTAAAAGGGAATACCACACGCCCAACATCTGATAAGATTCGCGGTGCTATTTTTAGTAAAATTGGTCCTTACTTCGATGGTGGCCGCTTCTTGGATGTATTTGGTGGAAGTGGTGCCATGTCCTTAGAGGCAATCAGTCGTGGCATGGAGCAGGCAGTTGTGTTTGAGAAAGACAACCGCGCAGCAAAGATTATTATGGAGAATGTTATGATGCTTAATGAAGCCGATAAGGTTGTTGTAAAGCGTGGCGATGCAAAGACACTTGTCAATCAAGTTCAAGGTCCTTTCGAGATTGTCTTTATGGATCCACCGTATGCATATCCAGATATTGTTGCCATAGCACAACAGATTGTGAATCACGAACTGTTGAGTCCATCAGGACTTCTAATTCTTGAAACAGACTCACATGTTGATATACCAGAAACGTTGCACACCTGGTCACGATATGATCGCAAAGAATACGGAGCAACGACCCTTCATTACTACCACAATGCGTGCCAGTTATAACCGAGATATTAAGATGCGTTATAACTTTTTTTTAAGTTTTAGGGAATTATGGTAAAATGACATTACTGTAAGGTATTCGCATTTACGATATCGTATAATTGAAAACGAGCAAAAGGAAAATAACCATGGAAAAATATGTTCTAAAGACACGCAGTGATGGTTCCGAAATCACCCTGCGTGATGTACAAATGAAAACATTAGAAATCGTCTTAGAGTTTGATCGTATTTGCAAAGAACACGATATTGAGTATGCCCTCTCTGATGGCACTGCACTTGGGGCCATTCGCCACCAAGGTTTTATCCCTTGGGATGATGATGTCGACGTTATGATGACATACGCGAACTATGATCGCTTGGTCAAAGTACTTCAAGAGCACATTCGTGAGCCGTTTTATTTTCACTGCTTTGAAACCGATAAACGCTACAACGTATTAATCCCAGCCATGAAGTTTCGAATGGGTGGGACGTATGTGAAAGAAGTCAACTCGTTGCTGAACAATAAATGTGATGGCGATGGTTTGTTCATTGATATTTTTATCTTTGATACTGTGTCTGAGAGTAAAGTAAATCATTTTTATCACCGGACACTCAGCACCGTAATGATGCCATTTATCGTATTGTTTGAAAATCTTAAAATGAACCCTGTGTGGTTAAAACAACGCTTTGTGAATCATGCCCGCCGTTACTCAGAGAAAAATAGTGACTCCAGTAAGATTGCTATTTCTGTAACATGGACATGGGATAAGTTTGTTGATCGCCGCATTGCTCGTGATGTGGTTTTTCCAACAACCGATGTCTTGTTTGAGAATCACATGTTACCTGTGCCGGGTAAATATGAAACATATTTAGAAGCAACATATGGGCCAACCTATATGCAAGCACCACCCAAGGCGCAACAAAATCCAAAACATATTGATGATATTGAAATCTAGTTAGAGGTTAGTATGAATAAGAACGTAATTGGACTTACACACGATGAAGTAAAAAAACAAATTGCTAAAGGGAATGTGAATGTCGTCCCTAAAGCCAAGAGCAAATCGAGTCTGCAGATTATTCTGTCGCACACGTTCAATTTGTTCAATCTTTATAATGTCCTTATTGCGGTTGCATTGATACTCGTAAAAGAGTATTTAAGTGTGTTCTTTCTTAATGTTATTGTGATGAATATTGCCATTCGATCATTTCAAGAAATTCGGTCCAAGCGTATTGTTGAAAATCTAAACATTCTTATATCCGATGATACGAAAGTCTTACGCGATGGAAAAATTGAAAAAATCCCCAGTGATCAAATTGTATTGGGTGATGTTGTTTTGTATCAAATCGGGGATCAAGTATCTGCCGATGCGGTAGTTATTCAAGATAATGTTGAAATGAATGAGTCGAACCTAACAGGTGAATCGGAACCAATTATGAAATATGAAGGGGATGAGTTGCTCTCAGGAAGCTTTGTCACCAGTGGAACATGCTATGCGAAAACAAATCGTGTCGGTCTGAATAGTTTTGCACAAAAGATTACATCAGAAGCACGAAACTATGAACCCGTTGAGTCAGAACTTATGGAGACATTCATGCGCATTACGCGCTGGTGTACCCGCATTGTACTTCCAATTGGAATCATCTTGGTTGTCCAAGCGTTGCTTGTCCGTCATGAAGGTATCAAGCCAACCGTTGTTGCAACGTCAACTGTATTACTGGGCCTTTTACCGAAAGGATTAATCCTCTTAACGAGTCTCTCATTTGGTGTGTCGGTATTCCGATTGGCTCAAAAACGAACCTTGGTTCAAGAAATCTATAGTATTGAAGTATTGTCTAAAGTGGATGTGCTCTGTATTGATAAAACAGGCACGCTGACCGCAGGGGCAATGTCGGTCCAAGATGTTCTTTATCTTAAAGACAAGAATACAGTGAATGATATGATTGCAACTTACCTTGGTAACTCAAAAGATACCGATTCAACAACCAAGGCGATGAAAGCCCACTTTGACCTTAAGACGAATTTGGAACCACAACATGTTGTACCTTTTTCCTCAGCACGGAAATGGGGATCAATGAGCTTTGCCCATGAAGGAACAATGTTCTTGGGTGCTCCTGAGTTTTTGATTGATAATTATACACTGCCAGAAGCTGCAATTGCATACCAAAGTGAGGGTGCTCGTGTTCTCTTGGTTGCTCATAGTGATCAAAAGATTAATGAGGTGTTACGTCCGGATGACTTACAACCGTATGCTCTGATTGTTATTGCCGATCCAGTCCGTGAGGATGTCTATGATGCACTTGATTTCTTTAAAAATAATGAAGTTGTCGTCAAGGTTATTTCGGGGGATAACATCAATACATTGATGGCTGTCGCATCAAAGACAGGCATTGTAAATGGCGATCGAGCCATTGATGTTACCCACATGAAAACCGATGCAGAACTGGAACATGCCGTTTTAAATTATAATGTCATTGGACGTGCATCACCGTATCAAAAACAAACAATGGTAAAGATGCTCCAAAAAAACCATCAGCGTGTTGCGATGGTTGGGGATGGTGTGAATGATGTCCTCGCACTTAGAACTGCGGATTGTTCAATTGCAATGGGGCAGGGTCAAGTGCTGCACGACAAGCCGCACAAATTATCTTACTCGATAACGAATTTACAACAATGGTTGATGTTGTCATGGAAGGGCGATTGGTTACCAATAATATCTCGCGCTCTGCTTCAATGTATTATTTGGGAACACTCTTAACATTCCTCCTTGCACTCGTCGCTATTTTTATGAATACACTATATCCATTTACACCGTTACAAGTGTCAATTATGAGTATGTTTGTGGAAGGGATGCCTTCATCGTTTGTAACGTTTGAAAGCAGTTATGCAAAACCAAAAGAAGCCATTATTCCAAGCATTCTACGGAATATCATTCCCAACGCTGCAACAATGGCAATTATCTTTGTAATAACACTCTTGATGCCATTTCCATTACCAACCCGTCATACCATGTTATATTTTGTAACCATATTCTTATCACTTGCTCTTGTTTATCATATTTTCCAACCGATGAATTGGAAGCGTGTTGCTGTCCTGATGGCATCTGGAGCAAGTCTTATCGGTATTTGTTACTTATTCTTCAAGCAACTTCGCTTGGTTCATCTTGGAACTCAAGAAACACAAATCACTGTGGGATTGGTCGTCTTAAGTATGGGTCTGCTCTTTATCTTAAATAAAGTATCCAATCACTTGATTGATCGTTTCTTTAAAGGATCACTAAAAACAGACGTAGATTAAATGTCGAAAAGACCACATCCAATGTGGTCTTTTGTAAAGGAGAGCTCATGTCAAAAGCAAACGATTATCGTGCGGTCATTGCCCAACCATGGTCGCAGGTGTTTTATCGCACACTGTGGCTGCAAATTGGATCCCTTCAAGATCAAGATATTCTTGATTTTGGTTGTGGATTGGGCATTACAATGGAACATTATGCCCATGAAAATACGGTTGTTGGCATCGATAAAGATTATGTATTTTTAAATGCGCAAACACATGCGTTAACAGTTCATCACGGCAGTCTGGATGTTCTAAAAAAAACGCCCACCGCAAGTGTTGATTGGATTCTGTGTCATAACGTTCTGAATTACATGCAAAGCCCCAAAGAGGCCATTGATGAATTCAAACGTATTCTACGACCCCAAGGAACATTATCAATCGTCGTTCACAACCAACCCGGTAAGATTCTCCATAAGATTGTGTTTGAGAATAAACCCACTGAGGCGATCGCACTGTTGCAGGGAACTCAGAGCGAAAGCCTGCTTTTTGGAGAAGTCCTTGATTACAATCAAGCATGGTTCAAAGAGAATGTATTTACAAAGGCTTCAACGTATGGATTGCGAATCGCATATGCGATGCAACTCAATGAATGGAAGACTGCTTCTGATTGGGTTGACACCATGACTGCGGCAGAATTCACAATCTCTAAACATGAGCCTTTTGCAAGCGTGGGGTTCTTTATTCATTACATCATCAAGCAAGAAGACCTTCGTTAGAAAAAGACGCTTGAATTTTGTATGGGAATTTGAGAAACTAAGAGAACGAAAGTTCGGTGGCTTATGAATAAATTTGAAGTTTTAAAGCAGTACTTTGGATATGAAGTTTTTAGACCCGGTCAAGAGACAATTATTGATGGTATTATGGCTGGTAATGATGCACTGACAATTATGCCGACAGGTGGTGGGAAATCGATATGTTATCAAATTCCATCGCTTCTTTTAGGAGGGACTAACATTGTCGTCTCGCCCCTGATATCATTAATGAAAGATCAGGTAAGTGCCTTGACCCAAGTTGGTATTCAAGCAGCTTACATCAACAGTTCGCTCTCCGCAGAAGAAGTACAAATGACATACACGCTTGCAAAAGATGGTCATTATACGCTGTTGTATGTCGCACCCGAACAATTGCTAACTGATCGTTTTCAACAACTAACATCCTATCTTGACATTAAACTTGTAAGCATCGATGAAGCGCACTGTGTTTCACAATGGGGGCAAGATTTCAGGCCGCACTATCTTGATATCGCAACGTTTGTTGCTTCATTGCCATCAAGACCGCGTGTAGCGGCGTTTACAGCGACTGCAACGGAATTTGTCTGTCAAGACATTGAGTCGCGCTTAAGCCTGTCAAATGCGCTTAAAACAACAACTGGATTCAATCGCGCGAACTTGTACTACAAAGTGCTTCAATTGACTTCACGAGAGAAATATCCATTTGTCAAAGATTATGTTATGAAACATCGTAATGATGCCGGTATTATTTACTGTCAGACTCGGAAAGAAGTCGAAAGCGTGGCAGCACAACTCCAACAGGATGGATACAAGGTTGGAATCTATCATGGTGGAATGGACAGTGATGGACGAAATGCCAATCAAGAACGCTTTATTCGCGATGAAGTATCGATTATGGTTGCAACAAATGCATTTGGGATGGGGATTGATAAATCAAACGTTGCATTTGTTATCCACCATAATATGCCAAAGAATATTGAAAGCTACTATCAAGAAGCAGGGCGCGCAGGACGCGATGGCGCACCAGCCGAATGTATTTTGCTTTTCAGTGGTTCTGATGTGCGCACAAATAATTTTTTCATAGACAATGCGAGTCGTGATGAACGCACTGATGAAAAGTCATTTCAAGACTTTCAAACATACGAACGGCAACGATTGCGCCAAATGACAACCTACGCCAAAACAAAAACCTGCCTTCGTACGTTCATTCTTGAGTACTTTGGGGATACAAATTCAGTGACCTGCGATAATTGTTATAACTGTCAATCAGAGTTTATTGAAAGCGATATTACTGAGGATGCTCAAAAAATACTATCGTGTGTCTACAGAATGGATCAGCGTTATGGGATGATTCGAGTGATTGAAGTTTTACGTGGAAGTAAGAATAAAGTTCTATTGGCAGCAAACTTGGATCGCATTACTACGTATGGAATCCTTAGTTCACGCCGAAAAGAAACACTCCAAGAAATCATCGAAACACTCGTCGAAATGGAGTATCTCAGTATCTCTGATGATAGTTATAGTGTCCTTAAGTTGACCGCCGAAGCGCTTCCTGTTTTAAAAGGGGATGCGAAGATCATCATGAGAACACTTAAAACAAAACCCGTAACACAATTGCGACAAACGCGCATGCATGTTGAAAATGAAGCCCTCTTTGAAACATTGCGGACATTACGACTCACGATTGCTCGAGAGCGCAACGTACCAGCCTATACCGTGTTCAGTGATCTAACCTTAAAGGATATGTGTCATAAACTTCCACAAACACCAGAAGCATTTCTTAATGTTGATGGTGTCGGGTCCGTTAAGATGGAAGCCTTCGGAGCGGTATTCATTCAAGCAATTAATACGTATATTCATGAAGAGAGACAATAAAGTCTCTTTTTTGCATATTATATTAATTTTATAAGTAAAATCGATAATTATTATTAAAATTTGTTGTTCCATGACATTTTCAGTGTATCTTGTGACATTTTAACAATTCACAATATGTGCATATGGTATCTTTTATAAGCAATGTTAAGAATGTTAAGTTCGAAAACATTGGGACATGGAGGGTATTTATGAAATATACAAAAAGAATTTTTATGGGTGTGCTCGCATTATTTATGTTTATGCAACTGCCTGTATTTGCAGATGAACTAACTACAGATGAAACGTTAACTGAAATAGAAACACTTGATACGAATGATCAAAACGAGATTGAGGAAGTTGCGGATAATCAGGAAAATATAGTATTACCTGAAGAATCTGAAACGGTTGAAGCACCAATTGTTATGGAACCTGAATCGTCACAGACAGAAGAAACATCTGTTGAGGAAACAATTCAATTGCGCGTCAACAATCCAATTAAGGAACCAAAACCAGTGATGGTAACTGAAGATAAGTCAGCACGTATCGGGGAGACCATTGAGCATCGATTGAATGGTCTTGATATGACAGCACCATCAGATAATGCAATTATGGATTTTCAATTTGGATTCTTCTCAGAGTATTTTATGAAGAATACGGAATTTGAGTCGATTGAATTCCCATATATTACAGCAAAAGATGTCAATGGAAACCCAATTGATGATGTTAAAATTTATTTTATGGTTATCTACTCAGAAGGTCGCAGCTGGATTAAAGATCCTGTAAGTATCAATGCCGAAAACCAAAGTGCAAGCATTACACGCGCTGAAGTACAAGCATGGGCAGACGAGAACAACAATGGTGAATTCCCAACACGACTTTACTATTTAGTAAGTCCTGAACAAAATGATCGCTTGATGGATGCGACAGAAATTTCATTCCATGGTGATGTGGTCTTAACACAACGCATGGCAAATGTTGAAACATACTCAGCAACAGCATACTATGAATTTTTACAATGGGATGTTCAATGGGTATTTGCGGGTGATTTTAACCAAAGTGGATCCAATGCATATAAGGAAATCAAAGGGTATCAATATATGTACGCCGAGACTTCAACTGTTACATTTGATACACCGAATCTAGTGGATATGAAACCAGGCGACACATTCACACTTGATTTCACACTAACCAACGATTCCGTAATCGGAAACCGTGTTGCACTCTTATTGGAAACAGAAGGCCTTGAATTGGTCAATGGTGAAGACAATGAAAAAATGTACTGGTATGATGATGCTCGTGGTTTCCGCGGTCGTCTTATAACACCAGAAATGAATTGGCATTTACTCGTCCAAGGAGCACCAGTAACCGTATCGCAAGAATTCCGTATCAAGGAAGACTTTACCGGCAGTCAAATTAAAATTAATGCGGGTCTCACAGCAGCTTCTGTTGGCCACGATTATGAATTTGACAATGAGTTTGTCATTAATATGTTTGTTCCAACAACTGTAAATTATGCGATCGCATTCGAATCAAATGGTGGATCAGCAGTTGCATCAATTCAAGACATCGCTGCTAACACAATCGTTACAGCGCCAACTGCACCTACAAAAGCAAACTTTGCGTTTGCAGGATGGTACACAAACACGGAACTCACAGAAGCATTTGACTTCATGACAACGCCAATTACTGAAAATATGACACTGTACGCAAAATGGAATGCAGTTGATGCACCTGAAGTTGTTGTTCCAGAGGTTACTACCCCTGAAACACAACAACCCGAAGTTATAACACCCGATTCGCAGTTGCCAACAACTGGATCGCAATTACCATCAACAGGGATAGGAAATAACTACACTGGAGCGTTACTTCTCATAAGTGGTCTTGGCATCGTTCTTCTTGCTATTCTGAGGAAGAAAGAAGCGTAATACGCAACCACGATATTGAATAAAACAAATCCGCACCATCATATGGTACGGATTTTTTCTGTCTATTTCTTTTGTTGGATTTTTAATAAAGATTTCTCGAAGAGGCGAAGGTCGTAAGCTACGGGATTTCCATGTCCACACAGAAGATTACAAGGGTTTAGTGTTGACAATCTCGAGAAAGAATTTCCGGAGATTTCTCGATTCCAGGTTGCTTTTCCAGGGAAGGGAAAGAGAAATTTGATATCACCACAAATGGCGATACCACCACGTGTCTGGACAAGGTCACCAACAAAGATATCATTACTGCGAATATCGCGAAGAGATATGGACCCTTTGGTATGCCCAGGTGTAAACAGGACCTCCAAAGAACCAATTCGATCACCATTTTCTGGGTTCGAAACATTATGGAGTGAAATCTTCACTGCATCCGTATGACTCATGTGGAGGGTTGCATCAGGGAAGGCTTTTTTTAATGCGCCTATATCCCCAATGTGATCGCTGTGATTGTGTGTGAAAATAATATGCTTCAAAGGTTTGTCTTGAGCCAATAGATATTGAATGAGTTTATTACTGACCCTCTCTACACTTGCATCAACCAAAGTTAGTGCAGTATCTTCATGCACAAGATAACAATTAATGGGAAATAAAATGGGCATGGTTGTGATTTGCGTATAGAATGGTGTCACTTTAATTCTCATGATTTATACCACCTTGGTCGAACAGTGTGACAATTTGTGCATCTACCGAATCGGGTGGTAGTGTGGGAAGTGTTTTAAGGATGCTTCTTACTGATTTAAGATGACGAATGGATTGGTCAAGTTTCTCTTGTAAATGCGTAAAGAAATCTTGAGTTGAAGTTTTACACTCATTGCTAATGGGACTTCGTCGCAGATCAATAATTTGTTTCATCTCTTTAATTGTAAACCCAGCATCCTTCATCACTGCAATGTACTTGATATCAACAATATCTGCCTCGCTGTAGTATCGGTATTTATTATCCTTGCGTAAAGGTTGAATAAGTTTGTGCTTTTCATAATAGCGTAATGTGCTTTCTGGAACGTTTGTAAGATTTGATACTTGTTTAATGGTTAACATACAATCACCTCGTTGTCGTTACTATAACATTGAACCATAGTTTAATGTCAATCAAGAAAAAGCAATTCCGTAATTGGAATTGCTCTTATTTTATTGCCCTGGTGTACAACCGGTACCCGTTCCATTGCTAATCGCAAGGTATATGTGGTCATTCATGGATATGAATTGATTTTCTCTATCCACTTCAAATACGGTTCCTTTGGGTTCGCAACTGTTTTTGTAAATTACACTGTATGTAATATTTGCGCCTTTTTCTCTAAAATCGTAGAAGAACTTGGCGAGTTCGCCTTCATTCATTCCCGTGACCTTACCAAGGTATGGACGTCCGATTGAGTAATACACATAGACGACAGTCTCTGGTGAGTCAATTATATTTGTACCCGCTGCGACGCTTTGTTCGAGGAAGGTTCCGTAGGAATAAGACTCACTGTACCATTCCTTAAGTGTTGCTGAAACACCAGAACCGCCTTGATTTGCTTGGAACTCTGCAAGTGACATGCCTGAGTAGTCAGGCACATATGCTGCTTTACCTTTTGAAATAACAAAGTGCATTGGCGCATCTTTCGCAACCATGGTGTCTTCAGACAATGATTGTGAAATAATCATGCCAGCATCAACCTTATCGTCGTAGACTTCTTCATAAGTGAACTCAGATACAAATTTTTGCTCTTTATGCCATGCTTCAACTTCACCTTTTGATTTTCCTTTAAAGTTGGGAACTTTAATATTCTTTTCGAATTCTTCTTTACCTTTGGATACATAAATATTAGCACCATTTTTACGTTTGAATTTATCAGCAGTGACTTCTTTATCACGAATATCTACTCTAATGAATTCGTTTTTGGCAATTGTATCACTGTATTCTTGGATAACTTTGATGTTGTCCATACGATTCGTATCGACCCAGGCTTGGATTTCATCGAGTTTCATTTTCGAGAAGTCAGCGAGGGGAACCGTTTCATCGGGATCTGCACCCATACTTGCAGTCACATAAATGGTGCTGCCTTTTTTAATTTTCTTATCGGCAGGTGTTTCTTGAGAGAGAATGACGCCTTTATCCTTCTCAATAGAATATGCTTCGGTTACATCTATCTTCATCTTATATTCGCGTGACCATTCTTGTAGCTCTGCAATTGGTTTGTCTACAAAACTGGGTAGGGTTACATAGGATGTAAAGTAATAGAAGAGTCCGGATACAATGATGAGCGCTGTAACCACAGCAGCGATAATGAGTCGTTGTTTTTTCTTCTTGTTTTTATATGTCGGATCAATCTCAACCTCTTCATCATCTTTAGACGTTGCGTCTTGGCGCTTTAAGTCTTGAAGTGTTTCCTTCTTGTCAGGAACCTCTTCAATGGTTTCAACAACAATAACTTCATCTCCGTTATCAACAACTTCGACTTCGGTTTCAACAGCGTGTGTTTCCGTTGCAGTTTCGGTTGGTTCAACGGGTTTAGATGATTGTGCTTTGGGTTCTTCCGATTTCTTTGGTTCTTCTTTTTCGTAGTTTTCTTTACTGAACTTGTTTAAAAAATCAGACATTGGTTTCCTCGTCTAATTTGCTGAGGTTTCCTTTACGTAAGTAGTAAGAAACATCTGCTTGGCGGGCAATTTCATTAGAGTGGGTAACTACGATAACACACTTATTATGTTCATGAGCAAGTGTCTTGAAGATGTTAATGATCTCTTGTTCCATTTCCTCATCAAGGTTTCCAGTAGGCTCATCAGCTAGGATTAAATCAACGTTTGTGGCAAGCGCGCGGGCGATTGCTACACGCTGTTGTTCACCACCCGAAAGTTTTGTGACTAAGCGGTCTGCTTTTGACTTGGTAATGCCGATATAGTCAAGAAGGTTGTAGGCAACTTCATTTTGATCTTTTGGCAACTCATTGTCAGTTATGCTCATTGCAAGCAAGACGTTTTCGTGCGCTGTGAGATGTGGAACAAGGTTGTAACTTTGAAAGATAATACCGATGTTATCACGACGATACTTATCATAACCAATGGCTTTTACATCTTTGTCTTCATAGACAATGGTTCCGTCTTTGGGTTCGTCAAGGGCACTGAGTAAAGAAAGAAAGGTTGTCTTACCCGACCCGGATTGGCCAAGAATTGCGTGGAATGTGCCTTTTTCAAAGGCAACATTCACATCACGAAGAATAAAGCGACGTTGATCACCATCTTGATAAAAATAGTTAATGTTATTTGCTTTAATTAATGACATGCGTTTTCTCCTTACATCATAATTTTCTTTGGATTGAGTCGGGTAATATAAACGATTGGAACGATTGTTGAACCAATTGTGACACCCAAACCAATCAAGTAGAATAGGCCAATATATTGCGGTGTCAGTTCGACTTTATAGGCATCACGGACATCTTCTTCAGTAAGGTCTGTTTGAGGACCACCGTAGTAGTTTCCGTACATGATTGGACCATTAGGATCGGTCATGTTGTTTTCCATCATTGAAGTTGATAGACTATTTGCAATCATGTTTCCTGTTACCAATGAAAGTGAAAGTCCCACGAATGCAACCATAAC
Source organism: Erysipelothrix sp. HDW6C (assembly GCF_011299615.1). Taxonomy (GTDB): domain Bacteria; phylum Bacillota_I; class Bacilli_A; order Erysipelotrichales; family Erysipelotrichaceae; genus Erysipelothrix. The sequence goes on along the minus strand of NZ_CP049861.1, from coordinate 1,764,279 downwards.
AACTTCCATTACAATTTGTGAGAGGACACCATTTCTGCGATCACCCAAAGAGAGATAAATACCCAACTCGTGTTTGCGATCACGAAGGAACAATACAATAACAAGACTTAAGATAAGAATTGCTGCACCTATGGCAACATAAAGGGTGATTTTTGACATTGTATCCAATGATTTAACAGGCCCGGCAATGGAATCATACGCATCGCTTGAAGTGACAACTTTATAGTATTCACCAAGCATTGGGTTGACTGCGTCACGGAAAGGTTCTACAGACTCTGGGTCGTTGAGAACGAATGTTGGTTGGATGTAGCGCATAATCATTTGTTCTGCGGTTAATGTTGTATCTTCAAAGTATTCTGGATGAACTTTTGCAAGTTCTTCTTGATTGTAAACGGCTTCTTGAATTGCAACTTTGTTTGGAATATAAAGACGGTTATTTAATTCATTTTCTCGCCATGAAAGTTCTTGTGATTTTGCATCACTGCGTGGCGTTGGTTTGCTTGGGTCTGTTGAATTTTCAACAATCAAGGGTTTGAATGTACCGATAATTTCTAAGGATACATCACGCTGTGCAATGACTGTTTCTTTACCTTCGGTGTTGTAATCGGTAATGATATTTTGGAAAACCAAAGAATCACCTACACTCACACCATTTGTGCTTGCAAATTTTTCAGAGACAAGCATCACAAGTTTACCACTTGTAATGTCTTCAGGTGTAAAGACGCGACCACTAACAAGTTCGATTTTGCCTTGATCAATATCCGTTACTGGTGGGTACTCAACACCCGTGGCATTGAAGTATTCACCATACTCACTGCCTGAACCTCCAATAACGACACCAGATTCTTCTTCACTAACCAGTTTAACGGTTTTTGAACGAAATGAAGTTGGAATGCTATAGTCGTAGTAACGAACTTGTTCTAGTTTTGCAACTTCAGCAATGAGTGCCTCAGAAATACCATCATACTCAAAAACAAGCTCAGGATTTTTGATTGACTCTTCTTGCAGTTTCTCATAATCAACTTCAATGGTTGCGACAGCACCCAATTGTTTCTTAATTGTCTTTTCAACATTCACGGACGCTTGCTGTATTGAGAAAGCTCCAGCAATGACATTACCAAGAATAAATACGACGACCAGTAAAATTAAAGATTTACCTTTACGACGTATGACACTTAGCCATGCTCGTTTAAAATGATTCATATGTGACCTCCCTGTCATTAATGTTCTGTCTCCATTGTATCGTTTTATGAAGGTATTGTATATGACACATTAGTCATTTTTAATCATTTTTGTAAGAAATTCTGAAACATAATGATGCGCTTTCATTTTGTTGTGGTACTTTGTGAAGAATAAAAAAAACTGCATCACTTTGTTGCTGATGCAGTTTTAAGATTATACAGTCGTTTTCTTACGTGCTGGTTTTCTGGGTTTCTTTTTTGATTGATGGTTGGACCAATTGTAAGGGCCATTTTCCTTCTTCTCAGCGGTATCGTTTTTTCCACGACGTGCTTTGGAAGCTTTACCATCTGATTTCTTCTGGCCAGCTTTTGGTGCACCTTTATCTTTTGAAACAGGTTTGGGCTTGCGACGGGGTTGTGTCTCTTTGACAGCAGCCGCACGTGCCTTGGCTTTTTTGTTTTGTTTCTTTGGTTTTACTGTTTTATCGATAAGAGGGTAGTCGTGATTTTCAATCACGGTAATTTTCTTGCGAATCAAAGATTCGATTTGTTTCAATAATGGAATTTCTTCGAAATTACAAAATGCAATCGCGACTCCAGTTGAACCCGCACGACCCGTACGACCAATACGGTGTACATAGGTTTCAGGAACATCGGATAAATCATAATTAATAACATACGATAATTCATCAATATCTATACCACGTGCAGCAATATCGGTAGCCACAAGAACTTGGATTTTACCTTCTTTAAAATTTGCGAGGGCAATCTGGCGCGCAGTCTGTGACTTGTTTCCATGAATTGCCGCTGCGCTCACTTGATGTTTTAAGAGTTCACGAACAACTTTATCGGCACCGTGTTTGGTACGCGTAAAGACAAGGACGTTGGCGTCTGATTTTTCTTTTAAAATGTCAATCAAGAGTTTTGTCTTATTATTGCGGTCAACATAATAAACGAATTGTTCAACGGTATCAACTGCTGATGATACGGGTGCAACGGATACCTCAATTGGATTCTTTAAAAGTGAATCGACAATTTCTGTAATCTCAGGGGGCATTGTTGCCGAGAAAAGTAGTGTTTGTTTTTTCTTTGGTAACAGGGGAAGAATCCGTTTGATATCGTGAATGAATCCCATATCTAACATACGGTCTGCTTCATCGAGGATAAAAATCTCAACATCATCCAGACTCACATGCTTTTGTTTGATCAAATCATTCAAACGACCGGGTGTAGCAACAAGAACATCCACGCCACTGCGTAATGCTTTTACTTGAGGTACTTGGGAGACACCGCCAAAAATTACAGCGGATCTAATTTTAGTGTTTACAGCATAGTTCTCAAAACTCTCATGAATTTGCAATGCAAGTTCACGGGTTGGGCTTAACACTAAAGAGCGTATTTTTCGCTTGCCTTCTGTTTTTGTTGCGCTTAAACGCTGAATCGTAGGTACTGCAAAGGCAGCTGTCTTTCCTGTACCAGTTTGTGCCAGACCCAAAACATCGCGACCGCGTAATACAAACGGGATTGCCTTTTCTTGGATGGGTGTTGGCTGTGTATAATTTTGTGCTTCTAATGCTGACAAAATGTTAGCATTAATTCCTAAATCTTCAAATTTCATTGTTTCTCCTTAAATTGTGAAGTTTTTCCTGATAGGGAACCAAAAACTAAGACAATGTGGGAATGAATATCTTTATTGTATGGTGTACTAGAAATGCTTCGTAGATGATTCCTTAGAATCGAACCTTACATATTATACTTCATTTCTTGTCCGAACGGGTAATTATTGCGTATGGCTGGGAAGATATTGTGCATTTGCCCAAAATATTCTCTCTTTTGTCAATTGTTGGTTACGTGACGCTACGATAAGATGATATCAGTAACCGGTTACACTACTTAAAGGAGAAATAGAATGGAAGGAACTACAATAAGTTGGATTGGTGCAATTGTTGGATTAGCAATCGCAATTATACTAATATTTAAGAAATTGAATCCTGTTTATTCATTGTTTTTAGGGGCAATTATTGGTGCACTCATTGGTGGTGCGAATTTACCTGGTGTGGTAAGTATGATTACTTCGGGTACACAAAGTATTATGGGAACCGTCATTCGAGTGATTGCTGCGGGTCTCTTAGCGGGGGTTATGATGGAATCCGGAGCTGCGGAATCTATCGCAAAGACAATCGTCAATAAGATGGGAGAGAGTCAAGCCATACTGGCCTTGGCACTTGCAACCATGATTATTACAGCAGTTGGGGTATTCATTCCTGTGGCTGTACTTATCGTTGCACCGATTGCATTGTCGGTAGGAGACAAAATTGGTATATCTAAAACAGCATTACTCTTAGCCTTATCAGGAGGAGGGAAGGCAGGAAATGTCATTTCACCCAATCCAAATACGATTGCTGCGGCAAAAGGTTTCGGACTTGAACTCAGTGATTTGATGATTGCAGACTTTATTCCAGCAGTCGTTGGGTTAATTGTTACAGTCATTATTGCCAATGTAATTCGTAATAAAGGTGATAAAATAGCCAAAGAGGATATTGATGATGTTAATGAAATTGATACCAAAGAATACCCACGATTCGGTCGGGCAATTGTCGGTCCTCTTGTGGCTGTTATCCTCTTGCTAATCAATCCAATTGGGTCAATTCTAAATATCGATGCACTTAAAGCGTTTAATGTTGATGCAATGTTTATATTACCGCTTGCAGCAATTGTTGGAACAATTGCTATGGGTAAGACCAAACACTTGTTGCATTATGCCAATACTGGATTGAAAAAAATGACCGATACTGTTCTTATTCTTATCGGCGCAGGGGCGATTGCGGGACTTATCTCAAGCAGTGACCTCTCAGTTCAAGTTGTTAAAGTGATTGAGACGATGGGGATATCGGGAACATTGTTGGCTCCAATTTCGGGAATACTGATGGGAGCTGCTACTGGTTCAACCTCAACAGCAGTTATCGTCGCAACCGAATCATTTGGTCAAGCAATTCTTGATATGGGGGTCACACCGACTGCAGCGGCAGCCATGGTTCATACAGGTGCAACTGTCCTTGATCAAGTTCCACAAGGAAACTATTTCCATGTTACCGCAAGTGGGATGAAAATGACCATCAAACAGCGTCTCAAAGTACTTCCTTATGAAGCCCTTGTTGGGGGTTCAATGGCACTTACTGCAACAATTTTATATGGTTTTATATTCTAACTATTAAAGGAGATTTCTGATGAAAATTGTATTTGCACCCGATTCATTCAAAGAGTCGATGACAGCAAAAGAAGTATGTATTGCAATGGAGACAGGATTCAAGAAAATTCTTCCCGATGCCGAATTTGTGCATGTTCCAATGGCTGACGGTGGTGAAGGCACTGTTCAATCCTTAGTTGATGCAACGCAGGGAAAACAAATTCATAAATCAGTCAAAGGTCCACTTGGGAATCCTGTGGATGCAGTTTATGGAATCTTGGGTGATGGTGAAACTGCCATCATTGAGATGGCATCTGCCAGTGGCATAGCTTATGTGAGCGAGGCAACTAAGAATCCCTTGATTACGACGACTTATGGAACGGGAGAATTAATTCTTGATGCCCTGGACCAAGGTGTTCATAAAATTATTCTTGGTATCGGTGGTTCCGCAACCAATGATGGTGGAACGGGAATGGCACGTGCCTTGGGAGTTCGATTCCTCGATAAAGATGGCAATGATTTACCCGAAGGTGGCGGTGCATTGGATGCACTCGCAACGATTGATACTACCAACACGGATGTACGTATTAAAACAATGAGTATCATTGTTGCCAGTGATGTTACCAATCCACTATGTGGAAAAAATGGTGCATCCCAAGTATTCGGTCCCCAAAAAGGAGCAACACCTGAAATGGTTCAACACTTGGACCGCTCACTATCACATTACGCAGACATCGCCAGTCATGACCTTGGTAAAGATGTGAAGGATGTTCCAGGAGCTGGTGGCGCTGGAGGTCTGGGTGCGGGATTATTACTATTCACGAATTCAAAAATGCAGCGCGGTATTGATATTGTAATTGAGTATTCACGCCTTGGTGAGGCTCTCAAAGATGCCGACTATTGCATTACTGGAGAAGGTGGAATTGATTTTCAAACAAAATTTGGGAAGACACCTTATGGGGTTGCGAAAGAAGCCAAGAAGCAAAGTATTCCTGTCATTGTCGTAGCTGGTAATGTCGGTGATGATATCGATTCACTGTATGATCATGCCATTGATTCAATCTTTGGAATTGTTCCTGGTGCGATGTCTCTTGGTGAAGCACTTAAAGAAGGGCCACAAAATGTTCAACGAACATGTGAGAACATTGCGCGGCTCCTAAATACAGTCAACCGTTAAAAAAGGAGATATCATGGAAACCAAAATTATTGCGACATACGGTCCCAGCGTTTCAACTTCTGAGAAACTCAATGAACTCGTTGATGTTGGTGCAAGCATTATTCGCTATAATATCTCACATGCAGATTATCAACATTGCATTCAATTTCAAGAAACCATGGCACTGGTTTCGAATGCAGCATGTTTGGTTGACACCAATGGTCCTGAAATTCGTATTGGAACCTTTGCCAGGGATTCTACTCAACTTGAAGTAAATCAACAGTTTACGCTGTTCACCCATATGTGTGTAGGAAATCAATTGGGTGTCAGTATATCCTACAAAGATATCACAAGCGGTGTAGAGCGTGGCGATACAGTGTATGTTGATGATGGCAGGATTGTATTGCGCGTGATTGATATAACCGAAGATGGCGTTGTGACACAGGTGATGCAAGGGGGACTCCTTAGCAATCACAAGGGTGTAAACATCCCAGGGAAACATATTGATTTGGATATTCTATCAGAGAAAGACAAGACAATTCTTGCATCCTTTGCATCAGCACCTGATTATGTTGCGGTTAGTTTTACACGTTCGATTGATGATATAATGGTGGTTCGCAACACATTACAAGCACTGGATTTCAAGCATACAAAAATCATTGCGAAAATTGAAAATCAAGAAGGACTTGATAACCTAGAATCCATTATTTCAGAGTGTGATGGCATTATGATTGCCCGTGGAGACTTGGGTATTGAAGTACCGTATGAGCGTGTTCCGTTTTTTCAACGAGAGATTATCAAACGATGTCATCATCATCACAAACTAAGTATTGTCGCTACACAAATGCTTGAATCGATGATTCAAGCACCCAAGCCGACACGGGCAGAGGTGAGTGATGTTGCCAATGCGGTGTTTGAGGGAGCCAGTTTTGTGATGCTCTCAGCAGAGACTGCGGTTGGAGACTATCCAATTGAAGCAGTCACGGTAATGCGCCGTATTTGTGATGAAAGTTATCGACATCGTAACGAACTGTGAGGTCAAAAATGAGTTTATTAGCATCAATTAACATACAGGAAATTGTCAACAAAATGATGGAAGATATTCCCTATAACATCAATATTATGGATGAGACAGGGACGATCATCGGCAGTGGTGAAAAAGATCGTATCGGTGACCTCCACCGAGGTGCCCGTGAAGCCATTTCTTCAGGTGAGATGGTGACAATCTATGAGGAAACCGCAACCGAGAAACGTGGTACAAACGATCCTATTCTTCTTGGAGAGCGCATTATTGGCGTCGTCGGTATCACTGGAAATCCTTTGGAGGTTATTCCTTTTTGTAAACTAGTAAACTCTACCGTTGTTTTGATGATATCCAGCTATCTTAAGATGCAGGATGAATTTCGTGTAAAGGGCAGCAAGAAATATTTCTTCAATCGTATTCTCTTATCACATGATGAAAACAACAAACGAATTGAAGAATTAGCACCACGCTTTAATATCAATTTAGAGCAAGCATTCAATTTAATTATCTTTGAATTGGGAGCGTATGTGAAATCATCCGTTTTGGAGAAGTGCTTGGATGGCGTCAGTATCTACCGCTATGCCACACTTCAGTATGTCATCATTACAAACGATAAGAATGATGACATCATTGAACGCCTCAAAAAGCGTCAGGACGTTACTCGTATTTATGTAGGCAAGCAAGCTGAAAATGCTGCCCAATCCTTTGAAGATTTAAAACGTCTTATTAGCGTGTTTCATGCACTCGGTTATCATGATCGCCTCTTAAAGCAAGCGGATTACCATGATTTGGATTTACTTGCTACGATGATTACGACTGCCAAAACCGAGACATTGAATCCAATAGACACATTGGCTGACGATTTACTTATTGAGACATTACAGTCATTCATTCGGTATAACGGAAGTATTAATGAGATTGCAGATGACTTAATGGTACATCGTAATACACTGCAATATCGTTTGAATCGCATTACTGAAAGTACAGGGTTGAATCCGCGCTACACTGTAGACTTATTTCGCCTCTTCGCGGCCTTAGTCAATTGGCAAGCAAAACGCGACGTCTATAATGTAGATATGAACTAAAGAAAGGCACTTCATCAATATGAAGTGCCTTTCTTGTACTTAAAGTGTAGCGTATTTTTCGAGTGCTCTGACAAGTTGAGTGACAAAGCCGAATTCATTATCATACCACGCGACTGTTTTAACAAGTTGGTAGTCATTAACTGTAGTGACTTCAGTTTGTGTTGCATCAAATAGAGATCCATAGGTTGAACCAATAACATCACTGGAAACTATTTCCAAGTCTGTATACCCAAATGATGGATTGTTTTCGGTTACGTTCTTCATCAAGGCATTGATGTCATCTTCACTTACTTTCGTACGTAAGATACTAACCAATTCAACGACAGAACCATCAATGACAGGAACACGGTGCGAATGACCTTGAAGTTTACCATTCAGCTCGGGTAGCACAAGTCCAATCGCTTTAGCGGCACCTGTTGTATAAGGAACAATATTACCAGCAGCAGCTCGTGCACCACGCAGGTTTAATCCTTTAGGACCATCTACAAGGGCTTGGTTACCTGTATAGGCATGGATGGTTGTCATGGTTCCGACTTCGATACCATATGCATCGTTGAGTGCTTTTGCCATTGGAGCAAGGGCATTGGTTGTGCATGATGCTACTGAAATAATCGTATCATTCGCATCCAAAATCGCATCGTTCACGTTGTAGACAATCGTTTTCATGTTCCCTGCGGGTCCGGAAATCAAGACTTTCTTTGCTCCAGCATCAAGGTGTGCTTGTGATTTTTCTTGTGATGTATAGAATCCTGTCGATTCTACAACAACATCAATGGCATCATCGCCCCAAGGAAGATGCTTCGCATCTTTCTCAGCATATACTTTGATTGCCTTTCCATTGATAATAATGGCATCATCTGTGTAATCAACACTGCCATCAAATTGTCCAAATGCTGTATCAAAACGGAAGAGGTGTGCGAGAACTTTTGGTTGTGTTAAATCATTGATTGCGACAACTTCTAAATCAGTATCAAGACTTAAAATGCGGCGCAGTGTTAAGCGGCCGATTCGGCCAAATCCATTAATTGCAATACGTGTAGTCATGGTTAATCTCCTTTATGGAACAATCGTTCCGATATTTTTAAAATAGAAGATATGCTTAAAGCATATCCATAAAATTCTGAATCAATTGACGTTGTTCTTGATCATTGTCTCCAACAGAACCCAGTACAATCGTACTTTCATGCAAATTAAAGAGCATGAAGGATAAAGACTCATTTGATAGGGAAGAGGTAATACTTCCATCACGCTTTCCCAATGCAACTAGCTCGCCGTAGAGCTCACGAACCGAAGCAAATTGTTCTGTAACAAACGCATGAATTGAAGCATCAACACTGGGTAGGATACCTACTGAATCCGTAAGCAAACAGCCGTCAGGCGATGTTGTGGCGTACAAACCATCAATCATATCGTTAAACAGTAAAATAATTTTCTCTTTGCCATTGGCTTGGAGCGACGCTACAAAATTTATGCGCTTTTGACTCTTCTGATAGGCATAAAGTTCCAATGCATCTGCGTAAAGTTTTTCTTTGTTTTCAAATGAATCATAAATACTTGAGCGACTGAGTCCCATCGCTTCCGTAAGGTCCTGCATACTCGTTCGAGAAAATCCTTTTTTCCAAAAAAGTAGCATTGCTTGTTGCAGAGCCGCTTCTTTTGAAAACTCTTTGTGTCTGGCCATAACTCAACTCCTATTCTGGAATGAACGTTCCTTTATAGTATACTATGATGCTTATCAGCTGTCAAATTTTAAGCATCCCATAGTTCTAAAGTACACATTTTAAATGCATCGTCGCGTCTCATTGTGGTTTTTGATAACAGAAGGTGAAAGATTTTCAGAATGATGAAATGTTTTCAACAAATTCTTGAATATACTTTCAAAACGTTTCCATAAGCAGTATACTATTTATAATAAAAGGAGGTTTTTATGACCAAGAAAATAGACCAACGATGGGAAGTTAATCAAGCTCATACGTGGGATTTAAGTGACTTATTTGAAAGTGATGATGCATTTGATAAGGCGTTACAAAAACTCAAAACAGATGCCAGTGCATTTGAACAAAAGTATCAAGGAACGCTCACTACCCCAGATACGATTAACACAGCATTGGATGCATACCGAGCGATTCTTGAACTTGCGACAGCCGTGGGGACGTATCAATCCCTTCAGTTAAGTGCAAACCAACAAGATGATGCGAATCTTGAAAGAACTGGAAAATATCAAATTGCGGGATCTACAGTTCAAAATACGTTGAGTTTCTTTGAGTCGGAATTACTGCTTAATGATGAAGACACACTCCAACAAGCAGCATCACTCAGTGAAGAAAATAAATTATATCTGGAAGATCTAATGCGTGATAAACCACACACATTGAGCCCTGAAGTAAACAAGGCATTGACCGCTCTTAGCCCAGTGCTCGATTCATCTTACAACACATACAATCGTAGTAAACTTGCTGATATAAGTTTCCCTGACTTTACGGTTAAGGGAACAACATATCCCATGTCCTTTGTATCTTACGAGAATGAATTTGAGTTTGAAAACGATCATGAATTACGTCATGCAGCGTTTAACACCTTCCATGGCAAACTTGCGGAGTATCAAAATACGTTTGCTGCTATCTACAACAATCAAATTACCAAAGAGAAGGCGATGTCTGAGTTAAAAGGGTTTGAATCAGTATTTGACTACTTACTCTTTGATCAAAAAGTAAGTCGCGATATGTACAACCGTCAAATTGATTTGATTATGGAACACCTCGCTCCACACATGCGCAAGTATGCAAAACTACTCCAACGCATCCACAAACTTGATAAGATGACCTATGTTGACTTAAAACTTAGTGTAGATCCAGATTTTGAACCTTCGATATCAATTGAGGAGTCAAAAGATTATCTTCTTGATGGACTTGCTGTACTTGGTGATGACTATCGTGAGATTGTGCGCAGATCATTTGATGAACGTTGGATTGATTTTCCACAGAATATTGGGAAATCAACCGGTGCATTCTGCAGCAGTCCTTATGGAAACCATCCCTACATCCTCATCAATTGGACCAAACGAATGCGTGAGGTCTTTGTATTAGCTCATGAAGTTGGCCATGCTGGACACTTCTATCTTGCTGGACAAAACCAAAATATTTACAATACACGTGCATCACTTTACTTTATTGAAGCACCATCAACCATGAATGAGTTATTGATGGCAAATCACTTAAAGAAGAGTAACGATGATCCACGCTTCCAACGATGGATTCTGTCAAGTATGATTGGACGTACGTACTATCATAACTTTGTAACCCACCTCTTAGAGGCGGCGTATCAACGTGAAGTCTATCGCCTTGTAGATAATGGTCAACCTGTATCAACACGCACACTAAGCACCCTTAAAAAAGAAGTCCTTGCGAAATTCTGGGGTGAGGACATCGAAATTAACGATGGTGCCGAGCTGACATGGATGCGTCAACCACATTATTTCATGGGACTTTACCCATACACTTATAGTGCTGGATTAACAATCGCTACGGAAGTAAGTCAGAAAGTTATTGATGGTGAATTACCCATCGATAAATGGAAAGATGTCTTGAAGGCAGGGGGAACTAAAACACCACTTGAACTTGCAAAGATGGTAGATGTCGATTTATCAACAGAAACTCCACTTCTCAATACAATTGCTCATATTGGTGCAATGATTGATGAAATGGTGGATCTTACAGATTTACTTGAAAAACAATAACTGAAGAGTATCACCACATTGAAGTGGTGATATTTTTTTGTGTTAGAAGTTCCATATCGCAGCCACATGAATGCGGTAAAGACTTGTAAGATAGTCATGGATGCATGATGGTACAATATGGTTGTCGACAAAGGGGTGATTTACTTGGATGAAATGGATATTCAAATCCTGCAGGAACTTAAGAATACCGACTACATTTCGAGTACAGAATTAGCATTAATTATGGGTGTTTCCGAAAGAACAATTCGTAAGCGCATCAAGGAAATATCCATTTTGATTCAGGATTGTGGAGCAAATCTAGGATCTGTACCGGGTCTAGGGATCCGGTTAAATATATTAAATCTAAGTGATTTCGAGAGATATCTTAATAGATCGATCGAAGAGAATGCTTCGTATCCAAAAACAAAACAAGGCCGTATAGACTTCATCATTGATTATCTACTACTCAGTGATAGTTATGTAAATTTAACGGTCCTGTGTGAGCAGTTATACATTAGTCGCTCAACGTTATCGAATGATTTAATTGAAGTTCGAAAGCATTTTGAACGCTTTAATATACGCGTAGTTGATTCAAAAAGAAAAGGTGTTAAATTAAGTGGCAGTGAAACAGATATAAGACGTTGCTTATCACAGGTTACTTTGAATACGAATCGTTTTCTGAGTGAATCTCTGGGAGGACACGAACAGTATGAGGCCGTTTCTAAACACCTATCTGTTGTGCTCCAAAGAAATAACTTTGTTCTCTCAGATATAGGATTTCAAAACTTATGCAACCATCTTTATATTTTGATGGAACGCATTAAAAATCAAAATCATACAAAATCTGGAGAACTGACTCGGTTTGAAATTGAACAAAAAGACTTACCCATTGAGGTTGCAAAGGACATTGCATCGGAATTCTCAAAACTCTTTAAAATCGTGTTTCCACAAGATGAAGTTCTCTATATAGCAATTCATCTTGCTGGAAAACAAAATGTCTACATTTCTGAGTTTGATGTAGCAATCCAAAACGATGATAACCTTGTCTCAATGGTAAGGGCAATGTTAGAAAGTATCCATACAAACTGGAACATTGATTTGCGTAATGATAAAGAACTACTCTTTAATCTTGTTCTACACTTCAAGCCGTTATTAATTCGTATAAAATCTGGATTTGAGCAAAAGAATCCGATGCTGGGTGATATAAAAAAGAATCTGTCATTAGCATACTTATTGGCCGTACAGTCCTTACAATTTGTGGAGGTCTTGGTTGAACGTAATATCAGTGCAGATGAAGTTGCATTTGTGGCCTTGCATATCAATCTTGCGCTTGCAAGAAAGCGTGAAGGAACAAATCGAAAACGCATTCTCATTCTATGCAGCACGGGTCGAGGTAGTTCCGAACTTCTTGCATATCAAGTTCGGAGTAGATTTTCTAAGCAGATTAAAGAAATTGTGACAAGTGATGTTGCGGGACTTCCTCATATCAGTTTGGATACGTTTGATCTTATCATTACCACAATTAATCATGGAATTGAAACGCAAACTCCAACAGTACATATAGGGCATTTCCTTGACGATGCGGATATGAATCGAATTTCGCGTGAGTTGGAACTAAAGACACAAACTAACATTGAAAAATACTTCAAGAAAACTCTCTTTTTATCCTTGAGTAACACTCCAACACGCACTGCAATTTTGGAGGGAATGGTTCATTCAATTAATGAGAGTGAGGTTATTCCGAGAAATTTTCTTGAGTTAATATTACAGCGTGAAGCAGTGGGGTCAACCGACTATGGAAATCTCATTGCCTTACCACATCCTAATCAATTGGTAACTCAAGACACATTTGTGTGTATTGCAGTTTTGGACAAACCGATATTGTGGGAACGATCTGAAGTACAAGTTGTAATATTGGTTTCGATTCAGAAAGATTTTAATGATAATCTCGAACACTTTTACCGTGTCATGAGTGAATTCATGGCATCAAGACAGGCTGTTCATGAATTGATCAAGTATAAAGATTTCGAACGGTTTATAAAGACGATACGAACTATTGATGACAAACAACACGTAGGAGGAACAAATGAGTAAAAAAACGATAATGTTGGCATGTGCTGCCGGCATGAGTACGAGTTTGATGGTAAGGAAGATGGAAGATGCAGCTACGAAAATGGGTTTGGAGTATACGATATTCGCGGTTCCCGCTACTGCAGCTCGCGATGTTCTTGCTGAGCGCGATGTCGATTTAATTTTACTTGGCCCACAATTGTCGTACATGATTGATGATTTTGAACGACTAACAAAAGATAAACCTGTTCCGATAGGAGTTATTAACATGATGGATTACGGAACAATGAATGGTGAAAAGACTATTCTTTTTGCGAATGGATTATTAGATAAGTAGGTATATTATGAATGATGAACTGTTGCAATCGATAATGGCATTAATTATGCATGGAGGCAATGCAAAAGGCCTAGCCATTCAGGCAATCAAATATGCAAGAAATGATGATTTTATTGAAGCAGAAAAAAGTATGAACGCATGTGATAAAGAATTGAATATTGCCCATAAAGCGCAAACAGAATTCTTAGTTGCTGAGGCACAAGGCAGTGCTACAGAACTTTCACTTCTGATGATCCATGGTCAGGATCATATTATGAATGCAATCACGACACGAGATTTGGCATTTGAAATGATTGAATGCCTTAAAAAAATAAGGGAAGGAAATTAAAATGAAAGAAAAGATTCAACGTTTTGCTGGTAAGATTAGTAATCAACGTCATCTTTTGGCAGTACGTGATGGATTGGCGTCATCCATGCCATTGATACTTATTGGCTCAATATTCTTGATGATTGGAAACATACCATTTACGCCGTATACAGATTGGCTAAAGAGCATGGGGATAAGTGAGTTTATCAATAAAGCGGCAAACTCTACCTTTGGCTTAATTGGCTTGGGAGCAACATTTGCTACGACTTACCATTTGAGTAAGTACTACAAAAAAGATGCACTATCGGCTGGGATTATTGCACTTGCATCCTATGTACTTGTTTCACCGATTGTCACTGCAGATGCAGGCGATGCATTCCTAACGCAATATTTCGGAAGTGCAGGGTTATTTGTGGGAATTATAGTTGCATTGGTCACTGCAGAATTATTTCGATTCTTTGTGGATAAGAATCTTCAAATTCGTATGCCTGATTCAGTACCACCAAATGTTGCAAAGTCTTTTGCAGCATTTGTACCAGGATTATTGACAATCTTATTTTGGTTGGTGGTATTTATTCTCTTTACAACACTTAAAGTTACAGACATTCACAAATTAATTTCGAATACGATGGGGGTTCCACTTTCATACCTCACAGGGAATTTGTTTGGGATAATCGTCGTAATTTTACTTCAGTGTTTCTTCTGGGTATTTGGAATCCATGGAGCCCAAGTCACCGGCCCTATTATTGAACCACTTTTGTTACAAGCATCGGATGCGAACCGTTTAGCAATGCAAGCAGGTCTCGAAGTTCCCAATATCATAACCTATGAATTCTTATATAACTTCGTCTTTACAGGTGGCGCAGGATCTGTTTTTGCACTGGCACTCTTGGTGTTCTTCTTCTCAAAGAGCAAGCAAAATAAAGCGCTTGGAAAACTATCAATCGCGCCATTATGTTTCCAAATCGCAGAACCAATACTATTTGGGTTACCTACAATTCTTAATCCAAAGATGGTAATTCCGTTTGTACTCGCACCGGTCACATCAGCAATTATTACCTATTATGGAATGGCATGGGGTTTGGTTGCTAAACCAGCAGGAATTGTAATTCCGTGGACAACACCACCGATTCTTGCGGGATTCTTAGCGACAGGTGGTCATATTTCCGGAGCATTGGTAAGTATTGTAACCATAGCGGTTAATGCACTAATTTACTACCCATTCTTTAAGCGAATGGACAATGAAACATATGAGGAAGAACTCGCTATTGAGGCGAAAGAAGTTCTTAATAAAGGAGGAGTAATTCACAATGGCTAAGCGTTTGTTGAATGCAACTGCAAGTGATATTCTTGCAATGAGTAAAGAAGAAAAGTTAACAGCGATTAAGGCAAATGAAGGGCGTACTGTAATGTCAGAAAATGTTTGTACGCAGATTCCTAGAGTAAGCGGGAATGTAACCAATAGTGAGGTTGCAGCATCGTTAAGTAGTGATTTGATTATGTTGAATACCATTGATTTATTTGAACCGTTTATCTACGGACTACCGGAAACGGATCATCCAATTCGTTTGCTCAAAGATTTAACAGGAAAGATGATCGGAGTGAACTTAGAACCGGTTGATCTTCATGCGCCTATGCTAGAAACGATGGATGTAATTAGTAAAGGGCGTATGGCGATTCGTGAGACATTTGAAAGGGCCAATGAGTTAGACATTGATTTTATTTGTCTAACAGGGAATCCCGGAACTGGTGTGAGCAATCCTGAGATTATAAATGCAGTCAAACTTGCTAAAACGGTATACAATGGCATTATCGTTGCTGGAAAAATGCATGGGGCAGGGGTTGCAGAGGATGTCTTAGATTATGCTGCCATTGATCATTTTATAGAAAATGGAGCAGATATTATTCTATTACCTGCTGCTGGAACAGTTCCAGGGGTATCACAAGAAGCCGTTGCAAAAGCATGTTTACAGATAAAACGAGCGGGTGTATTGAGTCTTGTCGCAAATGGTACAAGCCAAGATTGTGCTCAAGAAGAGACGATTCGTCAAATTGCGATTATGAATAAAATGGCAGGCGCGGACATTCATCATATTGGTGATGCAGGACCGGGAGGAATTGCTCCTTGGCAAAACATCTTAGCACTGTCTGTTGCTATTCGCGGGGATAGACATACATTACGATTGATGGGATCCTCAGTCAAACGCTAATAATTTAAGCAATATACAAACTCAAAACTCCACTACATTAAGGTGGAGTTTTTTTATGTTAAGGCGTTTCAAATTGACTAAAATATAGAAATTCATATTGACAAAGAATCATGAAAGCGTTAACATCAAGGTAGTTAGTTTAAGGAACAAACTAACCTTCGCGAAGTAATGTTTCCACAAAGGATAGAATCTAGAGGAGGAATTATGGAGTATTTTAAAGGTATTGAGAAAATAGTGTATGAGGGTCCGAAGTCATCCAATGATTTTGCATATCGTCACTATGATGCTGATGAAATTGTCCTTGGCAAACCAATGAAGGAGCATCTCAGATTTGGTTTAGCGTATTGGCATACAATGACAAATGGTGGTAATGACCCATTTGGTGATGCGGTGAATGAGCGAACTTGGGTCGAGAATGATCCAATGGTTACTGCAATAAATCGTGTTGATGCATTCTTCGAACTTTTGGAGAAGTTAGGTGTTGAGTATTTCTGTTTTCATGATGTAGATATCGCACCGCAAGGGAATTCACTGGAAGAGTTCTTTGAAAACTTAGACGTTATCACAGATTTGATGAAGGAAAAAATGGCCCAAACAGGAATCAAGCTGCTATGGAATACTGCAAATTTATTCACACATCCCCGTTTCTTAAATGGTGGTGCAACGAGTAACAATGCTGATGTCTACGCATATTCTGCAGCACAAGTAAAAAAAGGACTTGAGTTATCCAAGAAATTGGGTGGACAGAACTATGTATTCTGGGGTGGTCGTGAAGGGTATGAGTCATTACTCAATACGGATATGAACCTTGAACTTGATAATATGGCCCGATTCTTCAAAATGGCAATAGCATACAAGAAGAAAATTGGTCATGATGTTCAGTTTCTAATTGAACCAAAACCAAAAGAACCAACAACACATCAGTATGACTTTGATGCCGCAACATCCTTAGCATTCTTACAAAAGTATGATCTACAAGATGATTTCAAACTCAATTTAGAGGCAAATCATGCTACACTTGCTGGCCATACATTTGAACATGAAATTGCGGTTGCCAATACATACAATGCGTTGGGATCACTGGATGCAAACCAAGGTCATCCATTACTTGGCTGGGATACAGATGAGTTTCCTACAAACCTTATGGATGTCACACTCGCGATGGTTGAAGTGCTGGATGCAGGGGGGATTGCACCGGGTGGTATAAACTTTGATGCGAAAGTGCGTCGGACATCGTTTGCCATGGATGACTTAGTGCTTGCACATATAGCAGGAATGGATACGTTTGCTCGTGGATTCAAAGCCGCAATCAAACTTAAAGAAGATAAGTTCTTTACAAACTTAAAAGAGGAACGTTATGCCTCATTTAAATCAGGTATTGGTAAAGAAATTATTGATGGAACGACAGATTTGGAGTCATTAGCTGCCTATGCAATGGAACACCAAGATATTACGAATAAGTCTGGTCATATTGAAATTGTAAAGTCGAAATTAAACGACTACATTTATTAAAATAGGAGAAAATATGAAAAAGCAACTATTAGCAGTACTTTTAATAATTGGATTGTTATTAACGGGATGTGGTAGTAAGGGAGGCGATGGCGATAAAACAATCGGTATTGCCATGCCAACTAAAGATTTAGAGCGTTGGGAAAAAGATGGAAACAGCATGAAAGAGCAAGCTGAAAGTTTGGGCTATAAGGTAGATATGCAATTTGCGCAAAACGAAGTCCAAACTCAAGTTTCGCAAATTGAAAATATGATTACAAAAGGTGTCGATGTCATCATCATTGCAGCAATTGATGGAGAGGCATTGACCGATGTTACTCAAAAAGCAAAAGGTCAAGGAATTCCTGTTATCTCATACGACCGTTTGATTATGAATTCGGATGCAATCGATTACTATGCAACATTTGACTTGAAAACCGTCGGAGTCTTGCAAGGCGAATACATTGTTAAAGCGCTTGATTTAGAGAACGCAGCGGGGCCATTCAATCTTGAACTCTTTGGTGGTGCTCCCGATGATAATAATGCCCGTTTCTTCTTTGAAGGTGCTATGGAACAACTCCAACCGTATATTGACAGTGGCAAACTTATCATCAAAAGTGGTCAAAAAGAATTCAATCAGGTCGCTACACAATCATGGAGTGGCTCAAAAGCACAAGAGCGCATGGATAATCTTCTCAGTGCTAACTATACACAAGATCGCATTGATGCAGTTCTGACTCAAAATGATGCGCTTGCAATTGGTGTTGTTTCATCACTTAAAGGAATTGGCTACGGAAGTAGTGATCGTCCAATGCCAATTATCACAGGACAAGATGCAGAAACAGCCTCTGTGAAGTCAATCATTGCAAATGAGCAAACAATGACAGTCTTTAAAGATACATCTGAACTTGCAAAAGTGGCAATCAAAATGGCTGACTCCATTCTTAAAGGGGAGACAGTTGACGTGAACGATACAACTTCCTATAACAATGGCGTTAAGGTTGTACCGACATACTACTTAAACCCAGTTCAAGTTGATGTCAACAATTACGAGGAAATCTTAATTGGCAGTGGTTACTTTACCGAAGCCGATTTGAAAAACTAAACAGTGGGAAGGAAAATTCCTTCCCCTGTATTCTTTAGAAAGGTGACACTATGAGTAATACTATTTTACAAATGAAAAATATCAATAAATCATTTGGTCCCATCCATGTTCTTAAAGATGTAAATATAGTTGTTGAAGCAGGCGAAATCCATGCACTTTGTGGTGAAAATGGTGCTGGGAAATCGACTATGATGAAAGTCTTGAGTGGTGTTTATCCTCATGGAAGCTATGAAGGTGACATTGTGTTTCAAGACGAAATATGTTCCTTTGGTGGGATTAAAGACAGTGAAGCAAAGGGGATTGCTATCATTCATCAAGAGCTTGCGCTCATTCCACAATTGTCGATTGCTGAAAATATCTTCATAGGTAATGAGAAACAAAAACATGGGATTGTTGATTGGGATGCAACACACACGCGTGCGAAGGAATTGATGAATATCGTTGGATTGTATCTGAAGACAGATCGGTTGGTTGGGACACTCTCTGTTGGAGAACAACAACTGGTTGAAATTGCCAAAGCGCTATCGAAAGACATTAAACTCTTAATTTTAGATGAACCAACATCTGCACTGAATGAAGATGATAGTGAGAATCTTTTGTTACTCTTACAAGAATTACAAAAAAAGGGACTAACATCGATTATTATCTCGCATAAATTGAATGAAGTAACGGCAGTTTCCAATGCTATTAGTGTCATAAGGGACGGTGAGGCTGTTGCTTGTTTGAAGAAGGATAAGGGAGAAATCAATGAAGAAGCAATCATTAAGGCAATGGTTG
Organism: Erysipelothrix sp. HDW6C; assembly: GCF_011299615.1. Taxonomy (GTDB): domain Bacteria; phylum Bacillota_I; class Bacilli_A; order Erysipelotrichales; family Erysipelotrichaceae; genus Erysipelothrix. The sequence goes on along the minus strand of NZ_CP049861.1, from coordinate 1,744,637 downwards.
GACGCTCATTGGATAATCGTTATCCTACATTTGAACCACAAATTGGCGATATCGCATTTGAAGTAAAGCACTGGAATGTTTATCATCCAACTCAAGTGGATCGCTTGATGGTTGATAATGTATCATTCAATATTCGGAGCGGTGAAATTGTTGGTATTGCGGGACTGATGGGAGCAGGGCGAACTGAATTGGCTCTGAGTTTGTTTGGCAAATCGTACGGTAGCAATATTTCTGGTGAAATCATCAAAGATGGCATCCCACTGACATTGAATCGCCCAAAGCAAGCAATCGATGCTGGGATTGCCTACGTGTCAGAGGATCGTAAATCTGCCGGCCTCGTGCTTATGGATACAATTAATCGCAATATATCCATGGCGTCACTTTCAAAATTCTCACAATACGGCGTTATGGATATGGACACAGAAGTTGCAAACTCAGTCCACTATAAATCCCTTTTAAACATTCGAACTTCTAGCATTTTCCAAAAAGTCGAAAATTTGAGTGGAGGGAATCAACAAAAAGTAGTTTTATCCAAGTGGCTAACGACTGAACCGGATGTACTCTTCTTGGATGAGCCGACACGAGGGATTGATGTTGGTGCGAAATATGAGATTTACACCATTATTCAAAAGATGGCTGCCGAAGGTAAATCAATTTGTGTTATATCTTCAGAATTACCGGAGATATTGGGGATTTGCCACCGTATTTATACATTGAGTGAGGGTCGGATCACAGGAGAATTATCACGAAGTGAAGCGACACAAGAAAACTTAATGACCTTGATGACTCAGGAAAAGAAAGGGAAGAAATCATGAATTCAGAAACACAGATATCGTTAGGGTCCCGCCTTAAAGGGATCATGCAGAAATACAGCATGTACATCTTCTTAGTTGTAATCGCTGTTGTATTCCAAATCTTAACAGATGGCACGCTGATGCGTCCGTTGAATATAACCAATATTATTCTACAAAACAGTTACATTCTTATCCTAGCAATCGGGATGATGATACTCATTATATTGGGGCATATTGATCTCTCAGTAGGATCTGTGATGGCCTTTGTCGGTGCCATCGCCTCAAAGATGATGATAGAGAACGGCATGAATGTGTGGCTATCTGTATTTGTGTGCCTTATCGTGGGTGCACTGATTGGTGCATTCCAGGGGTTCTGGGTTGCCTATGTCAAAGTACCGGCATTTATTGCTACGTTGGCAGGGATGCTTTTATTCCGAGGTTTGACCATTGTTGTTACAGGAGGAAAATCAATTGGACCCTTCCCACAAGCGTTTCAATATATAAGTTCAGGATTCATCCCTGATTTGCTCTCTGGGTCTGGCATTCATATATTCTCACTGGTTGCTGTAATTGTTATGTTATTATTTATGAATTTCATGGCAGTACGCAAGCGCAGTAAACGTAAGAAAAATGGCATTGATGTTGAATCAAGCACTTGGTTCTTTATGAAAATGGCGACAACAGATATTGTCTTAATTGGATTTACATTTCTCCTCGCCCAGTATGAGGGGATTCCAAATATTCTTGTTATCCTTGCTGTCTTGATCTTTATATATAATTTCATCACAACGAAGACGGTCGTAGGGCGGCAAATTTATGCAATTGGGGGTAATGAAAAAGCTTCGAAACTTTCAGGGGTTAATACACGATTCACAACATTCGCGATGTTTGTAAATATGGGGATTCTTGCAGCGGTGTCTGGATTGGTATTTGCAGCACGTTTGAATGCTGCAACGGCAAATGCGGGTCAAGGATTTGAATTGGATGCGATTGCCTCATGTTATATTGGTGGTGCTTCAGCTTATGGTGGGGTCGGTACCATTACGGGGGCAATAATTGGGGGTCTTGTTATGGGATTACTCAACAATGGTATGTCACTTCTTGGTGTGGGTGTCGATTGGCAACAAGCGATTAAAGGAATTGTACTCCTACTTGTTGTCGCATTTGATATCTACAATAAGTCAAAGACAGAAACAAATTAGGAGCGTGTATGAACTACGTCATTGGAATTGATTTGGGGACGGGATCCCTTAAAGGACTTGTTATGAAACGGACAGGCGAGGTCATCACATCTGCGTCACAAAGCTACCCTGTCCATAACCCTCACGTTGGTTACAGCGAACAAAATCCTGAAGACTGGTATCAGGCGTTTCTTAAGGTAATGGATGCACTAATTCTGGATTTCCCAGACCTTGTCTCACACTGTGCTGGCATCAGCTTCTCAGGTCAAATGCACACCTTGGTTATCTTAGATGATAAGGACCGTGTGTTGCGACCGGCAATTTTATGGAATGATGTTCGAACGTCACTGGAAAGTGATTGGATCAATGAACATTATTATGAAACGTTAATGGATATAACCTTGAATCGCTCATTAGAAGGATTCACACTTCCCAAACTACTCTGGGTTCAAAAAAATGAACCAGAAACTTATCGTCTTATTTCTAGTATTTTACTTCCTAAGGATTACTTACGTTTCCGAATTACCGGAACCAAGCATATGGATTATTCAGATGCTGCCGGAACACTATTATTGGATGTTGAAAAGGAGCAATGGAGTGAACCGATTTGTGCTACATTTTCTATTCCAATGGCTGCGCTTCCAGAATTATGCAAGAGTACCGATACTGTAAGCATGATGCATGCTGATTTAAGAGACTACTTTGGTTTCACGCACGATGTCGCTATTTATGCAGGCGGCGCCGATAACGCATGTGCTGCTCTAGGATCGGGAATTGTGGATTCTGAAGATGCCATGCTCAGTATTGGTACATCAGGGGTGTTTCTTGCAACTGAAGACAGCATCGTGAATTACGATGGTGCCTTGCATTTCTTTAATCATTGCATTCCTGCATATTATTCAATGGGTGTCACTTTATCAGCGGGGGCATCGTTGAGTTGGATTAAATCAATCCTTGCACCAGACGCTGATTATGAGTCATTCCTCGCTGAAATACCGCAGATTCAACCGGGTTCTGATGGTCTGTTGTTTACACCTTATATTATGGGAGAGCGGACACCTTTCTTCGATGCATCGATTCGTGGATCCTTTGTTGGACTGGATGCGATGCACACCCGTGTACACTTTGTGCGCAGTGTACTGGAAGGCATTACCTATTCTCTAAAGAATGCGTATGACATCATGAAAAAACATAAGAAGACAGATTTTAAACGCATTATATCCGTGGGTGGTGGTGCGAAAAATAAAGAATGGTTGCAGATTCAAGCAGATGTATTTAATCTTCCTGTCGCTACGTTGGAAGTCGAGGAAGGTCCTGCTTTGGGTGCTGCTATGTTAGCCGCATTGGGTGCAGATTGGTTTGAATCGGTTGATGCGTGCATTAAAACATGTGTCAGGATATCTGAAACGATTAAGCCACGACCTGTTGCTGTTGCTGTCTATCGTGATTATTACAATATCTATTGTCAGGTTTATGCATCACAACGTGATATCAGTGCCCAATTGCTCAAAAAAAGAACAACAAGTTAATTGTTGTTCTTTACTTCATGGCGCATCAATGTAAACCGTTCTGTTCCTAGGAATTCTGCAATACCAAGACTTGCGCCACCAAAGAGGGTCGCACCTGGTGCAATATCCGATATCATTAAGGGTACAGAATAATTATAGTCATTTTGTAGAGTATCCGAAAGTAAAGTTAGAAGACTGGGAATTGCTGTGATAACATCACTGACAATGTAGATGATTTCGGGGTTAAAGCTGGCAATAATTGTGTTTAATCCAGTTGCGAGGTCTCGCATCGCTTGATTGGTTATCATTGCGAAATCAGGGTTTGTTTCATAGGCATCAACGAGCAAGTTGTGTGTCATGGTTTTTTGCGGATATAGTTCATGAAATGCATCGTAAATTACTTTTGAGGAACAATATTGTTCCAAGCATCCCTGTCGACCACAACGGCATGGTTTCCCAGAGGGATAAAGCGTAAGATGTCCGACTTCACCGGCAGCACCATTGAGACCAGTGTATAGGTTACGATCAATAATGATCCCTGCGCCAATTCCAGTATGAATGCTCAATAAGACGGCATTCGATACTTCGTGCGAACCAGAAATGTGACCCAATGCTGCTAAGTTTGCTTCGTTTTCCAATAGAACTGGAAATGTATATTTCTTGCTTAATGTTTCATGCAGGTTTAGACCGATTAGATTATAATTGGGGGCAACCGTAATGTGGTTTTCGAAGACAACACCATGAATCGCTAAGACCATAGCAACAATGCCATAAATAGTTTTACTTGCTTCGGCAGTAAAGGCATTCACAATTTCATCCACCAACGTATAAATATTTGATGCATCAATACTTTGCGTTGCCGTTTCATAATGGGCTAGAACGGTTCCGTTAAGATCGGTCATAATTGCACGCATATAATCATTACCCACATCAATAGAAATAGCTGTACCCGCATTGCGGTTCATTTCTAATAAAATTGGGCGTCGACCACCCGTTGTGTGACTTACCCCAAATCCAATTTCATTAATGAGTTTACGATCAATAAAAGTATTGATAATATTCGTAATTGTTGCTTTGTTTAAATGCGTAATTTTGGATAAGTCAACCCTTGAGAGGGGTTGGTTCGCCATCAATGATTCTAAGACAATGCGCTCATTTTTATCACGTAATCCATATTTATCAAAATACATAGCCTAACCGCCTTTACCTATAACGTATAGTGCAATTATAACATTAATAAGGAGACATTTATGACAAAACAGCTTAAAACCATGACCCTCGAGAATGAGCGCTTTCGCTTTGAAATCTTAAACTACGGTGCACGTATTCTTGAATTGAGCATCGTAACCGAAGATAAGATTCGGCGGAACCTTGTTTTGGAGTATTCACAGATTGAATCGTATCGCACCGATCCCTTTTATTTGAATGCCATGATTGGCCCGTTTGCAGGTCGTATTGCTAATGGGACATATGCGATTAATGGGAAAGTGGTCTATCATGAACTTAATGATGGAACCAATAGCCTTCATGCTGGAGTCAATGGTTTGCATCATCATTACTTTGAGCTTACGCGCGTTAATGAGTGTGTTGTTGCAACGACGACTGATAATGACGGTACCCAGTATGTCATCACATATCTTTTGGATGAGAGGGGTCTCCTTATAAATATGGAGGCAATACCACAAAAACCAGTCCACCTTAATTTGACCCAACATACTTACTTTAATCTGAATGGGGATAGTACAATTCGTGAACACCATCTTAAAATCGCTTCAGACTGCCTTTATTTTGTGGATGAACACAGTATCCCTGTAAGAAAACATGATATAAGCGCGGATATCTTTGACTTCAATCATGCTAAATCGCTTGGCATGGTTTTAAACCAAAAACACCCGCAATTCGAAATTACCAAAAATATTGACCACCCGTATCACTTAATAGAAGGGAAAGTCGTACTGTCCGAATTAAAATATGGTATTACGCTCATAGTCGAATCGGATGCACCTTATGCGATTATATATTTAGGGAATCATTTGGGTGATGCAGAACAAACACTCTCGAATGGTCGCATGCTCCGAGATTATGCAGGCATTGCAATCGAACCGCAAACCTTACCCAATGCGATTAACACTGGTGAAACGAATACAGTTTACGATAAGGACCATCATTTTAAACGATGGATTCGGTATACAATTCGACGTCGATAACGCAAAGATTCGCGTTTGAAATTGAAAGTATCTTGAAATATCTAATATTTCCTTGCACCCTTACTGCAATCGGTTACAATAGAACTAAAGAAGTGACTTTTCAAGTGAGGTCACATTGGTGATTAAAGACTGATAACTGTTTTCGTTTACAAGGAGGTTCATATGGAACAAACGGATAAGAAGTTATTTGATGAGGCAGTACAAGATAATCTTTATGGTGTCGATGAGGCACATCGTGAAGGTGCAGATATAAATACAATGAATGGTGAGAAACGAACGGCATTAATGCGAAGCGCGAAGCGTGGGTATGTTGATATCGTTCGTTTTCTTTTGGAACAAGGTGCAGATGCTACGCGCGTTGATGTTCATGGTAAAGATGCATTAATGGGTGCAGCAAAGAAAGGGCACAGTGATATTGTTAAGTTGTTATTGCAACGTGGTGCATCACCGACCAATCAAGATGATCGTGGGCGTACGGCTTTAATGCGTGCAGCCTTTCTGGGACATCTTGATGTGGTCAATCAATTGTTGGATGCGGGTGCAGCGGTTAATGCTGTCGATGCTTTAGGACGCAGTGCGCTCATGGATGCAACAACCGCATATAATTCGGATATTGTTAAGATTCTTTTACGAAATGGCGCCGATGTAAATGCCCAAGATCATAACGGATGTACTGCACTTATGCGTGCGTGCTATTCGGGATATGAGCAATTGATTGTAATATTATTGGAAAATGGTGCAGATAAGACACTTAAAGATCGCGAAGGAAACATGGCCATTCATTATATTCGCCAAGCAAGCTTTGAGTCACTCAAGAAACATTTAAAATAGGAGGCACTGATGAAAGACTATCGAAGTGAAGCGGTACGTAATCTTGTTGTCTTGGGCCATAATGGCAGTGGAAAAAGCAGTGTCATTCAGGCGATGTTGTTTGAAGCAAAACAGATCGATCGCATTGTCAGTGCTGAAAGTGGTCAGTCAGTTCTCGATTATGAACCACTCGAAATTCAACGTGGACAAACCTTATCGACTAAGTTGGTTCCAATTGAGTGGCGTGATCATAAGATAAATTGCATTGATACTCCAGGATACGCTGATTTCGTATCAGAAACACAATCAAGTTTCATTGCTGGAGACAATGTATTAATTGTTGTTGATGCCAAAGAAGTCGTTGATGAAGGCACACGCTTAGCCTTCCGGTGGGCATCCGAATCCTTAAAACCGTGTATTTTTTTCGTTAATAAAATGGATGATCCCAATGTGAGCTTTCATCGCGTCTATGATGATTTGCGTGACAATTTTGGGAAACGTGTAATTGCATTTGAAATGCCGATTCGTGAGGAAGGAAAAGTGATTGGTAGTATTAATCTTTTGAGTCGAAAAGTGTGGTACTATGATGCACCGACACATCCGCACGATGTTCCCAAGGAATATGTAGAACAGGTTGGGAAACATTGGAAAGAAATTTGTGAAGCCGTTGCGATGACGGATGATGCACTCATGGAAGACTACTTTACGAATGGCACATTGAATGATGAACAAATTATCAGAGGGGTTTGTTTGGGTGTGCGTTCGGGTGAAATTTGCCCTGTCTATTGTGGAAGTGCAAATCAAGGGATCGGCATGCGTCGCTTGCTGGACCTTATTACCGAGTACTTTCCTAGTTATTTTGAAAAAGGCGAAATTGTAGCCGAAGATCCCAAAGGAAATCCTGTGATTTTGCGAACGCATGAAGACGAACACTTGAGTGCTCAAGTCTTTAAAACAATCGTTGATCCTTTTGTGGGACGAATCAGCTATTTAAAAGTGCTTAGTGGTGTGCTCAATGTTGACTCAGAAGTCTACAATGCCAACCGCGATGAATCTGAACGCGTGACAGGGCTCTTTAGTATCAACGGAAAACATCAAATAGGTATTGGTAAATTGTTTGCCGGCGATATTGGGGCTGTTACCAAACTCCAATACACCAAAACATTCGATACTTTATCAACCAAACAATACCCAATCATTCATCAAAAACCAGTATTACCCAAACCTTTATTTGGAATGGCCATTTGGCCACTAACCAAACAGGATGAAGATCGCGTCAGTGCTGCGATTGCTAAAGTAGTTGAAGAAGATGTTGGAGCGCGTGTATTCAAAGACCCTGATACATCCGAACTTGTTTTATTTGGTATGGGAAATCAACATTTGGAGGCAATGGTTTCGAAACTCAAAGATCGCTACCGTGTGGCGGTTAGCACAACAGTACCAAAGGTTGGATTCCGCGAGACCATTCAAACAAAAGTCATGGGTGAAGGACGCCATAAAAAGCAATCAGGTGGGTCTGGACAGTTTGGGCATGTATTTATTGAATTCGAACCGCATGCGGGCGATGAAATCATCTTTGAGACCCGTATCGTTGGTGGCAGTGTACCCAAACAGTATTTTGCAGCTGTTGAACAAGGAATTCGCGAAGCCATGCAGCAAGGAGTTTTGGCTGGATACAAAGTGATGGGTGTTAAAGCAGTCCTCACAGATGGAAAGTATCACGATGTCGACTCGAAAGACATTGCCTTTAAGCAAGCCGCACGTCTTGCCTACTTGGATGCTATGCCACGTGCAAATCCTGTATTGATGGAACCCATTGTTGCTTTAGATGTGGATGTCGCGGATGTTTACACAGGAGCAGTGATTGGTGACTTAAACAAGCGAAGGGGAATAATTTTGAACATGGAACCCTTAACAAACAATCATCAACGCATTCACGTAGAAGTACCGAAGGTAGAAGTCACCAGTTATCTGAGTGATTTGCGCTCACTAACACAGGGAAGCGGACTCTATTCACAAGCGTTTGTTCGTTATGATAGTGTCCCAGAAGCCTTAGTCGATAGACTTCTGTATTCAAATCAATAATACACCATGCAATGAAACATAATTTCTTATATATGAATAAATCGTGCCGGATAAGAGAATTTTGTTTCATATCCAAATGATATAATAAGTGTAGAAACAAAAGTCGATAGCAACGCTATTGTAAGGAGGATCAGATGGCATTTCCAAAGAATTTTTTATGGGGTGGCGCAACAGCAGCCAACCAATGTGAAGGTGCATACAATGTTGACGGACGCGGACTCGCAAACGTCGATGTAATTCCCCACGGCGAAGACCGTTGGAAAGTTGCGCTGGGTGTCAAGAAGATGACCGATTTCGAAGCAGGTTACTATTATCCTGCACAAGAAGGAATCCGTATGTATGAACACTTCCGTGAAGATATTGCAATGTTTGCGGAAATGGGATTCAAAACCTACCGTCTTTCGATTGCGTGGTCACGCATCTTCCCTAAAGGGGACGAAGAAGAACCAAATGAAAAAGGACTACAGTTCTACGAAGACTTATTCAAGGAATGTCAAAAATACGGGATTGAACCACTTGTAACAATTACGCATTTTGATTGCCCAATGCATTTGATTACAGAATATGGTGGTTGGTCAAACCGAAAACTCGTGACTTTCTACGAACGTTTGGTACGTGTCTTATTCAATCGCTATAAGGGACTTGTAAAGTATTGGCTAACATTTAACGAGATTAATATTATTCTTCACGCACCATTTATGGGTGCAGGATTACTTATTGAAGATGGTGTTGATCCTCAACAAGCAAAATATCAAGCAATCCACCACGAACTTGTGGCATCCGCATTAGCCACAAAAATTGCGCATGAAGTTGACCCAGAAATTATGGTTGGATGTATGTTAGCGGGTGGGGCAACTTATCCACTGACTGCGAAACCAGAAGATGTCTGGGCCGCTCATGAAATGGCTCGCATGAATTACTTCTTTATTGATGTTCAATCACGAGGAGCATACCCACGCTACGCACTGCAACAATTTAAACGGGATGGTATTGAAATTGTCATGGAAGCGGGTGATACAGAGTTACTTAAAGAGAATACTGTCGACTTTGTATCTTTCTCATACTATTCATCCCGTGTCGCTGCAGGAAAAGAAGATGGAGAGAACGAAACTGCCGGAAACGTATTCAGTTCAATTAAGAACCCATACCTAAAAGCTTCAGAATGGGGTTGGCAAATTGATCCACTAGGCTTACGTATTACATTGAACGAACTTTATGACCGTTATCAAAAACCATTGTTTATTGTTGAAAATGGACTTGGAGCCAAGGATACAGTTGAACCTGATGGATCTATCAATGATGATTATCGCATTGATTACCTGCGTGAACATGTGAAAGCAATGGATGATGCTATTAATCTTGATGGTGTTGAACTCCTTGGCTATACAACGTGGGGATGCATAGACCTTGTTAGCGCAAGCACAGGTGAAATGTCAAAACGCTATGGATTCATTTATGTTGATCGTGATGATCAAGGAAATGGAACCTATGCACGTAGTAAGAAGAAATCCTTTGATTGGTATAAGCAAGTTATTGCATCTAATGGGGAAAATTTAGATTAGACATATATATACATATATTTATAGATGTCTAAATGTTTGATTATTGATAAAAACACTGGGACAGATCATTCGTGATCCGACTCAGTGTTTTTATGAGTAATAAGGTAACGAACGATGAAAGTGCTTTCACAATAAAGGTTGGTTTTAGGCATACATATGATAAAAAAGTATATTTTTTTGAAAGTAAAATCAATGATCGTCTATAATATTGATTTTACTTTCTCTACATACATATAATGGCGCTACAAGGAGGGAAATATGCCAAGACGATTACCAAAAGGTTTAATAGTTTCATGTCAAGCACTGAATGATGAACCCCTTCACTCGCCATTCATTATGGGACGGATGGCACTGGCTGCACTTCAAGGCGGTGCAAAGGGGATACGCGCAAATTCCGTTGATGATATTAATGAGATTGCGAATGTGACGGGCTTACCAATCATCGGAATTATAAAAAGGGATTATCCAGATTCAAATGTGTATATCACAGCAACGATGAGTGAAGTTGATGCACTTATGGACAGTAAAGCAGATGTAATAGCAATGGATGCAACATCATCAGTGCGACCATCGGGTGAATCACTGGAATCGTTTGTAGCGGCGATTCGAAAACGATATCCAGAGTGTCTGCTCATGGCTGATTGTTCTACTGTTGAAGAAGCAATGATTGCAGACCAGATTGGTTTTGATTACATTGGTACAACATTGGTGGGTTATACGCAACAAAGCACGTTGAGCAAAATTGAATCAAATGACTTTGAGATCATACGTCAAATACTATCAAAAGTTAATTCACCTGTAATTGCGGAGGGGAATATCGATACACCTGAAAAGGCACGTCGCGTTCTAGAATTAGGCTGTCACAGTGTCGTCGTTGGGTCGATTATAACGCGACCTCAAGTCATAACCAAACGCTTTGCTCAAGCACTAAAATAAAAGGAGAAACACATGTTTAAGAAATTAGAAAATATCTTACTCCCATTTGCGGACAAATTAGCAGCGAATCGATATCTTTCTGCAATCCGTGATGGATTTATAGCAATTTTACCAATCATGATTGTGGGTTCATTCTTTGTACTTATCAACAATGTATTTATTGGACCCAATGGATTTACAAATAAATTATTTGGTCAAGAATTTTCGAAGTTAACGGAACTGGGTGCTGCAATTGTACCTGCGGTAATGTCAATTATGGCGATTCTATTGACATTCACTACCGCAAAAGCATTAAGTGAAACGTATAATGAAGATACCTCAATCCTACCAACAATTGCAGTTGTTTCATTAATGATAGTGACACCCTTTGTTTTTAATCCAGATATGGGAATCGAGTACATTAATACATTCTATACAGGCTCTGCTGCTCTGTTCTTAGCATTTGTTACAGCAATTGTAACTGTAGAGTTGGTACGATTCTTTTCAAAATTTAAACCCTTGATTATCAGAATGCCAGATACAGTTCCATCAAACATTGCGCGTTCATTCAACAAACTCATTCCAGTACTCTTTACTGTACTGATATTTGGATGTGTTCGCTTGATTACCAACGAGTTTGGATCACCACTCAATGATCTGTTCTTTAATCTCATTCAAGCACCATTTACACGCATAGTTAGTTCACCAATTGGATTAATTATAATTTATGTCCTTTATATGTTGCTTTGGGGTTTGGGAATTCATACTGCATTTATCTTTAATCCCATTCTTGAACCAATTTATCTTTCAAGCTTAACAGCAAATGAGGCAGCCCATGCCGCAGGTACTGCAATGAATCAGATTATCACTAAACCATTCCTAGATTCTGTTGCATTTATGGGTGGCGCAGGAAACATGTTAGCGCTCATTATTGCCATCTTTATTGTATCGCGACGCCAGGATTACAAGAGTATTGCAAAACTAGGTGCGGTTCCATCATTATTTAACATATCAGAACCAATCATGTTTGGACTTCCAGTTGTTATGAACCCAATTTTAATTATCCCAATGATTCTCGTTACACTCGCGGGTCTAGGAATTGGTGTTCTTGCGACATCAGTAGGCTTCATGGGCCATAGTTATATTCTAATTCCATGGACAACCCCACCAATCCTAGGGGCATATCTCACAACAGGTGGTGACATTGGTGCCGCAGCTACCGCATTCTTGATTCTCATTGTTTCCGTTGTCATTTACATGCCATTTGTGATGATCATGAATAAAGAAAGTAACGTTAAAGATGCATCGTAAGGTTTTAACATTTGACTTGGATGGAACACTAATTAATGCTAAGAATGAAATAATTGGTGGTGAAAAAACACTTGAATGCCTGCAATCAATCCATGATTTTGGATATACACTTGTAATAAACACAGGACGATTGGATCATGATATTCTTCATATTTGTGATCGTTATTCATTGCCAATCGATATTCGTATTTCACAGAATGGTGCAGTTATAAACGAAGAAAATGCAATGCAAGCAACCCTAATCGAAAAAAAGAGCGCACTGAATTTCTATCGCCATATTAAAGCGATGCAAATACGAATTGAGATGAACACGATTAGCAATCGTTATTGGCATAACGACCGCGATCCACTATTCCCTAAAGAGTTCTACGATTCAAGTATTATTTTGGACGACTTTGAAACTGTTATAACCTATCAACCGGTAGTGCTATTTCTCCTCATTGGTTCACCACAGGAAATTGAAACTGCTCAGAGTATTGTTGATACACAATTCAAAGAATTGTTAGCAGTTAAAACATCAAATACATCTTTAGAAGTTATGAATCCTTCTGTTTCAAAAGGGAAGGCAATTCATGAACTGTTTCCAGATGCGACTATTGTCGCCATTGGCGATTCGGAAAATGACTTCTCGCTTTTCGACATAGCTGATAAAGCATTTATTGTTGGTGGGAAAACACACCCTAAAGCAATGTCATGTTCGACGATACTCGATGCAATTAAAGCCATTGATTAAACAGGAGCCATAACGGCTCTTGTTGTTTAAGGAGGTAAGTAATGAAACTACTCTATATCCCTCTCGATGAGAGGCCATGTAATTACGATTATCCAGCGTTTGTTGCTGAAGGGAATCAAAGTATTGACTTGATACGTCCCGAAAAATCCTTGTTGGGTGAAAAGAAAAAATCTGCACCAGTCGATGCATTATGGTCTTTTATATTTGATACGATTAAAGATGTTGATGCAGCAGTACTGAGCATGGATATGCTTCTTTTTGGGGGTCTAATTCCATCACGTATCCACACATTGTCAAAGGAAACCGTTGACCAGTACGTCGAAAATTTAAGAAAATTACGCGATGCAAACCCCGCAATAAAACTGTATGTTTCGCAATGCATTATGCGATGTCCCAGTTACAATTCAAGTGAAGAAGAGCCGAACTATTATGCAGATTATGGCTATGCAATTTTTCGGCGAAAGTATTTACTTGATGAACTCGAACGATTTGGACTCGCAGATGAACAGCTCAAAGAACTAAAATCAATAGAAATTCCAACTGATGTGTTGTCAGATTATGAAACAAGACGTGCATTTAATTTGCACTATAATATTAAAATAGCTGAACTGGTAAAAGAGGGTGTCCTTGACTTTCTTGTCATTCCACAAGATGACTCGGCTCCGTTTGGTTATACTGCACTTGCCCAGAAAGAAGTTGTCGCCTATTTATCGAAACATCATTTGGAGACACGTGTAAACATTTATCCTGGAGCTGATGAAGTTGGCCTGTCACTGATTGCTCGTTGTCTCAATGAAATCAATGCATCGTATACAAAAGTCTATGCATTTTATGCTTCGACAAAAGGCCCACTTATAACACCATTATACGAAGATAGACCCTTTGCTGAGAGTCTAAAATACCATTTAGATGTGACACGATCCTACCTTGTATCTACTCCCCAAGAAGCAGATTATATTCTAGCAATCAATACCCCAGGTGAGATAATGCAGGAAGCATCTCAACAAAATGAACGTGACATCACCTATACAAGTCATCGAAATTTGCTCTATTTTGTGAAAGAGATTGCCCGATATATTGAACAAGGTTATAAAGTAGCCATTTGCGACAGTGCTTATGCTAATGGGGCAGACATTCAACTCATTAAATATCTTGATTCCTTTCATTTGTTGAATAGGCTTCACGCTTACGCTGGATGGAATACAAACTGTAACGCATTGGGTACGGTTTTAAGTATGGCAATCTATAATTTACAGAGTAGACAACACGAAAGATCCTATCATCTTGTTTACCGCATTCTTGAAGATTATATTTACCAAGCACTTGTTCGCCAAGAGGTTATTCGAGAAGACTTACCGATTGCTAGATTATCGTATTACAATTTTAAAAACAAAGAATCGTATGTAACTGATGTAATCACACAAAGAATTATGAACTACTATACACTCATGAATTTAAGTACAGTATATCCAATCAAATCACTTCAAACATTTATGCCATGGCATCGTATGTTTGAAGTTAGATTTCTTCTTGATATATAATGAACTAGAGAGGTGATAATATGCCAAAGTTTCAACCAACAATAGCACCAAGACTGGAATCAGAGTACACTAATTTCTCAGGACTTGAGCGAAAAGTTGCCGATTTCTTTATGAGCAATACCGAAGTGCGTGATTTCAGTGCGAAATCAATTGCAAAGAAACTCTATGTTTCAGAAGCAACGCTCTCTCGATTTGCAAAAAAGGCGGGATTCAGTGGCTATCGTGAATTCATATTCTTTTATGAAAAAACGCTCAATCGCAATGCGGAACGTTTCACTGAGTTGACACAAAATGTATTGATAACATACAAAGAACTACTTGATAAAACCAATGCCCTGATCAACGAGAAACAAATTACCAATCTTTCGAAAGCATTAAGCCAAGCCAAACGTGTCTACATTTATGGCGCTGGGAGTTCTGGCATGGCAGCGCAAGAATTTAAAATCCGCTTTATGCGTTTGGGGATGTATGTAGAGGCAGTTACAGACGATCATATTATGAAAATGAGTTCAATTCTCATGGATTCTGAAACTGTGTTAATTTGTATCTCTGTAAGTGGCATGAATATGAGAAAATATCTTAGGAAAGCACATGAAGTCGGGGCTTATACCGTCATGATTACTGCCAACAATTCAGATGTTCTCAAAGCATACTGCAAAGAAGTGTTAATCTGCGCATCTATTGAAAACTTAGAAGTTGGGAATGTCATTTCACCACAATTTCCAGTTCTCGTAATTATTGATATTTTATACGCACATTTTTTGGCTCGAGACTACAAGTTTAAATCAAAATTATTACAAGGTACCCTTGCATATGTAGAGAAAGAGTCATGAAAGAAAACATGGAGTTCAATTTTAAATACTTTCAATGGCGGCAGGAACTACTTGAAAAAATCATTCGTATTATTAAAAAGCAACCGAATTCTCAAGGTGGCACCGTGCTAGTTGGTGATTCATTGGTTGAACAGATACCAAGCTCGTTGTTACCCGCAGACTGGATAAATAATGGCATTGGTGGAATGTGTTCAAAGCCACTATGCAACCTGGTTGATGAGCTCGTATTGCAGTTTAATCCCCAGCACGTTATAATTCATCTTGGAACCAATGATTTGGGTGATACCGTTATGGAGAGCCCTCGAGACATCGTGCTCAACATTGGTGATCTGATTATGATGATTCAAGCAAATATTCCAGATATCTCAATCACGCTGATTTCAATATTACCTTGTATCGAATCAAAACAATCTTTCATGACAACCGGTGGTGGTATTCGCACCAATGCAATCATTGACGTATGCAATGTAGAATTGAAAGCACTAGCAAAACATTTACAAATAGACTATCTTGATTTGAACAAACACTTGCGAACAGGTCTAGAACCCAAGGAATCGTATTTCTCAGATGGTCTACACTTAAATGAGCACGGATACCGGTTACTAATGAGTAAATGCTCAAAATAATATTAGAGGCGATGAAATCCATCGTCTTTTTATCGACTCCGTTTTCTTGTATCTGATAGTTCGAAATTTATTACATAATATTTATGAAAACAATTTGATAAAAGGTCTAATTATTTACATAATTTACTTTTAGACTTAATGAGAAGAGAAAGTCATGATGATTAAAGAAATATTAATTTTCAGGCGAAATTTCCAGTTGAATTAGTAATTTCAAAATGAATTTACTACATCAATACAAATACAGATGTCCAGTATGTAAAATATTGTGTACAATACTATTATAATGAAAGCAGATTTTTTCGTTAGAAAACTGCAATGAGTGAGATATCTGAAAATTCAAAAAGGAGAACATAATGAACAAATATTTCAAAATGCAACGGAAAGCAAAACCAAGTATTTATGATAGAGTAGCGGGTCAAAACAATAATGTACTAAATGACAATCAAATTGACTATAATACAATCATTACAAGTCCATCGTTTCGAAGAATGCAAGATAAAACTCAAGTATTTCCGTTAAATCGTGGAGATTTTGTGAGAACGCGATTAACTCATTCGCTTGAAGTATCAAATATTGCGGAACAAATTGCGCGGTATGTACTAATCTATAACAAAAGGAATAAGACATGGAATGATAACAATAGTTCCAATGGATTAAAAACATTTGAAGAATCTGATGGAGAAATACTTGTTGGTCTGTGTAAAAATGTTGGTTTAATCCATGATATTGGAAATCCATCATTTGGACATTTCGGCGAATCATGTATTCGGGATTGGTTCATAGAAAATAATAGTCTGGGTCTATTCACAGATGAATTCGGAAATAAACGCTATTTAAAAGAGTTCATCAATAAATCCAATGTAAACTACGAGTTATATAATGATTTTCTGAAATTTGATGGAAATGTACAAGGAATTAGGATTGTTTTAAAAGAATATCTAAAAGAAGGGGTTCAGGGAATGAATTTATCCTATCCACTAGTATATTCAATGCTTAAATATCCATTTGATTCAAAATATGCCGTTGATAACAAAAAGAAAAAATTCGGATACTACTTTGCAGAAAAAGAATTAATTGATGAAATTACTGATTCAACTGAAGCACTAAAACCACGCCACCTAGTAACATATATTTTGGAGGCAGCAGATGATATTGCTTATTGTATAGCTGATATCGAAGATGCGTTTAAACGGGGAGTTATAACATTAAATGATATTGAGGTCGAATTAATTCGAATTAAAGAGAATGATGAAGACGACGCAAATATACATTATAGTTCTATTGTTGATCGGTTTGATGAATTACTCAAAATCGATGGAAAATTAATTGAAAGTAATATAATCAACAGCCTTCGTATTTGGCTACAAGAGGTTCAGGTACGATTAATGCTTAGTGTTGCTACTCAGCTTAATTATGATGTAAATAAACTTTACAATGGGATTGAAACTGAAAAATATGAATTATCGAAAGAGTGCTTTGAACGTAAATTCTTTGATTTTGCTCGGAATATTGCCAGTCGCATTATTTTTGATAATGATCAAATTTTGAAAACAGAAATTGCATCAAAAGCATGCCTTTCTGATTTAATGGATATTTTTGTATCAGCAATGATTGCATATGATGCGAACATTAAAGTTGAAGTCTTCGATGAGTCCGACCAAAAATATGTAACTAAAAAGATTAGAAACAGTTATTATAATATGAAAATATGCGCATTGATTCCTGAAGAATACCTGAGCTTGTATTCAATAGAATCAAAAGATAAAGATGAAAATTATAAACTATACTTACGGGTATTATGCGTTATTGACTTTGTATCGGGTTTAACTGACAACTATGCATTTGAATTGCGCCAAGAGCTGAGAGGACTTAATTAGAAGAATTCTTAACACCGAAAATTATTTTAGTTTATTGAAATTAACACGTTTGAAAATGTTATCTTCTTTTTATGAGGGTCACGTTAACTGATTAGATTTAAGTCGAGTCATTCATTTTGAGAAGGTTCTCTTTTACTTTGAAAGTAATCAAAGCATCAATAACTACTAGTAACAAAAGAATTGAATCTTTAGGCCAGAATTTTCTAATGAAACAAGTTCAACTACTAACTTAAAAAACATCTTTAGTCTTTTTGTTTTGGCTACAAATCGCTAAACATTAAAAAAATATCCTTCGTCAAGTAGTTGGGGAAGTACATGTATGGTATTCTTCAAATGATTTGTAAAATGACAATATGGATTACGAATAACAAGCCAATAATAATTATTTGACAACGCTTTCATACTTTGCTATATTGTAAATGAAATAGGGTTGTTACTGCTAAGAGCAAGCAAAACCTGTTTGTAGGAAGGAATACCTACGACAGTTTTGCTTGCTCTTTTTGTATTAGGAGGAATCGAATGAAAGAGATGATATACAGTCCATTGGATGGGGAACGTGTTCGCTTAGAAGATGTAAGTGATCCGATGTTTGCTCAGAAGATGCTGGGAGATGGAATTGCGATTATTCCAAGTAGCGGTAAAGTAGTAGCTCCGATTGCAGGTGAGGTTATTATGCTATTCGAAACTCATCATGCAATTGGAATTCGAAGTGAGAAGGGAGTTGAGGTGCTGATTCATATTGGAATTGATACGGTAACCTTAGAAGGAAAACCATTTAAAGTGTTCGTTGAAGTTGGTGAGCATGTAAGTGTGGGGACCCAGTTAATAAATGTTAATCTTGATTTAATTCAATCTGCTGGGTGTGATACGGTAACACCAATTATTTGTACCAACTATAAGCTAGATTGGGTTGGGGAAACAGAAATCGTCAAATGTGGAGATGAAATATTCCAAGTTACGATTGAATAAGGAGTAATCATAATGATTATAAAAAGAATCTACAATAATAATGTCATTCTTGCTTCTGATTATAATGGCAAGGAGGTTGTTCTCCTGGGAAGAGGCATTGGTTTTCAATTATCCAAAGGTGATGCAGTTATTATGGATCGAATTGAAAAGCGGTTTGAATTGGATGGAGAAGAACAATTTAGATTTCAAGAATTGGTAAAAGATATGCCGACAGATTATATCAGTCTTGCTGACGATGTCATCATGTTTATAAAATCAAAAATATCAGAACCACTTAACGACAGCATCTATACAACATTAACCGATCATATCGCGAACTTAGCAGAGCGTATTCAAATGGGAATCGTGTTTGATAACTCGTTATTGTGGAATATCAAACAACTCTATCCTGTAGAGTACGACATTGCCACAGAAGTTGTGAAGATGATTTCGGATACGTTGGATGTAAAGATAGACAAGGATGAGGCTAATTTTGTTGCCTTACATATTGTCAATGCAGAAACGAACACACGAATGATGGAGATTTACGCTATTACAGAAATTGTAAGTCTCATTAATGATATCGTCGACACACACTATATCAATCTGGATAAAGAAGGCTATTCGTATCAAAGGTTTATGACGCATTGTCGATGGTTTGCACATCGTGTCTTAAATGAAGTTCCAAAACAGGAATGCAATCAGAGAAACAAAGACACGTTGATGCTACTTAATCAGCAATATGAGAAAGAATCTCAGTGTTTGCTGGAAATTAATAAAATACTAAAAGATAAGTATTCGTATGATGTAAAGGTTGATGAGTCGTTGTACTTAATGATGCACCTTGTCAAACTAACAACATAGGTTTCACTATCATAAAGGAGGTGGTTAACGATACTCAGATTGGATAGTTACAGTGCGGCTGGCTAAACCTCTTAATTACAGCTACGGCTTGTGAAAAGGAGAAAATTCAAATGAAGTACAAATTATTATCAGAACAAGTGTTAAAGAATGTTGGTGGGGTTGAAAATATCTCACACATTGAACACTGCGCAACAAGATTGAGAATTCATTATAAAAACAAAGATAAGATTAATGAAGATGCCATTAAGGAAATAGAAGGTGTCGTTGGAACAATTAATAAAGGTGATCAAATTCAGGTTATTATCGGACCCGATGTTCACGTAGCATACAATGATTTTTTAGAAGTCTCGAAATTTAATGAAGTTATCGTTAAAGAAGAAGTGAAATCGACTGAAGAAAAATCTGAGAAGAAGATTATGCATTATGTTAATGCTGTCGGAAACTTCTCTGCAGCCGTCTTTATGCCAATTGTTCCGGCCCTTATCACGGGTGGGTTAATTCTTGTAATTCGTAATTTACTGATTAACTACTTTGGTGTAAGTATGGAAAGTGGTACTGCTGAAGTATTGACGGGTATTTTTACAGCTGCATTTATGTATATCCCTGTATATCTCGGATATACAACAGCGAAACGACTAAAAATGGAACCAATCATGGGAGCATTACTGGGAGCGTTCATTGTAAGTCCTGCAATCAGTGGCGTCGAAGGGTTGGACTTCTTAGGGATTGCCATTCCAACCGTTGATTATGGCAGCAGTATTCTTCCTGTAATCATGGGTGTCTTCTTAATGTATTATGTAGACAAATTATTCACAAAAATTCTACCGGAAGCGATTCGTTATTTCTTAAAACCTCTTTTAACGATGATTGTGGTAGCACCGATTACGATTATTGTTTTGGGGCCAATTGGAACACAATTAAGTGGTGCAGTAGCGAATGGAATTGTTTGGTTAATGGATACTGCTGGGTTTATTGCAATGCCAATTCTTTCAGCACTTTATCCTTACATGGTTATGCTTGGTATTGATAAAGCCATAACACCAATTGGATTCCAATCTGTAGCAACACTGGGTTATGATCCAATTACAGTTGTTATGGGATTCATCTCTAACTTATCAGTTGGCGCAACAGCACTTGCTGTCGCATTCGCAATGAAAAAAGATAAAGGGAAACGTGGTGTTACTGCTTCAGCAGCCATCACAGGTATCTGTGGTGTCACGGAGCCGGCTTTCTATGGTGCCCTTGTTATGAGACCAAAAGTTCTTATTGGTACGGCAGCAGGTGCTGTGAGTGCAGGTCTGATTGCAGGAATCTTTGGACTTAAGAGCTATGTTATGGGATTTTGTCCTGGTATTCTTACAATCTTATTCTTCTTAAATCCAGATGGCACAATGACCAATTTAATCGTAGCACTTGTCGTTGGTATTGTTGCAGTTGTTGTCGCATTTACAGTCACAACAATCATCATTAAGAAAGATAAAACATTAGTGGTGGAGCAATAGTCATGAAAGTACTTGTTGGACAATTTATGACCGAATCCAATGCCAATATTCCCGCCCGTTGTCAATTGGAAGACTACGAGTTGGCATTTGGACAAAAGTGTATTGATCGCATGCGTTGTCGCGACGTATTTGAACGCAACGGTGTTGAAATCGTACCGTCTATTTATGCAAACTCAGGGTCAGCAGGTATCATTGAAAAGAATGCATACACATACATTCATAACCGTCTGATCCGAGACATTAAAGAGAACATGGATACGTTGGATGGAATATTCCTTCATCTTCATGGTGCAAGTGAGGTCGAGGATTTGCTGGGCGGATCGGGTGATCATCACATTCTTCAAAGCATTCGAGATTTGGTAGGTGACTATTTACCGATTGCGATTGTCTGTGATCCACATGGGAACTTGTCGCAAGCATATGTCGACAATACAACGATTATTCGCAGTTATCGTGAGACACCCCACACAGATATGGACGATACGGTTAACGGTGTTGCGAAATTGTTAATTGATACCATTCAGTCACGCAACTACACAAAACCAGTTTATCGAAAACTTCCCCTCATCTTAGGTGGGGAGCAAAGTGTATCCAAAGACGAACCAGTAAATTCAATCAATCACTTTCTCAATGAGATTGAAATGGATCCGCGAATCATGAGTTGTTCATGGCATGTAGGATATCTGCGTCATGATACAGATGTTGCCGGTTGTGGTGTTGTCGTTGTGCCACGTTCATTAGAACACACAGCGTACGCATCGCAGCAAGCAGATTTAATCTATGATTTTATTTGGGAACGTCGTCATGAATTCCATTATACGGGGACAACAATGCAACCCGATGATGCACTGCAGGCTGCCATTGAATTTGAGGGCTCGCCAGTATTTGTCACTGATTCTGGGGATAATGTAACCTCAGGATCACACGGTGGGAATACCTTTATTTTAAGACAACTTTTGAGTCATGAAAATCGAAATAGCAAACGCTATCTTTTCGCATCGATTCATGACGAAAGCACATTGCGTGAACTTTTAAGTCATGAACTCCATTCACAAATTCAAATAAATCTTGGAATGGGATTCAATGATCTCACCGAGTCTGTTCCGTTGGATGTGATCTTACTAAGCAAAGGAAGTCTCAAAGGCGGTTTCTATGAAACTGAGAATTCGGATGTTGTCGGTGACTGTGTTCTTGTTCGTGTTAAGGATACCCTTATAGATATTGTTGTTGCCGACTGTAATGCACCATTTTGTGAAGAACCACAATTTGCGAGTGCTGGTGTATCATGGAATGACTATGATGTCATTGTTGTTAAACAAGGGTACATCTTCCCAAATCTTGAAGCAAATTCAAAGTGGGCAGTCATGTCACTCACGGATGGCCCAACACCTCAAGATACAAAAGCAATTCCTTTTAAACGCATTATGCGTCCAATGTTCCCAATCGATAATATTTAACGAGTTCAGCAATTGGCTGAATCAGTCGATTGCTGAATCGAGTATGTTCATAGTAAATTTTAGGAGGTAAAGATTTGATTACGTTAGAAAAAGTAAACCAACCAGAATTAGAAGTCGGTTTAAAACCGGTCATGATTACAGAGGCGACGATTCGTGAACGGTTAAGCAAGGTCGTCAAGAAGATGAAAGAAAAACAACAAGATGTATTGGTGATTTATGCCGATCTTGAACATGGCGGTAACTTTGAATATCTTGCTGGATTTGTGCCGCGATTTGAAGAAGCACTCTTAGTGCTCCATCAAAGTGGTGAAGCCTATATGGTTCTTGGCAATGAAAACTTAAATAAAGCATCCAAAGCACGGATTGCTGTAACACCTGTTCACATGCCACATTTATCATTGCCAAACCAACCCATGTTTGAACAACGAACAGTTGCAGATATTTTAAGTGACTGCAAGTTGGGTGAAGCGAAGGCAATTGGACTTGTAGGATGGAAGCAATTTACCAGTACATCCGAGGATAATCTTGGTATTGTTGATTTGCCATATTTTATTGTTGAAGCATTGCGGACTGTTGCACCCCAAGCAATAATTACCAATCAGACTGCAATTTTCATTGGTGAGCATGGTGTACGACAAACGAATAATGCAAACGAACTGGCTCACTATGAATTTGGTGCTGCATTGGCTGGTAACAGTATCCTCAATGCAATGAATGCACTTGAAGAGGGTGTGTCGGAAATGGATGTTGCATCCCACTTGGATGCGTATGGACAATACCATAATGTTGTCACGATACTGGCATCCGGTGAACGTTTTATTGATGCAAACATTTACCCAACTGATAAACGCATTGCGATTGGTGACGCAATCTCAATGACAACAGGCTTCAAGGGTGGATTACAGAGCCGTGGCGGCTATGCAGTTTCAAATGTGAGTCAATTACCCAACCACGCAAATGACTACCTAGAACGCCTTGCAATACCGTACTATCATGCGGTAACAACATGGGTTCAATCAATTGAGTTGGAATCAACAGGTGGATCGCTGTATCAAACCATTGCGCAAAATTTCCCTCAAAAAGACTATGGGTGGTATCTTAACCCAGGACATCTCTGCTCAGACGAAGAATGGATGGCTTCCCCGATATACCCTGAATCATTTGAAAAGATAAAAAGTGGGATGATCTTCCAAATTGATATTATCCCATCCATAAGTGGTTATGCGGGCGCAAGTTGTGAATCTGGAATTATGCTCGCAGACGAAAGTCTTCGAAACGCTATTGCTACCGACTACCCAGAGATGTGGCAACGCATTCAAGCACGCCGCCAATACATGATTCATGAACTGGGTATTAACCTGCCAAAACATGTTCTTCCTACAAGTAATGCAACGCTTTATTATCGACCATTGTTACTCGATAAAGATCGCGCACTTCGCATTGTAAAGGGGGAACAATAATGTCAGAAAAATTCTTATGGGGTAGCGCAACCGCAGCTTATCAATGTGAAGGTGCGTGGGATGCAGATGGCAAAGGATTGGGTGAATGGGATGTCTTCAGTCATGGCAATCCCTTAAATATTAATGGAGCAACAGGAGATGTTTCCTGTGACTTCTATCATCGATACGAAGAAGACATAGACCTGATGAAAGCGTCAGGTCAAAATACCTATCGCTTTTCAATTTCATGGGCGCGTATTATCCCTGAGGGGATAGGTGCGGTTAATCAACAAGGCATTGATTTCTACAATCGTGTCATAGATTACTGTCTTCTCAATGGTATTGAGCCGAATGTCACACTCTTTCACTACGACCTACCCAATGCTTTAGCAGAGCAGGGCGGTTGGGCGAATCGCACAATTGTTGATGCATTCGCTGAGTATGCAAGAGTCTGCTTCAAGGCATTTGGAGACCGCGTAAAGCTGTGGGTCACCATCAACGAATTAAGATACTATGCGTATTGTTCCAACATTGTAGGAAACTATCCACCCAACCACAAACAAGACTTCCAACGTTATTTCACGGTCATCTACCATGAAGTGCTGGCAAGTGCGAAAGCAGTCAAAATCTATAAGAGTCTTGAATTAAAGGGTGAGATTGGTATCGCCCATGATAGTTGTAATGTTGAAGTTGACACGATCACGAAGAATCCTGAGCGCGTGAAACTCATTGCAGAGAATTTCTACAACAATCTCATACTTGATACCGCAATTAATGGTGTATTACCAGCATCACTAATTCTTCAACTCCAAGAATTTGGTATTGATACATCCTTCATGAAATTTGATGATACTTTCGATTTTAGGGAAGGGACTATCGACTTCCTAGGCCTGAACGTTTACAACCGCTATTATGTAACTGATTCAAGTGATGAACCAACTGAAGTATTCCACAATAATAAAGGTGCAGGTTCTTCAATGAAAGAAGGAATCCGCATCAAGGGATGGTTCGAGAATTCATTTGATCTTACAACACAACGCAACTTATGGGGACGGGAAATCTATCCACAATGTATGTATGATACACTCTTTGATATCAAGAATAAGTATGGTGATATCCCAGTTTATATTACAGAGAATGGTCACGGTTGTTATGAAACAGCAGATGAGAACGGTTATGTCGAGGATGATGAGCGCATTGCGATGATGCAAGCATACATTGATAAGATGTTGGAAGCTAAGTCAGAAGGCTGCAACGTTAAAGGGTATTACGCTTGGTCAACGATGGATCTCTATAGCTGGGTTAATGGTTATGAGAAACGTTATGGGCTTGTGCGAGTTGATTTTGATGATAAAAGACTTCCTAGATATCCAAAGAAGAGTTTCTACTGGTATAAGGAACTAGTTTCAAGCATCATTTAGTTTCAAACAAAAAGTCATTTGTTCAAAACGAACAAATGACTTTTTTTAAAAATTCGCAGATGTAGTATGAATCGATGTGCTTTTTCTATTTGAATTACAAGAATACGCGCTTTTAGAGCTTCATTTGAGAGACGCTTTTTGGTATAGTTTATATAAGATTAATACAACTGATAAATAGGAGAGGGAAAATGGCAAATTACGAACGAGAGTTAATACACGACGGTCTGAATAAATACCGAGTGGTCAAAGGAAAATCAAGGAATGAAGTTAATTTAAAATGTGATGCTATTCAGGCGCAATGGGACGAGCAATGGCTGAGAAAAAAGGAAGTTGAGAAACAAAGGAGTAAGAAAGAAAAGTCAAGAAAATTGATTGAGGATAAAACAGAAATTGCAAAAAATAAAACTGCAGAAGCAGAGATGATAATCGAAAAATCACAGTCCCTCTTACATTCAAAAGATAAGCTTTTCTTCAAGTGGAATAATCTCTACGACAATACTGAGTTTGAAGAAGAAGACCCATTCTTGCCTCCGAGAGTGAAGAAGAACAAGTTGAAATTAGTCAACATTCCAAGAAAACCAGTGTCAACTGATGAAGTTTTCAATGCGAAGATGAGTATTTTTACTAAGTTAAGTAAGAAGAAAGCAAATGATCACGCGAAGCGTAATCAAGATAGATTTGCTGAAGCGCTTTCTCAATGGACTATCGCAAAGAACGAAGCTGATAAGATCAATAATAGAATGGAAGAGGAAGAGAATAGTAGAATAGCAAAAATTCAAGATTCTAATAAGGCAAAGTACAAGAAGGAATTAAAAGAATGGAAAGATAGAAAAAGGCAGTTTGAGTCAATAATAAATGAGCAACACAAAGGAATTGATATCTTTATTCAAAAGCATAAAGAAGCAGATAGGGATACAGTTGTTGATTTTGTACTCGAGACGTTAGATCTTATTAATTATCCAATTAGTTTTAAGCATAAATACGATGTGGAATTTGATCCGGAGTCAGGGATTTGTGTAGTAGATTATTACTTTCCTGTGATTGAGGATATGCCCACTCTAAAGTCGGTTACATATATTAAATCTCGTGATGATTTTAAACAAACCATGATATCTAAGACGGCTCTAAATACTCTTTATGATGATGTTGTGTACCAAATAGTTTTATTAGTATTTGAACGCATTTTCGGTAGCGAAAGTTATGGGAAAATTAAATCGATAGTCTTGAATGGTAGGGTTAATACAATTGATAAAACAACTGGAAAGAGAATTGAACCGTGCATCTTGTCTGTAAAGGTAAATAGAAGTGAGTTTAATAATCTAGATTTGAAAAATATCGACGCCAAGGCTTGGTTCAAGAGTGCAAAAGGCGTGTCAGCAACAAAAATTGCTCTTATTACTCCAGTAGCCCCAGTTATGACAATTTCTAAAAATGATAGCAGATTTATCGATTCATACTCTGTAACTAGTGAAATGAATGAAGAAAGCAATTTGGCTGCTATGGATTGGCAGGACTTTGAAAATTTGATTCGAGAAGTTTTTGAACAAGAATTCAATGCTAATGGTGGTGAAGTCAAAATCACTCAATCGAGTCGAGATGGTGGTGTTGATGCAATTGCATTTGATCCTGATCCAATCCGAGGAGGAAAAATTGTGATTCAAGCAAAGCGATATACAAATGTAGTAGGTGTCGCAAACGTTCGTGATTTATATGGAACTGTGATGAATGAAGGCGCAACCAAGGGGATTTTGGTAACAACCGCTAATTATGGAAATGACTCTTATGACTTTGCTAAAGACAAACCAATCACATTATTGAACGGTGCTAATTTGTTGCACATGCTTGAAAAGCATGGACATAAAGCAAGAATTGACATTTCCGAAGCAAAGGAAATCATGAGAGAGAAAATTTAGTACTTATACAGATGAAATAATATTCTTCGATGAGTAAAAACGATTTGGTATTTTATTGTGTTTTGTTAATCAGTAATGGGATAAATCGTGATTTAGCTTTAATAGTGTGATTTAGATTTAATAGAGATGAGGGTAAGGTTAATTGTGAGAATTGTTGAGACATTTTCGGGTATTGGTTCTCAGAGACAGGCACTTGAAAACATAGGGATAGATTTTACTGTATTAGCTACGGTTGAATGGGAAATTGGCGCAATCATCGCATACCATTTAATGCATCATGGAAACAGAATTGATGAAAATATAAAGAGAATGAGTAAGGAGGAACTCATTGATAAACTTAGAAATTTGACACTCTCAAATAATGGAAAAAATCCAATTACTGAGAGATCACTTGTTCAAACACCCGTTGAAAAATTAAGACTTTTATATCAAGCAATAAATGGAAGCGAAAAGAAACACTTTACAGATATTACTAAATTGAGTGGAAAAAGTTTACCAAAGGAAATAGATTTGTTGACTTATTCATTCCCGTGTCAAGATCTGTCTGTCGGTGCTGCATTTCATAATTCCGGAAATAATGGTATCCAAAAAGATGGAGGAACAAGATCCGGGCTATTGTGGGAAATAGAAAGAATCCTAGAAGAGCGCATAGATTCCAATTTGGAATTACCTAAATTCTTACTCATGGAAAATGTTATGCAAGTATTTTCTAAAACTCATAAAGAAGATTTTACATTATGGTTGAATAAATTGGAAAGTTTGGGTTACTACAATCATTTTTCATATGAGGATGACTCCAAAAAATGGTTGTTAGATGCTTCGGAATTTGGTCTTCCTCAAAAAAGACGACGTGCGTATATGTTAAGTATAAAAATCGATAATAATAAAAAAGTAAAAGAGGAAATTGAGACCTATTTGCTAGAAGAAAACAATTTAACAAGACAAAATATTCGTGTTCAAAAGAAAATTGATGAATTCATATATTTGGATAAGTACATTGATGAGCAAATTCTGGTACATCCCAACTACACCCGCAGTAGAAAAAAAATACATGGGGTAATCAAAGAAAAAACCAAGACATACAACTCAATAGGAAATCCAATTATAGTTACATATGATCCAGAAACAAAAAAACAAGAATTCACTGGTGCTATTGCTAGAACAATTACCACAAAACAGGATCGAAATCCTAATGCAGGTTTAATCGAGACAAAGTGGGGATATGAAAATAAGAGACCTTACAGATACCTAACACAACGTGAATGCTTCGGACTAATGGGTTTTCCTAATTCACAGTTCGATAAAATCAATAATGAGAAAGTAAAGGGATTAAGTGGGGAGAAGACATACAAGCTAGCAGGGAATAGTATCTGTGTTCCAGTTCTTGAGGAGATTTTTCTCGCAATAGATCACATAGAAAAGAGGATTCTTAATGGAAACAAGTAATGATTTACTTTTACTTCCAAGTGCATCGAATCTGATTGAGAGCATCCGTTCAATTGGTTATACATTCGAGACAGCAATGGCCGATATTATTGATAATTCGCTAAGTGCTAATTCGCAAAATATTAATATTTTTTTACTGTCATTCGAAGGTTCACCGATGATACAAATTTTTGATGATGGTTTTGGAATGAATCACGATCAGTTAATTAATGCTATGCGTCTTGGCAGCAAGAATCCAACAGAAACGCGTGCTAAGGATGATCTTGGACGATTTGGTATGGGTTTAAAATCAGCTAGTTTTTCTCAGTGCAGACTTCTTACAGTATTAAGTAAACAAGGTGAGCATCTTGAG
This sequence comes from Erysipelothrix sp. HDW6C, assembly GCF_011299615.1. Classification (GTDB taxonomy): domain Bacteria; phylum Bacillota_I; class Bacilli_A; order Erysipelotrichales; family Erysipelotrichaceae; genus Erysipelothrix. The sequence goes on along the minus strand of NZ_CP049861.1, from coordinate 1,715,312 downwards.
GCACTGCAGTGGGATTTAGATTATGTACTTCAAACTCAAGAATTTAACGTTAAACTGCTTTCAATGGAACAAATTCATCAAATTCCGAATGTATCAACCCTCTTAGACAAAAACTCTGGAACCCTAGTGATGTGGCAAGTATTCGATAGAATTAAACATTCTTCTGTGAATCAGCAAACAGAGTTAGAGGAGCAAATGGGTCTAGCAAGTGAACATATATCCCTTGTATATCATAGGTTATTAGGAAATAGATTAAAAATCAGTATTAACGGACAGGCAATATCTCCTAAGGACCCCTTTTTACGGTCTCATCCAGGAACACAAGAACTACAAGAGAAAAAAATAGTTGTCGACGGAGAAGAATTATATTTATCACCTGTTGTAATTCCACACTATTCAAATTTGTCGCCAAATGACAAAAGACAAGTGGGCAAAACAAATGAACATTATAAATCCCAAGGATTTTATATTTATAGAAATAAACGACTTATTGTTTGGGGGGATTATTTAGGTCTTAACTCCAAATCTGAATTGGCAAAGAATCTCAGAATACAGGTTGACCTTCCAAATTCACTTGATTATCTTTGGGAACTCGACATTATGAAAAGTCGAGCGACTGTACCAAGTAAAATTAGGAAAAATCTCTTATCTGCGATAACAGATGGAGAAAATGTTTCTCGTAAGGTGAATACTCATAAAGGAAGGCAAGAATTGACTAAAGATGACACTTTTTGGAAACTCTTGGATACACGTGAAGGAACATTTTTTATTGAGATGAATTCAGAGAATGGTCTCATTAAACAATTTGAAAATGACCTTTCAAAAGAACAATCACTAATTTTTACCACTATTACAAAAGGGTTAGAAAATAATCTCCCTGTTCAAGCACTTTATTCAAGAGTGGCAAATGGATCTGTTCAAAGCTTTGAACAAGAAAACCTAATGAAAGAACTAGAAGAATTCATCGAAGATTCAAATCTCTTAGGTATAGGAAATCAAAGAAGTTTATTGATGGGTTTGAAGAAGATGGAACCATATATGTCAAACGATGAAGCACAAAAACGACTTTCACTAGAATTGGAGAAAATACATGAAAATAATTGAATTATTTGAGAGATTTATAATGACCAGTATTGGTGAAAATACAATTAAAACCGAACCGGAGATTATTGAACTTGCTGAAGATTTCCGCAATATGAAGCGATTTGAGGCTTTAGGTGATGCTGACTATACTAGGATCGTTGAACATGCAATAAAAACTATTCGCGTTTCAATGGGTGATAGTGTTACGGTTGAAGGGAAGGATAAGATATCTCCTTGGATTCACGATTTCTATAAAGATAAAAGTTATACACGATGGGAACGATATCGTGACTATCTGAAACTAGAGAAACACTTTCCGTTGGCCGTCATGCAAGAAATGCAAACAAATTTATACAAAATAATGGATTTGGCTGGTAACCCAAATACAGAAGGGACATTGGAAAGGAAAGGACTAATCGTAGGGGATGTTCAGTCTGGGAAAACAGCAAACTATGTTGGATTAATGAATATTGCGGGTGATGTACACTATAAGTTAATCATCGTTTTAACTGGAACTACAAATACACTTCGTGAACAAACCCAAATTAGAATCGAAGAAGGACTTGGGAGAAAAAATGTTGGTGTAGAGGTTACTAAAGATATAAATTACCAGCTTGCTACACCTACCTATATAACGAGTAGAACAGGAGATTTTACTGTCGGTTCAGCCAGAAATATTCAGCTATCTGTTGACTCGCAAAAGGGACCGGTTGTTATTGTTACAAAGAAAAACTCCACATCACTCAAAAATATTAAAAAGTGGTTGATTGAATACAGCAAAAACGAACATAACAGCAAAATTGATTCTTCACTTTTGTTAATTGATGATGAAGCTGATTTTGCAAGCATTAACACAAGAGCGCAGGAAGAGACACCAACTGCAATTAACAAAGCAATCAGAGAAATTCTAGTTCTATTTAATCGTAATAGTTATATTGGCTTTACTGCAACACCTTTCGCTAACATCTTTATTAATCCGAAGAATGATGAAGAAATGGACTTACAAGACTTATTTCCAAAGGATTACATATACGTATTAGGTGAGTCAAGTGAGTATATTGGCTTACAATCTATGTTTTCAGATGATGAAGAGGTTGCAATTCATAGTGGTATGGTTAAAGAGATGGAACACTCTAAAGAAGACGATACACTACCGTTAAAACATAAAAGAGATTACAATTATACGACTCTTTCACCAACTCTAAAACACGCAGTCAGATTGTTTTTTATTGCAAATACTATAAGGGATTTACGTGGAGCGACTACCACACATCGGTCAATGTTGATTAATGCAAGTCGCTTTGTCCTTATTCATGACAGAATTAAAGTTGCGGTGTTGGAGTACGTAAATAAACTACAATTGCATATTAAATTATATGGGAAAGGATCCGCCTTGCAACATAACTCGGATTCGATTATCAGTGCAATGCGGGAAAGTTTTGAAACTGAATATACAGAAACTAGCGGGTTTAGTTTTGAACAAATTCTACAGAATATGCATGAATCAGTTCATAGAATTACTGTAGAGGTAGTTAATGCGCAAAATAAAGGTCTTAATTATGAAGTTGGAGCAGAAGAGGGTGTTCGTGCTATCATAATTGGTGGTTTCTCTTTAGCTCGAGGACTGACATTAGAGGGATTAATTATTAGTTACTATTACAGAAACTCAGTTATGTATGATTCATTACTACAAATGGGTCGTTGGTTTGGCTATCGCAATAATTATGCTGACTTATGTAGAGTATTTATGACTTCAAAAGTTATTGATGATTTTAAGTTTATCGCAACAGCCACAAGAGAGTTAAAAGATGATTTACGTGATAATTCTTTAAAAGGTCTTACCCCTATGAACTTTGGTATCAAAGTTAGAAGCGGACAGACGGGACTAATTATTACTTCAAGAAATAAAATGAGGAATAGCGGGGCAATAACCGCAAAAGCAAATTTCAATAAGGATATTTTAGAGACTACAGTATTCAATGTTTATGATGAAAATATTATTTCTCATAACGTTCGGACCATCAACAACTTCCTCAATAAAAACCAGAAATATTATTCAGAAGAGCTGTACCCTAAAGAAAAGAGTAGGAAAATTGGCAAAGGCTTAAAGGACATTAAAAAATCATCAATCATAGAATTTTTAGATGAATACAGTGTTGTGGATACTGCTTCGCGATTTGATCGAAGACTCATTATAAATTGGCTCGAAAAGAATGATATGGAGGAGTTAGAACTCTGGGATGTCGCCTTCGCGCAGGGTGAGTCTAAGATTGAATATACATTAGAAAATGGAATAGCTGGTCAAGCGTTGGAGAGAAAAGTTATTGAGCATACAATTTCAGAAGGAATTTTTAAAAATTCATCGTCTAGATTAGGAAGCCCTAATGATGGTCGTTATGGTCTGACAGATAGCCAAGTAGAGATAATAGAGGATGAGAGAATAAGTAAGGAAAAGAGTATTCCGCAACGAAATTATTTTAGTGCCAGTATTAATAGAAAACCAATCTTAATGATTTACTTCATAGTACCAAAATTCAAGGATAAAATACTCGTAAATAATCCGATTCCATTAATTTCCGTAGGTATTCCAGATTTAGGTACAGGGCGGACACAGTATATTGATTATACTGTTAACACGATATATCTAGAGTCAGATGAATTAGAAGTGGAGGATGAATAAGCATATATGGACATAAAAAGATTAGATGAGTATGCCGAGACCTTTAGAAGGAATAAGATTAGAACAGAAGGCGAAAATTCTGCTTTTACAAAGCAAATAATAGGCAGTAATGTAACATTGTATGCTGGGACTCATTTTGACTCCTATGCGATTGCCATAGCGACAACGGATAATGAAATTCAAATTGAGCTTGTAAGTACCATCTTCATTAAATCAACGAAGTCAGTACAAGGAAATAAGACTATGTTTTTACTTGAATTGAAAGATGAGAAGTTACTGAGCATCTTTATAACTCTCGCAGTAGACCTTGAATCAATTGTTAAAAATGAAACATCCGCAACAATACAAACCGTCTACAATCGTTACATATTGTGGTTAGACATGTTTAAACCTCTTAGAGAGGATGTTCCTGAGAATGTAATCAAAGGACTTATTAATGAATTGAATCTATTGGACAGTTATCTTTTTGAACTCTATGGACCAAACCAAGCTATTGATGCTTGGATTGGTCCGAAAATGGCTAGCAAAGATTTTACATTTGAAAGTGGAATCTGGTATGAGGCCAAGGCTATTTCATTTGGATCGGATACGGTAAAAATTTCCTCAATTGAACAACTCGATTCTGAAACAGAGGGTTATCTGGTCGTTTCGTCTTATGAGGGCACAAGTAAAGTTAACAATAAAGCAATCAATCTAAAGAGTATTTTCTCTTCAGTTATTGAAAAACTTGAAGACGAACAGAAGAAGATTCAATTTTATACTTCTTTAAGCAAGCTTGATTTAGATGTTTGTCAAATTTTAGATGATTTAAGTTATGTCAACAATTTTCGTTATATTCATCATTCGACAAAGTTCTATTTGGTGAATGATAGTTTCCCTCGACTCGTAAAAAACAATATTCCGGAGAAGGTTGTTAAAGTCGAATATGCATTATCTTTAAATAGTCTTACAGAATCAACTATCTAAAAAATCTAAGGAGATTAATATGAATGTTTACGATTTTATAAGTGATTTTACGACTGATGCTCAAGTTGAAGCAAATGTACACCAAACATCTATAGAAGAGGCTTATTTAGTTAAAATTGCTGATATGCTTGTGGAGTCAGAAGTTATAACGGATTACTTTGTTGGCTATTTTAAGAAAACAGGCCGACAAAACAGGAAAGTCGAAATTAATGGTTTTTATTATGACGATGCAGATGGCTCGTACACTCTCTTTATTGTAGATGATTTAGCATCGATGGATGATAAATTGAGGTCATCACAACTAGACAGCCTTATCAAAGGTGTTGAAGAGTTAGTTTATGTTGGTATTGAAGGAAAATACTCCCAATGGGAGGAGAGTTCAGTTGGTTTCGAGGTAGCCAGTCAAATTAACACGCTCTATAAAAATCGCGAACAATTAGAACATGATTTTGACTTAAAGAAGATAAAGATTTCCATATTAACTAATAAACAACTCTCCAGTCGTTTTAAGAATTCGAAAAGAGAAGACATTCATGAAATACCTGTTGAATACAATGTTTACGACGCGTCTCGCCTTTTTGATATGGCGAAATCTGGATTTGAGAAAGAACCCGTCAACATTACATTTTCGGATTATGGGTATGAAGGAATAAAAGGGATACTATCAACTCAAAAAGAAAATGAGTTTACAAGTTATCTGGCTACTATACCGGGAGAATTGCTTGCACGTATTTATTTGGATAAAGGAACCCAAATTCTTGAAGGGAACGTTAGAGCATTTTTGAGCGTGAGAGGTAAAGTTAACAAAGGAATTAGAAAGACAATATTAAGTGAACCGAAGAAGTTTTTTATACTCAATAATGGAATTACGGTTACCGGTGATGGTATTGAGACTATGCTCGGTGGGAACGAAATTCTCATCACAACTATCAATAATTTGCAGATTGTCAACGGTGGACAAACAACCGCTTCCTTGGCTAATGCTCTATTGAAAGACAAAGCAGATTTATCAGAGGTTCAGGTAATGATGAAACTATCTATTCTAGAGAATACTGAAGTTGCTGAACAACTTGTACCAGAAATTGCGAGAACGTCAAATTCACAAAATAAAGTCGATGAATCTGACTTTTTCAGTAATCATCCATTTCATGTTAAAATTCAGGAACTTTCTGAGAAAAATCTGGCTCCTGCTGTTGATGGGAATCAATATCAAACATCGTGGTTCTACGAAAGAGCAAGAGGGCAATATACAGTCCAAGAAATGAAATTGACTGATAGCCAAGTTAAGGCTTGGAGGCTCAAGAATCCTAAAAACCAAGTTCTTAAAAAGACAGATATTGCGAAATATTTTATGACTTTCGAAGGTGAGCCGCAAAATGTAAGTAGAGGGGCCCAAACAGTTACCAGATTATTTTCTGCGAAAATTCAAGGCAGTAATGGTGATGATGGATTGTGGTCAAAGAATTCCTCAGACATTAATGCGAAATTCTTTAAAGAGTTAGTAGCTAAAGCAATTCTGTTCAGAGAAACTGAGAAATTAGTCTCGAATCAGGAATGGTATAAAGAAATTAAGGCTTATCGTGCAAACATTGTTGCTTATTCAATTGCGTTACTTTCAAACCACGCAAAAAAAGTAAAGCTAGAGATTGATTTGAATCGAATTTGGATGAATCAGTCATTGTTTTCAGAGTTAGAATCACAACTAGAGGTTACGACCTTAGAAGTTTATAATTTTTTAACTAGAGATGATAGACTCACACAAAACGTAACGGAATGGGCGAAAAAGGATGAGGCTTGGAAGCGTGCAAAAGCATACTCTTGGACGTTCAATGATTCTTTTAATAATACTTTGCTTACTAAAGAAATTATTAAACCCAAAGATGTTACAGAAAGCACAGTTGACTCAATGAATTTCGTTGTGAATAAAGATTTAAATCTCTGGATTGCAGCAAAAGAATGGGGAATTAAGTACCTCTATTTAACACCTAAAGATGAAGCAATGCTTGATATGGCCATTGCTTTACATACTAGAGGTAAAGTGCCGACAGATAAGCAATTTAACGAGATAGTTTCTGTTTATAATTCGCTGGTAAACAAGGGGATGGAACCGTAATTCCGGATTGACAAATTTAATTTAATTTTTAGAGTATAGTAGTGGGTGATTTGAATGATAGAAATGTCACTATTATATTTGTAATATATTGCAAGGTGGAGGTCTTAAAATGGTAAAAAAAGATAATTTTTATGGAGTTATAGACAAGATATTAGATTCATTTTTAATTAGTGGAGATCAGGATAAGAAAATATCAACTGCTTTTGAAATTCTCTCATCCTCACTTATTTTTGAACGGCCTATCCTAGATATTATTGAAAATTGGTGGGTAGGAAGTAAGCGAAAAGTAAATGGTGCTTACGAGTATTCTGCGAGTGGAGAAGACGGTAAGTTGGATGGCTTCCATATTATTGAAGGTGATGAAATAATAATTGAAGGCCTTCAATGTAAATTCTCTGATAAGTTTTCGAACAGTGACATCACCGCTTTTTTCGAGAGTTTTAAGAGGTATATAATCGAACGAGAACATGTGAAAGAGGTAAATGGATATTCTGATTTATCAATAATTCAGGATAGGATAATGAAGTGTTTGAGCGTTTCCCCGAATAAAAAAGTTAAATATGTGGTATATATTTCATGTATGAATATTCCAACTCAAAAGGAAAAAACACTATATGATGAGTTCCGACGAGTGTTTGATGGAAAGTTGCATTTAATAGAGTTCAAAATTATCAGTGGGGATAAATTATATAAAAAAGTAACAGATATTCAAAATACTTTGATAAATAATATGTTTGAGGATGTTGCGGTGAACTTGAATATAGGTAATTCTTGCTATGAGACTGTTTTGACAAACCAAGGTAGCGAGGTTAATGTACTTGTAGGAACACTTTCGGGGAAAAGTATTGTAGATATGATTAACTATGAATCAGAGATTAATATTGAACTGAAAAGACTGTTTAATGGTAATGTACGTGGCTTTTTAATTGATTCTGAAATTAACAAAGAGATTACACGTACACTTTTAAATCATCCAAACGAAATGCTCTTGAAAAATAATGGTTTAGTCATTCTTTGTGATAAATTCCAAGACAATTCTGCAGGTAGTTGTAGGGTAACTAACCCTATTGTAATTAATGGTCAGCAATCGATGTGTAGTATATATTTGTCGAGACATGCGATTAAAAGTATGGACGCTGTAAAAGTTCCCGTTAAATTAATTGAAGTCGACTTAAAAAAGGAAAGCAATCTAGTATTAGAAATTGCAAAATCAAGCAATGAGTCAAACTCAATAAAAAAATACGATCTTCTGACAAATACAGATTATATTAATGATTTGAAGAAACGTTTTTCAGAGGTTGACATTCTTCTTAAAATTAAAGATGGTGAACTTCTTAATGAAATATTCATTGATAGCTACAAAGTCGTAGAGTTAGAAAAAATTCTAAAATTGTGGTCAGCTTGTGTCCTTAATAGACTGAGTTATTCTAAAAATTTGAGCACGCTCATTAATTTAATTTATAAAAGTATTTTTTCAGATTATAAATATAGCGATTTTTTTAACGACGAAATAAAGAAGGAAAAACTTATTAGCTCACAAACTGATATGATCATATTACTCAACGAGAAACTTGAATCCGAGATTGAAATGTTCTTTAAAAATAAACATTATTACCCGCATGGCGAATACATGATTTATAATCTTCTATACAATGAATCTCGAGCACTTTTAAATGACATACCAGCGAATATTGCAATCTTAAAAGACAAATTTATTAATATAGATAACAGAATTTCAGCTGCAATTGAAATAGAAAAAGAAGATAAGAAGAATAAAAATGAGCTCTATACAGATAACAACTATTTTAAAAGTACTCGTCCTTTGCAGCATGACAATAATGACATTGAAATGGATGTATCTAAGATTCTGAGTGAGATCACTTCTTAAGAAATTTATGTTAGGACGAATGCATCATATACACGCCTCATTTAATCGTGATTTATGCTATAATTCAACAAGAGGTAAACAAAATGAATAGTATTGTAAAGTGGGTTGGCGGTAAAAAACAATTGTTGCCAGAATTAAAAGAAAATATGCCGAAGAAGTATAATCGATATTTTGAAGCTTTTTTAGGTGGAGGAGCACTTCTGTTTGCGCTTAAACCCGAAATTGCGTATGTAAATGATTTAAATAGTGAGCTAATCAATTTGTATGTTCGTGTAAAAAACTCACCTAAAAAACTCATGACTATAGTTGATGATTTGGCCTTAGAATTGATCGAAGATGAAGACTATTATTATTATATAAGGCAATTAGACCGTAAAGTTGGACTAAAGAATTTAACACCTACATTTAGAGCGGCAAGATTTCTTTTTTTGAACAAAGCTGGATATAATGGGTTATATAGAGTTAATTCTTCCGGTCACAATAATGTTCCATTCGCCAAGAAAACTGAGTTGTCTTTTTATACAGAGGAAAATATCGAAAGTGTATCAAAATATTTAAAAAATAAGGAAATTCATTTCCATAACACTGATTATAAAAAATTTTTGGCAATACCTGTAGCAGGTGATTTTGTCTACCTGGATCCACCGTATATTCCGGTTTCTGAGACAGCTTCGTTTACAAGCTACCAAAAAGATGGGTTCTCTTTTCAAGATCAAATCGAATTGAGAGATTTATGTCTTGAACTAACTGAGAGAGGAGTGCATCTAATGTTGTCAAACTCTGATGTACCGAAGGTACATGAACTATATTCCAATGAATGTTTTAATATCAAAATAGTAACAGCTCGAAGAAGCATTAACTCAAATGGAGATGGCAGAGGCAATGTAAACGAGGTATTGATTACAAATTACGACTTGGAGGAATAAGATGGCAAGAGAATCTGTTGCAAAAGCATGGAAAAAGATTATCCAAGGAGAAGGCATCCTTGAAACGGTGAAAAAAGATGGAATTTTCGAAATTACCGCGGATACTATCAAGAAGTACGGTCGTGAGCCGAGGTTGATGACTAAATTTGATTTTTCAAACCAACGCCCAGAAATTTTCATTGATAATGATTTATGTATATTGTCTATAGATAATGGCGTGTATACAATTGGAAGTTTTCAAGCGTATCATAAGTTTCCATCTATTGAACATACAGAGATTCTTTATCGAGAATTACCAATTAAGCTGGAAACGCTAAATGTTGATGATGTTTACTCTGAAAGCGCAGCACTTCACGTGCTTGAAATTTCGGGTATTTTAGATGAGTTTCTTGACGAAGAATACTTTCAAACCATATCAGGGAGAATGAGAGCTGAACCATTTGATTTTCAAATCAATTCAAAGGATGATTCTAGTTTTAAATACAAAATATCCATACTAAGACCTCAAATGGAAATTGATGGAGGGTATGAATCGGAAACATCCGTCTTAGTAGTTGAGGCGAAGAATAGAAAGAGTTCAGATTTTATTGTAAGACAGCTGTATTATCCATATCGCCATTGGAAAAATAGGGTGTCTAAAGAAGTTCTTCCGATTTATGTTGTTTATGACAATGGAATCTATAATTTATATCAGTATCGTTTTGAAGATGATAATCAGTATAATTCGTTGAGACTTACAAAAACGGCTAGATACATTATAAAAAACAAAGAATCAGAAAATTATAAAACCACAATACTAAAAAAGGCAATACCTGTAACTCCAAGTGACGTGCCATTCCCTCAAGCAAACTCGTTTAATACCATAATTTCTATAATTTTGGGTGTTGAAGAGTTTACAAATGCGATTAAGATTGCAGAGTTTTTAGAATATGATATACGTCAGGGACAATACTATTTAAAAGCACTAGTTTTTTTAGGTGTTTTAGAAAAAAAAGAAAGAGCTCAATATACTTTCACCGACTTGGGAAGAAAACTACGTTCAAGCCAAGGTACTGATTTTAAAAAAATATTAGTATCTAAAGTCTTGAATTTGAATGTTTTTAATCAGGCATATGAGTACCTTCACGAGTTTGAAAAACTCCCAACTGAAGCATTTGTCATCGATTTACTTAGAATTTACCAACCTAAATTAGGTGGTTCGACACCTAAACGTAGATACTCTACAGTTATTGCTTGGATTACATGGCTAGACGGGGTTGTAGTATAATTTTTTTTGTATTAGCAGATTAATCGTCTGCTTTTTCTATATTTTAGCACTTAACCCTTGACACTGCTAAAAGCTTGTTCTATAATAGTTACAGGCACTAAAATAGTGTGTTTAGGAGGCGAGGAATTTATGTTAACACCGCGTAAAGTAGAAATATTTAGAGCGATTGTTACTGAGTTTATCAATACGGCTGAACCTGTTGGTTCGAACACGTTAATTGAGAAATTCAACTTACCGTACTCGTCTGCGACGATACGCAATGAAATGTCTGACTTAGAAAAAGAAGGGCTGATTGAAAAGACGCATACGTCTTCGGGTCGGGTGCCTTCTACAAAAGGGTATCGCTTCTACGTGGAACATCTCATGGAAGATGAAGGGAACCGCAGTGTAGAGAATGCGATCGCTCAGGTATTTTCTGATCGTCGTTTGGACATTGATGAAGCAATTCGTCAAAGTAGCGATATCATCTCGCACATGACAAATCTGACAGCAGTGGTCTTAGGGCCGAGTGCTGCGGATCAGATTCTAAAGAGTGTTCAATTGATTCCGTTGAATGAGTTGTCAGCGATGGCAGTCTTTGTAACTGAATCGGGACATGCGGAAAACCGCATCTTCAATTTTGAATCTCAAGTCAGTGTTGAAGACATTGAGCAGTGCACGGTCATCTTGAATGAGCGTCTCAAGGGTACGAAGCTCGGAGACATCGTTGAGAAGATGGAAGGTTTAAGACCAATCTTATCTGTGAAGTTAGTTCAATATGAAGTCTTGTTTGAAGCATTCGTAGGAGCATTCGTTAAGTTTGCTCAAAGCGAAGTTTACCTAAGTGGTGAGCGCAATATGCTGTACCAACCAGAGTTCTCAAATATTGAAAAGCTACGCCAGTTAATGGGGATGCTTGAAAACAGTGAGATGTGGCGTGAAATATCGATTAACCATGAAAATCTACGACTTACAAAGGGATCGCACAGTGAACTTGTATGGGTCGATGACATGGCTGTTGTCTCAAGTAAGTTTCAACTTACTGAAAATTCAGAACATCAGCTAATGGTTGTTGGGCCAAACCGTATGGAATACGGTCGAGTCGTATCACTCATTGATTACGTCTCAGAAATGGTCGAAAAAGTTTATGGGAAAGGTGGTCAAGATGAGCAAAGAGAAGACGAACAAGAATGAAACAATTGAAGAAGAGCTGGAAGTAGTCGATCCTGTAGAGGAAGAAGATGTTGCTGAAGCAGTCTCTTTGGAAGAAGAAATCATTTCATTAAAACAAGATATAGAAAATTTAAAGAATGATTATTTAAAAACATTCGCTGATACAGAGAACTTGAAAAAGCGTTTGCAACGTGAACATGAAACAGCACGTAAGTATCGCATTCAAAGTTTCGCAACAAGTATCCTTCCGGTTATTGATAACTTGGAACGCGCGTTAATCCAGGATACTTCGGATGAGGCCTTTAGAGAAGGTGTTCAAATGATTTACGAACAACTGATGGCTTCATTAAAAGCTGAGGGTGTTGAACCCATTGAAGCTTTAAATCAACCGTTTGATCCAAACATTCATCAAGCAATGATGATGGAAGAAGTGGACGGTGTTGAACCCAACATTGTGGTTCAAGAATTACAAAAAGGTTACATGTTAAAAGATCGCATTCTACGTGCGAGCATGGTAAAAGTAAGCCAATAAATTTAGGAGGAAAATTATTATGAGTAAAGTTATCGGAATTGACTTAGGTACAACAAACTCTGCTGTCGCAGTTATGGACGGTGGGGAAGCAAAAGTTATTACAAACCCAGAAGGAAATCGTACTACACCTTCTGTTGTAAGTTTTAAAAACGGTGAAAGAATTGTTGGGGATGCTGCAAAGCGTCAAGTTGTTACAAACCCAAACTCAGCAATTTCTGTTAAACGTTTAATTGGTACAAACCAAAAAGTTAATCTTGAAGGAAAAGATTACACACCTGAAGAAATCTCAGCAATGATTCTTGGTTACATGAAAGCATACGCTGAAGACTATTTAGGAGAAAAAGTTACCAAAGCAGTTATTACTGTTCCTGCATACTTTAATGACGCACAACGTCAAGCAACAAAAGATGCTGGTAAGATTGCGGGATTGGAAGTTGAACGTATTATCAACGAACCAACAGCTGCAGCCTTAGCATTTGGTATCGATAAAACAGATATTGAACAAAAAGTCTTAGTATTTGACCTTGGTGGTGGTACATTTGACGTTTCGATCTTAGAATTAGCAGATGGAACTTTTGAAGTATTATCAACAGCAGGTGATAACAAACTTGGTGGGGATGACTTTGACCACATCATCGTTGATTACTTAGTGGATCTCTTTAAGAAAGAAAACGGCATTGACTTGTCAAAAGACAAAATGGCAATGCAACGTCTCAAAGAATCAGCAGAAAAAGCTAAAAAAGACTTATCAGCTACAGTAAATGCACAAATTTCATTACCATTTATCTCAGCTGGTGAATCTGGTCCATTACACTTGGAAACAACACTTTCACGTGCTAAGTTCGATGAAATGACAAAATCATTGGTTGAACGTACACTCGTTCCTGTTCGTCAAGCACTTAAAGATGCTGGACTTACAAAGAATGATATTCATCAAGTATTACTTGTTGGTGGATCAACGCGTATTCCTGCAGTTGTTGAAGCTGTCAAGAATGAATTAGGTAAAGAACCAAACAAATCTGTTAACCCTGATGAAGTTGTTGCTATGGGTGCTGCAATCCAAGGTGGTGTTATCTCTGGTGATGTTAAAGACGTGCTACTCTTAGACGTTACACCATTATCATTGGGTATCGAAACAATGGGTGGTGTTATGACCGTTCTTATCGATCGTAATACAACAATCCCTACATCGAAATCACAAGTATTCTCAACTGCTGCTGATAACCAACCAGCTGTTGATATCAACGTCTTGCAAGGTGAGCGTCCAATGGCAAAAGACAACAAACAATTGGGTGTCTTTAAATTAGATGGTATTGCACCAGCACGTCGTGGTATTCCACAAATCGAAGTTACATTTGACATTGACGTTAACGGTATTGTAAACGTATCGGCAATGGACAAAGGAACAAACAAAAAACAATCAATCACAATTTCAAACAGCTCAGGATTAAGCGATGCTGACATTGAAAAAATGGTTCGTGATGCTGAAGAAAATGCTGAAGCAGATGCGAAATTAAAAGAAGAAGTTGAACTCAAAAACCGTGCCGAACAATTCATTCACCAAATTACAGAAACATTGGAAAATGAAGAAGCACAAGTTGATGATGCACAAAAAGAAGAAGTTACAAAATTACGTGATGAACTTCAAACTGCATTGGACAACAATGACATGGATACATTGAAAGAAAAACTTGATGCACTTGAACAAGCAGCACAAGCAATGTCTCAAGCAATGTATGAGCAACAAGCAGCGCAATCAAACCCTGAAGAGGAATTAGCTCAAGAAGATACAGTTGTTGATGCTGAGTTTGAAGAAAAAAATTAATGAAGTTTACTAATATTGGAGGGTAGATATGGCGAAAAAAGATTATTATGAGGTTCTGGGTATCTCAAAGAGTGCTACAGAACAAGAAGTTAAAAAAGCCTATCGCCAGTTAGCGAAGAAGTACCATCCTGATGTCAATAAGGAGGATGGTGCTGACGCTAAGTTTAAAGAAGTACAAGAAGCTTATGAAGTCTTAAGTGATCAAACCAAGCGTAGTACCTATGACCAATACGGTCATGCTGCCTTCGATCAAAATGGTGGAACAGGTGGCGGTGCTGGCGGATTTGGTGGCTTCGGTGGTGGTGCAGGATTTGATGATTTTGGAGATATCTTCAGTTCGTTCTTTGGAGGTGGCCAACAAAGTCGTCGTAATCCAAATGCTCCACAACAAGGTCAAGATCGCTTTATGAACATGAAGATTGACTTTATGGATGCCGTTTTCGGTGCTGAAAAGACAATCACACTGCATGTTGATGAACAATGTACAGTATGTCATGGTTCAGGCGCCTTCAGTAAAGATGATATCCATACATGTCAGCGTTGTAATGGTACAGGTCAAACTGTAACGCAACAACGAACACCATTCGGAACATTCCAATCGGCTGCAGTCTGTCCAGATTGTGGTGGTAGTGGAAAAACAATTTCGAAAAAATGTACTGAATGTCATGGCAAAGGCTATAACAGTAAAAAAGTTAATGTTGATATTAAAATTCCTGCGGGAATTGTATCCGGTCAACAACTTCGTGTATCCGGTAAAGGAGAACGCGGAGCCAATGGTGGGCCAAACGGGGACCTCTTTATAGAGATAATTGTTGGAACCCATAAATACTTCAAACGTGAAGGTAACGATATTAATATCCAAATTCCACTTTCAGTGGTCGATGCAACATTGGGAACTGAAATTGATGTTCCTACGGTTCATGGTGATGTTACCTTAACAATACCTGCGGGTACACAACCAAATACGAAGTTTAGATTGCGTGAAAAAGGAGTTAAAGACCTTCGTTCAGGCAGAATGGGCGACCAATATGTAGAAGTTAAATTGGAAGTCCCTACCAAGATTTCCCGTGAACAACGAGAGATCTACGAAACGTTAAGAGAAACGAAGGGTGAGAGTGTCTTTGACCGCTTTAAAAAAGCGTTCAAGTGATGCAAATCACTTTTCTTTCCGATTATCATTAGCACTCAACTATGGAGATTGCTAAAACAACAATGGAGGTGAAGCATATGCAAAATGATAATTTAACAGAAAAAAGCCAACAAGCGATAATGGAAGCCGTCAACTATGCATCTGCAATGGAACACAGTGCAGTGACGCCATTACATGTTATGAAGGCAATTATGAATTCAGGTGACTTGGATGTCATCCTGGAAGAAAACGGTATTGCACGGCAAGCAATTGTAAATATTACCGATGATAAACTACAAGCTTTGCCTATGGTTCAAGGAGCACAATTAACAGCTTCCTCGGAATTTGGAACCATGATGAGCAAAGCAACACAATGGTCTAAAGACAAGGGCGATACATTTGTGTCCCTCTATGCATTGTTCTTAGCAATCTTAGAGGTTGAGAATGTGTATGCATCGATGATGCCAAAAGACAAACTGGAAGCATCAATTCTTGAACATCGTGGTGGTCGTGTCATTGACACTCCACAAGCAGAAAACAATATTGATGCCCTCTTGAAATATGGTCGAGACTTGGTAAAAGATGTCCGTGATGGTAAAATTGATCCTATTATTGGCCGTGATGATGAAATTCGTCGCGTGATACAAATCTTGAGCCGTAAAACAAAAAACAACCCAATTCTCATTGGTGAACCGGGTGTTGGTAAGACTGCGATTGCTGAAGGGCTTGCATGGCGCATTATGCGTGGTGATGTTCCATTCAGTTTGAAAAACAAACAATTGATTGAACTTGATATGGGATCGCTAATTGCCGGTGCAAAATATCGTGGTGAATTTGAGGAGCGCCTCAAAGCGGTTCTTGAAGAGGTGGAAGCAGCTGATGGAAACATTATTCTCTTTATTGATGAGATTCATAATCTTGTCGGTGCAGGGAAAACAGAAGGTTCCATGGATGCTGCAAACTTACTCAAACCGATGTTAGCACGTGGTGAGTTGCACTTAATTGGTGCAACGACCTACAACGAGTATCGTCAACATATCGAGAAGGACGCCGCCTTAGAACGCCGCTTCCAACGTGTCACGGTCAGTGAACCAACAGTTGATGACACGATTTCAATTCTTCGTGGCTTAAAGGACCGCTTTGAGTCCCACCATGGGGTTAAGATTCTTGATGAGTCAATTGTTGCCGCTGCCAAGTTATCCGATCGTTATATTACCGATCGTTTCCTACCAGACAAAGCAATTGACTTGATTGATGAGGCCAGTGCTTCAATTCGTGTTGAAATGGAATCGATGCCTGAAGAACTCGATGAGTTAACACGGAAGATTCGCCAACTTGAAATTGAAGAAACAGCCCTTAAGAAAGAAACAGATGAGCGAACTCTCTTACGTCTTGATGAGATTGTAGAAGAGTTAAGCAATCTAAAAGAGAAATACAACTTACTCTTTGCCCGTTGGGAAAAAGAAAAAGATGCGCTTGATGGTGTCAAAGGTGCGAAAGAAGAACTTGAAAAAGCACGCCTTGAATTCGAACGTGCTCAAAACGAAGCCCGTTATGAAGAGGCTGCGCGTCTTCAATATGAAACCATTCCAGCACTTAAAGCACGCATCAAAGAAGCCAACGAGATGGAAAACACAGAAGGTATGATTCAAGAAGTCGTCACTGAAGAGTTGATTGCTGAAATTATCTCGAAGTGGACAGGCATTGATATTACCAAACTGGTTGCTTCTGATCGTGAGAAACTGCTCAACTTGAAACACGAGTTGGAAGTTTATGTTAAAGGTCAAGACGATGCACTGCAAACTGTAACTGATGCTATCTTGCGTTCGAAAGCACAGATTCAAGACGAAAACCGCCCACTCGGTTCGTTTATGTTCTTAGGACCAACAGGTGTTGGTAAAACAGAAGTTGCACGTGTCTTGGCACAACAACTCTTTGATGATAAGAGTCGCATCATTCGTATTGATATGAGTGAGTATATGGAGAAACACAGCGTGGCCCGTTTAATCGGTGCGCCTCCAGGATATGTAGGGTATGAACAAGGGGGACAATTGACTGAGCAAGTCCGACGTCACCCATATTCAATCGTACTTCTTGATGAAATCGAGAAAGCACACCCCGATGTATTCAATGTATTGTTACAAATCTTGGATGACGGACACATTACAGACAGTAAAGGTGTCACTGTTGACTTCAAGAATACCATTATTATCATGACCTCAAACTTGGGTAGTCAATTTGCTTTTGAGAAAGATGTTGCTGTCCGCAACAACAACTACATGCAAGTTGTTCAAAGTCACTTCAAACCTGAGTTCATCAACCGTGTTGATGAGATCATTGTCTTTAATGCATTGAGCGATGATGTTCTTGTCGACATTGCCCGCAAATTCATTGATGAACTTGCCGTGCGCATGAGCCGTCGTGAGGTTGTCCTTGAAGTAACCCCAGAAGCATTGAACATGATTGTTGCTCAAGGGAGTGATGTCACCTATGGTGCACGTCCGATGAAACGTTTTATTCAACGAGAAATCGAAACAAAGGTTGCTTATCAACTCATTGAACATGACGTCGAAGCAAATTCAATCATTCGTGTTGATGCAAACAACGGCGAATTCATTGTAACGATTGAAAATCCGACTGTGAAAATGAACTAGATTCATGAATCACATGGCTTTAAACAAAGACGATTTACCGCTAGGTAGATCGTCTTTTCTAATGGAAAAATTGGAAGATTTATCTCAAAGAAAGAGTAAATATTGGGTGTTGTGAATCGATTATTTCAAACGGAACTCACAACGTTTTCGAAAGTCATTTTCATGATATGATGGCATTAAGTTAGAAGGAGATAAGCATGACGAAAGAACTATTTGTTGATTATCATGTTCACTGTGACTACAGTGATGATTCATGGTATCCCATGGAAGATGTTGTAAATGATGCGATTGCCTTAGGATTGGATGCAATCTGTTTTACAGATCATGTTGATTATGGTGTGAAGGTCGATTGGCACGAAATGCACAAAGCGCGTATTGTTGATGGAGAACGCATCCTCAATGTCGACTACCCACGATATTTCGCCGAAATTGATAGACTCCAAGAAAGATACGGTGACATGATATCGATCAAGCGGGGTCTTGAATTTGGTATGCAAATGCATACGATTGCTTCATTCCAGCGTGTATTTGATGCTTACCCCATGGATTTTGTTTTACTATCGGTACATCAAGTGAATGATCAAGAATTTTGGACGGGTGATTTTCAAAAGGGACGCAGTGAGCACGAAAGTTACACCCGGTATTACAAAGAGATGTATGATTTGGTCTCAACCTATCACAATTACAGCTGTCTTGCTCACATGGACTTGATTCGTCGGTACTTGGATAAAGAAACAGATGCTTTTGATGCGCATAAGGCCATGATTACCAAAATACTTGAAGTCGTAATTGCTGATGGTAAGGGGATTGAAGTGAATACTTCATCACACCGCTATGGTATCAATGGTATTACGCCTTCTATCGAAATCTTAAAATTGTACCGTGCGTTGGGTGGACGCATCATTACGATTGGAAGTGACAGTCATAAAAAAGAACACTTGGGAGCGTACATTCAATCATCACGAGCGATTCTCAAGGAACTTGGATTTACAGAATACTGCACATTTTCGAAGATGGAGCCTATTTTTCACAAACTCTAAGCCAACACGTCGCAAGACGTGTTGTTTTCTTTGGACATTCAGTCTCTAACACGGCAATTTCTCTCGAAATATCGTACAATAGAAGAAAGATTAATGGGGGACATTCATATGGAGTCACTGATGACATTGTTCATGCTCTTGCATGAGGGGAAAATTGTCGATATTGCTGCAATGATTGAAAGTGTTGGAGCTTCGGAGCGAAAGGTCCGTGCGCTTTTGGGTGAGCTTCGCACAATGGGTGAGCGCAATGGCTTTGAAATACGCACCATTCCAAAAGCTGGATACTTGCTCAAAGCAACCGATGATGCCCTTTTAGAATCCTTCATTGCGCGAAATGGGCAAATGCATGTTGATGCCAGCAACCGTACGATGCGCCTTCATAATATGATGCTGTATCTCATTAACATTGAAGAAGACTATTCAAGCATTGATGAGCTTGCAGAACTTCTTGATGTAACGCGCCCAACTGTTGTTGCGGATTTGAAACTTATCGTGGATATCTTAGAGAAATATGAACTTACTTACGTGTCCAAACCTTACTATGGTATCCGTATTGAAGGTATTGAATACAACAAGAGAAACCTTCTTGCAGATATCTTCACAGAGGGCATCGGTAACTTTAGTAGCATGCGTTACTTTACAGTTGATGAAGAAGAACAAATCAAACGCATTGTCTTTAACGGTTTCTATGAAAATCAACTTTACTTTAATGAAGCCATCTTTAACGAGACAGTTGCCCATGTTGAAGTTTTTATCATGCGTATCTTTAATGCGGATGTCCACATTCGTGTCGATGTCAATCGTATGCAAATTGATGCTCCAAGTCTCAATGCCGCAAATTACATAATGACTGAGTTAATGGCAAAGTTTGGATTGCCGCTGAGCCCCAAAGAAGAGATGCTTCTCGCATTGAATATCTTTGTTATGACAAACTCATATCAATTGCCTGTTGAGATTCAAGAGAAATATGTAGCCCATGTAAAGTCGGCACTGAATGCTATTGATGGTGAATACCATACGAATTATTCAATGAATGCTTCACTCGTAAATCGGCTGACCTATCATGTCTATGCACTCTTAATCCGTATTTCATACAAGTATGAATTTAAGAATCCCAATTATGATCGCATTGGGTTAAAGCATATCTTCGCCAACCTTTTAACGATCGATTTTATCAAACACTTACCACTATTGAAATTGGAAGACTTATCACGGGATGAGTTAAGCTTGCTTTCATTGCATTTTGCTGCAACCATGAACGATGATAAGTATCGTTTTCAAATGAATGTGAAACACGTTCTTCTTGCGACGGGATTGATTGAATGCAATCCTGACTTTCTTGGTTCACGAGTTCGGATGATTTTCCCCAATGCTACATTAACAACACGATTTATGAAGCAAGTCGATGGCTTGGATTTGGATGCGTTTGATCTGATTCTACTGACAACACAACACGGCTACATTGAACGCAAAACGAAGACGCTTGTCTATGAGTTGTCACCCATTCCAACCGATGTTGAATTGCAACGACTTCAACGCGAAGTGATTTATCACAATATACGACGCCATCATGGCCAAATTAACCGCCTGCAAGAAGTACTCTTGCCAGAGCTATTCTTTATAGAGACCGATGCGTCCTTAAGCTATCAAGATATTGTGCTTAAGTATGCAGGTATTATGGAATCGAAAGGATATGCGCGCGAAGGATTTCGAGAATCGGTAGCTCAGCGAGAATCAATTGGATCGACCTTGTACGTGTCTGGTGTAGGGGGCGCACATGCGATGGACTCTTTTACCGTTGAAAATAGCGTCGCAGTTGTACGTGTTGCAAATGGCCGACAAAGCAAAGATGATGGAAAGCTCATTTTTATCTTCAATATCATGAGAGAATATTTTTCTGTCTATCAAGAAGTTGCTGAATTGTATACAAGCATTCTCATCAGTCCTAAAATATTGGAGATATCTTCCTATGATGAATTGATCATTTATATTAATGAAGTTATATAAGTAAAGAAGTTACAAAATAGCTTTGCAAATGTTTGTCTGTATAGGAATCCCTCACTGTGAGAAACTAGTATCACAGAGGGGGATTCTTCTATGACAACAGTTACAAACTTACTTGAAATATTTGACGAAAATGAAATTATTCCAATGGATACAATTATGAATACAATGGATTTAAGTGAACGACGCACACGTAACCTGATTGGTAAACTAAAAAAACTTGGCCATGGTTATGGTTTTGAGATTAAGACGGTTACCAACGCTGGTTATAAACTTATCAAGACAAATGATTCACTTTGCAACAAACTTTACGATGCTCATGTATTTAGTGACCTTGGTTCAATTGGTGAAATCAAGCTCATGAAGACATTAGCACTCCATATTATGAATGATATTTCAGGTGAGACACGGGTCGATGATCTTGTTTGTGGTACTGGAATGAGCCGCGAAGAGGTCTTACATGTACTGCGTTCGTGTCGATCACGCCTTGCAGAATTTGACTTGATGCTTAATCTTGATGGTGAGAGCGTTACAATTGATGGATGTGAATATGATAAGCGCGTTCTTTTAACGACAATGATTACAGATGGCGATACTCCAGCTACGCTTTTGAATTTGCTTCCAAGCCATACAGGTGAGCTTGTTATGACCATGTTGGATGAGGCATTTGCTCAAAACAATTTAGTAATTCGTGAAAGTGGTAAAAAAACATTAACTGCAGCAATTGAGGTTATGTTGATGCGCTCGTATCAAGATCAAAAGATGCGTGATTTCTACATTAATATGTTATTGGTTGACTATCGTTGTGACAATGTTGCCAAGACATTGATTCATGCACTCCAGTTTGTGTTTAATTTAGAATTCTCAAAAGAAGAGAAAAATGCATTAGCATATGCAATTCAAGATATTGTGATGGTTTAATATATATAATAGAAAAAGCGGCCTGTTTTAAATAACAAGCCGCTTTCTTCTTGAATTCAGAAAGACTTAGTCGCGTTTTCGGTATTTTGTAGAAAGTACGTTATATCCAAGAATTGCGATCCCAAGACCGACAAAGTAAAATGGAAGGACGTTTTGTGCAATACCTGTAGAAGGTAAAGTTGGTGATGGTTTGGTTTCATCAATAATTGTGAGTGTAACTGTATTCTCAGCCAAGATGCTGCGACGTGTTCCATCACTGTAACTTAGGTTGACGGTGTAGACACCAACTTCAAGTTTATTCATATCGCCTTGAAGCTCTAAGGCAATCGTTGCTTCGGGAACAAGGACGCCATCTTTATGGGCAATGGCACCAACATTTAATGTTAGATTATCCATAAAGGTATTGGATGTCACTGCTGTTTGAGCATCCCGAAGGTTCATGGTTACATTATTACCACTCACATCATAACGTGGTGTCTTTGTATAAATGAATTGAACAGCTTGTGCTTCAAGCGGTGAAGCCTCATTAACGGCAACTGCATACGATGCGTAAGCAATTCGGTTGTCAATGGATTCAAGACCGGTAAGGTTTGTTTGATCCACTTGAAGGGGCACTTCAAACGATATTACAGATTCAAGAATACTTGCACTGCCTGTTTTCATTACAATTTTATAAGAACGGATGCTTGCAAAGTCACTCACTTCATTTTCGTTA
The DNA here is from genome assembly GCF_011299615.1 of Erysipelothrix sp. HDW6C. GTDB lineage: Bacteria > Bacillota_I > Bacilli_A > Erysipelotrichales > Erysipelotrichaceae > Erysipelothrix. Next base: position 1,692,417 of record NZ_CP049861.1, on the reverse strand, counting down.
AGCCATGTTTGATCATCAACGAGTGAGAGTGGAGGAATACCATTTTGAATAGATCCGATATTCGCATCAAGGATGCCATTTACGAGCGGTTCTTTGGATGTGCTGTAATAGACATCAAATGCATTTGCATATGCCTCAGGTAACACTATTGGTCCTGTAAGATTCATATCGAACTTCGATTGGCGAGCATCATCATTCAGGACGAAGGTGTCTTCGCGTGTTGGCAACACTCCAATTAACACAAGAGACTTCATTGGATTTGTTTTGTTGTTATGAACGGACAGTGTCATTGTTGCACTACCGTTTTCATAGACCTCAATACTTGGTAAACCTTTGATGTTTGCGGATGCAAAATATTCATAGGCTGAAGTATAGGTATAGCTATTATCGGTTACATAAACAAAATCATTGCTAGGCTCGTTGCCGTTGAAGTGGTAGGTATCCTCTTTCTTTAATGTAAAGGTACCATTTGCGTTGCTTGTATCAGCAACTTCAAAGTCTTCAGCAAGATAACCAATCAGTTGTAAATCAATCTTGAAAGGTGCGTTTTCACTTACAGTTACAGGGATTTCGATACGCGTATAGGAATTCGGGTGAAGACTGTCTACGGTATATTCAAGTTTGATTAAGGTCTTTCCTGAACCTTGATAGTTTGTGTCGAGGACACTTACAGTACCACCCGTAGCTGCACTCACATCATTCAATACAATCCCTTCACCGATTAATGCATAAGAAGTGAGGGGGCCGCCGATACGTTTGATCGAGGAAATATCATTGATGATGTCCATACGTAATGTATTTGAACCCGATTTAATGAGATTTGAAGTGGTATTTGCTAACGATATATTTGAACGAACATACCGTGATTTACCTTCCGGTGCACGAATAACTTGTGCAGTTTTTGGACTCAAGCGTGATTCCACACCCGCGCCAATTTCACGATAGGAGCTTGCTCGCACATCTGCAGGAACATTGTCTGATTGTCCCGTAACAAGATAGCCCTCGGAATCCCATCCTGCATAAGCCATTGCAGATTTTGATTCAATTGAACCAATGTATCCTTCATCGACCGATGTATAGAATCTAAGGTTTGTCGATGTAATCCCTGGAAGAATATTTTGCCATGTTGTGTATTCAACATTATCAACAAAGATTGCTTCTTCATTATCATGGAAATGCATCCAAAGGACTTCCACTTTGCGTGATGGATCAATACCCAATTCTTCCGCAGTATAGAAGCGGCTCACAGCAACGGAATCGAGTCCCTGAGTCCATGTATCCTCACCAACATATTTTATGCTAATGGAATATTGTACAGATTGCCCAGGTTCCAAGGGTGCCATTGGATACTCATTAGCCGCTCTGGAAACAAAATCACCACTATACATACGTGTAATATTGATGTTTTCATCGGGCATAAAGAATACATCATACGAATTGAGCCCGTATTCAGGGTTTGTGGCGCCAATCGATGTTAGATAGAATCGCCATCCCAAGTTCGCACCATCATAGACAGAAGGGTCGTCGTTGGCAATCCAACCCAATCCACCAAGTCCATCTTTGGGCCCACTAAATACGGATGTAAGGGCTGTTTCGCCGATCAATGGTGGTGGTGTAAATTCATAGTTGGGTGAAACCATTGTCTTAGCAATCGCTGTAAATGATTGGGTGTGACCATCCACAAACGTAATTGAAGCAACAGCTTCGTTATTGACGTATGAGAAATTGACGAAGTCACCATCAACCTTTACGTCAAGTGTGAAATTAATGGATACATAGTATTCCTCAGACTGATTTGTGTTTGCTGGGAAAGTCCATGTATAGGTTTTTCCGTTTACAACTGGCGTTACACCGGATGTATCGCTGATATACTGTAAACCTTCTGGCAATGTGTAAGAAATTTTTAAATCAGAGTTTGCTTGCAGCGCGAGTGATCCTGCAGTATAGCGGTTTACGCTTAGACCAATACCATACTGCGCAGTATCAAGGTAGCGTATGCTTTCACGAGCAACCAAGACCCCATCTTCATCTAAAATACCATTAAACTTATTGGACAATGATGCGTTATAATTTGCAACCAATGTGGTTGTTGCGGATGATTCAACGTCTAGAAGATTATCACCCGTTACTTTCGCTTCCAATGTCAATGCTTCACCGTTCAATGGATACCCATTTTCCGTTAAGATTTTAAGTGTGATGCTAGACTCGAAACCACCTTCGATCTCGTTAAAGTCGTAAGTGAGTGTGTGGTTCACAGCATCATAAATTGGAACGATACCACGAACTTCAAGTTCTTTAAGATTTTGGTCAAAACGAATACTTGTATCATTGAGAGCGTTTGGCAAATTGAGAATCAACCGAACATTCTTATACGAATCTGCGCTTCCTGGCAGGGTAAAGAAAATACGGTATTCAGCAACTTGTCCAACTTCCAATGTATCGCTGGTTGCTTCAACATGAATGCTTGCCTGGAAGGGGGTTATAGCACCACCCGATGAGCCCATTACCCCGATAGGTTCTTGCTCTTTTTCAACAGGTGCAGATTCAGTTTCATGTTCCGTGTTTTTAGTCACAGCTTCACTGTGATCCTCATCTGTAACGGATTCTGTGTCTTCAATGTTAGTTTCTTGGATTGCTTCACTTGGGACTTCAGTTTCTGTATCAGCAAAAACGCGAAGTGACGTTGTGATTAAGAATAGACATAAGGTTAATGACACATATTTAAATATACTCTTTCTCATAGTTCCTCCTTTGGATAAATTGATACCCACAATTATTTTTGGCATCGCCATATCAAGCCCACCATACCAATTCCAATGTTAGATTTGTCAAGTTTGTTATCAAATGTTTGTTTTATGTAATGGACGCACATCAAATCTTCACAAATATAATAAATCAGAAATTTGAATGCGCCTGTCAAAGAAATGATGTTTGAATCGATATGCTCTTATAACCATTCTTCCGGCTTAATTCTTGCCGTTTTATAACGTTATAAACAAAATATATAACAATTATAAAATTATTTATTGAATGTCATGAAGAATTGACGATTTATCCTTTACTTAACCCAAAGCAAACATTATAATGAATGTGATATGCACGTGATAGAATGTGTAAAATATATGAGGGAAAAGCATACGTGATTGCAGAACCAGACCATCTGGTTTTTTGCAATCACGTTTTTATATTGAGGAGAAGAATATTAATGAAAGAATGGATACGTGAACACAAACGAAAAATTGTGACATTTTTAGTAATACTGATCGCTTTATTGCTTTTGTTTTTCCTTAAAGCGTGCAACACACAGAAAGAAACAGGGAGTGCGATTACATTCAAAAATCACGCGAGTGCATCTTTGAACCGCTCTTTCAAACTTAAATTTCGATTGTTAGATTATTTTAAACTTCCGAGTACAGGTCAATACCTTATCGATTGTGATGAAGATGTTGCACAACAACTGCGCACATTCGCACTCGAGTTCAAAGATGAATCGATGGTTTATCGAAGTCTGACCTATGTGGGAACGGAAACGATTCCTGGAATGGATGGATATCGCAGTCTCTCAGAACACTACGATGCGGTGGGTGATATCCTTAACGATATTGCGGATGCAATGGAACTAGAAAATATTGATGAGATTCGTGCGAAGTATGAAGCGTTGCGTGAAACATTGAAATCAATCGAAATCCTGGAGGAAACCTATGAATACAATTAAGAATAAAATGAAAAGAACGCTGTTATCAATTGTTACATTAATGATTGCGATAACACTCATTCAATTAAATCCCCATGAATCTTTAAATATTTATGCGGATGATAAAGGACCTTACTATCAACAAGATATTAACCGTCCCAGTGAAAAGGAGACCGAGGATCAAAAGGTTTCAACAGCAAATGCACAAGAGCCCGAAGTTCGAACAGTAGAAAAAGATGATTATGAATCTTTAACTTTAGCAGGCTTTCGTGAGGATGTATCAAGACGCGAAGAGAACATTAAGGTTTTTGTACGCGATGATGAGGAAAAGAATCTGATATTTATGGATCCAGTTCACGAGTTGGTGGATGGCGAATGGCAAGATATTAAACTTGAATTTGTGGGACTGGACCGCTCAGGGAATTCTCAGATTAGTACCACAAATGAGCGCGCTGTAACGATGAGTGAGTCTGTGGTGGCACTCTCAGACAATAATCGTAAACTGGTCACTTTTGATGTGAAACAGTTTAATTCCCTGACACCTACAACACGTGGTTTCAGTGGAAACAAAACACTATCGACATCAGAAATCATTCCCTTTCAAACAGCCGAAGGTATTACGCCAAAATTAAGTGAGATGGGGACTTCCATCCTATTGGTGGCGGAAGGTAAAGAGGTCGGTAGTCTCAATTTCCGTTTGCGAGGTGATGCATTCGATAATCTTGCAATGAATCCTGACTTGGAATTACACACCCTTGAAACAGGATACGGTGTTTCTATCAAAGCGACCAAAGCTTTAAAACCAGACACACCTTTTGATGTTGATTTAGAGAGTGATGTAACACGAGGTTTTGATTCATCAACTGTTTCGTTATTTGGTGTACGAAGTGGCGCAAATTTCAAGAGCAACAGTTATAACCCAGGCGGTAGTGTCTCAACAGATAATGTAGTTATTGGTAATGGTGATTACAATGATGGTTACATATTTTGTACTGGTATGGACATCTGTGAGAGTCGCAATAACTGGGGAATCATTAGTTTTTACAATGGCCAAAGTTTAGCACCAATCATTGGTCAAAATAGAACTGTCAGTGATGCGAAACTTGTTATGTATTACAATACACATCCAAATGCAAATGATGGTGAGGGTGCTGTTTATCGTACCTATATGATGGATCCAAGCAAGAATTTTGACGTCTCAGATCCATTTAATATTACCTATGACAATCTTCAGACATACCTTGATAACAGTGCGATCGCGACACCCATGGGAGCATCTCAAACGGCTACGGGATATTATGGCACATTAAACTTTGATATTACCGATATCATGCAATCCTGGGAAAACAGTGGCACACACCATGGCATTCTCATAAAAGGTGAAAGCAAACCCGATGGGACATTTTTGGAAGCTGCACATTACTTTCCAAATCACGTCAGCAACATCTATCCTAATGATCGTCCTTATATCGAAATCACGACAGTCAAGCAAGAACCCGTCGATGATAATTTAAGTCTTGATAAAACGACGTTAAGCTTGCGTCCTTTTACGGTCAACAGTCGCAAAAATAACGTAGTTCAGTTTAGTTCGTTGGGATTTGATGGGATAAGTAGACCGGGGTCTGCCATCAAAGTTGATGTCAAGGACAAATCCAATCAAAGTATTTATACAGGAAATACACTTGCCATTGATGGATACCGCCGTTTCCCTCAGTATTCCCAAGAATTGGGCTATGATACATTGGCGGATACGCAAACCTATTACCGTTTGACCAGTAACTATCAAATGCCAAACTTACTTTATAATACAAACTTAAAAATGAATTCATTGTACAAAGTTTCCTATCAAAGCAGTCACAATGGGACGACATCGGCATGGAAGCAAAGCGATGAGTTTATCTTGTATAAGGTCACTGCCTATGATCGTTTACCACGATTGTTGGCGTTTTATGGTATCACAAATAAGACGCTTTTCATGCAAGATAACAATATGGATGATGATCTGCTTGTTGAAGGAAACGTTCTTTTCATTCGTAACCCCTTAAAAAATAAAGATAAAGTCTATCAACCTGCCGCATTGAGTGAAAACGATAAGCGTATGATTGATAACAATCTTTTGGGACGCAATCAACATTGTGTATATGGATACGAACCCATTAACTTTAATACGGGGAACTTCGTTTACTCAAATCCAGATACTGGCTCCATTGATTATGATAAAGAAGTCCTCTTTGAACGTTACTATAATAGTATGGCTGGCGGGAAGGTTGGACTCTTTGGGAGGAATTGGACCCTTAGTCTTTACAAAGAATTGTACTTCTTGGCAAACGGCAACATCGAATTTTCCGATGGAACAGGCCGTATTCTGACATTTGAGAAATCAGGGAATGGCTATGCAACACCTTTTGACTCCAATTACACTATTGAACGCTATGAAATTCGTCGTGAGACAAAACGTGTTGATAACGGCTACTATGATCAAGATGAAACACCCCGTCAAACAACAAAAGAAATTATTCATTATGGTTATAAAATAATAGATCCAATGACTTACGAAGTCATGACATTCGATGAAGTGGGGAATATTACATCGTATGAAAGAAGCCAATATGAACCTGCTTTCACGTATGAGTATAAGGATCATCAGCTCACAGCAATCGTGACACCAGGGGGACGAAAATTCATTATTTCGCTGAATGAGTACGGACTCATTGGGACGATAAAAGATCCTGATGGAAATGTCTTGAATTATGGTTACGATACGAACTTGAATCTTGTGACATTCAGCGATCAAATGGGATATACAATAACATACCGTTACGATGCAAATTCACTGATGCTCTCCTATACAGGGCGTGAACACGACGATACAGTTGTTGTGAATGCCTATGATGCAATGGGACGGATTTCAAAACAAACAGATGCATTGGGCCAAACCTCAACATTTACCTACAGCCGTGATTATACGGATGTCACCAATTATCAAGGCAATATAACCCGCGTCTATAAAGATGATAAGGGATATGCAACAAGAATTGAAGATGAAGGTGTTGATGACTGCATCAAAGTATACGATGCAAAAGGAAACCTCATTCAAGAAACCGTAGAAGACGGCACGACGCTAAACTATGCATACGATGCAAACAATCGTTTGGTTCAAAAAACCAATGCACGCAATCAGACGAAAAGTTATGCATACGATACGAATAATAACGTGGTTAAAATCACGGATTTTAATGGTGATGTAACAACATTTACTTATGATGCAAAGAATCGTATCACAAGCTCAAATTATCCAGATGGAACCTCTGAAGCCAAGACGTACAATGACGCAAACCAAGTTACATATGAGCGTGATATGTATGGTCTTGAAAAATACTATACGTATGCAAATGGTCAAAAAGTTGAATCCAAATTGTCAGATGGTGCTTCGACAAAATACAGTTACACACCTGCTGGAAATTTAAAATCAACAACCGATGAATTGGGTAATGTGACGACTTATACCTATGATGACAGGTCACAACTCGTGCGCATAGATTATCCCCATCACTTTGAAACATTTACTTATGATGGTGACGGCCATAAGGTTTCTCAAACTGATGGAAATGGCAATCGAACCAATTACACTTATGATGGCTGGAGTCGCATCGTTGCTACCCAAACACAAAGTGGTACTACAAACTATGCATATGATGAAAACGGTAATGTTGTAAGACTTGAAGATGCAATGGGAAATGTCGAGTCATTCACTTATGACAGCAACAACCAATTGATTGAAAGTCGTGACAAATTGGGACGTATTTCGACTTTTTCATACGATACCCATGGAAATCTAATTGAGACAGTGAATCCGTTAGGTCAAAGTAAAACATATCAATACGATGCTTCGAATCATGTCATTGCAGAAACATTCATTGACCAAACAACCTCGTATGAATATGACTCCAATGGTAATCGAACCAAGACAATTGATCCATTTATGAGAGAATCAATCAATATCTATGATTCAACGAGTCGCTTAATTGAGAGTATCGATGCTAATCAAACACACACTCAGTATGAGTATCAAGGATCCCGATTAATATCTGAGACTCGGGACGGTTTGAAAACATCCTACACATATGATGTAAAGGGAAACAAGGTCGGTGAACTGAATCCATTAAACCGTCTCACAGAAATGGTTTATGCAAAGAATGGGACAGTTATTGAATCTTCAATTGGAGATAGTTTAACACTGGGTAGTAGTTATGATGGTGAACGTCGCATTCTTTCTAAAACAGATGCTGATGGCAACGCGCGCACTTTTGAGTATGATGGCAACGGAAATGTTGTTAAGGAAACAGATGAAAATGGCAACACTACGACAACAACATATACACATCAAAACCAGGTAGCGACACGCGTTTCACCCCTTGGTTACACATTTGAATATGATTATGATGTCTTGGGTCAAAAAATCGCGGAACGGCAGATAGATATTCTCAATGACACCGTTATTCAAACAGAATACGAATATGATGCCAAAGGAAATATGATTCGTGAAATCGATGCGCTGGGTCGTGTTACAGTTTATGAATACGATGCTCTTGATCGTGTTGTCAGTGTCGATGCATATGGACGAAAGACAACAACAACCTATGATGATTATGGCAAACGCATTAAAGAAGTGAACTACCAAAAAGAGATCACGTATGCCTATGATGCTTTTGATCGTCTCGTTGAAACAACGGACAATCTGGGTTATCAAGAAAAATTAACCTATAATGATAAGCAACAGCTCATTGAGCGCGTGGATGAAAATGGAATGTCCGAGAGCTACGAATACAATGAGTACGGATATTTGGTAAAAGCTACAGATGTTCGCGGACGTGTTTCAACCTTTGAAACCAATGTATTGGGTGAAACCATCAAAGCCACAGATATTTATGGAAATACCTCAACCTATGATTATAACGAACTCGGACAGCTTGTATCTAGCGATGCTGGTTCTTTTGAATTGCGAACCGTATTTGATGCACGAGGACACGTCAAGGAACAGGTTGTAAGTGCACTTCTGCCGATTGTATACGAATACGATGCGGTTGGAAATGTTTTAAGTGAAACTACAGGAGACCACGAGAGTACGCGTGAATACGACGCTGAGAATCGCTTGATTCAGTCTGTAGATGCACTTGGCAATACGACACAAAACGTCTACAACATTCAAAATCAAATCATTGCAACAACGTATCCAGATGGAACTTCAGTTCAATATCGCTACGATCTTGCAGGACGAAAAACAGCGAGTATTGATCAATTGGGATTTGAAACCACCTATGAATACAATGATTTCGATGAACTTATAAAAGAGACAAATCCATTGAATGAATCGGTAACATACGAGTACGACTCGCGTGGAAATCAAATCAAGAAAATTGAATCAGGCAATCAAATCTCATCCAGTACATTTGATGAACGCAATCGTCAAGTAGAGAGCATCAGTCCCAACGGTAATAAGACAACCATGACGTATACAGACTTTGATGCAATTGCGACGCAAACCTACTCAAATGGTTTGAAGCGAACCTACATGTATAATGAATACCAAGAGCTCCTTTCAGAAGGGTGGGAAACACAACCCAAACTAAGAATTGCGTATGTTTACGATACCTTGGGACGTTTGAAATCAAAAACTGATGAATTGGGCAATGTCACAACTATGTCCTATGATTCCAAAGGGAACTTGATCGTGGGTGAATCGTCAGGACTCAAACAAACTCGTGTCTATGATGAGTTTGATCGTCTCATTAAAGAGACAGATGAACGCGGGTTTGCCGTCATGTACAGTTATGATGCAATGAATCGCCTCGCTAAAAAAGAAGATTCTTTAGGTGCGGTTGAAACCTATGCGTATGATGCGCTCGACCGTCTTATTGTAACTGAGAATGCACTGGGTTCAACGACGACAACCTATGATACTATGGGTCGAAAAGTTGCAACAACCGATGCAAACAATGCCACAACTACCTACGAATACGACGAGCGCGGTCAACTCATTAAACAAACCAATGCGGTTGGGAATTTTACTGCCAATCGCTATGATGCCTTGGGTCGCGTCGTAGAAAGCACGGACGAGCGTGGATTCATACAAAAACGTGTTTATGATGCAGCAGGAAATATCATTGCTCAGGAAGATGAACATGGCATTGTGATGCGCTTTGTGTACGACAAAGAATCCAATCTTATTGAAACACGCTACAAAGACGAACGCGTTGAGAGACGAAATTATGATGCAATGAACAATCTGGTTTCGATTACAAATGTTGATGGCAGTAAAGATACAAGTACTTACGATGTTTATGGCAACATTACAAACGAAAGCATAAACGGCCGTAAAACTGAATTTGCTTACAATGAGCGCAACCAACTCATTAAGAAGACAACAGACGATGCAGTCATTTCGTATACCTATGATAATTGGGGTCAAATGCAAAGTGCATCGAACGCCGATGGAACAGTGTTAATCAAATACAACAACACTCAAGATATCATTGAGACACAGGATTCAAATGACAAGCGCGTTCAGTACACCTATGATATTAAAGGGCGTCAAACATCCATTGTTTATCCAAATGGAAAACGCGTTAACTATACATACGATGCCTATGACCGTTTAATCACTGTAACTGACGGCAAAGAAACAACAACGTACGCCTATGATGCACTTGGAAATCCGATTCTTGAAACAAGTAACAATCTAAAAACACAACGGACTTTTGATGCACTCGGAAATCTTGAAACACAAGTTGTTACACAAAACGGAAAAATACTGAGTGAGTTACGTTATGAACGCGATGCACGCAGCAATGTAACTGTTGAAACATTGATAAATGAAGGGGAAACAACGAAGAAAACCTACTCATATGATGCATTAAATCAAATTGTGGAAGAGCGGGTTGTGACAAAGGGTATCGAATCACAAACTAAATTAACGTATGACTTCCGTGGAAACCGTCTGACAGAAACTAAAGTAGAAAACGGAAAATCATCCGTCACCCGCTACAATCATAATCAAAAACAACAACTCGTTTCAGTGGTAGATGAATCCGGAACCATCAACCTTCGTTATGATGACTATGGCAATGTGATTGAAAAGCGTTACTCAAACGGCCTTGTTGAATCATACGACTTTACAAGCAGCAATCAATTAAAATCACTCACAGATAATTATGGTCGTGAAGTAACCTACACCTACGATGCAAGTGGTGAACGAATTGGCCGTAAAGAGTCTATACCGTACAACTATCTTCTTTTGAGACCGGAAAGTGAAGTGTCAGAAGAAATTGAAACATACGATATTGATTCGATACTCGACACAGCGATAGCCGCAACACTGGAAGCGACTGAAAACAGTTATTACTGTACCATTACCGATCGCGATACTACAAAACGTATCGTAGATGAAACCTATGTCAATGATCGAACAAAAGAACATACACAGGTCCTTAACACCTATCGGGGCGAATCATCAGTAGAAGACTATACCTACGGCATTACACGCTTAAAGACAGACACCGACACAGATACATCGTATAACATCATAAATGGAAAATTTGACATAATTGGTAGTGTAAGTGCGAATGATGTAAAGTGGAACACCTATGCCTTAGGAGGTGCTACGTTATCGAAGACAACACCACGATTCGGATATAGTTCAGAGAATCATGATGGCTCCTTACAGTACCTACGAGCACGTTACTACGATACTGAGGTTGGAACATTCTTGAGTCAAGATACCTATCGTGGATCACAATTCGAAGGATTGAGTCAAAATCGCTATATTTATACAGAGAATAACTCAGTGAATAGTACGGACCCTAGTGGTAATTTCTTTAAGTTACCTGTATTAAATATCAAGGATAAAAAGAATAAGGCAACTACTACCAATGGTATTACGGGTGCAATGGGAGTAGCAGGAAAAATTGTAGAAACCGCAAGTTCGAATAATATCAGTTTCTCAGAAGCAACGAAGATGGTGAGCAAGCTTCTTAAATCTATTTCAAATTCAGATGATGGCAGTGTGAAAAAATTCAGAAAAGGCATCACTAAATTTCAAATTGAATCCCTCGCTGCTCAAATTACTGCCAAGGAGAGAGAGTGGCGAGTGCAAGGTAGAAATGATGTTGAAATTGCGAGATTGAGAGTTGAACTGATCAGGAAATACTGCGACACGTTTAATTTAAACATGACATCAGTAACTGAAAGTAAGGCATTCCAAGACCGATTAAATGATTTTGCTGGCTTGCCTAGACAACCCGATAAACTTTCATTCTGGGATTTTATCTCGATAGCATCTTCTAGCATTGTTGATGGCTATAAAGACTGGAGTGCAGAAAATGCTCGATTGAATTGGGAACATTATGGCAAATATGGATTTCAAAATCCTCTTCCAATTATCAATATCAATCCCTTGAAAATTCTTGAATTTGCAATTACGGCACCTTTCAAGATAGGGTACAATATAGCTAGTGGGGTGTATCATTTAGCACTTGGGATTAATGAAGCATTTCACGGTAATTGGGGTAGAGCTGGAAAGTATGTATTAAAGGGAGTTATTGATTTAAGCGGGGCAGTCAGCGATGTAATTCTGCTCGCTACACTCGTTCCCTCAGGTGGTACAACGACAATGCTGGCGACAGGACTCTATCTTTCTATTGTTCAATCTGCTGCTGGAATTGTTAGTTTCACGATTAATTTAGATGAAGGAAACTATCAAGGAGCAGTAGAAGATGTAGGGAATATAGTAGCCGGTGCTTTAAAAGCATCTGTGTTTAATAAATTAGTTGGTATTGGACAGGGGACAGTGAGTCCAAAGGTTGAAGTAGATGCCAGAAAATTCAGTGAATACGCACTAGATCCAAATAACTCAAATGGGAAATCGGAAATATTTAAGTCGTATGGCTATGACCAAAGCAATGCAACTGAATTGGCGGAATTATATCAGTCGCAGGCGTCAAGGAAACTATCGGCCAGTGATTATGTAATTGGGAAAGTGGACCAGTATGGTCAAAGAATTACAATAGATATAACTATTGGAACTGGAACTAATACAACTATAATTAAATCTGGATGGATGCTGAACCCAGATGGAAGTATTAGGTTGTTAACGCCTTTTGCAGGGTTTTCTAATTAGGAGGAATTATGAAATTATTTAGCAAAGTCAGATTAATCACCAATAAATATGATTCAGATGGTGCAAAAAAAAATAGTATTGGAATTGTACTGGAAGTGTATGCTACAGGTGATTATGAAGTGCAATTCCTTGATAAGAATGGGGAACCAAGTGATATATTTTTCTCAGTTCATCCTGATGAAATTGAAAGTTTTGACAACTAACTGAAAGAAAACAGTCTAAAATAGTGCTGTTTTTCTTTTGCCCGCGCTATCTGTTTCTTCCATCGCGCTTGTTATACACAGGTGTTACAAATTCACTATACCGCTACACAACACTAATATTGACAAATGCATAACAGAACGATTTTTCATTATATTTGATTATTACTTGCCCACCCGCCGTTTTCAATACACTTGAAAATTCAGACATATAAATCAGAGAAAAACCCACCCCAATGGATAAAGGTAAAAATCCAGAAGTACCACACACTCCAAACTAGGGGACGGGAACTCTAGATGAGTCGTTGAAGTCCTATAGTAGTTTAACCACCGATGAGAAAAGAATAGTAGATAAACTTCTTTCTGAAGGAAAGAATGGACAACTTATTTCAGAAACACAAAATGTAGGGAAGAGTTTTGACTTAAAGGTAGATGGAATACCTACAGAAATTAAAACATTGAACAGAAATAATATAAATACTCTGGTAACCAAAGTAGGTAGAGCTTTAGAACAATTAAAAGGAGAAAACGGGAAAATAATTTATGACATTTCCCGAGCGAATTTCAGTAGTGATGAAATCAACCAAATTTGGTCAAGGCTAGTTGGAAAGTTCGGACCAGAGATAAAAAATATTGTGGAGTTAATACCATAAATATGGAGGAAAAAGTAAATGAAGGCAAGGTGTAGTTGCAAAAATATGATGAATTCTTAGAAACGAATCCACAAACCGTTAGTGATTGTGTTGATGGAATGCCTCTAGACGGAGTAATGTGGAAATGTAAAGATTGTAATAGGATTTATTTTTTTAGAAAAGGAAAGATTGAAGTTTAACTTTTTGAAAAAGACATTAATGATAGAAGAAATAGTCGGTATGAAAATACCGTTTTTTCTTCTCTGAATTCAAAAGTCAACCGCACCACTAGATGGTGTGGTTTCTTTGTATAATAAAGGAGCTCACCCGTTGAAAAGGAGCTCCCATATGAAGTATAAACAATTAGACACTACAATGAAAGCACAAATTGATGTTTTACTCGCTACAGGTCACTCAATGAGATCTGTAGGTAGAATATTAAATATATCTCATACAACCGTCTCACGATATAAAAACAAGGTTTATAAAAAACGTACCATCAATATTCGCGATAAGTACGAGAAATTTATTAGCTACATTGAGAAACACTATGATCGTCGTTCACAGTCTATTGAAGTCTGCGTCTATCGCTTTAAGAAATACCACAGCAGTGAACCACAGGTATCTGTTCAAAACGTTTACAATTGGATTAACTCGGGTAAGCTCAATTTTAAATCACACAACATGTGCTACAAACGAAGTAAACGCAAAAATCGAGTGAATGGAATGATGAATCATTTGCGCTGGAATCTTGATAATAAGACGATATTACCCATTGGTCTGAGACCAAACCATCTTGAAGTCCGTGAAGAAATAGGACATTTGGAAATTGACTCAATCACTGGAAAACGCAATGAATGCTCGACAATTATCGCCCTTGTTGATCGTTGCACACGTCAGGTATGGCTCATAAAAGCAGACTATACGATTGCTTACTATACATCAAATCTAATCCACAAGTATATCGTAGATAATGAAATTACAGTAAAATCAATAACTACTGACAATGGCAAGGAATTTGAAACGTTGGGAATTACTGCTAAGAAACTTGGCGTAAAATTATACAAGTGTGATCCGTATTGTTCATATCAGCGCGGAAGCAATGAACATGCTAATGGAATCGTTCGCAGATACTTACCAAAAGGTAAATCATTGATCCAAGTTGAGCAGCAATATCTTGATGATATTTCATTTAAAATAAATGCAATGCCTCGAAAAATATTTGACTTTAAAGCGGCTTTTGAAGTAAACTCATATTTAACAAGCAGTGATGCGGTTGAGATTTGAATTAAGAAAGCCACTAAATAGTGGCTTCTGACGCTTTTTAATCCGGTGCCATCTATGTTTACTCAGTCGAATTTTAGGACCGATTTATGCAGTGGCTTCACAAGAAATACAGATTAGTCCGTTGGAGGTCTAACCTATTGTAAATACATATTGGCACATTGTTTTCAAAAAGACAAACAATATTGATAATATTGTTTAAGGTTCTTTCATTTAAATTCTTCAAATACTGACTTTCCCAATATAGTTCTATTATATTAATGTCGCAGTAGTAATTCAACTCCACTGTAGCAACTTACATTGACTAGAACAATCATCAAACGGATTTAATTAGTATTCCTTTGAATTCTAAATAATCAACTAGTTCTTTTTCTTTTTCACTAGATCTTATACATACTTTTGGAATCATAAATAAAACTTGATTTTGGAATTCAAAATAAATATGGGTTGATGAAATAGTTACTCTATTGAAAAGCTTATAGTCATACTCTGATATTGTATCGAGTTCAATGTTTTCAAATACTACTTTATTATCCAAGAATATACATTTCCTCTTACCTAAAAAAAGTTCTGGGTATTTTATAAATCCTTTATCTAGTCCTCTTCTTGTTATTACCAGTATAAACCGTCTGTCACTAATCACTAAGTATATTACTAAACAAATAACTAGTGTATTCAGAGAGGATACATCTTCTTTACCTGAAAGTAATGTAATCACAATCACCGATAGAACGAGAATTGCAAAATATCTAAAAATGATGATAATTTTACCTAACATTGTATTCATCTTTATTTCACATGATAACTCGTTTAGGTCGTTATAGTCCTCCTTTCTTATTGTATAATCATACTCAAATAGAGTTGTCATTAAGTTCCTCCATTCTTTGTACTAACAAATTCACTAAAATTTGTTAGTACAGTCTTTAAATTGTGTTCTCCACAAGCATCGTATATCGATAGTATCAAGATATTCTTCTGATGTCTAGTATCAATGTGGAATGGATTGTGTAAAAAAACATGGGGGACCCACTTTGGTATGATTGAATTGATAAGCTTAATAGTAGATGCAATAACAGAATTATACGTAAATTCATGAACTCTAGCACATCTTTACTGTAGTAACTTACATTGACTAGAACATTGGAAATCTTGAAACACAAGTTGTTACACAAAACGGAAAAACACTGAGTGAGTTACGTTATGAACGCGATGCACGCAGCAATGTAACTGTTGAAACATTGATAAATGAAGGGGAAACAACGAAGAGAACCTACTCATATGATGCATTAAATCAAATTGTGGAAGAGCGGGTTGTGACAAAGGGTATCGAATCACAAACTAAATTAACGTATGACTTCCGTGGAAACCGTTTGACAGAAACTAAAGTAGAAAACGGAAAATCATCCGTCACCCGCTACAATCATAATCAAAAACAACAACTCGTTTCAGTGGTAGATGAATCTGGAACCATCAACCTTCGTTATGATGACTATGGGAATGTGATTGAAAAGCGTTACTCAAACGGCCTTGTTGAATCGTACGACTTTACAAGCAGCAATCAATTAAAATCACTCACTGATAATTATGGTCGTGAAGTAACCTATTCCTACGATGCAAGTGGTGAACGAATTGGCCGTAAAGAGTCTATACCGTACGACTATCTTCTTTTGAGACCGGAAAGTGAAATGTCAGAAGAAATTGAAGCCAACGATATTGATTCAATACTCGACACAGCGATAGCCGCAACACTGGAAGCTACTGAAAACAGTTATTACTGTACCATTACCGAGCGCGATACTACAAAACGTATCGTAGATGAAACCTATGTCAATGATCGAACAAAAGAACATACACAGGTCCTTAACACCTATCGGGGCGAATCATCAGTAGAAGACTATACCTACGGCATTACACGCTTAAAGACGGACACTAACACTGATACATCGTATAACATCATAAATGGAAAATTTGACATAATTGGTAGTGTAAGTGCGAATGATGTAAAGTGGAACACCTATGCCTTAGGAGGTGCTACGTTATCGAAGACAACACCACGATTCGGATATAGTTCAGAGAATCATGATGGCTCCTTACAGTACCTACGAGCACGTTACTACGATACTGAGGTTGGAACATTCTTGAGTCAAGATACCTATCGTGGATCACAATTCGAAGGATTGAGTCAAAATCGCTATATTTATACAGAGAATAACTCAGTGAATAGTACGGACCCTAGTGGTAATTTCTTTAAGTTACCTGTATTAAATATCAAGGATAAAAAGAATAAGGCAACTACTACCAATGGTATTACGGGCGCAATGGGAGTAGCAGGGAAAATCGTAGAAACCGCAAGTAAGAACAATGTCAGTTTCTCAGAAGCTACTAAGATGGTGAGTGATTTATTCAAGTCAATCTCATATTCAAAACAAACGTCAGTAAGTGCTCTGAAAGGGATTCTAGGAGGGGGCGTTTCTCAGCTAAAAGAGCAACTTTCAGTGCTTGAAAGTAATCTTAGAAGTGCGGGATACAGTGAAGAAGAAATAAGAATTCGTAAACTTGAGTTGATTAAGAAATATTGTGACGCATTTGGGCTTAAAACTGCTGATTATTCACAAAATAGTCAGATGCAAGAGAAAATTGTTAATGAGAATAAACTTGCAGAAGCGCGCATTTATTTCCGCCAAAAAACTCAAGAAATCGCTACACAAATTAATATAGGAAGAGGATCTCCAGAGGATAAACACACGTTGATCCTCAAAGCGATTGATGAGTATTGTTCGAAGAACAATTTAAACGATGCTGAAAAGGCAATTATTATCAATGAATTTCAATATGAAGGATATACCCATTTTAGTATCTCGGAAATATTAACTGGTATTGCATTTGCTGCGGTAGCACTTGGAACGGCATTTTTTGTAGGTCATTTTGTCTCGCTGGGATTAGTAGCAGGTGGTGTAATAAATATTAGTCAGTCATTAGCCTATGAACTATTAGTGGGGGCCATGACTTCAGCAACTATTGCTCAACTAACGTTATTAGTAAAACAATTACTAGGATATGATTTGAGTAGTATGGATGGTATAATTTCAATGGTTTCGTCAGTCATTTTATCTGGCTCACCATTACTATATGCACTTACTGTATCAGCCGGGCTTGCAAGTCAAAGTGCGGTGAATAATGAGTATGGAATCAAGTATCCAGGAGATAATCCCAAACAATCCCCAGGAGCAGGTTGGGAGTGGCGTGGACCGGAAGATAAAGGATCGTGGTTCAATCCAAGTACCGGAGAGACACTACATCCTAATTTGAATCACCCCATGCCAGAAGGCCCGCATTGGGATTATATCCCTTATAAAAACGGGCCTCAATACAGGTTATATCCCGATGGAAAATTAGTCCCGAAAAACTAGTTTCAAAAAATTAGAAAGGATAATTAAATGGAAGATTGGAGATTGAATGGTCAGGAAGAATATCTGACTGGTGTGGAGCTGATCTACACGAAGTTTACTATAAATGGTAGAAACAGTGACCATGAACATTGTGTTTTTTGTTGGCATAAATTTATGTGTGATTGCACAAATGTGGATGATTGTTCTACAAAGGGCTATTGTACTTTAGATAAAATGACATGGATTTGTTCAAATTGTTACAATGATTTTAAAGAAAAGTTTTGTTGGAAATTAGTCGAAGAGAAGCGTCTAGATTGATATAGTATTTTCTTCTGATACTATCATCGAACTTTGGGTGACACAAACCTCTAGAAGAACAATTGACGAATCCAAGATACAAACAAGACCTATAAGTTGTTTATACAGTTGGATAACATAAGAATACGGGAGTCCTTTAGAAACTCAACATAGAGTCGATGCTAAGTTTGGTATGTACCTTGTGTGCTTAATGATCCGAGAATAATACATATAAGGAACATCATAACCACAAACAAGATTACAAAGATGCAGATATAGTGTTTCTAAACTAAATGATTTATCATTATCAAGTGAACTGATTGAACTAGTTGAAGAGGGGTTGCTTTTAGAAGACTTTGAATCAATTCATCCAGAAAAGTTGAATGACCATATTATTAAAATGAAAATTGGAGCATATAGCCTAATGAAACATTTAAAACACCCTCAATCAAAAATTAAGAAATGGATTGATTAGTGATGAAGCAGTGACATATTCCAAGTGTCACTTTTTCATTTATTGTTATAATTCCATTACTAAATGATGAAATTAACATAAGGGGACGGGGAATGAAGGATATAATGGGAATAGAAATTCTAATGCTGATTTTAAGAACGGAGAATCATTAGATAAACATTTTGGAGACCATGGTTCTGATTTTGGGTCAAGTTCTAGTCAAGATTATTTGAAAAGTACAAGAGAGTTTCTAGACAATTCACCTAGTGGTTTTCAAACTTTTACCACTGACGGAGGAACATATTTTCAATATGATCCTTCATCTAATACATTTGGGATAATCAATCAATATGGTGGAATATCAACATACTTTAAACCAGATGCAGGTATTAATTATTGGTTAGAACAAATTATGAAATATAAACAATAGAGGAGAAAAAATGAGTCAACATAAGATTGGTAAAATAATGCTAAATTGTCCTTGTTGTGATAACTATTATGAAGTTGATACAGGAGATGAGCGATATATTGGAGAAATTTGCCCTATTTGCTTTTGGCAGTATGATATTGTCGGTCAGGAACAAGTTGATATCGCAATTGGACCAAACAAAGTGTCGCTAATAGAAGCAAGAAAAAACTATGAGAAGTTTGGCGCATCAACGGAAAGACTAATTCCACTTGTTAGAAAACCACATGAAGACGAACTACCAGAGAATAATTAGAGTAAAAGCAACCTGAAATATGGTTACTTTTCTTTTGGGTTGATAAAGGCGATTTACAGGTATTTATTTTAAAACGAGTATTTGTATTGAAAAATAAATAAAGTCGCACACAAACGAAGTATGCTATGATTATCGTGAAATTAACATAAGGGGGCGAGGGATTATAACGCTGACTAACATTTGAACAAAGCTGTTGAATTTTCGAAGAATCTTAAAAATGTAACTAAGTATAAAGTTGATGGATATGTTGAAGGGGTTATGAGATATGTGAAAAACGGAAGATATATATTCATTGCACCAGATGGTTCTATTTTATCATTTGGAGGAAGATAGAAAGGGGGTCATATGGGACCATATAATGAATTTACGATGATTGAAGAAATAGATACCTCGCAGGATTACAGTAAAGTTAAAATCAGTGAATTTGATGTAATAAAAATATCTGATGATTATGTTAATTTGTGGTTAGACAGATTATCAAATATCGAAACTTTTTGGCACAAATTAACAAATCCTAAGAGAGGACTCGCTAGATATGGAGTAACATTAATTCCTCCAAAATCACTTGCTTATTTCAATGAAGTGATTGTGTCCACTTTAGATTCGGAAAAAATCAATAATAGTAATATAATGGAATTATTAGAACTGGTTAAAAGAGCAAAGAGTGAAAATAAACTTCTAATAATGTTCGGAATATAAATAAATAAAGAAAAGGGTAGCAAGTTATTTATTTCTCTTATAAATGGAGATAATAAAAATAACAACGAAATATGGAATGTGTTGGAAGAGTAAATGTAAAAGATCGAAGGTCCTCAGGTTCTTGCATCAAGAAGAAATTCAACGAATGGGATTATACACATATTGTTCTGGTACACCAAAGTTGATACACTCTAGATGATGTAGGATGATTACTTTAGGCTAATAACTAAATTCAAGGTTTGTTATAGTCATGTAAGTTGCTACAGCAAGGTTGAGTTGGAATAGACCTGATTGTGCGCTAAATCATCATTATATTTATGTGGACGTTTCGTAGAGGGAATGTCCCCTGAAGATGCAACAAGATACAATAAATGGAATGAACAAGTTACAGCTGGAATGACTTCTTCATAAAAGAGTTTGGTGTCAATACAAGTTTGGTTAAACCATTCTATATACATAATGGAAAACAAAACAAACATATTGAGGGCACTTTAAATTATAAACAGCAACTAAGTAATTGACAAAATCCAAGTAACCTCAAAGAAGATGCTCAAAAACTACTCGATGAATTTTGTGGCAAAGGAAATATGGTTACTCCATCCAAAGAAAGAGTAAATTTTGGTAGAGTAATAGGATATTTCTACGATATTAACCCGGGTGAGTGTATTCCAACAATGAATGGAATTATCCATTATGACAGTAATGGTGGAGCCCATATTGTTCCATCAGATCCATATAATGTTCCATAGAGGAGAAAAAGAATGAAATACACACAATTAATGAGAGTGCTTTCAATGAGTATTAGAAATATAGAAACGATTGAAGTTAATATGTCTGATGGACTAAAATTTGAAAGCAATGATAATACAGGTGCTTTCGAATCTGATAACGGATTGGAATTAGATGATTCGAACTACGTTGAATATTATGCTGTAGGTATAAAACTAACTAAGATATTAATAAATCCATCTAACAAATATAAAGAAGGACAATTTATTGAACTTTCAAATGAGTTCAATAGACCCGACAAAATTATAGATTCAAAGACTAGAGAAATACTCTGGGAAGATGATGAAAATTATGAACGAGATTTTAAAATCTAATTTATCGATTAAGCTCGGTTCGTTATACACAATGGGCGGGGAATCTTCCTTTGGATAAAGTGCTTCAAAACTTCATAATTAAATGAAAATCTATGCAAGAATCTTATAGATAATGGAACAGTCTCGATTAATTCATAAGGATATGATCGCCAATTAACAAGTGATTTTATTTTTCATCAAATGGAGAGCATGTGTATGTATACGCTACTCAAGGCAAGCTGATTTATGATTTAAGCGCAAACAGGATGAAGGAATTATTATCATTGCAAACCAACCGGGAAATAATTCTATAACCTATATAAGCTAGAAAGAGAAGTTCCTGAATTTATTATAAATTTATTTGGAAGGTGATAAAATGAAGAAAATTAATTTATACAAAAGCATTGTTGATGATTCAATAATTAACGATTTTGTACATCAAAAGGGAATAACGCTGTTTAATCATTCAGCAAATAGCAATAGCATTGACGACTTTATTTCAGTTGCATATGTTTTATGTCCAAACATAATTGAAATAGATGGATACGTTTTTATTGAGGATTTCTTTATTGAAAAAGGGGATGCAGCTTTAGTTAAACTATCAAGTCTAAAGAAACAATTTGATTTTGATAAGAGAAAAATAGAGATGTGGGTAAATTCGTGGAGTTTTGGAGATTTTTTCATTGGTAAAGACAGTGAATCTATGGAGAATGATAAAATTCTGAAACAGTTTGGCGATATATTAGTTTTTAATTGGACTAGACGAGTCAAAGACCTTTTTCCAACTAAAAATATAGTTGTTGAGTATGGTGAAGAATTAATGGGTGAATTAGGGCTAACTATTACGCTCTATGAGAAATAAGTTTTTGATTTTTGAAAGTTTGTATTTTTCGTGTACAGTAACTCATAAAAAAAAGATAGCTCAGAAGGAGTCTAGACCTCTTGAAGAGTTATTGCAACCCTACAGTAGCTTAATCTCGGTTGAAAAATAGGTAAGAACGTACAATTTATTCCAGAAACACCAAATATCTCAAAAAGTTACGATTGAAAGATAGATCGACTTCCTACAGAAGTAAAGACATTGAATGGTAGTGATATTAATACACTTATAATTAATTAGGTGACACATTAAAGCAAATTCCCGATGTAGAAAATACTATTTGTAATATATCAAAGGCATTATTTTATGGGACTTAAATAAACTAAATTTGTGCGAGATTGAATAGAAAATATGGTGAATGAACAAAGAATATTGACTAGACAATACCTTAGAGAGGAATGTACTATGAAAGTAAGATGTATTTGCGGTAATTTAATGGTTGAAGAAGATTTAAAGAATCACGAGGAGTATAGTGGTTATAAAGATGCTGATTATTTTGATTTACTAGAGAGCAATCCAAGTACGGTGCAAGAACTTGTTGATAGAATGCCTAGGACAGAATTATATTGGGAATGTAAAAGTTGTAATAGAATTCTTTTCTTTAAGAAAGGGAAAATTGAGGTTTATCTCTTTGAAAAAGACATCAATGATTGAAGAGATAGTCGGTATGAAAATACCGTGTTGTTCTATTCAACTTTGTAAGAACACTTGGATTGAAAACAATAAAGACGTAAGCAATTAAAGTACGCTATTGATAATTTAAAATTGATACTGAATAGTTGAATAAATCAAAGAGGGTGGTCCGAGCAGTCAGTAAAAAAACTACAGATAATCCGTTCTTTATACTGCTAGAGCTTCTATCAAATTTTCAAAAGGCAAAGTTTCGATAGTTTACTACATTAATGATGGTGCATATGAAATTATTGATAGTATTACAAGAGAAGAAGAAATTAGCGATGCATTGAATTCTCGAAAGGTTACCCAGTGCAATATTCTTGACCCATTGTTATCGTAAAAGTTGAGAAGGGGATATCATAAAAAGAGAGGATATATATATATACAGGTGAAATGTGCTGATATTGTACTTTTTTGCTAATCTTTAGCAGCTAGATTCATGCTGTTATTTGTAATGGATAGTTACAATTAAGACAGGATAGCAAAATTTTAGTGTTGCAATAATAACTGAATGATACACTTCTACTTGAGAAAGGATGAGCTGAAATGAGTAACAAGAGAATAGAAATTTATAGTGACGCGAACAGCAAAATGGAAGTTGAATACGATTTGAGTATTGGACTTGAACTAAATTCAGTCAGTTTACACAGGGCGTATTTAGTTGATATGTCATTAGTCGGATTTAGGCTCTATAAGTCAGATTTGAGAAACGCTTCTTTCGATTATTCGGACTTAAGTGATGCAAATTTGAGTGGATCAATTCTAGTGCTAGCCTCATTCAAGGAAGTGAATTTTGAGAGGGCAAGTTTAATTAATTGCAAGGCAAATTCAGGAGATTTTATAAACGCAAATTTCTCAAATGCCAATTGCGCTGGTACTGTATTTGATAATTCAAAATTACACGGCGCTAATTTTACTGGAGCAAAGCTTGAAGACGCAAAGTTTCAGGGAGCTAAATATGATCTCAATACAATTTGGCCACACGATTTCAATCCAAAGAATTTCGGAGCAGTTTTTAACGATAATGAAAATGTTTATATGTATGATAAGGAGTCCGATATTTCGGAAATATTGGATCATATTGACATGTTGCAAAGACAAGTTTAAATCTTTATTAAACTTACGCTACCTCACTGTAGCAATTAGCATTGACTAGAACAACGTAGGGAATATAATGGTTGGTGTCGTTGCAACATTAGTGTTTAGCATTTAAATCGGGGTTAACAATTGTGGTTATCAAAAGAAAACTTATGGAAATCCAAATTATAGAGGAAATCGAAGTACCAGAGCATAATTCAAACAACAACAATAACATTCTTGAAAAATATATCTGAGACCACAGTTTGGGTTTTGGATCTAAGATTAGTCGTTATTAGCAAAATATTTATAGAGATTTCTTAGAGAACATAGGAAATACGGCGGAAAGTTCACTTCAGAAGGTTGGTCGTAATTTCAATACAATTCATTCACCCATATTCTTACAATTATCGGTCAATATGGTGGTAATCCACGTATCTCAAAAAAGACCGGTATAGACTAGTGGTTAGGATAGTTTTTCTGTTAACAGCCATAAATGAGCTGGTAGAAGGGAAAAAGCCAATGAAAAGAATTCAGTGCCCGTGTTGCTTAAACTTTACAATAGAGGATTTTGGTTGTGAAGTTATTGTTGATATTTGTTCAGTTTGTTTCTGGCAATATGATATTATTGGACAAAATAAAGTTGATATTGCTATTGGTCCAAATAAAGTATCACTGGTTGAGGCAAGAATAAATTACAAAAAATTTGGTTCATCATCAGAAAGGCTGCTTCCAAATGTAAGAGACCCTCATGCTATTGAATTGCCAGAAAATAATTAATGGTTATGATTAAGCAATGCAATATCACTTTTCCTTTGAGTCTAATTTTAACGTTTTAATCAGATTGCTCTTGAAAATGAGTGTTTTCATTAAGAGACAATCAAATTCACACACGAACAAGTTATGCTTTGCTATGTACTAATTAGCATAATTGGATAAATAATATAAAAAATCTAAATATTGATGTTTTCTCCTAATATGACAATATTGGACAATTACAGAATAAGGGATAACACGTAGCATCCACTTCTATAAACTACAAACATGATGGCAAAGTAGATTCTTAAGAATTGGTGGAAACAATGAGAGGAGTAATTATGGACTGGAAAAATAGTAGTGAGAATGCATATCCAGATATAATTTTACATGATTGCTTTGTAAGCAAGATAAATGTATTAGGAGACGATATTATCATCGATTTTTCAACGCTTGGTTTCTTTAAAATTGATAAAAAGTTAAATAATTTTTTAGAACAAACGGTGGAATGGTTATACTAAGGAACTGTGACTTTGAAGATGTTTGGATTAAAGAAATAGAACCATTTAAGAACAATGATAATTTGTATCGAACTATGAAAGATATAAATTCTCGTATATTAATTGAAAATGTAAACTCTCATCAATGGAAGTTTGAAATTGTTGAAGAATTCTATGCCAATGGCTCAGCGTTTTATACAATTATGGCAGGTGAAACCGATAAAAGAAAGTGGTACTTTATAAAAGTATATTTCAAAACACTCCAATATTACTGGAATGATATTACTTATGATAAACCGTTTTGACTCTGTTAATATAAAAATATCCAAACCAACTTTAAGGTGGAGGAAAAAGCTATCAAATTACGCCGACTCGTTTATCTTTGGGTAGACACATGGTAAGATTATCTTCAAAGGTGGCATGAAGACAATGTCATAGTAGACACCGGTATTAGTTACTTATGTAAGAATAGAAAGAAGGATGAAAGAATCTCTATGATTTTATACAGACCAGTAGGATTGTTTGAAATGGAAAAAATATTGAATACGGAAGGTAAAGAGTTTCCATATAGAATTGAGACTCAGCCATTTTTCTATCCAGTGATTAATTACGAATATGCCTGCGAAATTGCGCAACAATGGAATATTAATAATGAAATATCTGGGTTCGCAGGATATATAACCGTGTTTGAGGTGGACGATGAGTATATTAAGCAATTTACTGTTCATCAAGTTGGATCAAGAACTCACGTTGAGTATTGGATACCCTCGGAGGAATTACATAATTTCAATAAGAATATTATTGGAACGATACGAATTAAAGAAGCATATTTTGGAAATGAATTTGTGGGGATACCCCCATTAGCCGTCACAGGATTTAGAGAAAAAAATTTATTCAAGCAAATTAATAATCTATCAGAAATACTTAAATATAATAACATGGATTTCAGTGGTACAGTTTTTGTTGAATGGAAGCTTATGAATCTAAATTACTACTATTGGATGAGCAACTCTACAGATTACCCAGATACATTAGAAAGAATAAAAAAAGCACTTACTATTAATGAGAAAAGTTTTATTGTCTAAACTCAGTAGGCATAAATAAACTGCCATTCTTAATGCTTTATAAGAAACCTACAATAGTATAGACATTGACTGAATAAAATAGTAGTTATCTTTCTTTCGAACGTAAGGAAGGATATAACTTATTTCTTATAGACTAAGCCTCTTAAGAAGTAGTGATTTAATAGTTAATGGAGTTCATTTTGAACTTAAGTGCAATGTTCTTGAAGGTTAGTTGAAAACAACTGAATATGGAGAGATAGAAAATGATTAAATATGAAGATTCGATTAGCATGTTAATCGAAAGTTTCCCCGAAATGAGAAGTGAATACCAAAAAGATCAATTATACTATTTTGGGTTACCATATATATTCTATGAATCCGTTTTTAGACAATATATTGTCAGGATCATATCGGAAGAAAATGCAGAAGTAATTGGTACTGTGTTTAATTTCATTGAAGAATTGTTGCAAGATGGTGATGAAAAAATCAATGACTTAGTTGCAATCGCGATCCTTGAGGGTTTGTTCTTCGAAGAAGGGGTAGCGAAGATAGATGCTTGTTCTAAATCGTTTTTCGGACGTCTTACAAATGAAATGTGGATTGGACTCAAATCTTTCTATCTATAATTCATGACGCATTGGACTGACAATATATCCTTTAGCACAACAATCCTTTAAAGGTATAATTCAGTGTCAGCGAATTAATTTTATCTAATCAATATTAATAGAATCACACGATTAAAATGGAGGGGCAATCTTTGAGAAAGAATTAAACATTTGTAGCAAAGATAGGCAAATTACAATAAGATTTTTTTGACTCAAGGTAAATAGAGTTTTATGAATTGCTATTGTTAGTAAACGGGAAGGATTATCCAGTTGCTACTTACTTAGTTGTCGCTGGTAAAGAAATGATGGGTTCGTTGAAGTTGAATAATGAGTACATTAAGGATATTAAGTACAAATTCACAAAGGATGAGACTGTGAGTTTAAGTTAAATTTAGTATGTTAAATTTAAAATTGAATTCTACTTCCTAAATATCTGTTCTTCATAAAATCTGAAAGATCATGTACTGAAATCAAATTATAATGTTTATTAAAGAGATTGATTACTTTATATCTCAATCATTAAATCGTATCGGTAACTAATTTGAGCAGTTGCTTCACTTAAATATATGCTCAATTTTGCAAGATATTCAGAAAGGGAAAATAATGGAATGGTATATGAGTGTTGGAAGTTTTCCTGATAGGGAAGATTTAGTAGCGACAATATTTTATCAAAGTAAGACGATAGTTGAAGTATCCCAAGAGAATGGTTTTTTTGAAGTGTGTTTTTATGAGAATGACAATAAATCGTATCCGCTTGATGAAGTCTTGGAAATGTTAGACAAGGCCAAGAAGAAGCTTTACAGGTTGAGGTTAGATGATAAATAAGGTTAGTCACAATAGGAGAGTATTGGAATTATGCAAATGTTTCTAGAAAAATTACAAAAAAGTTCTAATAACCGTTATGAGAACGGAAATATATTCATTTCACCTAATAATATGTACTTGATAATCGATGAAATGAAATATCAAAAGAAAGCGATGAATCTTCTAATTACACCCTACTTGATCGAGAAGGGTGGGAACATGACTTATGAGTTACATTACTACGAATTTGATATTGAAATTTTAGCAGGAAGTAAGCGGATTAAGGCGTACAATATCAAAAATGGATTGCCTAAAGATATTACTGAAAACCTCGTACCAGGAATTGAAATTGATATGAAAGAGTATAGTTTGGCCTGCGAATATTTGAAGTCATACCTTGACTCAATGTCATCGTTTTCATTTAGTGATGAGAGGAAGCCTCTGTCGATGATGGGGGATGCAGAGCTTTACTACCAAATCTTTTAGTTGATTGTTCGTAGTTTGAGGAAAGTAAGTTATAATTCTGTGGCTTTCACACTCTAAACTCATATTTTGTTTACGCATACCATAGTGAAATTATGGAGAAAGAGTATGTCTCAAGAAAAACCGTATTGGGAAAGAAGGGAAATTATTAAT
Source organism: Erysipelothrix sp. HDW6C (assembly GCF_011299615.1). Taxonomy (GTDB): domain Bacteria; phylum Bacillota_I; class Bacilli_A; order Erysipelotrichales; family Erysipelotrichaceae; genus Erysipelothrix. The sequence goes on along the minus strand of NZ_CP049861.1, from coordinate 1,663,792 downwards.
CGAGAATGTACGAGATACTAATTTAAGGGCATCATTATGAATTCAAATCTTCACTTTAGAATTTAGCGGCTAAAGTAATCTATCTTACACAAACATGTGTATTGAAAACATAAAAGTTCCTACCCACGCAAAATCACAGAGTTCAAGAAAGTGCTAACATATATTGATGTGATATTCTTTGAATTAGACATAAGAAAACCCTATAGATCATCAGTGTGCGAGCACATGCAAGGTGGTCCATAGGGTTTTGTTTTATTTCTTGTTCTCTAATTTCTTAATGTCTTTACCTAAGCGATACCAGTGATAACCATTATAGATTACAATGGCCCCTGCTACGATCATTAATGCAATGAACAGGTAGAATTCATAACCGACGAATCCACCGTTCGGTTCGATTTGACGTGATATAAGAATCAACATCATCAACATGGGAAGCATTAATGCTAAAAAGTAATCTGCGCGTTGTGCGTTGAGTGCATCTTCGTTGCGTGTCTTTTCCATATCGTCTGCTGAGATTTTAAGAATCTGTTTCTTCTTAAGGAAAACGAAACGCGTATAAAGTTCAAATGCACCGTAAACAAGTGCGGCGAGTCCTACGGATACCAGTAGGGGCCATTTGAGTAATCCGGTTGAGAGTACAAAGATCAGAAGTGCCCACATGTATTTACCGTCGAGAATTGGGATGCTCTTCATGTCTTTCTCAGGAATGTGATATCCTTCGTTTGTTCCTTTGATCACCCAAATAATGCGGCGACGTTTGTCTTTGATTAAACCATATTTTGTAATATCGTCAACTTTAGTATTCTTAGCCATAGAGCCTCCTATTATAATACGCCAAAGTGTTTTAAAGCGTGGGCAATACCATCTTCAAGCACTGTCTTTGTTGTGAATGTTGCGACTTCTTTAACCCCATCACACCCATTACCCATTGCAACTGAGAAATCAGCTGATTGCAGGAATGTTACATCATTTTCGCCATCACCAAATCCAGCAAAACGTTGGACACCAAGATGGTTGTTTAAAACCTTAACACCATTGTGTTTGCCAGAGTGGATACTCATGATTTCGCGGTTTCCCAATTGGTCTCCCACGATAATTGACTCTGCAAAAAGTGTTTCTCGTAGTGATTCAGGAATGGTGTCAAAATCGTATGAGAGGATGTTGAATATTTTCTCATCATTGTATGTTTTGACGGGATACATCTCAGGGACATTAAAGTGTGCGAAGGAATCAATCATTTTTTGATTGGGTTGGGAAGAAATAAATATTTCGTCGCCTTCTAGCATCAAGGGTCCATCGTTGAGTGCAATCAGTTCGCGAACCCATTGTGGGTCCATTATGACTTCATTGATCACATTTAGATCTCGGTCGAGAACCAAAGAACCATTTGCAAGGACATAACCATCCCAGTCCAACATATCAACAACACCAACCTCATGGGCTCCCAGTAAACTGCGACCCGTGCATAAAGCGATTTTGTAACCACGTTGTTTCAAACTGTTTAAAGCATCTAATGTACTTTGAGGGAAGGTGTGTGTCTTGTTGTCAAGAAGGGTACCATCAACATCAAAGTAGAATATTTCTGAATTTTTCAATTTTATCACCGCAAATATTATAGCATGTTTATGGTATGATACTGATATGAAGATAACAATTATTGAGTCGAATCGAAAAACAATGGCCTTACATGTGCGAGATGGTGAAGTTTTTGCGCGTGTTCCAATCGGCATGCCCAAAGAAATTGTCACGTCGTTTATTGCTTCTAAAGAAGATTGGATTCAAAAACATATTGAACGATACCGTCCTTTCGGTTATGAACCAGGGTATCCGATGCGTATTTTTGGGCATGAATATCCCGTCCAAATCATCGAAAGTAAGCGTTTTATATGCCGTTGTATTAATGGTGTTTTTGAATTGGGATATCCACAGTCGATGCCGCTTGAAACAATCCAAAAGAAAATTGATGATACATACAAACAGGAATTACTGAGAATACTTGATTTATGGGTCCCACTTTATGCTGAAGCATTGCGATTGGATGAGCCAAAGTTTAAAATCCGTAGATACAAACGATTGCATGGTCGTTGCAGCAGTAAAGGGGATTTAGCGTTTAACACATATTTGTATCAAGAACCGTTGGAGTTTATCAAGTATGTCGCGCTTCATGAGTGTGCCCATCTTATTGAATTCAATCATTCAGCACGGTTTTATGCTTTGATTGAAAATATCATGCCCCATTATAAAGCAGTGATTCGCGATAATAAACTTCGAATCGATTAAAAAAGAAGCCGAAGCTTCTATTTGTTCACATAAGAGAGCACAAGGTCCTCGTCGGGATCGATGAAAATACTTTTATGGGTTGCGACACTGACCAAGCCAAGATTCCCGCCGGGAATCTTTTTAATATTGCGCGCTTGTGTATAATGTACCTCAATGGAACTACCCAAGCGACTCTTGGAATAGTATGCAGCGAAATGAGCGCAAAGACGGATCTTCGCTTCGTCCAGTTCGGGTGTCTTAATAAGAACGTGGGCCCCAAAATCGTAGGCTGCATGGAACCACGTATCCTCTTTACGTGCTAACTTGAATGAAATGTAATCATTTTGAATGTTATTCTTTCCAATATAAATAGTGGTTTCATCGTCATATTGAATGGTAATGTAACTTGGTTTTTTCTTTTTCTTCTGATTGCTTTTGCGCTTTAACTTTCGTTGATGCACAATGCCTTGGTCAAGCAACTCGTCGTTGATTTCTTGGGCATCTTCAACGGATGCTTGCTCTGCTTGTGTTTGCAAGGCGTCAAAGTAACGAATACGCTCTTCAGTGCGGTCAATTTGTTCTTCAAGATATTTGAGCGAAGTTTTTGCTTTTTGGTATCGCTTGAAGTACATGCGGGCATTGTCTTTGCCGCCATAACGTGGGTCTAGTTCAATCGTAACATCATTGCCACTGAAGTCCTTTAACGTAATGCTGCTTTGGCCATTACCCGTATGACTTGCGAACGCATAGAGAAGGTCGCCGTATTCACGAAGGTGATCACTGTCTTGTGCTTTTTCCAAGTCGTCATAAAGCTTGGGAAGTTTTTGACGACTCCGTTTGAGTTCGCGTCGGATGAGTTTAAGAAGATCACCAGTGTGTGATTTTACGCGGTCTCGTTCTTGGATGTCATGGTAAAATGCATCCAGACCTTCCATAATGGGTTTAACAACGGCAGTTTTATTAAGGTGTGTGAGTTCAATAATGTGGAATTCATTGTCGTAGATGAATAAATCATCTGAAGTTTGAAGTGCTTCCACAATATGCTCAGGGCTCTCAGTTTGCAAACGATGCGTAATTTCTTTCTCTAAGAGAGGAGAAATCCCATTGAATTGATTGCGTAATGCTTCGTCGGGATTGTATGAAGCGAGTTGGAGGAAAGATTTCTTATCGAACTGCGGCGGATAGTCATACTCGCCACCACTTACGATGGCACGTTGACTGTTTTCAAAAGGTGAGATACGCTTTTGTGCATCAATGATTAAGTTCTCGTCGTTAACGATAATCACATTGGCATATTTCCCTAACAATTCAACAATCAGACGGTATGGACGAATAACCCCCATATCATCACGGTGTTCGACGTGAAATTCAATGACACGGTCAAATCCATATTGCTCAATTTTTGTAATGATACCGCCATCCAAATGCTTACGCATCAGTGTTTGTAGATGTGTTTGTTCCATGTTTGCGGTAGGTTTCTCTTGGGTCCATTGGACACGGCTAAAAACAGGGTGTGTCGAGATGAACAAGTTCATCTTCTTCCCTGCGAAACAATGTAATATAAATTCATGATTGGAGGGTTGGGTGATGCGGTTAATCTTCACCGGAACCGCCGCATTCATTTTTGTAATAATGCGATTTAATAAGACGCCATCTATTGCCATACTATCAACCTTTCGAATGAGTACTATTATACCACAGATACACTGCTCCCTTAGGATGAAACCTTCAATTTTATGACTGTTTTTTGTGGACTGTGTGCATTGTCATGGTGCAAGTTCCATGGATGATGGGTGTTGAATCTCTGCCAGTGCGTATAAACTCACATTAAAAAGGGAATTTACTACGAAAATAAAAGCGATGTGTGATATAATAAATAAAATATTTATAGAGGATGGTGTGTATGAAGCGAGGATTATTGATTATCTTATCGGGACCCAGTGGTGTGGGCAAGGGAACGGTACGTAAAATATTCTTTGAACGTGAAGAATTGAATCTTGCTTTCTCAATTTCAATGACAACGCGTGGACCGCGTAACGGTGAAATTGATGGCAAGGATTATTATTTTGTCAGTCAAGAACGCTTTAAAGAAGCAATTGCGAATGATGAAATGTTGGAGTATGCCGAGTTTGTGGGAAATTACTATGGCACACTCTTAGCAGAAGTGGATCGTCTGCGCGACATGGGGAAGAATGTTCTTTTGGAAATTGAGGTTCAAGGGGCATTGCAAGTTATTGAAAAAGTACCGGATTCACTCAGTATCTTTTTAGTTCCACCAAGTATGGAAGAGTTAAAACGCCGTATTGAAGGACGTCAAACAGAATCACAGGATATTATCAATGAGCGTTTGGAAAAAGCTGCAAAAGAGATGGAGTTGATGAATCATTACCGTTTTGTAATCTGTAATGAAAATCCTCAACTGGCTGCGGATTCCGTAGCATTGATTATTAAGCGTAACATTGAAACAACTCTTTAAGAGTTGTTTTCAGTCTTTACAGGAGGAAGTCTCATGTACTTGGATGTTTATATCGAAGATAGTTTTCTAGGCAATCAGGCACTCACTTATGATGCGCATGATTTTTTCGTGCAACCTGGAACGCGTGTTCGCATTACCATCCGCAATCGCGATATCATCGGCTTTGTCCATCGAGTCTATCCACGTGAGGACAAAGGGTTTAAAGTGTTGCCGATTCAAGGGGTGATTGATGAAGCGCCAATTCTTAATGAAGAGTTGTTTGCCTTAGCTGAATGGATGCGATACCGCACAGTATCGCCAATTATTCGTTGTTTGCAAACGATTTTACCCAATAAGTTGAAGCCGCAATCCAGTGCGAAAGCGGCAAAGATGGAACGGATTGTGCGTCGCACGGATGTTGATACCGTTGCGCTTACAACACGCCAACAAGCATTTGTAGATTTGTTTGTCATAGACCAAGAAATGGGTGTTAAAGAGGCACAAAGTATCTATTCAGGATTTCGAACGCTCGTGTCCAAAGGGTATTTTGAATTGGATGATCGTGAAGTGCGCTATGAAGAGGGTGTTGTCGAAAAGTCATACCACCCATTGCCGCTGACAGCCGATCAGCAACACGTTGTGGATGGCGTTGCACTGAATCGCGCTGAAACCTATTTATTACATGGGGTAACAGGGAGTGGCAAAACGGAAGTCTATCTACAAATTGCCGCCAAAGTGCGCCAACAAGACCAACAAGTACTTATTCTGGTTCCAGAAATTTCATTGACACCGCAAATGATTGATCGTGTATCCAAGCGTTTCGGTGAGGATGTAGCCATCTATCATTCTGCATTGAATGATCAAGAGAAATATGAACAATATTTACGCGTTAAAAATCATCAAGTTCATATTGTCGTTGGGACGCGCTCATCTGTATTCATGCCCTTTGATAATCTTGGACTGATTGTTGTTGATGAGGAACATGACTCCAGCTATAAACAAGAAAATGTTCCGTATTATCATACGCGTGACATTGCGATTCATCGCAGTGAGACACATCAGTGTCCTGTTATTCTTGGCAGTGCGTCGCCAGCATTGGAAACATATGCGCGGGCATTGCGAGGTGTGTATACGCTGTTGGAACTGGAATCACGCATCAATCATAATTTTCCAAAGGTAACCGTAATCGATACGCAAAAAGCGCTCAAGAGTCGTCAATCTGCGTACCTAACTGAACCGCTTTTGGCTGGAATCCAGGCGCGCTTGGATGTCAATCAACAAGTTGTACTCTTACTCAATCGTCGGGGTTACATGACAATGCTTAAAACCGAAGATGATGAAGTCTTGCAATGTCCAAACTGCGATGTTGCATTGAACTATCACAAAGATGATAATTCAATCCGTTGTCACATGTGTGGGTATCAAATTTTTGGAGCACCGACCATCAATGGAAAACGTGTTAAACTGGTCGGAAGTGGTGTTGGTACCCAACGCCTTGAAGAACAAATCATTGCATTGTTTCCCAATGCACGCGTGGGTCGCATGGATGCAGACACGACACGTAAGAAAAACGCCCATCAACAGATAATTGGTGATTTTATTGATCATAAATTTGATATCTTAATTGGAACACAGATGATTGCGAAAGGGTTGGATATTGAAAATGTCACATTGGTTGGGATTGTAAATGCAGATACATCTTTGGCATATACCGATTACCACGCTGTGGAGACAACATTTTCCATGCTTTTGCAGGCAGCAGGTCGTTCTGGACGGGGACGTTTTGAGGGCGAGGTTATGATTCAAACCGCCAATCCCGACCATTATGCCATTCAATGTGCCATCCACCAAAAGTACAAACACTTTTTCAGTCAGGAAATGGTTTATCGCAAAACAGCATCGTATCCTCCTTATAATTATCTTATTTCAATTATTTTGAGTGATGAGGATGAGACAAAGTCGTTTCAAGCTGGACAGATGTATCTTGATTTAATCAAGGACAGTGGGTTGCAAATAATTGGCCCCATAATGCTGCGGAAAATGCAAAGAAAGCACAGATGCCGTATAATAATAAAAGGTCGTGACTTAGAGGCGATGATTGCACTTTGTCACCAAAGTTTGGATGTTTTCCGAACCTTAAATAGAACAGGAGTTGTCGTTGACGTAAATCCGTTGACGCTGGAATAATATGAGACGAATTGAAAGCTACAAAGTATTGAGTGAGGTCTACTTTAAAGACCGCCATGCCCATTTGGTGCTCAAGGAACTTGATTTATCATCAGAGGATCAAGCTTTTGTAAGTGCCTTGGTTTACACGACGCTCCAACACAGTCTTTACTTGGACTACCAATTTGAGGATTTTGTGGATGCAAAGTTGCCAGAAGCAGTGAAACTGATTATAAAAATGGGGTGTGCACAAATTTTCAAAATGGATAAAATCCCAGATTACGCTGTTGTAAATGAGTCGGTTGATTTGGCCAAACGGGTCAAACAACACCGTTACAGCGGTGTCGTGAATGCCGTCCTAAAACGCGTAATTGAACGGGGTGAGCGTCCATTGGAAGGGAATCCCCTTGAACAAGCATCCATTGAATACAGCATGCCGTTGTGGATTCTAAAGTTATTGAGCAAACAGTATGACCAAGCGTTTGCGATTGGCTATGCGCAATACTGTCAAACGATACGTCCATCGTATGTGCGCTTCAATACGTTAAAGCCAATTGCAGAGATTGACGATGAACTTTTTGGGACATTAAATGGACATCCAATTGCGAAGGCGCCACTCTTTAAGAGTCCCGTGCTGCGTGAGGGTTATGTGCTCATCCAAGATATTAACTCACAGGAAGTCGTTAAACGTATGGACTTGATGGAAAACATGCGTGTCTTGGACTGCTGTTGTGGTCCTGGTACGAAAACATCACAAATCGCAGCCATGATGAATAACACGGGACATATTGACGGTGTTGAGTTGTATGCATCCCGTGCACAGGCAACAGAAGAACTTATGGAACGTGCGAATGTGCACAATGCGTCCATTCATACAAGCGATGTTTTAGATTTCACGAGTGAGACACTGTATGATCGTATTCTTGTTGACGCACCGTGTTCTGGTTTGGGGGTAATATCTCATAAACATGACTTGCGATATCATATCAAACCCAGTGATTTGGATGATTTGGTTGTGCTGCAAAAGGCAATGCTTGCCCATGTCGCACCGATGGTTGCTGTTGATGGTATTCTGGTTTACTCCACATGTACTTTAAACAAAAAAGAGAATGAGCGCCAAGTTGCAGACTTTCTTGCCAATCATGAAAACTATATCTGTCTTGAAGCAGAAACAATGGATCCCTTGCAGACCCAAGGGGATGGATTTTATATCGCTAAATTAAAGCGAACATGTTAAGATTAATGAGTAGAAATTGTGAGGTTCGTTCGTGAAATATACAAGCATCAGTGAAATAGGGCTCCTTCGCAAAGACAATCAAGACTTTGTTGCAGTAGTCGAAAATAACAATGCCTTACTTGCCATCGTTTGTGATGGTATTGGGGGTGCCAATGCTGGCGCAGTTGCCAGTCAAATGGTCGTCCGTATGATTCGTGACGCCTTTTTAGAGGTGCAGTCTTTTATCGATACCGATGAAGTGATGACTTGGTTTAACAGGACGATTACAGAAGTCAACAAGGCTGCATATCATGAGTCTTTAGTTGTACCAGAGTACAACGGTATGGGAACAACACTTGTTGCCTGTGTCATTCTTGCCGGTGAGGCTATTGCATTTAACATTGGTGACAGTCGAATTTATCGCTATGAAGGGGAAACCTTACAGGTCTTAAGTCACGATCAAACCTATGCCTATGAAATGTATCTGCGCAATGAAATTAGTCTTGAAGAAGTCGATGAACATCCCAAACGTAATGTCTTAATGAATGCGGTAGGGATTGATGAGCGCATTTCCTATGAAACTATTCATATAGAAAAAGGGTGGGATTACCTGCTGATGTCATCCGATGGTTTGCATGGGTATGTGCCCCATCTCACAATTGAAGAAACAATGAAGAAAGATAAAATACTTGAAATACGCAATCGTCTTATGGAACTCTCTTACCAAGCCGGTGGTTATGATAATATTTCAATAATTTTGGTGGAGGGTGATTAGATGAGCGAAATGATAGGAAACCGTTACTTATTGGTTAAGAAAATTGGTAATGGTGGTATGGCTGATGTATTTCTGGCAATGGACACGGTGCTGAACCGTGAAGTTGCTTTAAAGCGTTTGCGTGGTGATTTATCCCATGACCCCGTTGCTTTGTTACGTTTCCAAAGAGAAGCGAATGCAGCGAGTGGTTTGGATCACTCAGGAATTGTTGATGTTTATGATGTCGGTGAAGACAACGGTCAACATTATATTGTCATGGAAGTCATTCGTGGCACCACATTAAAAGAACTCATTCATCGCCGAGGGGCTTTGGATAAGGTTGAAGCAACGGCAATTATGCGTCAGTTGTGTTATGCCCTGCAGGTTGCACACGAGAAGAAAGTCATTCACCGTGACATCAAACCGCAAAATATTTTGGTTAAAGATGATGGTACCGTGAAGATTACTGACTTTGGCATTGCCTTAGCTGGAGATGCTTTACAGTTAACCCGTTCTGATTCTGTATTGGGATCGGTTCATTATATGGCTCCAGAACTCTCACGCGGTGAGGGAGCAAGTGTGCAATCTGATATCTATGCTTTAGGGGTTGTGTTTTATGAATTGTTAGCAGGCGATGTTCCGTATCGCGGAGAAACACCTGTCGAGATTGCCATGAAACACATGCGCGATCCATTCCCATCCATAAAGAAGTTCAATACAACCTTACCAAACTCCATTGCAAACATTATTGCTAAAGCAACTCATAAAAATCGCAATTACCGCTATGGTAATATCGAGGAAATGATCGATGATTTGCAAGACTGCCTTGATCCAAGTCGTGCTGAAGAACCAATTTGGGAAGCAGATGCGGCGGATGATGAAGGGACCAAACTTATTGATAAATTGGATACCATTGTTCAACCGAAAATTGATCCAGTAAAAGCACGTCGCAAGAAAATCATGATTTATTCTGGAATCGGTTTGAGTGTTGTTTTACTCATTGGGCTTATCTGGATGTTTACCCGACCAAAACCCTTGTCAGAAATCAAAATCCCTAAAGTAGAAGGGATGACTGCTGAAAAGGCAACGGAAACCCTGGAAGGTCTGGGGTTGAATGTGAATCCGAATTATACCTATCAGTATTCCGATGATCACGAACTCGGTATAGTTATCAGTTCACGTCCAGGTGTAGATGGCATTGCCCGTCCAGGCGACATGGTTAAATTAACGGTGTCCCAAGGGAAGATGTTTGAAGTCCCTGATTTGACAGGGAAGACGGTTGAAGAGGCGCGTGCGCTTCTAGTGAATACAAAGATTGAATTAAAGCAGCGCGAAGAAGCAACCAACGCTATGGAACCCGGTATTATCATACGTCAAGAGGGACTTACTGCGGGTGAAAAAATTATTCCCAACCAAAAACGAGAACTCATTATTTATGTAAGTGGTAAAGTGCAACTTCAAATTCCAAGCGATATTGTCGGTATGGGAATTGATGAAGCAAAAGGCAAACTTGAAGGCATGGGATTGACGGTTCGTACGGAAGAAATATCCCAAGATGGTATGAGTGAGACGACAATTGCTGCCTTGCAGTATGGGGTTGTAATTCGAACCGATCCTTTACCTGGAAGTTTCTTTGTTCAACGTGACGATAATTATGTCACGCTCTTCTATTACATTGAAAAGGAAAAACCTGCTACTCCTGATAAACCCGTGACACCTGAGAAACCAACTGAACCTGAGAAACCAGCGAATTCCGAAAAACCAAAGGATTAAATTATGAAAGAAGCAATTATTACACGCATTGTATCCAATCGCTATACTGTATTCTTTGATGGTGAATTTCATATTGCCATTGCAATGGGGAAATTACGTTTGGGTAACAAACCAACAGTTGGTGATCGTGTCCAAGTAGAATTCACAGAAGAAAAGTGGGTCATCCAAGCGGTACTTGAACGGAAGAATCAATTGATTCGCCCCCTTGTGTCGAACATTGATCAGGCATTAATTGTAATGTCGTCAAAAGAACCAGACTTCTCGTACACACTGGTAGACCGCCTTATTTTCTTAATCTCATTGGAATTCATCGAACCTATTATTGTTGTATCCAAGGCGGATTTGGCATCATCTGAATTGATTTCTGAAATCACAGCAGAATACAAAGACCATGGCTATCAACTAATTTTAACAGGAAAAAACTTACCAACACAGCCTCTTGAAGCAATCCTTAATGGACGACTTTCAGTTTTGGCAGGCCAAAGTGGTGTTGGAAAATCGAGCATTCTCAATCGTATTAATGAAGACTTAGAATTGAATACACAAGAAATATCCAAAGCCTTAGGGCGTGGACGCCATACAACACGACACAATCAGCTGTATCCGATTGCTGGTGGTTGGTTGGCAGATACACCGGGTTTCTCATCACTTGATTTTAGTAGCGTAAGCGCTCAGGAAATGGCACAAACAATTCCCGACTTTAAACCATACCATGGTGAATGTCGTTATCGTGATTGTTTGCATCTTAAGGAACCAGGATGTAAAATAAAAGAGAAAGTTGAATCGAATGAAATTTCTAGTCGCCGTTATCAGCACTATGTTGATTGCGTTGCGCTCATCAAGGAGGAATCACGATGACACGAATCGTTGCACCATCAGTTTTAGCACTCGATTTTAGCGATATGAAAACGCAATTAAAACGCGTTGAAGTTGCTGGAGCCAAATGGTTACACTACGATGTTATGGACGGGGTTTTTGTTCCCAACATTAGCTTTGGTCCTGACATTATGAAACAAGTTGATCATGTATCCGATTTATTTATGGATGTTCACTTAATGATTGTCGATCCACAAAAGTACTTCGATGCTTTTATCGACAAAGGGGCAGATGCCATTACATTCCATGTAGAATGTTTTGCAGATGCAACTGAAGGTATTGCTGCAGTGAAAGAATTAAAGAAACGTGGCGTAAAAGCTGGAATCACATTGCGTCCTGGAACTGATTTGGATACCATTGTTCCATACTTGAAGCATGTTGATTTGGTACTTGTAATGAGTGTTGAGCCTGGATTTGGGGGTCAATCGTTTATGCACGAAATTGTCGACCGCATCAAGGCAATTGCCGAGTATCGCAGTGTCAATGGCTATGAGTACTTAATCTCAGTTGATGGTGGCATAAACGATCAAACAGGATTGAAATGCCGTCAGGCCGGTGCGGATGTTCTGGTTGCCGGAAGCTATGTTTTTGGCGATGATATTGAGAAGGCAGTCGCGTCACTCTTATGAGTAAAGTAACATTAGTTCTTGGAGACTTCGAAGGAGCCGTCGAGGGTGATGTTATTGGTGTTGATTATGGAGCCCTTGTTTGTATAAACAAGGGTCTTTCTATCAAACTCGCTTGTGGAGATTTTGATTCTGTTACAGAAGCAGAATATGAACAAATCAAAGACTATGCGGATGAAACTATCCGTTTAAAACCAGAAAAAGATGACACGGACTTCTATTTTGCCTACAAGCAATGTGACACCTATGATGAAATCTTAGTTGTGGGTGGCTTGGGAAGACGCCGTGATCACGAGTATACCAATATTATCACAGCCATTATGGACAGCCGTATCACGATTGTGGATGCGCAAAATCGCATAAAAAAATATGACGCAGGACGTCATAGTGTTAATAAAAATCATTATCAGTATTTCTCAGTAATGGTTATTGAACCTTTAACCATTACATTGGAAGGGTTTAAATACCCTCTTTATGAGCGAAGCGTTCAATTTGGAGATACCTATCTTACTTCCAATGAAATTATAGGGGAGACAGGAATCATGACTTTAGAGGGCGGTAGCGCCTTAATTATACAATCGAATGAAATAAAAAAACGGTGATTCACCGTTGTTTTTATTTACTATCTAGCTTGTTGTGCTTTCAATGTCTTTAATGCACGGGCGGAAATACGGACTTTAGTTGGCTTTCCGTCAACCATAATAGTCGCTTTTTGTAAGTTAACACTCCACTTACGACGTGTTGCACGAAGTGAATGCGAACGCTTGTTTCCGGATAGTGTTTTCTTGCCAGTTACTGAACATACTCTAGGCATACCGTAACCCCCTTTCTTATCTAAGTTATAACGCTTAGTTACTATATCATAGGGCTAAATTTTAATCAAGTAGGTTCTTTAAATAAATACACATAAATTTCAAATGTGAAAATTCTGTTTAAGTGTCCATTTAATGCCTTTAATAATACTTCCTATTGTGATATTATGTTAATAGTACGAGGAGGTTCGCAGATGGAAAAACAAATTATCGCTGCTCTGGAAATTGCGGATCATGAAGTACGCTTACTTGTTGGTCAATTTTTCAATGGTAGGTTAAATATCTTAAAAGTAGAACGTGTGGCGCACTTGGGTGTAGCAGGCTATGCCATTATGAGTGAAACACATGTCGTTGACTCCATAAAAAAAGCAGTTGAGAATGCATCACGTAACCTTGGCGTCGTTGTAAAACGCGTCTTACTCTTGGTTCCTGGGATTCATACAAAACGCGTTAATCGACAAATTCGTGTACCTATTGCAGGTAGGATTGCGGAAACCGACATCCGCCATGCTTATAAAGAATTAAAAGAAGCATCGTATCCCGAAGGATACATATTAACAAACATCTTATTCAGTAAGTTCTTTGTCAATGGTAGTTCAACACGCAAGTTACCTTTGAATGAAAAGAGTGATTCCTTAACAATCGAAGCAGAATGCTATTATGGAAAGCAATCAATTATCTTTCCTTATGTAACTGCGGTTGAGAAATCAGGATTGCAAATTATTGACATCATAACGGATGACATTGGGTTTGCGAAAGAAGCATCGCTTTTTGAAGCATCCATTGACAAACCTGTCATTGGTTTGACACTCAATGAGAAAATGACACGCATGTCTTTATTCTACCAAGGTGTCTTGGTTTCCAATGATTATATTGATGCCGGCTTTGACACATTTATGAAGAAGATTGAAACAACCTTGAAAGTACCATCCGATGTTGTACATCGCTTGTTGTATTTTAATGTTGACTTGGATGAAGCATCACCAGGTCAAGACCCAATCTTTATGTGGTCAACCAAATCAACAACGCACACGTTGTCACAACAGGATCTTATGGAACTTGTTGCTGATGATATTCGTGCATTCATTGCAGATATACTGGATCGCTGTGAACCAATCTTTGAATTGGGTGAACCACGATTTGTCATATCGGGTGAAGCAAGTGAGATTGATGGCGTAACCAATTTTATTAAAAAGCAATCTGTTGCTGAGGCGGTAAACTACCGTTCAACAACATTTGGTGTTAAAGACCCTGGTCTGACATCATTGGTGGGGGCCTTCTACTTATACAAGGATCATCAAATCTATCGTGAGCGTTCATTCTCAAGCGTTGACGAAGATGAATTTAAACGGATTGTGATACAATACAATCAAGATGACAAAGATGATTCAATAACACAAAAACTGAAAAACATGTTTTTCGAACGTAAACTGGAGGATTAGTAAAATATGAGTACACAATTACAACATGCAGTAGCAAGAATCAAAGTTATTGGCGTCGGTGGCGCAGGAAATAACGCCGTCAACCGCATGGTTGATGAAGGAATGAAGGGTGTCGAGTTCTATGTCGCAAATACAGATTTGCAAGTACTCAACGTGTCACCAGTTGTCAATCGTATCGAACTTGGTCGTGAAGTAACCAAGGGACTTGGTGCGGGCGCAAATCCCGAAACAGGTCGCAAAGCGGCTGTCGAAAGTGAAGCTGAGATTCGCGATGCTGTAAAAGGCGCAGATATGGTCTTTGTCACTGCCGGACTTGGCGGTGGAACAGGAACAGGGGCATCACCACTTGTAGCAAAAATTGCACAAGAAGAAGGTGCACTTGTTGTTGGTATCGTAACAAAACCATTCACCTTTGAAGGGCGTCGTCGTTCCCAACAAGCTGAAGCAGGATTGGAAGAATTAAAAACATATGTTGATTCTCTAATTATTGTCAGCAACAATCAACTTCTTGAAGTTATCGGACGCATTCCGTTCCAAGAAGCATTCAAAGAAGCAGATAATGTGCTTCGTCAAGGGGTTCAAACCATTACAGACCTCATTGCAGTTCCGGCAATGATTAACTTGGACTTCGCCGATGTACGTTCCGTTATGCAAGGTCAAGGATCAGCATTAATTGGAATCGGTATGGCTCAAGGCGAAAACAAATCCATTGAAGCTGCACAAAAAGCAATTACTTCACCATTACTTGAAGCACAAATTGACGGTGCTCGTAATGCAATCGTTAACGTTACTGGTGGCGATTCCATCTCAATTCAAGATGCAAGTGAAGCTGTTGATTACATTCGTGATGCAGCTGGCAATGATATTGACATCATCTTTGGTGTTGCAATCAATGAAAATATTGGTGATGCTATTATTGTTACCGTTATTGCGACAGGATTTGATGATTTACATAAAGAAACAAAAGAAGTCGTTCATACGGAATCACGCTCAGGTGCACAAACAACAACTGAACGTAAGGACACAAACAACGATATCCCAGAATTCTTTAAATCACGTTAACCAAAGCACGCTTCGGCGTGTTTTCTATTTTAGGAGCGCATACTATGAAAACAATTTACCTCGTTTTTCCTGAAGGCAGTTCAGGAAACCCTCGCATTGAAGATGCAATTCGTAATCACTTAGGAGCAAAAGGTATCACTGCAACACTTATATCCGGTAGTGTTGGGGATATACCGATTGATGTGGATTTGGTGGTAACACTATCACCACAGGATACGCAAGGATACACAGGCCCCATCGTTGATGGCGCATCACTGCGCACCGGTGTTGGGAATCAACCAGTGTTGTATGAAATCACAAAAAAAATAACAGGGGCTTAGGCTCCTGTTATTTAAATGCACGTGTATATTGTTTGGTTATTAATTGATGTTTGCGACGCGCTTGAGCAGCATGCAAGACCCAATGCGGATCATCAAGAAGGGGCCGGGCAAGGCCGATAAAATCCACGCAGTCTGTTTCTAAGAGATACGAAGCAAGGCCAATATCTCCCAGCAATCCGCACGCCATAACTGGCGTTTGTGGGAATGCGCCCTTGATTTCCATTGCATGAGGTACTTGGTATCCTGGATATATAGCATGCGGTGGGGTTGGTGTGATACCACCGGTTGAGACGTTGATGTAATCAAATGAAATCGTGCTGTCTTTAAGAATTTGAATTGTTTTCTCTGTATTTAATCCATTGTCTTCGTAATCGGTTGCGCTTACGCGAATGCCTAAAATTTTATCGCTTGGCATAACCTCACGAACAGCGGTTGCGATTTCGCGGATCAATTGTGAACCATCGTGGTATGCATCATCTCGAATGTTGGAAATCGGACTCATGAACTCAGAAATGAGATAACCATGAGCACCATGAAGCTCAATCCCATCAAAACCAGCTTCCATGGCAAGAAGTGCTGAATTTTTAAAAGCAGCGACAACATCAGAAATCCCGTTTTCGCTAAGTGCTACGGGCACTCGGTATTCATCATTAAAAGCAAGTGGGCTGGGCCCGTAAATGGTGTCCACACCCACCACACACGTGGATTTACGGCCAGCATGATTCAATTGGATAAAGATGGTGCTGCCTTCGGTATGAACTGTGTCGACAATGGGCTTGAATGCTTCCATTTGTTCACGATTCCAAAGACCTAGACAATCGTCCGTGATGCGGCCTTCGGGTACAACACCGGTTGCTTCAACAATAATTGTCCCAACCTGGCCAATTGCACGCGAACCATAATGGGCTTGGTGGAAATAAGTAGGAATTCCGTTGTTATCGTGTGCCGAGTACATACACATCGGCTCCATGACAACACGGTTTTTTAATGCGATGTTGTTAATTAAAGTGGGTTCAAGTAGTTTCATAAAAAAACCTCCATGCAATTAGTATATCATTACTGTCAATATCTGCTAAATATGATACGATACAAAAAAAAGGAGACTTCCATGAAAATTGTACCTTTATTACGAAATGAATATGATGGCAAACCCTTGGAGTTTCGCTACACGACATCTCATTACTACGACATTGAAAGTGCAGAAGATGCTCTTTTTGACATGAGAATCGTCCGTAAACCCTTTGAAGTTTCTCAAGCGAAATCTTTCAATGCTGAGTTATTTCCCGATTACATTGAAAATCCTCAAGTTTTTGTGATACGTGATAAAGATCTAATTGTCGCATATTTAGAAATTGGATCGGAGTCGTGGCACAATCGATTGCGCATTAGTGCATTGCTTGTGGATGAAAAGTATCGTGGACGCGGTTATGCTGGTGCGCTCTTAGAATATGCGAAACAACATGCATTGCAAGAAGGGTACCGCGAAGTGGTCTTAGAAACACAATCCTGTAATGATCCTGCCATTAAAGCATATTTAAAACATGGATTTAAAATTAAGGGTTTGGATTTGACCCACTATTCAAACGAAGATATCGCCGCGAAAGAAGTACGCATCGAAATGATGGCTGCGATTCAATAAGCTGATAACAGAGCATGTTATTGGCTTTTTATTTGATATTGTTTTATGATTGATGTGTCAATCGTTGATATATCAACGATAGGAGGTATTATGAAACATACGATGATTCATGACATGCTATCCCGTGTTCGTGATATTGATACATGGGCTCCGCTCGTCTTTGAAGCAAAAATGAATATCAGTCTTGTTCGTTATGAGATACTCAGTCGCCTTTTGCTGGATGATTCCTTAATTCAAGTTGACTTGCAAGAAATGCTGAACTTGGACCGGGCTGCAATGTCGCGTCATTTAGGGATTTTAGAGGACAAGGGTTATGTTGTGCGCAATCGCAACCCTGAGAACAAGCGAGAGGTTGTTGTCACAATTAGCGAAGAAGGACGGCGTGTGATGCAGTCCTGTTGTGATACACACGATGTTTTTAATGAACGCTTGATGGAAGGCATTAGTGAGGCATCGATGGAAGTTGCAATTGGAGTGCTAGAGACACTACGAGAGAATGTAAATCACATTATGGAGGGAAACAATGATGAATAATAATTTTGATGATGTTGTATTGGCAAGACGCTCGATCCGTGGATACGATAAAAATGTAAAAATCAGTCAAACAGATATGATGGCAATTTTGAATGATGCGGCGCGTGCACCATCTTCAGTAAACATGCAACCATGGCGCACTGTCGTTGTTGAAAGTGAAGCAGGAAAGGAAACCTTGAAGCCACTAATTCGTTTCAATGGATTGCAAAATGATACATCATCAGCCATGATTGTTATTTTTGGTGATATGGAATGTTATCTGAATGCGGAGACAATTTACGATCAAGCAGTAGCTGAAGGAAAAATGAGCCAAGAGGTTCGTGATGCGCAATTAAAAGCAATCGTACCGTATTACAAGGGTTTCTCGCGTCAAAAAATGAATGATGTTGTGAAGATTGATGGGAGTATGTTTGCGATGCAACTGATGCATGTAGCACGCGCCCATGGCTATGATACATGTCCTATTGGTGGATTTGAAGAAGATGTGATTGCAGAAGCACTCGGACTTGATGCCGAGCGCTATGTTCCTGTTGTAATTGTTTCGATTGGGAAAGCGGTTGATAAGGGGTATGAATCGGTCCGTTTGCCTATGGATACATTAACAACCTTCAAATAGTTTCAAGGTTATTTCAGGTGTTTTCATAATTTTCAGTAAATGGCTTGACATCATAACCAGATGTGGTATTATCAAATTACGAAAAGCAATGAAAAGGAAAGTAGAATGGTTCGAACTTGTAGAGAGTCCTTGGTTGGTGTAAAAGGATAGGGAACATCATTTGAAAATGGCCTTGGAGCTGTAAAGCTGAGACATATGTTTAGGTTTTACCGGGATCGCCCGTTAACGCGACAGAGTATGATAGTACTCGGTAAGGTCAGTATTGCAAAATGCTGATAAATTAAGGTGGTAACATGAGCACGCTCATCCTTAGGGATGGGCGTTTTTTATATTTTTGAGACGAAAGAGGAGGAAAAGAATATGAAAAAAGTGTTAAGTGTATTGGCTGCATTACTGGTATTGGTGGGGTGTGGCGCAAAGCAATCGAGTGATGATAAAGTTATCAAGATAGGGGCAACACCCTTACCGCATGCAGAGATATTAAATCAACTGAAAGGTCCCTTAGAAGCACAAGGGTATACACTTGAAGTTGTAGTATTTGATGACTACAAGATTCCCAATACAGAAGTGAATGCAGGCAGCTTGGATGCAAACTACTTCCAACACATACCGTATCTTGAAGACTTCAATGAAGCAAATGGTACGAATGTGGTTCCAGTATTGAAAGTTCACTATGAGCCCATTGCAATCTATAGTGGTAAAAAGACGGCATTAACAGATGTTGCGGATGGTGATACAGTACTTGTGCCAGATGATGCAACAAACTTACCCCGTGCGTTAAAGTTGCTTGAAGAACTTGGTTGGATTGAGCTCAATGAAAATCGTGATACTTCAACACAAAAAGATATTGTAAAGTTCAATAAAAACATTACAATTAAAGAAATTCAAAGTGATGGAATCGCGGCATTGATCAATGATTCTGAGTATGTAATCTTAAATGGTAACTATGCATTATCATCAGGTGTAACCGATCGCGCTTTACAAGCGGAAACAATTTCTCCCGAGAAAATTGCGGAAATCGTGAATGTGGTTGCTGTAAAAGGTGGGAATGAAGAGTCTGATAAGACAAAAGCCATTTTAAAAGCTTTCGAAGATGAATCAGTCCGTAAGTATGTCGCAGAGAAATTTGCTCCTGCTGTAACATCAGTTCTTGATTAGGGATTTATAAAATAAGGGTGTATTTGATTGTGGAGGTGTTTGTTTGAAAATCCAATCAATGCACCCTTCGTCACGTCCGCGTGAGAAGGCGCTGGAGTATGGTATTGGTAGTTTATCCGATCGTGAGCTATTAGCCTTGTTTATACGAACTGGAACGCAAAAGAAGTCTGCTCTTGAATTGGCGGATGATGTGCTTTCACGTTGTGATGAATTACAGCGATTTAGCGAGATGACCCTGAATGATTTTTGTAGTATTGACGGCATTAAAACCGCGAAGGGTATTGAATTGTTGGCGGTGATGGAATTGAGCAAACGTATTGTGAAACCACGTATTGGAAGTTCGGTGTCAATCCATGAACCTCAGGCATTGGTTGCGTGGGTCAATCGGGAAGTGGGCTATGCAGAACAAGAGAATTTTTTAGTCATATTTCTAAACAATCAAAACAATCTGCTTGGTCACGAGATACTTTTTAAAGGTACGGTCGATCACAGTGTTGTCCATCCTCGTGATATTATTAGAGAAGCTGTTGCTCGCAATGCATCGCGCATTATTCTCGCACACAACCACCCCGGTGGCACGATGGTGGCAAGCTACGCTGATAAAGAAGTGACAGAAATCATGGTGCGCGCAGGAAATCTTGTTGGAATTGAAATTCTTGACCATATTATTGTAGGTCAGGGCGCGTATATTTCACTTAAATCTCAACATCCCTATTTGTTTGAAGAATAAGACGTGAAGTCTTGTTCTTTTGTTTGTAAAGTAGCAGATTCTTAAGTATAATAAAATAGGTGATGAAATGAAACAGAAAAGCAGATTTAAACGTGTCCTTCTTGGACTCTTAATAACAATTATCGTTGCACTTTTAGGGATGAATTTCGTGAAGAATTCAGCCTTTTATCAAAGTGTCGACCGAAACTTCTTTGGTTTCATATCAATGTTGCGTTATGGCTTAATTGATTATCCAATCGAGACAGTCAGCAATTTTACAAACGATGTCGCAACGATGTGGGATGTGCGTTATGAAAACGACCGCCTGCGTGAAGAACTGGATGCTGCGGCACACATGAACACATACATTCGCGCTCTTGAAGCGGAGCGTGATGAACTTAAAGAACTTAATGGACTTAACAGTCTTTATACAGAAAATGAACTTATCAAAGGGATGGTTAGCAACCGTTCCAGTGAAAAATGGGACAGTGTTGTGAACATCGATATTGGACGCAATCAAGGCGTCGCAGTTAATGATGGTGTGATGACATCCCATGGCGTTATTGGACGCGTTATTGACGTCAATGATGACAGTGCTGTAGTTGCGCTCCTTGTTGCCAATGATGACAATTCGCGCGTATCTGTAAGCATTGAAGTTGCACCGGGCGAGTATGTTCCTGGTATTTTGGAATCCTATAACCATGAAAAAGGCGTGTTTACGGTTAGATTGCTTGAAACAACAAGCTCAATCACAGCAGATATGCTTGTGTCAACTTCAGGAGGATCGGGAGTGTATCCACGAGGCTTGCTTGTTGGAAAAGTCGAATCGGTCAAAAATATATCCGAAGGAACGGGTGTTGAAGTGTATGTTAAATCAAGTGTAAACTTTGATAATATCGGTTATATTGCGGTGGTGAAACGACCATGAGAACCATTCGTTTTGCACACTTCGCCTATGTCGTCGTAATGTTGTTGCTTGATTCAATCATTAATGCAGTGTTTCGTCAGTTTGCCTGGTCACATATAACATTTATCAGTAACTTAGCATTTATGGCCATTTTACTCCTGACACAAAACGACTCTCGTGAAGAGACGATCATCAAAGCGGGACTGCTTGGGATATGGATGGACTTGAACCACATTGCTTCATTTCCAATATTCTTCATTGCATACACAGTTACAGTGGTTATGGTTCGTCTATGGGATCGCCATATTGGTACAACCGCCCTTGAGTTTGTGGTTATGGTAATTATTGCGATTTTCGTGAAAGAAATTATAACGTTTGTCTTAATCTATTTCTTAAAGGGATTCAATCAATCCTTGGCTCAGTTTATGTCAACGCGCATTTTCTGGGTCGTACTGGGAAACATAGCCCTCATACCTGTGGTAAGATATGGCTATAATGTAATGCATAAACAAATATTAAAACGCGCACAAAATGTTTACATGCGTTAGTGGAGGGGTACTATGAGTGTTCCAAAAAAAATCAGTAATTTCTTGCATCGGAATGTATCAATACGACGCTTATTAATGATTATCATGACGTTGGTTATTATTTATTTACTAACGCTTACCTCGAGTATATGGTCGTCGATATACACTACAGTAAAGGGAATTATGTTGCCCTTTGTAATTGGGTTTGGTATTGCCTATATTCTGCACCCGATAACAAAGTATTTCGAGCGTTATAAGATCAAACGGCAAATTGTTGTTCCCGTAACATTGCTTGTCTTTGTTTTCTTAGTTATCTTGTTGTTCTCTTCGATTGTTCCAAAATTAGCAACCGACATTACAACCATCATTAATTCCAGTGTTGATGGCATTCAAAAACTCTATGAAATGTATACTGAGTTTACGAATGGTACGCCTGAACCATGGGTTAACGATCTCTTTAATGAAGCTGTAAAAATGATGAAGGGACTCATTGGAAGCATTCCAACAATTCCTACAATTGCATCACAGTTTATTGGTCAACTCATTGGCATACTAACAACAAGTTTATTCTCATTGGTTATTGGATTGTATTGTATTTTTGATTATGAAGATATTACTGCGAAAATACTTCGCGGAGCCAATGCAATTTCGCCAAAATTGGGAAATTCTATCGTAGTAATTAACCGTGCTGTGTTACAATATCTACAGTCATTGATTGTTATCATGGTTATTACGTTTGTCGAGTATAGTTTGCTGTATTCTGTCATTGGTCATAATTATGCATTGGTTTTAGGTGTCATGGCTTCATTCGCCCTTTTGATTCCTTATATTGGACCCATGTCCATTCAAATACTGGGAGTCTTGACTTCCTTAACCTTGCCACCGTCCCGAGTGATTGCACTTACGGTTGGATTGGTAATCCTGTCGAATGTCGATAACTATGTTATCACACCGATGGTCTATTCCAAGCGCGATAAGATTGATCCGTTATCGTCGCTGTTTGCATTCTTTGCATCCAGTGCATTATTTGGCTTTGTAGGGATTCTTCTCTCGATGCCGATTTATTTCTCAATCCGTGCTGTTTATTACTTACGTAAAGATGGTTGGAAACTAGAATCTGAAGAGACTAACTAAGTTGGAAAGAGGTATGTATGAAACGATTTGTTACGAGTATCATGGCAGTTACGGTACTGCTCTTAACATTAACAGGCTGTGTGCCCAAAAATAAGAATGTTGTGGTCACAAGTTATCCTGTTGAATACCTTGTAAGAGCCTTAGCTGGAGACCGCGTCAATATTGAGCGTCTTGATGTTGGCGCCAATCCACAGACAAGTACTGTCCGTGATGATTATGCCGATGTTCTTGCGAATGCGGATGTCGTATTCTATATCAATGAACTGCAACCCTATTGGGAGTTGTATCGTGATGAGTTATCTGACAGTAAACGTTCAATTGAACTGTTTGATCTTGCAGAACGTTCATCCTTGTACACATTCAATCGTTATACAACGGTTGAGGTTGATGGTTCAAAACATACCTTAGAGTCACCATACTATGATACTGCAAATTTCAAATCAGTAGATACCTATGAAAAAGATCCATTCTTATGGATGGATCCCGGAGCAATGACATCAATGGGGCGCAGCATTAAAGACTGGCTCATTGAAAAGTATCCCGATGATGCGCAACAATTTGAAGATCGTTTTGCTGCGTTGGAAGTCGAACTGACAAATTTACAAGCCGATTACCAAAAGATTCGTTCAAATGGGAAAGAGTACAAAATTGTTACCATGACCCCATCATTCGGAAACTGGCAACGCAGTTTTGGGATTGCTGTATATCCTGTTTCGCTTTCTAAATATGGTGTATTGCCAAATGAGGCAATGTTAAATGATATACGTACACGAATCCAACAAGATGGTGTAAAATTCATTGCCTATGAAGAAGGCATGAGTGAAGATCAAATCAAATTATACAATCAACTTAAAACTGAATTAAAATTACAAGAAATCAAACTCAGCAATCTTTATACGCTTAGTGATAAAGATGTAGAGGAACAATTTGATTACATCATAAAAATGTATCAGAACTTAGAAGCCCTTGAATCGATGCATCGATAACCTCAAGGGTTTTCTTTCATAAAGAGAAGGCGGGAAAAATTATGAATAAATTACTACTAATTGACGGAAACTCGATGCTATTTCGAGCTTACTATGGCACGTTATCACGCGGCTATATGACCTCATCAACTGGAGTTGTTACCAATGCGGTGTATGGTTTTTCAACCATGCTAACCAAAGCAATAGAATTAATCCAACCAACGCACATTTTGGTTGCCTTTGATACAAAAGACAAGACTTTCCGCCACGATATGTTTGATGAGTATAAAGGAACACGTAAAGAAGTCGATCAAGAACTCGTTTCTCAGTTTGCACTGGTTCGTGAATTCTTGGATGCCTACCCATTAAGACGCTATGAAATCAGTGGCTATGAGGCTGACGATGTTATTGGTACATTGTCACATCAATTTGCGGATACAAAAGTTGAAATCCTAACCAGTGATCGTGACATGTTGCAACTCATTGATACCAATGTTGATGTGTTGCTTATGAAAAAAGGGATCACGGATCTTAAACTTATGGACGTAGCAACCCTTCGGGAAGAGATGGGCTTGACGCCATCACAAATTGTTGATGTAAAAGCACTTCAGGGAGATACAAGTGATAATATTCCCGGTGTCCCTTCAATTGGAGAGAAAACTGCATTAAAACTCATTACTGAATACGGTACTTTCGAAAATCTTTATGCTCATAAGGATGAGATAAAAGGGAAGATGGGTGATAACTTGCGAGCTTATGAAGAACAGGCAATCCTATCCTACAAGCTTGCTAAGATTCATACCGATGTCCCCAATGACCTCCAAATCGATACAATCAAATATGAAATCCCCGATCCTTCATTAAATGCATTTTACCGTAA
This sequence comes from Erysipelothrix sp. HDW6C, assembly GCF_011299615.1. Lineage (GTDB taxonomy): Bacteria > Bacillota_I > Bacilli_A > Erysipelotrichales > Erysipelotrichaceae > Erysipelothrix. Next base: position 1,638,962 of record NZ_CP049861.1, on the reverse strand, counting down.
ATACGACATGAATTCATTGATTGTTGATGATTATGAAATTGTTGAAGTTGTAAAAGAGGATATTAAGTTGATTGATTTTGATGCGTCATGGATTGATGGTGATGTTACATTGCTTGCTGACCTCGATAAAAAGGGAAGTCTACAAGGTGTTACGCTTCACAAATCCGGTGAGTATGCTTATTTAACACTTCCAGAGATGATATTGGATCCGCATTTCCATGCCTTACTCAGCCGCACAAAACAAATTTTGATGGCGTCCACAAAGGTTATGTATCGTTTTGCAATGGCGCATAATATTCCTGTAAATCAAAAGTTTGATGACGTGCTTTTATTAGCGTTCATTAATAATTCATCGACCACAACATTGGATCGTTTAAAAGATGAGTACAATATTTGGTTTGAGCAATATGAAGGCATCGAAAATGGCTGTGCTGTCGTTGGGGCATTACCGCAACTTTTTGATAATCTGAAAGACATTGCGATCAAAGAAAATGTTTTGAGTATCTATAATGATATTGAACGTCCATTAGTCCCAATACTTGCAGAGTGTGAGCATTTGGGGATTTGTGTTGATCGCTCCGTTTTAGACCGCATAGCTGCGGAAACATCGGAGAAAATTACACGTCTAAGTGAGATTATTTTTGCTGAAGCGGGTCAAGAGTTTAATATCAACTCACCCAAACAATTGGGCGAGATGTTGTTTGATAACCTGAAGTTGCCAACCAAGAAGAAACGTTCAACGGCAGTGGATGTCCTTGAAGGTCTTGTTGGTGCTCATCCAATCATTGCACCCATACTTGAATATCGAAAATATCAAAAACTTTACAGTACGTATGCTGTAGGACTTACCAAACATATACATGAAGATGGTCGAATTCATACAACCTTCAATCAACACGCGACACAAACTGGTCGATTATCATCCAGTGATCCCAATTTGCAAAATATTTCGGTTCGTGATGAAGAAGGCCGTGCCGTGCGTGGTGCATTCGTTGCCAGTCCTGGCCGCAAACTTGTATCCATTGACTATTCACAAATTGAGTTGCGCGTTTTATCCTATCTTGCAGATGAAGCGAAAATGATGGCCTCGTTTAATGAAAATCTTGATATTCATACATCAACTGCCCAAGAGATATTTGGTGTTGATCAAGTGAATAGCAATATGCGTCGTCAGGCGAAGTCTGTAAACTTTGGAATTGTTTACGGGATTTCCTCGTTTGGGTTGTCGAAACAATTGGATATTTCTGTTAAAGATGCAGCATCATTTATTGAACGCTATAACGAAGTCTATCCAAACATTCAAAAATATATGGATACTGTGATTTCCAACTGTGAAATTGATGGATACGTAACAACGTTCTTTGGGCGACGACGTTATATTCCAGAAATTCACGACAAAAACCGTGCTGTGAGTGAGTTTGGAAAACGCGCGGCAATGAACGCACCCATTCAAGGAACTGCAGCGGACATTATAAAAATGGCGATGATCGAAGCAAATAAAGCTTTGAAAGCAAACAATCTAAAATCATCCATGATATTGCAAGTTCATGATGAGCTTGTATTTGATGTTGTTGAAGATGAATTGGACCGTGTCACAGAGCTGATGACAGATGTGATGGAAAAAGTTGTTGATTGGCCAATTCCAATGAAGGTCTCCGTAAGTGTTGGGACCAGTTGGTTGGAGGATTAACAATGCCAGAGCTTCCAGAGGTAGAGACAATTGTTAGAACATTAGAGAAATCACTCATCAATGAACGCATTGAAACACTTGATTTCCGTTATCCGAGTCTGCTTGAAGCCGACTCGCAATATCCATTAGAATCGCTTTTGGGCGCTTCTTTTGTTGCGTTTCACCGTCGGGGTAAGTACTTATGGTTTGAGATGTCGAATGGCTTGCATTGGATTCTTCATTTGCGAATGGAAGGAAAGTTCAATCTGTATGATCATCCTGTGCGTCCCCATGGTCACACACATTTAGTTATTGAAACCTCACATCATCACATTCATTACCTTGATACACGTAAATTTTCGCGTATGGCAGTTATGGATGACCCTATTGCCTATCTTGCTACAAAATCGCTTGGTTTTGAACCTTGGGATTCCCAATTAACAGGTGCGTACTTGTATGGTCTTTACCATAAAACACGTCGCATGATAAAGACAGTGTTATTGGATCAGTCAATCATTGCTGGAATTGGGAACATTTATGCGGATGAGATTCTTTATGTTATGAAGATTCACCCTGAAACACCAGCCAATCGCTTAACACGCAAACAATGTGATGATATTGTGGTCGTCACTCGAAATGTTCTTGATAATGCCATTGCTGCGGGAGGAACAACGGTTCGTTCGTACACTTCAGGTCTGAATGTTACCGGTCGATTCCAAATTAATTTAAATGCATATGGTCGAGAGGGCGAATCTTGTTATCGCTGTGGAACGCGCATGGAGCGGGTTGTTGTAGGGGGACGATCGAGCGTATACTGCCCAAAATGTCAGAAGGTGAAGGTATGAAAATTGCAGTCACAGGCACGATTGGTGCAGGAAAGTCAAAAGCCAGTTCTTATTTAGTAAGCAAAGGATACCCGGTATTTGATACGGATAAGCTTGTTCATCAGTATTACGAGCCCAATGGTTGTTTATACGATACAGTTCGTGTTCTGTTTGGGCCATCAATTCTCGCCGATGATGAAACGATTGACCGTCGAAAGTTGGGGGCTCGGGTATTTTCTGATTCTTCAGCATTGGATGCGCTGGAGGCTCATGTATTCCCAGTTGTCAGTGAACATGTTGCAGCGTTGTACCGTAGCATTGAAAATCATGAAAATATGCTCGTGTTTTTTGAAGTTCCAATGCTTTTTGAAGCGCATATGGAAAATGAGTATGACTGTATTATTATGATTAATGCAGACTACGACATTCGCATCCCGCGTTTAATGAAACGTGGTCTTCGTGAAGACGATGTACTGAAACGTATGGAACGCCATATGGATGAAACACAAAAAATGAATAAATCGGACATAATTGTGTGGAATAACGATACTGAATCGCAGTTATACGAACAATTAGACCGTGTTCTTGAAACATTGGAAAGGAGATTGCATGATTAAAATCGTCTATAAAATTGATGCGCAGTTTAAATTAGCTGCCGATCAACTTGAATCACTGGTGTTGCTTTACCAACCGCTGTTTGTGCATCCAGCCATGGGGTTGTACTTAACCTTGTATGAACATGCCCATGCACAGGGTGAGATTGATGTTCGCCAATTACAGCAAGCCTTGCAATTGGATACTCATCAACTGACCAAACATCGCCAAGAATTGGAAAAGTTTGCACTGCTTAGAACGTTTGAAATTGAAGGTGTGTTGCACTTGATTGTAATGGAACCTTTAAGACCTGAAGCATTTGTGTCGCATACGACGTTTGGACGCCTTTATGCGATTGTTATGGGCAACGAACAATTTGTAAATCAATGTACACGTTATCGTGTGCAAAGCACAATTCCATCACTTGATACAGAAATCAGTGCTGCCTTTGACATTGCCCGTCTGTCGACCTGGGATCAAACTTCAGAAGATAGTTTTAATTCAAACCTTGCTGAAAAAGATGTTGATGCGTATCGCTTTGATGTCCAAGGATTCTTTAGAACATTAAGCCCGATGGTTTATCCAGAAGTCCTTCGCACAGCAACGCTTTTAAAGACTGTTCAACAAGCCGGGACGTTTTATCATATGAATTATGTCGACATGAAAGCAAAACTAATCGCTGCGACCAACTTTGATACAAAAACATTTGATAATCGTAAATTCCATATTTTAATTGATCGTGATCATGGACGACAAAACATCGAGACAGTATCCAATGCATACGAGCTTGATCCTGTAAGTTTTCTCGCTTACAAGCAGGATCATGACTACATTGTGGATGCTGATCGGAACCTACTTAAGTCGCTTGAAAAGAACTTTAAATTTAACCATCAAGTTATTAACGCATTGATTGAATATGTACTGACAACCAATAACATGAACTTGAATAAGAACTATGTTGAAAAAATTGCAGCAACCTGGCAACGCAAGGGTGTGGACACCGTAGAAAAAGCAGCGAAAGAAATTGCGACACCACTCTCTACTAATAAATCAAAGCAGAGTAATGTGAAGGTTGAAGTGAAGATGCCAGAATACTCAAAAGATGATAAAATAAAAGGTGATGTTAGCGAAATTGATGACGAAATCGCAGCAATGCTTAAGGGAGGGATTTGATGTCATTTAAAAAGATGGTTTTTGAACTGACTCCAGAACAAATTGAGGCACGCAACCAATTGGGGGCGACACTTTTAGAACAACCTGAAATTCAACTTTTTATGGAAATGTTTGATTGTCCTGAAACTGTAATTATCGATAATGCTGCGAAGTTCAAACGTTGGGTTATGGCGAAGCGTGACGCTCAAAAGCATAGCAAGCATGATATTCAAGCAAATCAGAATTTGGGACGTTTTGTCGATTTAACCTACGATAAGCATACAGGAATCATTACTGAAGTAATTTCCGAATTATCCATCGTCCACGAAATTGCTGAAGAAGAAGCGTACCTGCATCGCTATCAGATTTTTGATTTACCATTAAGTGCCCATAAAGCACACTTTGAGTTATTGGACTACAAAAAAGAGAATGAGAATTTTCGTGGCATCATGTCAAAACTAATGAAACTCGCAACTGACAAGGAACTGGGATATTTTATTTATGGTGACTTGGGTGTAGGAAAGAGTTTCTTGGCAGCGTGCGCAACCAATGCATTTGCGAAACGACAACAACAAGTTGCGTATATTCATGTACCAACATTAATGAGTCATCTCAAGCAAATGTTCAACAGTCCGGGTTCTTTGGAATATACCTTGCGCAAGTTGCGCAACGTTTCCCTTTTAGTCCTTGATGATTTGGGTGCAGAGCCAGTCACAATGTGGAGCCGTGATGAAATTCTGTTATCGATCCTTAATGATCGATTGGAAAATAAACGAAAAACAATCATTACCAGCAACTATCAACCCGAGATGCTTGTAGACCTCTACAAACTCGATTCTCGTGGTACTTCGGATGAAATTCGTGCCCGACGTTTGGTTGATCGGATTCATGCTCTTACAAAACCTTATGAAATGGTAGGAGAAAACCGAAGAATTCGTTAAAATCATTGATTTTAGTGAGTAATAAGGGGCAAAAAATGGTATGATAATTCAAGAGGTGAATTATGAAAAAAATTGGCATATTGACTTCTGGTGGTGATGCACCGGGTATGAACGCTGCTATCCGTGCGGTAGTACGTTCAGGAATTAGTGCTGGGCTTGAAGTCTACGGTGTCTTCAATGGTTACGAAGGGCTTGTGAATAACAACATTCGCAAGTTAGAGCGTGGCGATGTGAGTGATATCATCATTCAAGGGGGAACTATTTTGGGTAGTGCTCGACTTGAAGATTTCAAACTTGTTGAGGTTCGTCAAAAGGCAGTTGACAATCTCATGGAGCATGGTATTGAAGGACTTGTTGTTGTTGGTGGTGATGGAAGTTACCGCGGAGCACAAGCACTTACAGAAATGGGTATCAATTGTATTGGGATTCCTGGAACAATTGATAATGATATCGATTCAACAGATTATTCGATTGGGTTTGATACAGCGTTGAACACAGTCATCGAAAACGTTGATAAATTGCGCGATACATCAAGTTCCCATCATCGTTGTTCTGTCGTTGAAGTAATGGGAAACCGTTGTGGTGATTTAGCAATCTATGCGGGTCTTACAACAGGGGCTGAAATTATAATAACGAAAGAAACAGGTTATGATGAATCCGAAGTTTTAGCGCGCTTGCGTCATTTCGAAGAAGTGAAGCGCAAACGCCATGCGATTGTTATCATCAGTGAGAAAATCACCGATGTTCATTTGCTTGCGCAAAAGATCTCCCAACATTCGGGATTCTCAGGTCGAGCAACTGTGTTGGGTCATATCCAACGTGGTGGTTCGCCAACTGCACGTGATCGTATCCTTGCTACACAATTTGGTGACAAGGCAGTGCAGGCATTGGTTGCTGGAGAGGGCGGCCGTTGCGTAGGTGTTGTTGAGGAACAACTCATTACGATTGATATTAATGAAGCGTTACAATTACCAAAGAAAACAAGAAAGCCATTGTTCGATCTTCACGATCGTTTGGTATAAGAAGGAAGAGAGATAAATATTATGGAAAAAATGAAAAAAACTAAAATTGTATGTACGATTGGACCGGCATCAGAATCACCTGAAATGGTTGAAGCATTAGCAAAAGAGGGAATGAATATTGTTCGTTTCAACTTCTCACATGACGTTCAAGAAAACCACTTGAAACGTATGAATATCGTTCGTGAAGTAAGCGACCGTATTGGTATTAACTTGGCAATTCTTTTAGATACTAAAGGACCTGAAATTCGTTGTGGCGATATCGAAGGTGGTGCAGTTGAATTTGCAAAAGGCGACATTGTTCGTGTTGGATTTGATGCAGACTACCAAGGAAACAAAGAACGTTTCACACTTTTAGTACCAGAAGTACACGCTGACGTTAAAGTTGATGACTATCTCTTAATTGATGATGGAAAAATCCGTTTAACTGTTATCGATAAAGACGACAAAGACTTGATTTGCCGTATTGAAAACCCAGGATTTATCAAAACACGTAAAGGTGTAAATATCCCTAACGTTGTCCTAAGTATGCCATTTATGTCAGAAAAAGACCGTAACGACATCACATTTGGTGCAAACAACGGTATTGACTTTGTTGCTGCGTCATTTGTACGCCGTGCACAAGATGTTAAAGACATTCGTGAAGTCCTAACAGCTGCTGGACGTCCAAACGTTCAAATCATTGTTAAGATCGAAAACCAAGAAGGATTCGATAACCTTGAAAGCATTCTTGAGTTAGCGGATGGTGTCATGGTTGCACGTGGTGACTTGGGTGTTGAAGTAAGTACACACTTAGTACCTATCTACCAAAAACAAATGATCAAAATCGCAAACCGTATGGGTAAACCAGTTATCACTGCAACACATATGTTAGAATCCATGCAACAAAACCCACGTCCTACACGTGCTGAAGCAAGTGATGTTGCGAACGCTGTTATTGATGGAACTGATGCAATTATGCTTTCAGGTGAATCAGCAGTTGGAGCATACCCAATTGAAGCTGTTCGTGTTATGCGTGAAATTTCTATCGCGATGGAAGATGAAACAATCCTTCCTTACCGTGAACGTTTAGACCACGCTATTAAAACTTCAAAACGTACAATGCAAGACTCCATCGGTATGTCCGTTGCTGAAACAGCATTAAACCTTGACGATGTTGCTGCAATTGTTGCCTTTACACAATCCGGTACAACTGCACGTCGTATTTCTAAATACCGTCCAAATGTTCCAGTCATTGCTGTTACATTTAACCCAGAAGTTCAAAGAAGCTTGCAATCATCATGGGGTGTATTCCCAGTTTACTCTGATGTCCGTAACGACATGACAAATGATGACGAAATTGCTTCAACATTTGCAAAGAGCTTCGGAATTGAAGTTGGACAAAAAGTCATTATTGCTGCAGGTTACCCTACAGGAACTGGTAATACTAACTTAATGAAGATTATCGAAGTTAAATAATAGGAGATAATTATGCGTAAGTTCATTGGTATTGACTTAGGTGGAACCAATGTTCGCGTAGCAGTCGTTACCGAACTTGGGGAAATTACAGAAGAAATTAAGCGACCTTCACAAGCAAGTGAAGGTCCTGAAGTTGTTTTGAACAATATTGTAGAAATGATCTATACCTTATCTTCACTAAGTGAAGTCGAAGGTATTGGAATTGGAATACCTGGACCTGTTGATACAGAGAAGGGTTCCGTTACGCTTTCAACCAATTTAAATGGATTTACCGGTTACCCAGTTGTTGACTATCTTAAAGAATACTTTAAGATGCCAATCTACATGGATAACGACGCCAATGTTGCTGGTCTCGCTGAAGCGCTTGTTGGTGCGGGTAAGGGCCGAAAGGTTGTTTATTATGTCACGCATTCAACAGGAATCGGTGGTGCGCTGGTTGTTGATGGGAAAGTAGTTTCAGGAAGAAAAGGATATGCAGGAGAGATTGGTAATATTGTTATTGATCGCGATCGTGTCCGTCGTTCGGATGTGAACACACTCAACGCAGGGGCGGTTGAAAATGAAGCCAGTGGGTCAGCAATGGTTCGTAAGGCTCAAGAAACCATTGATCGCCAAATTACATCTGCTTTTGAAATCTTTAAACTTTATGAAAAAAACGATCCCAAGGCAGTCAAACTCGTTGATGAAATGAGTTATGATATCGGACAATTGATGGCGACGATTGCACATGTTGTTGATCCGCATGTATTTGTTATTGGTGGTGGTGTTACATCATCGCGTGACTTGTACTGGGATAAAATGAAAGCAGCATATCAAGACCTCGTTCACCCTCATATGCGTGATACCGAATTCGTACTTGCAAGTTTAGACGAGCCAGGAGTCATTGGAGCAGCAATGCTTTGTTATTCTCAGGAGGCTTAAATATGTCATTATTAGAAAAATATGCAAAATTAGCAGTCCGCGTCGGTGTGAATGTTCAAAAAGGACAAACACTCCTTATCAACGTTAAGGCTGAACATTATGAATTCGCACGTATGCTAGTAAAAGAAGCGTATGCTGCGGGTGCAAAGAAAGTTGTCGTTAAATATGGCGACGACATTATCGGTAAAGAACATGCTGTACACCAAGACTTTGAGACATTTACACATGTCCCAAAGTGGGTTGTTGCTGAGTATGATGACTATTTATCACAAGATCTATGCCGTCTTTCAGTTTATGCGCCATCACCAGGTCTTATGGCTGATGTAGATGGGACCAAACTTGCGGCACAAGCCAAAGCACAAGGCGAGGCTTTAAAAGCAATGCGCGAGTATACAATGGCTAATCGTGGCCAATGGTCACTCATTTCATTGCCGACACCTGAATGGGCTACAGTTGTATTCCCAGAACTTCCTGTTGCTCAAGCTTACGAGAAATTGCTGTCAGCAATTCTTTATGCAAGCCGTGTTAGCGAAGATGGGGATCCGGTTGTTGCTTGGAATGAGCACAATGCTGTGCTGGCACATCAAAATCAAGTTCTGAATGATTTCAACTTTAAGTCACTTCACTTTACCAATGCCAAAGGTACTGATATCGTGGTAGGACTTGTTAATGATCATATTTGGGCTGGTGGTGAAGAAACATCTGAGGGTGGACATAAGTTCAACCCAAACATGCCAACTGAAGAATCATTTACAATGCCAGATCGCCTTAATGTTAATGGCCGTGTTTATAGCACCAAACCATTAAACTACAATGGCAAGCTTATTGATGAATTCTGGTTGGACTTCAAAGACGGTAAAGTTGTCGACTTTGATGCCAAACAAGAAAAAGAAACCCTAGAACAACTTCTAAATACAGATGAAGGAAGTCGTCATATTGGAGAAATTGCTCTTATTTCACATAAGTCACCAATTTCAGATTTGAATATCCTGTTTTACAACACATTGTTTGATGAGAATGCATCATGCCATATGGCATTAGGCCGTGCTTATCCAATGAACATTAAAGGTGGAACAGAAATGAGCGCGGAAGAACTCTTAGCGCACAACTCAAATGATTCAATCAACCATGAAGACTTTATGTTCGGAAGTGAAGATATGAAGATTGTTGGATTGACACACGATGGCAAAGAAATCGCTGTGTTTGATCAAGGTAATTTTGTAATCTAAGCGTGAATTTCACGCTTTTTTTTGAAAAGGAAGGTAGAAACTATGAAAGCAATCGATCGTAAATATGCACAATTATTAATCAATACGGGCGTTAATGTCCAAAGTGGTCAAACCTTGATGATTAATGCAGACCCTGAACACCACGAGTTTGTAACACTTCTTGCCGAAGAAGCGTATAAGAATGGTGCCAAGGAAGTTATTGTTAAGTTCAACAGTGAACATCTTGCACGTCTTAATTATCTTTATCAAGATGTACAGACGCTAACACGTGTGCCTCAATGGGTAATTGATGAACACGATGACTACTTAAAGACTGATTTATGCAAATTAGCCCTACGTAGCCCCAACCCCGGACTTCTGAATGATGTCGATAGTAAGAAGGTCACTGCTACTGCACAAGCACGAGGAAAGGCCTTAACACGCTTTTCAAATTACTCAATGAGCAGCCAAGGTCAATGGCTTGTTGCTGCATATCCATCCCAAAATTGGGCAAAAGCGGTCTTTCCAGACATGGAATCCAAGGATGCTTATGACAAACTCTATGAGTATATTCTTTATGCATGCCGTGTCAGCGCTGATAATGATCCAGAAGCAGCGTGGGAACAACACAATGCACAATTAGCAAAACAAAACCTTGCGCTCAACAACTATGACTTCAAGTCGCTCCGATTCACCAATTCCAAAGGAACCGATATCGTTGTAGGTTTGGTAGAAGGACATATTTGGTCAGGAGGCAAGAAACCTTCACAAAAAGGTGTGCCTTTTAATGCAAATATTCCTACCGAAGAATCATTCACAACACCCGATCGCAATTTTGTAGAAGGGATTGTCTACAATACCTTGCCACTTAATAACAATGGGCGCTTGATTGATGACTTCTGGTTAAAATTTGAAAACGGACAAGTCGTTGATTTTGATGCAAGCGTTGGTAAAGAGGCATTGGCTGGTTTATTGGAAACTGATGAAAATAGTCGCCGTATCGGAGAGATTGCTTTGATTTCTGATGATTCCCCAATTTCAAATTTGAATACCTTATTCTATAACACGCTCTTTGATGAAAATGCTTCATGTCATATTGCATTGGGTCAAGGGTATCCATTGATTGAAGATGGCGGTAAGATGTCGAAGGATGAACTTCTTGCACGTGATATCAACCAATCACTCATTCATGTTGACTTTATGTTTGGAAGTGCAGACATGCAATGTGTTGGTACTACAAAATCAGGTGAAGAAATTGTTGTCATTAAAGATGGAAACATCGTATTATAAGTAGAAAATCGCAATGATGTAGTGCACCGCCGTTATTTGGACAACACGTAACGGCGGTGCTTTTTTAATGACAAAACTAGTATAAAAAAATGGTATAATTGCTTTTGGAAGCGTCATGTGCGTATAGAAAGATACGAATCATTTGTCGATTCAATCATCTATGAAGTAAGGGAAGAAGGTATTTAGAATGAATGATGGTGCATATTATATAATGTTTGCAATCATGAGTGTCGTTATCGTCGTTTTTGGTGGCTTGGCAATCTATTTTTTAAAGAAAGATGGACGTTTAAAGCGGGATGACAAATTGAAAACCGAAGGTGTGGTCATAAAGTATTCAAGCAATAATTCGCGAGCACCAGTTGTGGAATACAGAGTAGGCAATCAGACCTATCGTACATCACTAAAATACACTTATGTGTTGACAACATCGAACCCCTTTAACAATATCGAAACAAACGTTGTCGATGATATACTTGATACAAAACTGCGCTTAAGAAGCAATTCGATCGCATCAATCAATACAATTATGCGAGAAACATTCCCACTTGGGAGTACACTTGATGTTTATTATGCGGCAGATAGTCCACGTATTGCCTATGTGGAACGCTATGCACCATCACTTACAGGACGAATTCTAATGCTTTCGACAATACTCACCCTTGTACTCTTGATGGGTACATTCGTATTTTTCGTTATCTAAGTTATTAGAAATCAAAAAGAAAACCTCATAATATGAGGCTGTTATCACGTGCTCAATACTTAGAGCGGAACGTTAAATAGAGATTAATGATGGTTGTGAGTGCCGTTGCAGCAAGTGTAAAAAGCAGTCCCCATATTACTAAAATATTTTCGTTGAAGTACAACTCATAGCTAATACGCTCATCGAGTGCAAATCCTGAACGAAAGAAGAGCACAACACACATTGCTAATGCTAGCACTGATAAACACATTGAAATAAAAGCGATTCCTTTTTTCATATCATGAACCTCCTGGTATCTTTAGTGTACCATGACCGTATCTCAAAGCAATTGTCTGTTCGTATCCAAAGTGCTTGTATTTTTAATGAGAATGGTTATAATATGTACATATACACTGATGAGGACATGATTTATGGAATCCGAACAAGAGAGTAAGGCGGTCGCTGCAAGCCTTATGTAGGAACCATATTTTACCACCTTGGAGTTGAATCTTCGAAAAGATTCCGTATGCTGGCGTTAACAGATAATGAAGTGCACTAAATATTTTAGTGAACGAAGGTGGTACCGCGTATAACACGTCCTTTGATGGATTGTTAGACGTGGATTTTTTATTTTATACAGGAGGAACAGAAGATATGGTAAATATTAAAGAGGATGCACAACTTAATGTGTTAAATCACTCATCAGCGCATTTACTTGCGCATGCAGTAAAGCGTCTTTACCCAGAAGCAAAGTTTTGGGTTGGACCCGTAATTGAAGATGGTTTCTATTACGATATGGATTTGGGTGATGTAAAACTAACGGAAGAAGATCTTCCTAAAATTGAATCAATGATGCGCAAGATTGCGAAAGAGGACAAACGGATTACCCGCGTTGAACTCTCAAAAGCAGAGGCATTGGAAGAGTTTAAAGACGATCCTTACAAAATTGATATCATCAACAACCTTGAAGAAGATGCTGTTATCTCAGCATACCGTCAAGCTGAATTCATTGATCTTTGCCGTGGACCCCATGTTGAAACGACAAAGAAAATGAAATACTTTAAACTTACGAAGGTATCTGGTGCTTACTGGAAAGGCGATGCTAACAATAAAATGTTGCAACGTGTTTACGGAATCACATTTGAAACACAAGAAGACTTGGACAATTATCTTGTTTGGTTGGAAGAGGCAAAACAAAGAGATCATAAAAAGTTGGGACGCGAATTGGGCTTGTTCATGATGAGTGAATACGGTCCAGGATTCCCATTCTGGTTACCAAATGGTATGAAGTTACGCCATGCAATGGATAGCTACTACTTTGATGTCCACGAGCGTCGTGGGTATGTATTTACAGAAACACCAACCATGTTAAACAAAGAATTGTGGGAGATTTCAGGCCACTGGGGTAACTACAACGACAACATGTATACTTCAAAAGTTGATGATCGCGATTTCGCAATCAAACCAATGAACTGTCCAGGTGGCATACTTGTCTACAAGAATGATTTGCATTCATACCGTGATTTACCAATTCGTCTTGCTGAAATGGGTCATGTTCACCGCCACGAAGCGAGTGGTGCATTGAATGGTTTATTCCGTGTTCGTGCCTTCACCCAAGATGATGCACACATCTTCCTCACTGAAGAACAGCTTCAAGATGAAATTATTGAAATCATTGATTTCATGGAAGAAATCTATTCAGTCTTTGGTCTGACATATACAATCGAGTTATCGACACGTCCTGAAGACAAATACATTGGCGACATTGAAGTTTGGGATCGTTCCGAACTGGCACTAAAAAACGCCATGGCAGCCGCCGGTCGTGACTATAAAATTAATGAAGGTGATGGTGCATTTTATGGACCAAAGCTGGACTTCAAGATTCGCGACTCCTTAAACAGAATCTGGCAATGTGGTACCGTACAACTTGATATGAACTTACCCGAACGATTTGATATTCATTATGTTGACGCAGAAGGACAAAAGAAACGTCCAATCATGTTACACCGTGCAATGTATGGTTCGGTTGAACGCTTTATTGGAATATTGATCGAACACTTTGCTGGCGCTTTCCCAGTATGGATGGCACCAAAGCAAGTTGAAATTATTCCGGTCAATACCGAATTCCATATGGAGTATGCAAACGAGGTCAAAGAATTACTTGAACGTGAAGGCATTCGTGTTACTGTCGATGGCCGTAATGAAAAACTGGGCTATCGCTTACGTGAAGCGCAAATGAATAAAGTGCCAATGCAAGTTATCATTGGTGATAAAGAAATTGAAAACCGTTCCGTGAATGTGCGCCGTTTTGGAGAGCGTGCACAAAATCCATTCGAACTGGATGCGTTTATTGCATTAATTAAGAAAGAAATTGCGGATAAGACAATTCACGAAATTCAAAAAGAGGCGTAAAACCTCTCGAGAACTGAATTTAGTTGCGAAAGAGATGATCAAAAATTGATCATCTCTTTTTAATGAAAGTGATACAAATACTAACACAATAACCATGAAATCATGAGAGTAAATTCACATTGTCTGTTTTATGAACGCAATGTAACGAAAAGGTTATTTTTTGATGAATATCAATTGATTTTCACATTCAATTTCGTTAAACTGTGTTTAGAAAGAGAAGATGTGGAGGAGAAATATGAAGAAACTTGGAAAAAGTTTAGTTTTACTCTTTTTAGCAATGACTTTAGTAGCTTGTTCAAACAAGCCTGCTGAAGAGAAACCCGCTGGTGGTGATGGCAAGTTTGGAGAAAACAGCCTTTACCTAATTACTGATGTTGGAACGATTGATGACCGTTCATTCAACCAAGGTTCATGGGAAGGTATGAAACAATACGCTGATGAAATTGGCGTCAAACCTGTTTATTTACAACCAGCCGAAAAATCAACACAAGCATATTTTACAGAAATTGAAACTGCAATTAATGCTGGTGCTAAGGTTGTTGTTACTCCAGGATTCTTGTTTGAAAATGCTGTTCACCAAGCACAGGCTTTACACCCTGATGTTAAATTTGTCTTAGTTGACGGTGAACCGCGCGCAGAAGGTGATAACCAACCTGCTGATTTCAAGGATAATACTGTTGGTATTAAATACCATGAAGAGCAAGCTGGATTCTTAGCTGGTTATGCAGCTGTAAAAGAAGGATTCACAAAACTTGGTTTCATGGGAGGAATGCAAGTTCCTGCTGTTGTTAACTTCGGTTATGGCTATGTAAAGGGAGCCGACTTTGCAGCAAAAGAACTTGGTGTTCAAATTGAAATGCGTTATACATACTTAAATGACTTCTCAGCTAACCCACAATGGGAAACACAAGCTGGAGCATGGTACAACGATGGTATCGAAGTCATCTTCGCTGCTGCTGGTGGTGCCGGTAACTCTGTAATGGCTTCTGCTGCTAAGAGTGAAGGTAAATGGGTTATTGGTGTTGACGTTGATCAAAAAGATGAATCACCAACTGTTATTACGTCTTCAATGAAGAATCTGAAACGATCTGTTTATGAAGCAGTTAAGGCTGCTGATGATGGCGACTTCCCAGGTGGAAAGATGCAATTATTATCCATTAACGAAGACATGGTTCAACTTTCAGATGATTTCTCACGTTTCAAAAACTTTACGCAAGCTGACTATGAAGCAATCGTCACAAAGCTTAAAGCTGATGCAGATGGTATGACGTCATCAATTCCTAACTTGGAAACCGTTGCGGATGTAACTGCAATGGAAGTGACAAATACAAAGATCACTGAAATTAAGTAATTTAAATATATTGATCGATGAGAAAGAGCTGTCACTGAAGAACATTTGTGACTGCTCTTTTCTTTGAATCTATTTCATAACGAGTACTTTAGGAGACCACTATGAAACATGTCATAGAAATGAATCACATTACGAAGCGTTTTCCCGGAATCGTCGCCAATGATGACGTATCGATTTCCCTTCGTGAAGGTGAGATTCTCGCATTACTTGGCGAAAATGGGGCGGGCAAATCGACATTGATGTCCGTACTCTTCGGCTTGTACACTGCTGAGGAAGGCGAAATCAAGGTAAATGGTCAAAAATCAACAATAACAAATCCTAACGATGCTATGCATCTTGGTATTGGTATGGTTCATCAACACTTTAAACTGGTTGATACATTTACTGTCTTGGAAAACATTGTTTTAGGAATTGAACCCTTAGAAAAGGGAGTATTAAGTTTACACAAAGCACGTAAACGTGTCATTGAACTTTCCGAACGTTATCAATTTAACATCAACCCTGATGCAAGAATTCGCGATATTTCAGTTGGGATGCAACAACGTGTCGAAATCATTAAAATGCTTTATCGTAATAACGATATTCTAATCTTTGATGAACCGACTGCAGTTTTAACCCCACAAGAAATTGATGAACTCATGTTAATTATGAAACAGCTTGTCAATGAGGGAAAGTCGATTATATTTATTACCCATAAGTTGAATGAAATTAAACATGTTGCTGACCGCGTCACGGTGCTTCGCAAAGGGAAGTCAATTGCTACAGTTGATGTTAAAGATACATCGGTTGAGGCGATGTCTGAACTCATGGTTGGACGCAAAGTCGATTTAGATTTTGATATTCCAGAAAATGAAAAAGGCGAAGTTATACTTAAAGTTCGTGACTTAAATTTACCAAAACTGAATTACGGGACTGCATTGTCGAATATTAATTTTGATGTTCGTGAAGGCGAGATTCTCGGAATTGCAGGAATTGAGGGGAACGGTCAAACGGAACTGATCCATGCGATAACAGGGTTACGCATGGATTACACAGGTACAATCTCATTAAAAAGCAAGAATATCAGTTCTGCCAGTATTTATGAACGGAATAAATCAGGTTTATCACACATTCCCGAAGACCGTCAAAAGCATGGCCTGGTTCTTGATTATACGCTTGCGGAGAATATGGCACTCAAGGGCTATCGTGATGCAGGATTGCAATCGCATGGGTTCATTAAGTTTGATGCACGCCGTAAATATGCAGAAACGCTCATTGAGAAATTTGATGTGCGCAGTGGACAAGGCGCGGATACAAAAGTTCGCAGCATGTCTGGTGGGAACCAACAAAAAGCAATTGTTGCCCGCGAAATGAACCGTCTGCACGACACGCTGATTGCTGTTCAACCAACACGTGGCCTGGATGTCGGAGCCATTGAATACATACATCGACAAATTCTTGAAGAGCGTGACAAAGGGAAGGCCATTTTAATGGTATCACTCGAACTCAATGAAGTCTTGGGATTGTCAGATCGCGTGATCGTTATCTATAAAGGTGAAATTGTTGGGGAATTGGATCCTCGTAACGTTACCGAACAAGATTTAGGACTTTACATGTCTGGCGTAAAACGCACCGAGGTAACTTATGAAAAATAAACAACTATCGAAATGGATTCGTCCTGTATTGCCATCGCTAATTTCAATTGGAATTGGGATGTTGATTGCTGTGATTATTCTGTTTTTCACCAACCCTTCAAATGCATTTGAAGGTCTGATGAGGATGCTCAAGGGTCCCTTCAACTTTGGAGCTCAGCGTGGGCTAGGGAACATGCTCTATTATGCAACACCAATTATGATGACAGGTCTCTCTGTTGCTTTCGCATTCCGTACCGGTCTTTTCAATATTGGTGCTTCTGGCCAATTTATGGTTGGCGCTTTTGCGGCAATATATATTGGCGTGAAATGGACATTCATACCACCACAATTTCTCTGGATTGTATCGCTACTTGCAGCGATGATTGCCGGTGCGTTGTGGGCATCGCTTGTTGGTTTCTTAAAAGCATGGCGTAACGTCAATGAAGTTATTACATCAATCATGATGAACTATATTGGAATGTATGTTGTCATGTACTTTATTAAGTCCTTAGATATCTACAATAATCTTAAAAATGAAACACTACCCGTATCTTCTCACTTACCTAAGATGGGAATGGATTTACTATTTCCAGGTTCGTTTGCAGATGCTGGTATAATCATTGCACTAATCTGTGCTGTCATCATTTACTTTGTACTTGATCGCACAACATTTGGTTTTGAATTGAAGGCCGTTGGCTTGAATCGCGATGCAGCGGAATATGCTGGAATCAATCAAAAGCGCAGTATTGTACTCTCAATGATTATTGCCGGAGCACTTGCTGGTCTTGGTGGTGGTCTTGCCTACTTGGCAGGAACAGGAAAAGGGATTGAAGTTGTAACAAAACTTGCGACTGAAGGCTTTGATGGGATTGCTGTGGCTTTACTGGGTATGAATAATCCCTTGGGTGTCATTGGTTCATCGTTCTTCATTGCTTACATGAAGCTGGGCGGTCAATCAATGCAAACAATTGGTTTCGTGCCAGAAATCATTGGAATGATGATTGGTATTATTCTTTATGTATCTGCGCTATCAGCACTCTTTGCATCGATTCTTGCCAAACTTAAGAAACGATCTCTCAAGAAGGTAGGTGAAGACCATGAATGAGTTTAACTTTTTAGTCCAACAAATGATGCTCTTCTCAGTACCACTGCTTGTTGTTGCACTCGCGGGAATGTTCTCAGAGCGTGGTGGTGTTGTCAATATCGCCCTCGAAGGGATCATGATCGTGGGAGCATTCTCTGGAACACTGTTCATTCACACGATGCAAGCCAACAATGGGTTGACTGGCTATCCACTGCTTATCGTTGCATTACTTATTGCCATGGTATCGGGTATGATTTTCTCGGCATTCCATGCATTTGCTTCCATTCATATGTCAGCAGATCAAACAATTTCTGGAACAGCACTAAACCTTTTTGCACCCGCTTTTGCAATCTTTACTGCACGTTCGATTGTTGGAATTCAGCAAATTAATTTCCAAAATCCCTTCCGAATTGAGTCGGTACCGTTTCTTGGAGACATTCCATTTATTGGACCCATGTTTTTCCAAAAAACATACATGACAACATTCCTTGGATTTGCATTACTTATTGTTGCACACTTTGTCTTGTTTAAAACACGATTTGGCTTGCGACTTCGCTCGGCAGGAGAAAACCCTCAAGCTACCGATGCTGCCGGAATCAGTGTTCGTAAAATTCGTTACGCTGGTGTTCTCATTTCAGGAGCGTTGGCAGGGTTGGGAGGACTTATTTACATTCTTCCAGTAACGGTTAACTTTAACGGCGATGTTGCAGGATACGGATTCTTGGCCATTGCAGTCCTTATTTTCGGACAATGGAAACCCAAGTTCATCGTATTAGCTGCACTCTTCTTTGGTTTGTTGAAGACGATATCTGCGGCTTATACAGGAATTCCATTCTTGTTTAAACTCAATATTCCACAAATTGTGTATCAAATAGTTCCTTATGTAGCAACACTGCTGGTTTTGGTATTCTCTTCTAAGAAGTCAGAAGCACCGAAAGCCTTAGGCGAACCCTTTGATAAAGGAAAACGCTAAAATAATTCACAAAGAGTCGTCCCAAAAGGGGCGATTTTTTGTTTTCGTATCTTGACTTTTAAGATGATTTTATAACTTGTTTTCATTTTTAAAGGGTCGTATTCTAGGGGTGAGGTGATTGTATGGAAGACAATATTTTAAGTGTTGTGATGGAAGTCGGTGGGAAGGGTGTTGAAACTCACTATGTCGATGGCTTCACAGATGAAACCTCTGTTCACTGCGCATCGATGACAAAAAGCGTGCTCGCACTGCTGATTGGAATTGCTTTAGACTGTGGGTATCTGGAATCGATTGACAAGCCTGTTATTGATTTCTTTCCAGATTATCATGTAAAGCGTGGTGAGAAGTTATTGTCCAAAATTAAGATTCGTGACTTGCTGTCGATGCGTGCACCTTATAAGGGAAAGGGTGAACCCTATACGCGTGTCTTATCAAGCGATGATTGGACGCTCTCTATGTTGGATTTTTTGGGAGGAAAGCAAGAAATCGGAAGCTTTCACTATGCGACGCTCGGTACCCACATTTTAAGTGGGATTTTAGATCGAGTAACTCCCAATGGTGCACTTCAATTTGCAAATGACCATTTGTTTGCACCGCTCGGTATTTATGCCGTTAAACCGATTGCAATTCGGAGTCGAGAAGATTACATGGCATTCATCTATGGAATCAATCATCGTGGATGGGTTTGTGATCCCCAAGGTGTTTTGACTGGTGGTTGGGGTTTGTCGCTATCAACCCAAGATTTTCTTAAGATTGGACGACTTGTATTAAATGGGAATCCGACTATCATCAGTAATTACTGGCTTGATTTAATGGCCCGTCCACACAACCAGTGGCAAGACTTCAAATATGGCTATTTGTGGTGGTTACAGGAGTCAGGTGTGCAAATGGCAATGGGGGATGGTGGCAATGTTCTTTATGTTGATCGAAACCGTAACGTGTTGGTTGTTATTTTGTCACGATTCAAACCACGAACACATGATCGCATTGCATTTATTGAGAAGGATCTAATTGCAAAACATGAGATTAGCATTTGATTGCGGGACTGTTCTTGGTATGATGAGTGCAATAAAGGGAGATTACTATGGAAATCAAAACATCAATCACACCGCCAACACGAACACAACTGTATGCGTGGTTTCAGGAAAATCACCATCTGCATCGCGAAGTGTGGGTCGTTATGGATCGCGGTGCAGAACACACGCTTACGTATGTCGATATCGTTGAAGTTGCTTTATGCTTTGGTTGGATTGATAGTACCAAGAAATCAATTGGCGAAGGACAAACGGCACAGCGACTCTCACCACGGACATCGAAAAGTCGGTGGACCGAACTGAATCGAGAACGTGTGCGGCGCCTTGAGACATTGGGTGAGATGACAGAATGGGGTCGAGCAGTGGTTCCCACTATTGAATTTCAAATTGATGCGGATGTTTTACAGGCGCTCCAAGCGGATGCTGTTGTTTATCAAAATTTCATGGCATTCCCAGAACTATACCGGCGTATCCGTATTGATAATATTCAAAGTTATCGGCGCGATGATGCACTCTTTGTGCGAAGGTTAGAAAAGTTTATTGAAAAGACGCGCAGGAATGAGTGTTACGGTGATTGGCATGATAAAGGAAGGTTACTCGATTATTAAAGAAAGCCTCGTTTCAATGAGAAACGAGGCTTTGGTTATTTTCCACTGACATCGTGGAGTAATTGAAGTTTTAAATCGTAAAGTTTTTGCGAAAGGTCAACGTAATATTGATGTGGGTAATGGAGGCGCTTGACTTCATCCCACATTGTTTCCATTTCTTTTTGTGAATATATCGTAATTTCTTCGAGTGTCGGAATCTTATACACGCTCTCACCCTTGACGAAAATTGGAACTTGAAGTTCTCTCACTTGATAATTCGTGAGTGTTTTCTTTTTCCAGGGTGCCGAGGGATCGAAAATTGTGATTTCATCTGTTGGGATATCTTCATCCGCTAGCGCAATATAATCGGCAAGCGCCTTATTGGTGCGATTGTCATAAAAACGGTAAAGACGTTTGAAGCTTGGATTGGTTATCTTTTCAATGTTTTCACTAACCTTAATCTTTGGAATCAATTGTCCATCACGTTCTTGGGCAACAAACTTATAAACACCTCCCAAAACGGGTTCTGATTTTGAAGTGATGAGGTTTTCACCAACACCAAACTGGTCAATCATTGCGCCTTGGTAAATAAGGTCGTCGATGATGTATTCATCAAGTGAATTGGATGCCATGATTTGGCAGTCTTGCAATCCTGCTGCATCCAAGAGTTTGCGTGCTTCTTTGGACAGGTAGGCAAGGTCACCAGAATCAAGACGAATGGCCTTCAGGCGTGCACCGTTTGGAATTAGGTATTCTTTGGCAACTTTAATTGCGTTGGGAATTCCTGATTTCAAAGTATCGTATGTATCGACAAGGAAGATAGCATTATCAGGGTTGATACGTGCATAAGTCATGAATGCTTCCAATTCAGTGTCGTATGACTGTATAAAGGAGTGTGCCATGGTACCAGAAACATGGGCGCCATATTTTTGACCGGCAAGTGTGTGTGATGTTCCAACACATCCCGCAATAATTGCTGCACGTGCACCATCCAGTGAGGAGTCATAACCATGTGCGCGTCGCGCGCCAAATTCAAGCACAGCACGCCCACGGGCTGCATTGGCGATACGGCTTGCCTTTGTTGTGACCAATGTTGAATAGTTGATTGAAAGTAACAAGATTGTTTCAATGAGTTGGGCCTCAATTACTTTTCCACGAACAGTAACAAGCGGTTCGTTTTGGAAAACGACGGTGCC
This sequence comes from Erysipelothrix sp. HDW6C, assembly GCF_011299615.1. Classification (GTDB taxonomy): domain Bacteria; phylum Bacillota_I; class Bacilli_A; order Erysipelotrichales; family Erysipelotrichaceae; genus Erysipelothrix. Next base: position 1,616,957 of record NZ_CP049861.1, on the reverse strand, counting down.
ATCTTCGACCGCCCAAATATCGAGTTTGAGATCCATGTTGAGAAGGTAATCAAGAAATTCTTGATCATCAAATCCTTGCGTACGGAGGTACTCAATATGTGCTTCGTTAAATTTAAAATTGTTGATGGCTTCAATGAGTTTTGCTAAACCATTGAAAATAAGATAACCACCTTTATTAGGGATTTTTCGGGTAAACATATCGAAATATACAATATCTTCGTGGCGATTTTCTTTGAAATAAGTATACGCCATTGAGAATTCATACAAGTCGGTTAAAAAAACTGCATCGTAATGTTGAATCATCGGTATCACCGGTCTTTCTATTTAACTGTCATTGATGTACAATTATAGGACTATTGTATCATTTTTTAGGAGGAAGTATCATGAATGAACATATAAAATTACCAAACAATCTCGACGTTCATATTTTACGTGAGCCGAAATTTCACGAAGTGTTGATGAATCTCAAAGTTTACTTCAAATTGGAAGCACATCAAAATACAGTTGCCAATCTGTTAATGCGAATGATGGATGACCGAATTGAGTCCCATACAACAAAGAATGCCATGACGAAACGCCTGGATATGCTTTATGGAACCAAGACATCCAGTCAAACGTATACCAATGGTTGGTACCAAGTCATTGATTTGTCCGTTAAAACCATCAATTCCAAGTACACTCAAGAGGATCTAACAGCCAAACAACTGGAGTTGCTTGCGGATATGTTTTTCAATCCGTTATTGAACGAAGACACCCTTAAGGAAGCCAAAACAAATTTAAAACTGCAATTTGCGCGGATTAAAGAAAGCAGTGCCCATTATGCACAGTTTGAAGCATTCAAACGCAGTGCGCCGCACCAGGTTTTCTCCTTGAACTCAATGGGGGAAGTGGATGCAGTGAATGATGTAACACTTGATGAGGTCAAAGCATTTCATCAACGTCTCATTCAGGAAGCGGGCAAACAGTTATTTTTAGTGGGTGATATTAAACAGGTTCCGAGCTTTGAGCGATTCAATGTGGGCCATTGCGCTGAGGCTGAAATACCACTGTTGGATACAAAAGTAACACCCCGTTATGAAGAAGTGTTTCATCCTGGCAATCAAACTGAATTGGTTCTCGTTTTTGATACACCGATTGATCCATTTCACGAATTGTATGCAGCATACTTGGTGTTTGTTGCATGCTTGGGTCAACTGCCGTCGTCTCTATTATTCCAAAACATCCGTGAGAAACACAGTCTTGCGTATTCAATCTATGCATCCCGTCAAATGTTCGACAGCATCATGTACATTGCAACCGGCATTAACGATGCAAATTTAGAAAAAACATTAACGTTAATTGATGAACAGTTGCAAAATATGGCAACTGCTGATTTAGATGTCGATGCTGCCAAACAGTATTTGATTATGGGTCTAGAAGGTGCAACCGAGCACATGAAACGGATTGCCGATCAAGCATTCCGCAATATTATGCTGCAAACGGATGAAACCGTTGCAGAAATGCAAGAAAATATTAAAAATGTAACAGAGGCAGATGTTCGTGCAGTCTTGCAAACAATCAGCAAGCCTTACGTCTTTGCATATCGAGGTGAAAATCATGAAGAAAATTGATAATGCATTTAAAGAAGCGGTTTATACGTTCAATACAAAAAGTAATTTAACAGTTTATATTGTCCATCGTCCGGGTTTTAAACGCTCAAGCGCCGTTTATGGAACACCCTTTGGTGCTTTAAATCTAAAACAAAATGTAAATGGAGATTTAATTGAACACAAATCAGGTGTTGCACACTTTCTTGAGCACAAACTCTTTGAAGATCCAACGCGCGATGTGTTGTCGCAATTCTCAGATATGGGAGCCAATGGGAACGCATTTACATCGTATGATCAAACCATGTATTATTTTGGACACAATGGTCCAATCGCAGAACCTTTGAAGCTTTTGATTAATTTTGTCAGTCGCTTTGCTGTGACGGCTGAGAGTGTAGAAAAAGAAAAAGGAATAATTGTTGAGGAAGTGAAAATGTACGAGCAAATGCCACACATGCGCTTACTCAATGAAACATACCGTTCAGTATTTCATGCTTATCCCTACATTTACGACATTGCGGGTACGGAGGAGAGTGTCAACGCAACAACACTTGAAGACTTAAAACGTGCTTATGAACTAAACTACAGTGATCATCGCATGGTTCTGGTTGTTGTATCACCCGAAGACCCACAATCAATCCATGATTTAATTGTTGCTGAAACTGAAGGACACACGAACAGTACGGATGTTGTTGAAGATGTTTTTGATCCTGAAGAAATGAGTGTTGTCGATCGTTATCGCGAAATCAGTGATAATGTTGAAACACCGAAAATGAGCTTATCCTACAAACTTCCATACTGGGGCGATAACAAACAAAAAGATGATTTCCTCATCAGTATGTTGCTTGAGATGAACTTTTCTGAACTAAACGAAGACTTCCAATCTTGGTTGGACACAGACCTTGTGTCCAATGGATTCAGTTTTGGAACGGAGGTCCGCGATGAATTTGTCTTGATTACCTTTATTAATGAGGGAGAACAAACAGAACGATTCCACCTTGTGATTGATGAAGTCATGAACAGTTTGCAAGTTGATGAAATGAAGTTCCAACAGTTGGCAAACCGCTACTACGGTGAAATGATTATGTCACTTGCGAAAACAGACGAATTGGCCATTACGATAGCCCGTGCTCATTTTGATGGCATGAACTACTTTGAGTATCTCGAAATGATTCAAAATCTGAAGTTTGATGATATAAAAATGGTTATGAACAAAATAAATACCGATAATTCAAGTTTTTTGGTAATGAAGAAAAAAGACTAATACGGTTAAAAAAAGCAAGTTTCAGCGCATTGATACTTGCTTTTTTAGTGCGTTGAAATTTGTTTAAATTCCGATATAATGCCACTATAGAGGAGTGATTTTATGAATGTTGTTCAACTTGTCGGCTATATTGCCAACCTTCCCCAAACGACGAAAGAAGCCAGTGCTAAAGCGTATTCTCGATTTGAGGTAGAGGTCATCGCAAATTTCAGAGATGCTACAGGTGTTTTTCAAGAAACACGCTATCCTGTGCAATTGTGGCGTGGTGCCAGTGCAACCATAATGAAAACTGCCAAAGTTGATGATTTAATTTCTGTAAAGGGACGACTTGAACGAATTGATGATGAAGTCATTGTAGTTGCAGAACATATTGAGTTCTTACACCTTAAGTAGTATCATTTGAGCCTGTTTTTTTGTATAATAATGAGTAGGTGATAAAATGAAAAACTATTTAGATATGATGCGTTATGTATTGGAGAATGGCGACTTGCGTGATGATCGTACTGGAACCGGAACAAAAGGTGTTTTTGGTTATCAGATGCGTCATGACTTAAGTCAAGGTTTTCCATTGCTTACTACGAAGAAAGTCCACTTTGCATCTGTTGCAAAAGAGTTGCTGTGGTTTATTAGCGGCGATACCAACATTCAATGGTTGGTAAATAATAATGTTAGGATTTGGAACGAATGGCCATATCAAAAATTCACAAAGAGTGAGGACTACCAAGGTGAAACATTGGCAGATTTTGTGGAATTGATCAAGTCTGATGATGCGTTTGCGAAAAAGCATGGCGACTTGGGTCCTGTTTATGGAAAGCAATGGCGTGATTTCAATGGTGTTGATCAATTGGCAACGGTCATAGATCAAATCAAAAATAATCCAACTTCACGACGGATTATTCTCAATGCTTGGAATCCTGCCGAACTTGAAGATATGGCGTTACCACCATGTCATGCCTTTTTACAATTCTATGTATCTGGAAACAAACTGTCCTTACAGTTGTACCAACGCAGTGCGGATATTTTCTTGGGTGTCCCATTTAACATTGCATCGTATGCGCTTATGGTTCATATGATTGCACATGTCTGTGATTTGGAGGTTGGGGAATTTGTCCATACATTTGGCGATCTTCATATCTACCAAGATCACTTTGATGCAGTGGCAACGCAATTAGAACGTGAACCCCGTGCTTTACCGGAACTTGTAATTCATGGGAAACATGATTCCATTGAAGACTTCAAATATGAAGACTTCGAGTTAAAGGGGTATGATCCTCATCCGCTTATCAAGGCGAAGGTCAGTGTTTGATGTTAGTCTTGATTGCAGCGGCCAACAAACACGGCACAATCGGTCTTGAAGGGAGTATGCCCTGGCATAATCCTGAGGACCTCAAACATTTCCGCGCAACAACGCTAAATCACAAATTATTGATGGGTCGCAAAACAGTTATGGGATTGCCTAAAAAACTGGATAAGCGCGATATCTACGTGGTGACTCGCAATGCAGATATTCCCAATGCGGTTACGGACTTAAAAGCGTTTCTTGAAGCACATGCAGCGAGTGATGAAGTCATCTATGTCGCTGGTGGTGGGGAAATTTATGCACAGAGTTTGCCATACGCAAAGCGTATTGTGTTATCCGTTATTGATGACGATACTGTTGGCGATACTTTTTTCCCACGTATTGATTCCAATGAATTTAAACTGATTGCAGAAGAGGAAAGAGAATCATTCAAACTAATGATTTATGAGAGGGAGTAATAATTTATGAGAATGGTAGAGATAATTGAAAAAAAACGTGATGGTCTTGCGCTTAGTGATGCAGAGATCAAATTTTGGATTGAGGGCGTAAGCAACGATTCAATTCCAGACTATCAAACGAGTGCCTTGTTGATGGCAATTGTGCTTAAGGGAATGACAACTGAGGAGACGACATTTCTAACCGAAGCCATGTTACACAGTGGTGATATTATTGACTTATCAGCCATTGCAGGTAAAAAAGTAGATAAACATTCAACAGGGGGTGTTGGTGATAAAACAACCATCATTCTTAGCCCACTTGTTGCTGCCGCAGGTGCTAAAGTCGCCAAGATGAGTGGTCGCGGATTGGGTCATACCGGAGGAACTTTGGATAAATTGGAATCAATTCCTGGGTATAATATTGAGTTGTCAAGTGATGCGTTTATCAAACAGGTTAACGATATTAATGTTGCGGTCGTTGGCCAAACAGGCAACCTTGTTTATGCTGATAAAGTTCTTTATTCCTTGCGTGATGTCACTGGAACTGTGAATGCATTGCCGCTTATTGCATCATCAATCATGTCTAAAAAATTAGCAGGTGGTGCTGACTGTATTTTACTGGATGTAAAATATGGTGAAGGTGCGTTCATGAAAACCGTTGAAGATGCGCGTGAACTCGCACAAACAATGATTGCCATTGGAAAGAATCTTGGTCGTGAAGTGAACGCAATGCTTACGAATATGAATCAACCTTTAGGAAATGCGATTGGAAATGCTTTAGAAGTTGAAGAAGCAATACTAACACTCAAAAATGAAGGTCCAAAAGACCTTGAAGAATTATGCTTAGTTGCTGCTGGATACATGTTGTTTCAAGCAGGATTTGTCGATTCATCCGAAGCAGGCTACGACCTTGCATTGGAAACATTACGCAGTGAGAAAGCCTACGATGTTTTCTTAACATGGATTGCAGCACAAGGTGGTGACATCTCAGTGTTTGATGACCTTGACGCATTTACAAAAGCGACATATCATGCTGATGTTATTGCTCAAAAAGCCGGTCATCTACATGATCTTAAAGCATTGGAACTTGGAATGGTCTCAACCCGTTTGGGAGCGGGACGTGAAACAAAAGACGATATTATTGACTATAAAGCAGGCATTATCTTAAACCAAGATGTTGGTAATGAAATCAATGTTGGCGACAAGTTGGCGACACTTTACAGTGATACGCCTATTAATGAACAACATATTACAGATGCAGTTGCATGTTTTGTCATTGACAATGACGCAATTGAGAAACCACAATTAATTGCAGACGTGCTATAATCTTAGACAGGTGAAACAACATGAACTTTGAAATATCGATTGAACAATTTAATGGACCACTAGATTTAATGCTCTATTTGATCAAGGATAAAAAACTTGATCTTTTTGACTTAAACATTGTCGAACTGGCCGATCAATATATTGCGTTTCTCGATGGAGTTCGTGATCAAAAACTTGAAGTCGCGAGTGAGTACTTAAGTGAGCTCGCAGGATTGATTGAATACAAGAGCAAACGACTGTTGCCCCGTGATAAAAGTGAATTGGATGCGGAGAATGTCGAAGACCCTGAAAACGATTTGGTGCGCCGACTCATCGAGTACCAACGTTATAAAGAGGTAAGCATTGAATTAGCAACACGTTATGAAGAACGCTCAAAACAATTCTCAAGACCGCTTTCTGCCGGCTTGTTTAAACAAATAAAGCGTGAACTTAAAGAAACCATTACATATGAGCAAACACCGTATGATTTAATGAGCGCAATGGCGAAAGTAATGGAACGTTTCAGGATTGCAAATCCACAAGATGTCTCGATTGAACGTGTTGAACTTTCAGTCGATGATGTTATTGGTGAATTGCGCATAAAATTCCGTAATAATACCATTTATACGCTGGATAAACTTCTCAGCGAATCGCGTTCATTGCAGTATCTGCTTGTTAACTTTCTCGCTGTTTTGGATATGTTACGCATGGGTGAGTTGAAAGTAAGTTATCAAGGGGATGATGTATTTTTAAAGGGGGCATTTGAATAATGACAAATCACGCAATATTAGAAGGCATTTTGTTCGCGTTTGGTGACGAAGGTGTCGACCATGAACAATTACGTCTTGCCCTCAATATCGATGAAGAGGCGGTCGTAGATTTAATCATCAATTATAAAGAAATTCTTGAAAATGACGATCGTGGACTCGAACTTGTAGAGTTTGGCGGTATGGTAAAACTGATAACCAAGTCGAATCTTCACGAAGTCATTGCTGATATGTTGGAATTTAATAAGAATCGCCAACTATCTCAAGCTGCACTTGAAACACTCGCAATCATTGCATACAAGCAACCGATTACACGTATTGAAATCGAAGAAATTCGCGGCGTTAATTCAGATATGATGTGTCGTCGCTTGGAAGCACTTGATTTAATTCATGAATCGGGCCGTGCGGATACACCAGGCCGTCCCATTCTGTACGAAGTCACGCCATCGTTTATGGATGTCTTCAAATTGACAACGCTCAATGAATTACCAGAAATTAAACTAGAAATGTTGGATGAAACACATGAACTCTTCAAATCAAACAATTAGATTACAAAAATATATAGCCCAAGCCGGGGTGGCTTCACGTCGTAAAGCGGAGGAATTAATCGCCAAAGGCAAAGTCAAAGTTAACGGTGTCATCGTTAAAGAAATGGGTGTTCAGATAGAACCTGGTGATGAAGTCCATGTTGATGGAAAACTCATAGCCACTGAGTCACGTCATGTTTATTATATTTTGAATAAACCACGTGGTGTTGTCTCAAGTTCCAGTGACGATAAGGACCGAGAGACCGTTACCAATCTTGTTCCCAATGACATGCGAGTGTTTCCGGTAGGCCGTCTTGATCGTGAAACAACCGGCGCGCTGATTCTAACAAATGATGGTAATTTCGCAAACTACATGACCCATCCTCGTTATGACATGTCAAAAAAATACCGTGTAAGCGTTGAAGGGCGCCTCACACGTGCAGTATCGGAACAACTTGTCTCTGGTGTTACCATTGAAGATGTCGTATACCAAGGTATTGAATTTGAGCATGTAAAATATGATGAAAAGAAAAATCGCAGTCAATTTACCGTCACTTTACATGAAGGTAAAAACCGCCAAATTCGTAAGATGTTTGCTCACTTTAAGTTACCCGTACTCAAATTACATCGTTTTGGAATTGGCCCTTTAGATATTAGCGATTTGCGAATCGGTCAATATCGAGAGCTCAAGCCATTCGAAGTCAAGAAATTACTGCTTACTGCAAAGGGTGAGATTTAGTGCAACAATTCTTTGTAGATTCGCTATCTGCGCCGTGGTTAAGTGGTGAGCAACGCAATCAGTGCCGAAAAGTACTGCGTATGCGTAAAGGAGACGAAATTCGCCTCGTCAATGGACAAGGTGAAGGGATTCTAGCAAGATTTGTGGATGATGACCTTGATGAACTTGAGGTTGTTGCTCCACTTGAGTGGGTAGAGAAAAAACGTAAACTTAGAGTCATTGCATCGATGATTCGTTCCGAGCGCTTGGAATGGATGATTCAAAAAGCATGCGAATGTGGTGTTGACGAGATTGTGCTTTACAGTGCTGAGCATGGTGTAGTCCGAGACTTTGGGAAGCGAGGTGAGCGCAAGTTAGAACGCCTGAATCTCATCGCAAAAGAAGCGTGCGAGCAATCATACCGCCAATTTGCAGTCCCTGTATCGGGCCCCATTGTGCTTAAGGACGTACCGGAACATCTCTCGCAGCTGAATGTTTTCGCTGATATTGGTGATAGACCGCATCTTGTGGATGTTATTCATCATGACATTGAAACAGTCAGTGCAATTGTAGGGCCCGAAGGCGGGTTCTCAGAACATGAACGTGATGCGTTTGTTCGCATGGGTTTTAAAGAAGTAAGTTTGGGTAATCATGTATTGCGTGCAGAGACAGCCAGTATCTACATTTGCAATATGCTGTCAGTATGTGAGGTGATTAAATGAAAATCTTAAAGAAATACCATAAACAACAATTGAGTCGTGAGGTGATGAACACTTATCGCGACCTTAACAAGATTTATGATTTAAAATATAACTTAAAAGATGACTTTGATTGCTTGAAAATGTCTGTTTTTGCAAATGGCCTTAAAACCAAAGATACATTTGAAAAAGAATTTGAGCGCATTCGAAATGCGAACATTGATATGTGGGACAATCTTGTTTTTCAAGAACGCAACTTCATTATTAAATGTGACTTTGCGCCAACTAAAGCAAAATTACATAAATTTGTGGATGATGATCAAAATATATACATCCCATTTTTTGGAAAGTTACTCAATAGTTTGTATGATCGAGAGACAGCAATTCTTGAATTGCCTCAATACTTCAAATTGTATCAAGAGTTTAAGGATAAATTGATTCCAATTGATATTTATGGATTAAAACCCTTTATCGCGAATATGGCATCTGCGCGTTATACAGTTGGGGATGAGCATGCATTGGTATTGTATGATAACCAATTGGCGACCTTCTATCGCATTCGTGATGGCATCTGTGATACTTATCCGTTTGAACAAGGAAAGCAGCTTGATAAAGAAAAAGTGATGACATTGAGCACAGCACTTTTAAATGATGAGACTGCATTCATTGATCTTTTAATCGCAGCGGAGTATCTGAACCCACGTTGCGTCAAGAAGATTCAAAAGCAACGGACGAAAGCAAATAAAAGAGGGAAATAGTATGGATATTAAACGCTTCATAGATACGGAATCGACACTGGAAATTAATGCGCTCGTGTTAGATTCTCGTGACAAAGTTCAAAATGGCATGTTCTTCTGTCTTGATGGATTAACTGTCGATGGGCATGACTTTGCCCAACAAGCTGTCGCAAATGGGTGTGTGGCCATAGTTCATTCACGCCCCATTGAACGTCAAGCGGGTGTTGAGTACATCCAAGTTGAAGACGTAATGACGGAACTGCATCGTATCACTGCAATTTTTTATGACAATCCATCCAAGAAGTTGTATCTGTATGCAATTACCGGTACAAATGGAAAAAGCACAACCATGTTGACAGTACGCAATGTGCTCCGGCGCTTTGGTGTAAACGTTGGATACATTGGTACCATTTCCGTAGAATTTAATGATCATAAGTTTGCGCCAAGTTTAACAACACCTGATATTGTTGAATTGTCATCCTATCTCCGTGATATGGTCGACGAAGGTGTCAGTGAGGTTTGTCTTGAGGTTTCAAGTCAAGGACTTGCGATGCGTCGTGTGGAATCGATAGATTTCGACAATGCATCCTTTACAAATTTAACGCACGATCATTTGGATTATCATAAAACAATGGAGAACTATTTTGCAGCGAAGAAGATGTTGTTTGATAGTATGAAACCTGAAGCATTCACAGTATTCAACACTGATGATGCTTACAGTCAAAAACTCATTGCAGAAAATTATCCGCATATGACAACGTTTGGAATAGAAAATGACGCCGATTACATGGCGAAGGATATTGTTCTCAAAGAGAACGGTACTGAATTCACACTTGTGTACGAGGGTGTTTCTTATCCGGTTAAGTCGAGTTTGCTGGCAATCTTCAACGTCTACAACGTTCTGGGAGCCATCGCAATCCTGCACAAACGTGGTTACCCACTTGAACGCATTATCCCTGAACTTGAGGATATTGAACATGTGGATGGTCGTCAGACGGTTGTGGACGAAGGTCAACCGTTTAAAGTGTTTGTAGACTTTGGTCATGCACCCGATAGCATGAAGAATGTTTATGAGTTCGTACGCGAAGTTACTCCAGCTGGGAATAAAATTATTACAGTATTCGGAGCTGCTGGGGCACGCGATCATCTCAAACGTCCAAAAATGGGATTTATCAGTTCCACAATGGCGGATCATGTCATCCTAACGGAACATGACAATCGTAATGAAGAAGTGATTGACATCACCCGTGATATTATTTCGGGAATGCCCAATGAGAATTATGAATTTGTGCCCATCCGCTATGATGCAATTGAAAAGGCATTGTTGATGGCACAACCCAATGATTCAGTTGTTTTAATCGGTAAAGGTGAAGAGAAATTTATCTACCGTGAATTTGGTAAAGAAGTTTGGATGGGCGATGAAGTCGCAGCATCCGAGTTGTTGAAAAAACACTATGGAGGGAAATAGTATGGAATTAAATCGTTACATTGATCACACATTATTAAAACCTGAGGCAACACAAGCACAAATTAAGGCGCTTTGTGAAGAGGCCATCAAATATAATTTCAAGAGTGTCTGTATTAATCCAACACATGTTGAACTTGCTGCATCATTGCTCAAAGGTACAGGTGTTGAAGTATGTACAGTTGTAGGGTTCCCATTGGGTGCTACACCAACTGTTGTCAAAGAATTTGAAACAAAAACAGTGCTTGCACTGGGTGCTACTGAAGTTGACATGGTTATTAATGTTGGTGCACTTAAGGAAGGTCGTACGCAATTTGTTGAAGATGAGATTCGTGCACTTAAGACAATTGTCGGTGACAAGATCCTCAAAGTTATTATTGAAACATGTTTATTAACACCTGAAGAAATTGCTACTGTTTCACAACTTGTCGTTAATGCAGGTGCAGATTTTGTTAAAACTTCAACTGGATTCAGTTCCGGCGGCGCACGTGCAGAAGATGTCGCAATCATGAAACAAACTGTAGGTAACCGTGCTGAGGTTAAAGCATCGGGTGGAATTCGTTCACTTGATGATGTTAATGCAATGGTTGCAGCAGGTGCAACACGCATTGGTGCTTCATCAGGTGTTGCCATCATGGAAGGCCAAGTGTCACAAGACAAATACTAGAAATACAATTAAACATTTTAACCATAAAAGCAACCAAAATTGGTTGCTTTTTATGTGTAATTCTCATACTTTATAAATTCTATTGCATAGCGAGTTAATGAAGGGTGATCTAATTGTAAGCTATTGGTTGATTCTTTCGTGAATATGAATCAACATGATTCATTTCGTGCATCGTAACCGTGACATTTACTGAGTTAATGCTATAATTGGAACATAGTAATTCGGCTTAAACAGCTAAAAGGAGAAAATCATGAATATGTGTCAAAGTTGTGGTATGCCTTTAAACGATGATGCTAATAAGGGTACAGATATGAATGGTAAGCTTTCAGAGGAGTATTGTGTCTACTGTCTTAAAGATGGAGCTTTCATTCAAGATATTACACTTGAACAAGCAATTGCTCAAGCAGGTGAATATGCTTCCTTGGCAGGCGTAACGAAAGAAGAAGCCATTGCTTATTCAAGAACACTTTTTCCAACATTAAAACGTTGGAAGGGAGAGACCCTTTAGTTATAAGCAACAGTCCAATCACTAACATGATTGGACTGTTTTATTACATTTAAATTAGTTTTTTTTAGTGATATACTGCAAATACACTGATATTATTAAAAAAAGTGAAATCAGATGAAAAAACAGGTTACATTTTGTTATATTATGTGTTAAAATAATGAGGCAGTTAAAAGGAAACGCTCACGCAGACTCATACCTAGTAAGTTTGCTACAATCGTGTTTAATCCTAACCAATCATTGCAATCCATTAATGATTTGGTATAATTAACATGCTTGCATCAGAAGGGAGGTTAGTCATGTCGAGAGTAGTTGTTAAAGAGAACGAAGGTTTAGATGATGCATTACGCAGATTTAAACGTCAAGTATCTCGTAATGGAACCCTTGCTGAGGCCCGTAAAAGAGAGTTTTATGTAAAACCAGGCGTACGTCGTAAGCTGAAATCAGAAGCAGCACAAAAAGCACGTCGTAAAAAACGTAAATAAGAAATTAAATTATAGACTTGTATCTCATGCAGATACAAGTTTTTTTATGTTATGATATATTCATTATTAAGGAGGGTTCACATTGACAACTCGTAATTTTGATTTGAAAGAAAGAAATGTAACCTATCAACAACTCGTTGGTATTGAAAGTAAAACAATTCATGAAGTAGAAAAAAAATATAAAGTACGCATTAATGAAAAAAGTGATGTATTGGAAGTAACGGGATTGGAAGAAGATGTGGAACATACATTGCAGTTCTTGGAACTGGCAAGTGAAGTTGCGGTACGTTACCAACACATTGATAATCAAGATCTTGATTATTTATTCTCACTTGTTGATGAATGTAAAACCCACCGATTCATTGAAGTCATGGACGAATTGCTTACACGTACCTTTAATGGTAAGCCAGTGCGCGCAAAAACATTGGGGCAGAAACAATTAATCGATAGTATGAAATCGCATGATATGACATTTGCTATTGGACCTGCTGGTACGGGTAAGACATACCTTGCGGTGTGTTATGCTGCAGAACAATTGAAGAAAAATGAAATCCAAAAGATTATTCTGACGCGACCTGCAGTAGAGGCAGGCGAGAACCTCGGATTTCTACCGGGTGATTTAAAGGAAAAAGTGGATCCGTATTTGCGACCGCTCTATGACGCACTTGATGATATGTTCTCGCCCGAACGTACGCAACGTTACATAGATAAAGGCGTTATTGAAATTGCGCCTTTAGCGTATATGCGTGGGCGTACACTGGATGATGCTGTGGTTATTCTTGATGAGGCGCAAAATACAACGAAGGCCCAGATGATGATGTTCTTATCACGTCTTGGCCGCAATTCGAAAATGATAATTACAGGGGATGTCGATCAAATTGATTTGCCGCGTCACCAACTATCCGGTTTAAAGGTAGCACATGAATATTTACAGGGGATTAATGAAATTGCTTTTGTAAAGCTGACACACACAGATGTTGTCCGTCACCCATTAGTAATTAAGATTCTGAAGAAATTTGCAGAAGGGGATCGCAATAATGAAGAAAATTCTAATCATCGAAGATGAGGAAGGCATTCGTAGGTTGTTACGTTACGACTTGCGTCAAATGGATTTTGAAGTAGATTCTGCCCGTGATGGCAGAGAAGGTATGGAGTTTGCGAAAGCAAATAAGTATGATGTCATTATCATCGATTGGATGCTACCGTATTACTCTGGAGTAGAGTTGGTAGAGTCGTTTCGTAAAGATGGTATTGATGCAATTTTAATTATGCTCACGGCTAAAGACGAAGAGAGTGATATTCTTGAGGCGTTTGAGGCAGGTGTTGATGATTATCTTACCAAACCGTTTTCTCCTCGTGAATTGACTGCACGGATCAAAGCCCACTTGCGTCGTGCGATAATCCAAGCGCAAAGTCACCTTATTGAAGTGGGCGATGTACGGATTTTTCTTGATGAACACCGTGTTAGTATTGGGGATGAAACGGTTGAACTGACAAAGAAAGAATTTGATTTACTTGTGTACTTGCTTCAAAATGAAAACATTGTACTATCTCGTGATCAAATTCTGACAGAAATTTGGAACTATGATTATGATGGGGATACGCGTATTGTTGATGTACACGTGTTTAAACTGCGTAACAAATTGGAGTCGTCGAGTGTAAGGATAAATTCCTTGAGAGGAGTGGGTTATGTTGCGAAAAGAGAATAGTTTTCAAATTGTTGTCTTTGCTTTTTTTTCAATTTTAGCTTTAATGGTTCGAAATACTGCGACCATCGTCTTGTTGATTGCATGTCAAATTATCATTTGGATTGTCAATCACTACAAACAGAATGATGCCCTTCATTTTGCTAAGAAAAAGGCTGAAATTGAAAAAGTTGAGGCCAATGTCCGTGCGGATGACGCATTCGATAAGCTCGTTAAATTGATTAATGCAATTCCTTCACCCCTTGTCTATATTAACCAAAAAGGGGATTTTGAAGTCAGCAATCAATATTTTGATCAATTGATTGAGATAGAATCCAAGGATGTCTATGATGTTCATATTGATTCACCAATACGTCAAATACTTCTGGATGCATTTTTGAACGAGAAACAATTTGTGCGACAGTTCAACTACAAAGATATCGACTTCCAAGTACTTTCCATTCCGTTAGTTGCGGAGGGGAACCGCTATAACGGATGCATGCTTATTTTTCAAGATGTTACCCGTGTCGTTGAGGGTGAAAAAATGCAAAAACGATTTATTGCAGATGCATCTCACGAACTTCGCACGCCGATTACTTCAATTAAAGGCATGATAGAGATATTGACACGAGAAGGTTTTGACGATAAAGAAACTGAAGTTGAATTCTTGGGTCAAATTAAGAAAGAGAACAACCGGCTCGATAAAATTGTTGAAGATTTGCTTTTGCAATCAAAACTGCGCGCCAATCAAGTGTATTTAGAGAAAACGGTTTTTAATTTGAAACAGTTCTTTGATGGTCTTGTTTACGAACGCCGCCAAGAACTTCATCAAGCGAATATTGAAGTTGTTATTAACTGTGCTTCAAATTTAGAAGTTCAAGCAGATCAATTCCGATTGAGTCAAGTATTTTTGAATCTCTTTAACAACGCAATCAATTATGCTGAGAATGGAAAGATTCAAATCAATTGCAGTACAGGTAATCATAAAGTAACAATTGAATTTATTGATGATGGTACGGGTGTCAAACCAGAAATTCTGCCGCACTTGTTTGAGCGATTCTATCGAGGTCAGACTTCCAGAGCACGTGACAGTGGTGGAAGCGGGCTAGGATTGGCAATTTCTAAATCAATCATCGAAGCTCATGAGGGGACAATATCTGTAACCAGTAAAGAGAATGAAGGAACGACATTTACAATTGAATTAAACCAAGAATAGACTGTGCGGAATCGTACAGTTTTTCTATTGTGGGAATTGTTACTTTTTGTTAACAAACAATTAACGGTGTGTTGATTTAATTTACAATCAAATAATCTATGATTACCATAGCAGAAAGATACTGCATGGAGGATTATTAATGAAAAGGTTATTAAGCGGTCTTGTCGCATTATTAGTTCTTGTTGGATGTTCCGCAGGTGGTGGGGAAACAAAACCAACAGACAATGAAATTAAAGTATATACGCGTGATGGTTCTTCAGGAACACGTGAAGCGTTTGAAAGCATCATCAAGTTAGAAGCACTAACGAGTAACAGTGCTGAAACATCATCAAATGGTGATATGGCAAATCAAGTGAGTGCAAGCCCGGCGGGGATTGGCTATGTATCACTAACTACTGACTTTGCTGCTAACAAGCTCACACCTGTTTCATACGAAGGTGTTGTGCCATCCGTTGCAACTGTTAATGATGGGACATACAAACTTGCCCGTCCATTCTCTTATGTAACACGTGCTGCAGGTGACTTTGGTTCAGAAGACAAAGAAGCGCTTGTGGTTGCATTCTTGGATTATCTCGTAAACTCAACAGAGGGTCGTCAAATTGTCCTCGCAGCAGGTGGTATTGTTGATGTTGAACAAGGGAAACCATGGGCAGAACTCAAAGTTAACCATCCTATTGTAGAACAAGATAACAGTGCAATCGTTCTTAAAACGGGTGGATCAACATCTGTTGAAAAGACATTGACAGCTGCAATTGAATCATTCATTCCGATGGCTGGAAACTTCAAATACGAACCAAATCACACGGGATCAGGAGATGGATTCAAACGTGTTCTTGGCGGTGAGAAAGATGGTGCTAATGCAATTGATATTGGCTTTGCATCACGCTCATTCAAATCAGAAGAAACAGTCGATGCAGGTTTACAATCCGGTGTATACGCAAAAGATGCGGTCGTCGTTGTTGTTCCTGAATCAAATACAAGCGTTACAAGCTTAACAGCTGCTCAACTCGTGGAAATCTTCAGTGGTAAAGCGAAAACATGGGGAGACGTTAAATAGGCTTAGCATCCGCTAAGCTTTTTGCGTATCGAATAGAAGGGATTTTAGTATGAATACTCAGTGGTCACAATCATATCAAAAACGAAAGAAAATAATTGATGTTATTTTCCGTTCGTTGTTTAAACTTGCCGGAATCGTGGCAGCTTCCATGATTATCTTTATTTTTATCTTTATTTTCCAAAAAGGAATTTCGGTTTTCTTACCAAGTTATGGACCCGACCAGGTTAATTTCTGGGAGTTCATGACAGGCTTTCTGTGGCGTAGCGATCAGAAAATCTACGGGGTGCTCTTTATTGTTATTAATACAATCGTAACGGCATTCCTTGCAATGTTGATTGCATTTCCAATCTCAGTTTTGACGGCATTATTTATTGTTAAAATTGCGCCGAAACCGTTGGACAAAATCTTCATAACAGTCATTGAATTGCTTGCGGCAATTCCGTCGGTTGTTTATGGGGTTTTTGCATCAGGAATTATCGTTGGATGGGTTGATAATGTAGCGCAACTGTTTGGTTATTCAACATTTGGTGGTCGTTCGATGTTGGCGGTAGTAATTCTTCTTGCAATCATGGTTATTCCAACAATGACATCACTTTCAATTGTTGCAATCAAAGCAGTAAAACCTGAACTTGAGTTGGGGTCGCTTGCTTTGGGCGCTTCGAAAACACAAACAAACTTCAAAGTTGTCTTAACATCCGCGAAATCAGGGATTTTTGCCGGGCTTATCTTAGGACTTGCTCGTGCATTTGGTGAAGCTACTGCGGTGTCGATGGTTGCAGGTAATAAACCAATGGGGCCAACTTGGAACCCATTTGACATCACGCGTACCTTAACATCAACCATGCTTTCAGGTCTGAAAGAGACGACGGGCGTAGATTATGATATTCGCTTTAGTGTTGGGATTGTTTTAATGATTACAATTCTGATTTCCAATCTTGTAATTCATCGCATTAAGAAGAAAGTGGGGGCAGAAGGACAATGACAAAAGCACGTCGCATCAAAGATGGGATTGCAAATGCATTCACCTATCTTGCTTCCTCAATGACATTGATAATTCTCGTTGCAATCTTTGCGTTTGTTGTGATTCGTGGGAAAGGGTCATTAAGTCTTGAAATGCTGACCAATAATTATTGGTCAAAGAACTATCTTGTTGAATGGGCGGGCGGTGATTCTGGTTCATTTACGCGTCCAGAACATTTGGATGAGACAGTCGTTTTTAGTAGCAAATATGGGATTGGTTTCTCAGATGAAATTAGTCATGAAAAGAAACGTCTGATTCGGGTCAGTTACATCGCCGAAGATTCAATCTTCAATGCTTCTACAAATGCTACAAAAGGTGAAGGTTATGGTGAAGTGTTCACGATTAATGTTGGAGATCAGATTGAAAAAATAGAAGCGGTCAATGAGACTGGAACAATTGTAAGCATGGGAACAATATTTAGTGATCAAGCCGAATCGTTGGTGATGAAAATGGATACAACAAGCCATCTCTCATCCTTGTATTTCAAAACACCGGGTGGTGGAATCTGGGGTTCTCTCATTGCGACCATTCAACTTATATTTATCTCTTTACTCTTTGCATTACCATTAGGAATTTTCGCGGCAATCTATTTGACGGAAATAGCGCGTCCGAATAAATTCAATCAATTCATCGAACGCTGCATTGAAATGTTAGCGGGGGTTCCAAGTATCGTCTTTGGGTTAATGGGGATAGTTGTGTTGTATCCAATAACGGCGTTCTTTAATGTGAATGGACTCAGTATTCTTTTGGGTGGATTGACAATGGCAGTTGTTTTGCTTCCGGTCATTATTCGTTCGGTTCAAGAGTCGTTGTTAGTTGTTCCAAGAGATTATCGATCGGCATCATTATCTTTAGGAGCAAGTCAAACACAAACGATATTTAAGGTTATATTACCGTCTGCACTGCCGGGAATCCTTTCCGCCATTCTCTTGGCTGTCAGTCGTATTATTGGTGAATCTGCAGCACTTATCTATACAATGGGGACATTTATTAATGATGCACCGCGTATCACACAAGGTGGTACCACATTAGCGGTTCATATATGGACGGTAATGAGTCATGAACAACCAAACTTCGAACTTGCCAGTGCCATTTCAATTATCATTTTAATCTTAGTATTAATCCTTAATGTATCAGTGAAACTCTTTAGTAAACGTCTTGATAGAAAGTTAGGTATCTAGTATGAATAGTTTTGAAGTCAGTAATTTGGATTTGTTCTATGGCGATAATCAAGCCTTAAAGGATTTATCCATCAACATTAAAAAGCAAAAAGTTACAGCATTTATTGGTCCATCTGGATGTGGGAAGTCTACGTTCTTACGAACCTTTAATCGCATGAATGACTTGATACCCAATTGTCGAATCACTGGGAATGTATCGTTCAATGGACAAAATATATTTGATCCCAAGGCAGATGTTGTTGATTTGCGAACCAAGGTAGGAATGGTATTCCAACAACCCAATCCTTTTCCAATGAGTATTTATGACAATGTTGCCTATGGACTCCGCGTGCAAGGCGTTAAAGACCGCAAAATTCTTGATCAAGTTGTTAGAGAAGCACTGGAACAAGCAGCATTGTATGAGGAAGTCAAAGACCGCTTACACCAATCAGCACTTCGTTTGTCAGGTGGTCAACAACAACGTTTGTGTATCGCACGTGCAATTGCGTTAAAGCCGGAGGTTATTCTTATGGATGAGCCGACATCGGCGCTTGATCCGATTGCGACGGCGAAGATTGAAGAATTGATTGTTGCACTAAAAAAAGATTATACTATAGTTATTGTAACGCACTCGATGCAACAAGCGGCACGTATCAGTGATATGACTGCATTCTTCTTGCTTGGAGAGATTGTGGAATATGATGAGACAAAGGTTCTGTTCCATACACCGAAGGATCAGCGAACAGAAGACTACATTACCGGAAGATTCGGATAGGAGAAACTATGAGAATTGAAGACAGAATGATCGAATTTGAGAGTGAGCTCTTTGACATGGCAGCTCGTGTGCGTCGTTCAATGGCGCTGGCGATTGAGGCGCTTAAAGAAGATGATAAAGAGAAAGCACTCCAAATCATTGAAAAAGATGAATACATCAATGATATGGATGAAAGCATCAATGACCTTGCAATCCAAACGCTTTCACTTATGCAGCCGGTTGCCAAAGACTTACGTTTGTTGGTTGGTGGCATTAAGATTGCGACAGATTTAGAGCGCATTGGAGACTATGCAAAGAACATTGGTCGATTCGTTGTCAAGAATCACATTGAAAAAGACTTCTTGAATGATGAAATTACAGAGTTAGGAAACATCTTCTTGGGTAACTTCGATGAAGTGCTCAATGTCTTGAAAACACAAGATATTAAAAAAGCATACGAAGCTGCTGAACTTGATGACAATCTGGATCAAGCGTTCAAAAAAGTCATGCACAAGTTTGTTGATGATGCCGAAAAACAAGGAAAGTTTCCAATTGAGATTACAGCAATCTTACGCAATATTGAACGTGCGGGGGATCATGCAAAGAACATTTGTGAACAAGTAATTTATATTGCCAAAGGGCAACATGTTGATTTTGGCTAAGAGAAGGAAACTTCTCTTTTTTTATTGTCCGTGCAAGTGGTCAATTGTTCGTGTTTTTAGATGTAAAAAGTCGCTGTGGCTATGGTATAATAGGGTAGGATGTGATAATTATGCAAATCAACTATTTAAATAATAGTTCAGAAGACTCATGGCGCTCATACAAGCGCTATTTATCGCCTATTTTAGCGAAAACATTGGAAATGACCGATACAGACGAAAATGTTACGGTGAATGTTGTCCTGGTAAATGACACGGAAATTCATCAAATGAATAAAGATTTTCGCAATATCGATCGTCCAACTGATGTATTAAGCTTTGAAGACGGCAGTTATGAAGAGGAAACATTTATGATGGGTGATATTATTATCAGTGTTGATGCAATCCGCCGCCAAGCTGAAGACTATGGTCATTCCTTAAAACGT
Source organism: Erysipelothrix sp. HDW6C (assembly GCF_011299615.1). Classification (GTDB taxonomy): domain Bacteria; phylum Bacillota_I; class Bacilli_A; order Erysipelotrichales; family Erysipelotrichaceae; genus Erysipelothrix. Next base: position 1,596,519 of record NZ_CP049861.1, on the reverse strand, counting down.
GAATTTTGTTTTCTGGTCGCTCATGGATATCTCCATCTTCTTGGGTATGATCACCATACTCCAGAAGAAGAAACAGTAATGTTTGGACTACAGAAGGATATCCTTGATGGCATCGCTCGAAAAGACAGCTAAGCGCACCGTTAAGAAATTCCATTCAGCGTTTGTAGGCATCAAGGCGGGATTGCTCTATGATCGCAGTATCTTGGTTCAAGTTATTCTTGCAGTTATTACGGTAGTTGTATTTAGTTTCTTGAGCTTGAATGCAGTAGAATGGTTATTTATCGTCAGTGCAATATTTGTTGTTCTTATCACTGAATTCTTGAATTCAGCAATCGAGGATGTCTGTGATTTGTTAATTCAGAAGTACGATTTGCATGTTAAAGAAATCAAAGACATTGCCGCTGCGGCAGTCTTACTGGCAGCAATTTATGCGATTGTTGTCGCACTTATAATTTTAGCAGGGAGAATCTTATGAAAGATGAACTAGTAACAAAAGCATTTGAGGCTATGAATAATGCGTATGCACCGTATTCAAATTATCACGTTGGTGCATGCCTACGTACAAAAGATGGTCATGATTTTATTGGTGCAAACATTGAGAATGCATCGTATGGAGCAACAAACTGTGGCGAACGTTCCGCAATATTTGCTGCTTACTCACATGGATACCGTGTGGACGATATCGTTGGGATTGCGATTGTAACGGATGGCGAGTTGTTGGCAGGACCATGTGGAATCTGTCGCCAAGTGCTCTCAGAGTTGTTACATGAAGATACCCCAATATATTTATCAAACGGAACTGAAAACATGACAACAAACATGAAAGCATTATTACCATTGATGTTTGGAAAGAAGGACTTAAAGTAGTGGATTTTAAATCAGGATTTATTTCAATTGTTGGACGCCCAAATGCTGGGAAATCAACACTTATCAATCGACTTGTTCGTCAAAAAATTGCCATTGTGTCGGATAAAGCACAAACAACGCGTGATGCCATCATCGGTGTACTCACAGAAGAGGAATATCAATTGGTGTTTATTGACACGCCAGGGATTCATAAACCAAAGCATGAGCTTGGTTCGCGAATGAATAGTACCTCATATGCTCACTTCAAAGGTGTGGATGTCGTTTATTATATTATCGATGGGACAGAACCTTTTGGAAAAGGGGATCAATTCGTAACCGATCGACTCCGCAAACTGAAAATACCAGTATTTCTAATCATCAACAAGGTTGATCAAATGAATCAGCAAGCCTTGCTTGAGAAGATTGCGTCATACATTGATTTCGAATTTACAGAAATCATTCCAATATCTGCATTGCAGGATGACAATATTGACAAACTTTTGGAAGTAACATTGAACTATATGGAAGATGGCGTGATGTACTATCCTAAAGACCAAGTCAGTGCCTATCCCGAACAGTTTATTTATGCAGAAATTATTCGTGAGAAAATCTTGCAATTGACAGAGGAAGAAATTCCGCATTCTATTGCGGTGACAATTGAGCGAATCGTTAAAAAGAAAAACTCGACGCTCATTAATGCTGTTATCCTTGTGGATCGTGATTCACAAAAGGGGATTATCATTGGAAAACAAGGGAAAATGATTCGTGAAATTGGGCTTCGTGCCCGCGAAGAATTAGAAACAATCATAGGCGAAAGTGTTTATTTGGAAACATTTGTTCGGGTTGAGAAAAACTGGCGTAACCGCAGTCGAATGCTAAATCAATTGGGTTATGTTGAAACAGAGTATGAATAACAGTGATGAAGGCTTCGTGATATCCACGACACCTTACCGAGAACACGATTGTATGGTTCATTTTCTTGGAAAAGAATATGGGCTCATACGCTTTGTATTACCCGGCTACTATAAACCGAAAAGTAAGCAAGGAAGTTTGGGTTTGGAGTTTTCACAGGTTCGTTACCGATTCAATTTTCAAGAGAATCGTTTGAATCGCATTCTGAATGGCGAATTGATTGAAGGATATTTACATCAACGTACGGACTTGGAGTGGTTAATGATGATGTCGTTAGCCAGTGAAATTACAGTTCGTACATACGACCCAAGTGCTCATTTCTATTTTTATGATCACATCGCGTTGTTGTTCTCTAGTAATAACTTAATGAAAGCAATGATTGAATTTATTGTTGGAATTATTAAACACCAAGGCTTTACTCCTGATATCTCAGGATGTGTAGTCTGTGGCTCTCAGCATATTAATACGTTTTCTATCGAGAGAGGTGGTTATCTCTGTACGATGCACAGTCCGGCTTATGTCAAGGATTCGAAAGAACTCTTGTTGGCGATGAAAGGCTTGTTCATCGGAGCGGAAATTGATGCATTTCTTGAAACGATAGAACTCACTCCGGTACTCGAGAGATTGGTTAAGTACCTTGAGTACCACGGTGATTATCGTTTTAATAGTTGGAAGTTAATCAGTGGTATGTAAGGAAATTTGAAAGGTGATATTATGAAAAAATTTGATTTTGAAACAGTAGTAAACCATGTTAGAACCTCGGGTTTTGTTTTTCAAGGGAGCGAGATCTACGGCGGTCTTGCAAATACATGGGATTTTGGTCCTCTAGGGATTGAACTTAAAGAGAATGTAAAACGTCTTTGGTGGCAGTCGTTTGTCTCTCGAAATCCATACAACGTTGGAATTCAATCGGCAATTCTGATGAATCCTCAAGTTTGGAAGGCAAGTGGACACTTGGATACCTTTAACGATCCCCTCATGGATTGCCGTTTGTGCAATACACGCCATCGTGCTGATAAGCTTATTGAAGAGTTCAGTGATGTTGAAATTAATGCAGGTGTTATGACAAATAAAGAAATGGAAGCGTATATTGAAGAACACAAGATTCCATGTCCAAAATGTGGTGGTCATGACTTCACTTCAATCCGTCAGTTTAACTTAATGTTTAAAACGTTCCAAGGTGTTAACGAAGATACTGCAAGCACAATTTACATGCGCCCAGAAACGGCTCAAGGTATGTTTGTAAACTATCGTAATGTGCAACGTTCATCGCGTAAAAAGCTGCCATTTGGTATTGCGCAAATTGGAAAGTCATTCCGAAATGAAATCACACCCGGTCAATTCATTTTTAGAACACGAGAGTTTGAACAAATGGAGTTGGAATTTTTTGTCAAACCCGGTGAAGATATGAAATGGTATGCTTACTGGCAAGACTTTGCAATGAACTGGTTGTATGGATTGGGTCTTGATAAAGAAAACTTGCGTATGCGTGAGCATGATGCTGAAGAACTATCACATTATTCCGTGGCAACATCAGATATTGAATATCGTTATCCATGGGGATTTGATGAGTTATGGGGAATCGCAGATAGAACTGATTTTGACCTCAAACAACATCAAGAACACTCCAAAGTAAGTATGGAATACCATGATCCCGAAACAAACGAAAAATATATCCCTTATACTGTTGAACCTTCATTGGGTGTTGAGCGTTTGATGCTTGCATTGATGTGTGAAGCATATGATGAAGAAGCTCTTGGTGATGACGATAAACGAATTGTTATGCGTTTCTCACCAAAAGTTGCTCCAGTTCAAGTTGCAATTTTGCCACTTTCAAAGAAATTATCGGAAAAAGCAACGGAAGTCATGCATGAATTCATCAACGATTTCGTATGTGAATTCGATGAAACACAAGGTATTGGAAAACGATACCGTCGACAAGATGCGATTGGAACACCATTCTGTATCACTGTTGATTTTGACAGCCTTGAAGACAACCAAGTTACAATACGTTTCCGTGATTCAATGGAACAAAAACGTGTAAGTATTGATGAAGCGAAAGCACTGATGCATAAAGAAATATACGGGTGATAGCATGCGGCGAATGCCAGAGGCTTTAATCAATGATGTTCGCGCTAAAAGCGACATTGTTGATACAATTTCAAACTATATGACGTTAACCAAAAAGGGTAAGAATTATTGGGGTGTTTGCCCTTTCCATAACGATCATGATCCATCAATGTCCGTATCCCCAGACCGACAAATTTATAAGTGCTTTGTCTGTGGCGCAGGCGGTAATGTGTTCTCGTTTGTAGAAAATTTTGAAAAGGTTAGTTTTATCGAAGCTGTGATTAAGACCGCATCGCGTGTCAATATTGATCTTTCAGAGTATGAATCAACGACAACTGCTCCTGTTAATGAAGAGAAGAAACGACTTCTTGAGGCTTTGGATGAAACGCAGAAATTCACTGAGTTCCAACTTTTTACAAAAGATGGTCAAGAAGCAATGGTCAAGTTAGAAGAACGTGGCTACAACCAAGAACTTATTCGAAAATTTGGAATTGGTGTTGCATTTGGCAACAATCAGATCACAAACTTTTTAATTGCAAAAGGTTTCTCAGAAGAGGAACTCATTCGTGCGGATTTATCGCGGATGAGTGATGATGGGCTCAGGGATGTTTTTTACAATCGTATTATGTTTCCAATTTTTGATCCCTATGGGCATCCAATTGGATTCAGTGCGCGTGCACTGAGTGATTCAAATTCCGTAAAGTATATTAATACTTCAGAAACAGAGACCTATGTTAAGGGAAATACAGTTTACAACTTCCACAATGCCAAGGACGCGTCCCGAAAAGAGGGTTATGTCTTGGTTACAGAAGGTGTAACCGATGCGATTGCCTTTACTAAAGTTGGAATTAATAATGTTGTCTCAATGCTTGGTGTTGCGTGTACCCCACAACAAATTCGTCTATTAAAGCAATGCAGTTCCAATATTGTGTTAGCATTTGACGGTGACCGTGCAGGGCTTGAGGCGACGTTCAATATTGGTAAGAAATTGCGTCAAGAACAATGTACTGTGTCGATATGGTATAATGATAGCGGTCTTGACCCTGACGACGCCGTACGGAAATTGGGCGAAGATGTCGTAAAAAAAGGCATTGAAGATCGCACCAATTGGCTCGACTTTGTGATGAGCTATGCAATCGGAAATTATGGTTTAGAATCGTTTGATAAGCGCAAACGGGTGGTTGAGTTTATGATTGATTATCTTCGTACAGAAGATGAATTAACACAAAGTTACTACCTCAAAAAATTAGCAGAGAAAACAAACTTCGATGTTGGCGTTTTATCACAACAGCTACAAAACAAGGTTACAACCGAGATTCCTCGAGCAAACCCTGGCAAACTTGTTATAGAAACAAGCAATCACTTTGATGTGATATTACCAGAACGGGCAATCTTAAAGCAAATGTTAGGTTCAAAAGAAGCGGCGCATATCTATCGTGATCAATTGGGATTTCTTGTCTCAGATCTTGCGACAGATTTCGCGATGGTCATTCTTGATCGCTATCGTGTTCAAGAAACAATACAAATTGCCGATATTTTATCACTTGATATTCATGATAAAATGAGACAATTCGCTTTAGAAATTGATTCAAGTGAGATCATGGGTGAGTTTGACCGCATGAGCTTACAACAAAACATTGATTTGGTACGACGCGAACTCTTAAGACTTGGAATTGGAAGCCTTAAGGATGAAGGACGTCGTAAAATGGAAATTGATGAACAATCCCGATTGCTTGAAGAAGCAATCAAACAGATTCGAAGTAATAAGCGTGAAGGAGAGAGATAATGACACGTAAAAAGTTAAAAACTCTGGATGAAGTAAAAGAGAGTTTCTTAAAAGAGTTCGAAAAGAAACAAGTGTTGTTGAATGAAAATGTTGAGAAGTCAATTGCTCACTTGAGTTTGGGTGATGAGGACACAGAAGAACTGTTTCAATGGTTCGCTGACAACAGCATTGTTCTATCAGATGGTGAAGACGATGTTCCTGAGATTCTTGAAGAAGATCTCATTGACGAAGAAGCCGATGATGTCGCCGAAGAGTACCTCGGCGAGGGAGATGATGAAGGTGAAGGACCTTTTGATGATTCTCTAAATAAAGTTGACCTGAGTTCGTATGAAAATGAGCTGACAAGTGCAAACCTTGTTCGAATTAACGATCCTGTAAAAATGTATTTGAAAGAAATCGGTCGTGTTAACCTCTTAGATGCCAAAGATGAGCCAGAAATTGCCCGTCGATTGCAAGAAGGTGAAGAAGCGCGTCAACTTATTATAAACATCTACCGCGAACGTTATGCAGAAGAGGCAACGGATGAAGAGTTTGAAGAATTGCTTGAAACAATCAAAATCGAGGAAATCTTTGAAATCTTGAAAGACCACTTCGTAGATGATGAAGCAAATCTAGCCTACATTGATAACTGTGAACAAACATACTATGACGGTCTTGAAGCGCGTCGTATTCTGATTTCTGCTAACTTGAGACTTGTTGTTTCGATTGCAAAGAAATATGTTGGACGCGGCATGCTGTTCTTGGATCTTATCCAAGAAGGAAATATGGGACTTGTTAAAGCTGTTGAGAAATTTGACTACACCAAAGGGTTTAAATTCTCAACATATGCAACATGGTGGATTCGTCAAGCAATCACCCGTGCCATTGCTGACCAAGCGCGCACAATTCGTATTCCTGTTCACATGGTTGAAACCATTAATAAGTTAACACGTATTCAACGATCACTTGTTCAGACATTAGGTCGTGAACCGACAGCGGAAGAAATTGCTGCGGAAATGGAAAACATGACCCCTGAAAAAGTACGAGAAATCCAAAAAATTGCCTTGGATCCTGTGTCATTGGAAACACCGATTGGTGAAGAAGATGACTCACATCTTGGTGACTTTATTGAAGATAAAGATGCATTATCACCGGATGACTATGCAAATAATCAACTTCTTAAAGAAGAAATCAATATGGTCCTTGAAGGTTTAACAGAACGTGAAGAAAAAGTACTTCGTTTGCGTTTTGGACTTGAAGATGGCCGTACACGAACACTTGAAGAAGTTGGTAAAGAGTTTAACGTTACGCGTGAGCGTATCCGTCAAATCGAAGCAAAGGCATTGCGCAAATTAAAACATCCAACGCGTTCAAAACGCTTGCGTGATTTTGTCGATAAACGATAGATTATGAACTTATCCAAACGACTTCACCAAATTTATGAACTTGTACCGACTGGTTCGCGTCTTGCGGATATCGGAACAGATCATGGTTTGCTGATCATAAAGTGCTTGGAAGAGAATGTCTGTACATTTGCCTATGGGTTGGATATCGCAAAGCAACCCCTTGACGCTGCACGCGCAAATCTTGTACGATTCGGCTTTGAGGAGCGTTGTGAGCTTGTACTGGGTAATGGTCTTGAACCATTTAAAGGCGAGGCAAATTGCTTCGTAGCCGCTGGTATGGGCGCGGAAACCATTTGGGGAATTATTGCATTGTATCCGTTTAAAGAAACGGATACAATCATTCTTCAATCGAATACTAAAAACCCATGGTTGCGAAAACAAGTAACACACCATGGCTTCAACATTATTGATGAACGCTTTTTGATTGATAAAGGAATGCCCGTCACTATACTTGTAATTCAAAAAAACGGGAATTCACACGATTTAACAGAAACAGAAGCAGTGATAGGTCCTGTATTGATAAAAAACATCAATGATGACTATCGAAATTATTTAACAGAACGTATGCAACATTTGGCAACAATCCATCATCATGATGTGTCATTACGCCAAGAATTTGACATAATTTCTGAAATTGTAAGAAAGGAGTGTTAGTATGAATCTACTCAATAAAAAACTTTTTGAGAAAAATAACTTTAAGGAATTGACATCAGTTCAAAGCAAAGTCCTCAAAGAAATCTCAAAGAAACGTGATTTAATTGTTAAATCTGATACAGGTACTGGTAAAACCCATGCCTTCCTTTTTGCGATTTTAGAACTTATTGATCCCAATTTAGTGCAAACACAAGCAATAATTTTAGCGCCAACCCGTGAGTTGGCAATGCAAATCTTTGAATTCTCCAAGGATATTATGGAGATAGAACCACTTATTAGTATTGACCTTGCAATCGGAGGTATGGACAACACCCGCCTTAATGGGAAAGTCTCAAAGCAACCCCATATTTTAATCTCTACACCAGGTAAACTGGTCGATATTTTATCATGGAACGTGCTTCGATTGGACTATGTAAAAACATTAATTGTTGATGAGACTGACATGATGCTTGACTATGGCTTCTTAGAAGAAGTTGATGGAATTGCCTCAAAACTTCAAAACAATGCCCTCTTCATGCTTTATAGTGCAACGATCCCTAAGGGGTTGCGCGCATTTGTAAAGAAATATCTTAACAATCCAATCGAGATTGTCTCAGAAGAAGAAGTCTTAAAACCACGTATCGAACACATCTTGGTTAACCAACGCCATCGTAACATGCCAGAAGCAGTATTGGATGTCCTCAGTGTCATCAATCCACTCCTTGCGATTGTATTTACAAATACGAAAGTACAAGCTGTTGAAGTAGCAAATTACTTACGTGACTATGGCATTGATTGTGTTGAAATTCATGGTGATGTGAGTGACCGTGGTCGTAAACAAGTTATCAGTCGAATTAATAGCAAAAAAGTTCAATACATTGTTGCAACCGATTTGGCTGCGCGTGGTATTGACCTTCCTGAAATTAGCCATGTTATTAATGCTGGATTGCCAAATCATGATCTTGATTTCTATACCCACCGTACAGGGCGTACAGGGCGAAGTGGTCGTGAAGGGTTTGCGATTAGTATTGTAGGTCCAAAGGATCAAAGTGCTGTTGCGAAGTTAATGAAACAAGGATTTAGCTTTGAATACAAACGTATTAAAGATGGTACATTAGAAGAAGTGCGACCATTCTACAATATTCAAAAACGTACCAAACAACTAGATCCAGAAGTTGTACAGATTTTGCATCGTAAGAATGTTACCGTAAAACCTGGATACCGACGCAAACGTAAAATGGAAATTGAAAGCCTCATGCAAAAGAAACGTCGCGATATGATTCGCAACGAAATACGTGAGCAAAAGAAAGAGCGTGCCCGTGCACGCCAAAAGGAAAAAGAGTCGATTTAAGGAGGTTGATTGATGAATAGTTCTAAAGGAAAAGATAAAGTCAAAGACTACAGTGGTAGCAGTGAACATCTTAAAAAAGACATGAATATCAATAAAACAATTAATGTCCGCCTCAAACTATTCATCGGTTTGCTCCTTGTGATAATGGCGGGATTAATTTACCGTCTTTACGACGTGCAAATTCTTCAGGCAGAGCATTTCGAGACGCTTTATGATAAATATCAAACGCCGCCTATCTATGCTCCTACAATGCGTGGGGAGTTTTACGATCGCAATATGAAAAGTTTGGTAACGAATAAAGCCAGTAAGGTTATTGTGTATTATCGTCCCCGTAATATATCCGATTCCGATGAATGGGAGAATGCAGGGCGGTTTGCCAAGCAATTTAATGTCAAGCATAACTTAAATGATGATGACTTACGGGTCTTATGGTTGCGTTTAAATGACTATGGTCCTGACAAGGTGACTGATGAGGAATTTAAACAACTTGAAAAAGGTGAGATTACACAAGCAGCATATGAGAACTTGAAGAAATCACGGATTACCGATGCTGAACTTGCAACATTAACAGAAGAATCCAAAGACACCTTCAACATGCTCATTAAAATGCAAAATATCCAAATGGGTCAGTCCGCAACGGTACTTGAAGATGCAACCAATGAACAAATTGCCTACATTTCTGAACATGCTGCGGACTATCCAGGCTTCTCGTATACAACGACATGGGATCGCGAGTACAGTAAAGATATTCGTATTGCCGATTTAATCGGAAGTGTGGGTGATATTCCTGCTGAAAAGCTAGCATACTACACAGCAATCGGTTATCAAAATAACGATAAAGTTGGAACTTACGGTCTTGAATCGCAATATGAACGCCTTCTATCAGGTGTTGATTCACAATATGAGCGCACAAGTGGCCATATGGAATTAAGCCAAGAAGGGCGTAAGGGCGTTGATCTAAGAATTTCTATTGATACCGACCTTCAAAAATATGTGGAAGAAGCCCTTCAAGCCAAATTGGAAGAAGTGCGTCGTGATCCGCGACGTCAAATGGCGGAACAGATGCACATGGTTGTTTCTGATCCCAATACAGGGGATGTCCTTGCAATTGCTGCCATTAAATACAATAAAGAAAAAGGCACCTATTACAATGATATTCAAAGTCCAATGATTTCTGCATTCCCAGTTGGTTCAACAGTTAAACCTGCTACAGTATATGCAGGTTTAACAGAAGGTGCCATCACAAAAAACGACTATTTCTACGATACACCCATGCTCATCTCAGGAACGCCACCGCGTGAATCTTGGAAAGAAGGTATTGGAAATGTTAATGCTGTGACTGCTTTGCAGCAATCAAGTAATATCTTCATGTTCCATGTTGCGATTCGATTGGGTCACACAGAGTATATACAGAATGGTCCATTAGTATTTCCAGATCCAGTTGCAACGTATGATTTGATGCGTAACTATTACAGCCAGTTTGGTCTTGGGGTTCCTACACAAGTTGATTATCCCCGTGAAGAAACGGGATTCAAAGGGAATAAAGACAATCCAGGTTCGCTTCTAGAGTTTGCGATTGGACAATTTGATAATTATACAACATTACAAATGAGTCAGTACATTAATACGATTGCCAACGATGGTAAACGCGTTGCACCGCGATTTGTGATTGAGGGACTGGATCAAAATACGAAGAAGACCGTTTATGAGAATCCCGTCAAACTCTTGAATACGCTCGAAGATATTGAATCTTTGCGTGTTGCTCAAGAAGGAATGCGATTGTATATATCATCAGATGAAGGGTATGCAACAATGCCAGAAAAATTCACTTCAGCTGGGAAGTCTGGAACTGCTCAAGATTACTTGGATGGCGTTATGGTTCGTAATTATTCGTACATTGTCTATGCACCGTACGAGAAACCAAGAGTTACCGTTGCATGTATTGCGCCGACAAATGTAACAGATTCACATGCGACTGAGAGAAATTCAGGAGTCACAAACTCGTGTGGTGAAGTCAGTACACAGGTTCTTGATTACTATATGGGACGCTAGATTTAGTACTCATACGTACTCTAAAGGGACTGAAATCACACAAATATGATATAGAAATCTATACAAATGGTATATGAATTAAAAAAGAACTATGATATAATGTCTAGGCTATTAGTAAATGGAGGTAATTATGAGAACTCAAGCTATTTTAAAATGTACAGAATGTGGCGAAGAAAATTACTATGGATCACGTAACAAAAAAGTTCAATTAGAACGTATGGAAATCAAAAAATATTGCCCACGTGACCGCAAACACACTTTACATAAAGAAAAAAAATAAGTCGCTATCGACTTTTTTTTCTACCTTGGAGGATAAATCATGAAAATTAAGAAACAAGTTATGGGGTATGTTCAAACCAATACCTATTATTTAGAAATTGATAATAAAGTTCTTGTGGTTGATCCTTGTTTGGATCCTCACAATGATGCGAAACGTTTACTGAAACCATTAGAAGATAAAGATGTTGTTGGTATTATTCTTACGCATGGTCATTTCGATCATATTTCTGGAGTAGATGCGATCGTTGATATTTACCACTGTCCTGTTTTTATTTATCACGAGGAACTTCATTATCTCAAAAATATCAATGCGAATTTATCGAATCAAATGCCGGAATCGGTAGTCATTCGTGCAGAAGCGACACCGATTGAATGCGAACCTATGGAAATTGGACCCTTTGCCTTTGATATTATAAAGACACCTGGTCATACCAGCGGGTCGATCTCGTACATTTTTGGTGACGATGTCATTGATGGCGACTTTATCTTTGCGGATACAATAGGACGAACTGATCTACCAACGGGAAGCATGGCAGTGATGAATGATTCCATACAAATGTTTGTTGATGAGTTTGCAGGTATGGATATTACGTTGTATCCTGGGCATGGTGAAATCACCACTTTAGAACAAGAACTCAAATCAAATAGTTTCTTAAAAATCTAACGAATCCGTTAGGTTTTTTTTATTGTATTGGTATTTAGAGGTATGGAAAAAATACAAATGAAAGTTTACCAATTGATTCAAGCGAGTATCGAACAGAATGTCAGTGATATTCATTTTAATATTCGTGATGACCGTAAGGAAATTCTATTTAGAAGTCACAAGAAAACCGTGCGTCGTATTATAGATGACGATGCACTTCATATATTCAACCATCTTAAATATTTGGCTCGTTTCGATTTAAGTCAGACAGTGGCACAAACAGGGGTGTTCACGATTGTAGTCGATTTCAAGGAATACTATATCCGTTTTGCTGCGGTTCAATCTTTTGACTTAAGGAGTGGCGTTGTTCGAATATTAAACTTAAATGCTATTTCTTCATTTGAACAGTCTGTGTACAGAGAGTCCGATCGCAATAGAATTTCACATTTATTGAGTGAAGAGAGTGGTATTATTGTTTTTACGGGTCGGACTGGTAGTGGGAAGTCAACGACATTGTTTAATTGTGTGTCATCCGTGAAGGGGCGCCAAGTATATTCGTTAGAAAATCCAGTGGAACGTTATAACAGTGATTGGATTCAAATAGAGGTTAAATCATACGTAGAGCCTTTGACACAATTATTGCGTCATGACCCTGACATAGTGATTCTTGGTGAGATTCGCTCTGAAGAAGATGTTGGTGAGTTGATTCGTGCCGGGTTAAGTGGTCATTTGGTGGTCGCAACGATGCATGCTGGTTCACTTATTCAAGCACTGCGACGACTTATGGATTTGGGGGCAAGTATTTATGACATGGTTGAAATCCTTAAAGGTATTGTGTATCAAGAAATGAAACGTAATCAAGATGGGGAGGTAATTGTTGAGTATGAAATTGCAGGGATTGAAACAATTAAAAGACTATTGGACAAGACAGCGGCTTATCAGTGAACTAGAAATGATTGTGATTCATCTCAATATTAATGCAGACATTACAGAGTTTAACACACTCCATAAAACCTCATTCACAAGTTTAGAAGATCTTACACAATTGCTCTTGAATAAGCAGTGCGAAACGCAGCTTGAACCTTTCATAATTTTAAAACTGCTTAGTAAACAAAACGAAGTAAAAAAGCAATTCATTAAGGAATGTACAACACAATTGGTCTATCCACTGATTCTTGGAATGGTAAGTATAGCTATGATGATTTTCTATGTGCTCGGATTGAGTACGATGATATCCGATATGGTTGTGGGCTATAGCGTGGATGTATCCTCTATATGGATATTTCAAAGAATCTTCGTACTGATCATCACAGCTTTACTCCTTTTAATAGTTATACTTAGCACCGTTTTATGTCTAAGAAAATCACTATGGCCACTAATTCGTGTGGGTATGTTTCGAAAACAATCACTGATAAAGATAATCTGCACACTCTCATTTGTGGAAGATTTAATGGTACTTCGTGATGAAAATCTTCCATGGCAAAAAAGCGTAGAACAGATAAATAAACTAAACATTAATTCTATTAAAAAGTGGCAGAGCTATGCCGTTTTGACGCATTTAGAATCTGGTGAATCATTTCAAACTGCCTTTGATGCGGCATATTTTGACATGACACTGAGTAGACAAATTCGCTATACAGATTCCTTAGATAATATTGATGAGATGTTACAACGCTATTGCTTGATGAGTCGGGCACTATGTTCTCGCATGATAAAACGTCAAACAGACAAGGTCAAACTGGTGATTTATCTTCTTGTAATTGTTGTGGTTGTTGCATTCTACAGCGCATTAATGGTTCCCATGAAAATAATGGAGGTATTATGAAAAAAGGGTTTACACTTATGGAAATGATATTAGTTATGGCAGTAATTGTTGTTTTGTTTCTTCTAACTATGCCAAACATTCAAAAGACACTGAATGTCGTTAATGATAAGGGGTGTGATGCACAACTCAAGGTTGTCGATGCGGCGATTTTACAATGGCAACTAAAAAATGATGCAATACCCAATTCCATATCACAACTTGTGTCTGAGCAATTAATCACCGAACGTCAAACGCAGTGTAGTGATGGGACTGCAATCGGAATATCAAATGGCCAAGCAGTCAAACGATAAAGGATTTGTACTGAGTGAACTTTTAATTGTTGTTGCCATTATTACAGCATTCAGTTTACTCGTTATTGTTCCAATTAGAATTGTAATCCGAGATCGCCCATCATCGATTTTATCAATTCAAATTAATGCAATGTATGAAATGAAGCGAGTGAAGTATGATAGTCGAATTTGGTTCAATGCGAATGGGAACGTAAATAGAGCAGGGACGTATGAAGTGCTTGGAAAAACATGCATAATTCAACTTGGTTTTGGGAGGTATCGATGTGAATGATGGTTTTTTATTAATTGAATGTCTCATAGCGATGGCAATGTTGTCAATGATGGTGGTGATAATCTGGAATCTTATAAGCGTGGTTTTACACTTTTAGAAACACTCGTAGCTGTTGCAATTATCCCTGTCCTTATGCTCTTGATCTATAGTATCCTCATGACAATGACGCGAACTGTTGTACCACAGATTGAGCAGCATGATATATTTCAAAGGCAACTCCAACAGCTGATTAATCGATCGGGTTGTGTTATATATGCTGGCGATAAATTAATGCTCTATTATGATAATGAAGTATTTGAGATCATGATGCGTGATAATCGGATTGTGAAAAGTCCTGGGTATGAAATTTTGTTAGAAGAGGTAACCGTGTTTGAAGCAAAATCCGAAATAATTCGGTACTGTTTAAAGGAGCGGTGTTATGAGTTCTAAAAGAGGGACTATTCTTCTCTCAGTTTTAGCCGTCTTTATTACGTTTATATCGTGGACACAAGCAGTTTTGGTTGCATATAACGGTTACATGCATGACATGCAAAAATTAAAAGTTATTGACCAGAGAATCGCGATTGAAGCGCGTATTTTCCCTATAATTCGATTGGGAAGTGAATATTATGCATGGGTCGTTAATCAAAATATCGTTATTGCATACCGGTATGAAAATATTCTTTTCGTTTCTATTCTTGGAAATATGTCATATTGGCTTGAATATGATATAATGGAAGACGACAGTTTTAAACTTAAAACTATGGAGGATTAATTATGATTTCATCTAACGACCTACGTTCAGGTATGTCCATCTTGGTTGAAGGGAACCTTTACCAAGTTATCGATACATCGCATAATAAAACTGCGATGCGTCAAATGATTATTAAAGCAAAAGTTCGCAATATGCGCACAGGATCAGTAACCGAATTATCGTTTACCGGTGGGGATAAAGTTGATCAAGCTCACATCGAAAAACGACCAATGCAATATCTCTATGATGCAGGTGATGATGTTGTCTTTATGGATACAGAAACCTACGAACAAATTGAAATTGCCAAAGACCGTTTGGAATGGGAATTAAACTTTATGAAGGAAAATTCCGATGTAACAGTAATTCAATTTGAAAACGAAATTTTAGGTGTAAACCTTCCTGAAAAAATTGCTTTGGTTGTAACAACAGCGGAACCAGCAGTTAAAGGTGATACTGCAACAAATGCACAAAAAAATGCGATTGTTGAAACGGGTTATGAAGTACGTGTTCCATTATTCATTAGTGAAGGCGAAGTTATTCTTATTAACTCAAACGACGGAAAATATTCTGGTCGTGCATAAACTACAGGAAACTGTAGTTTTTTTGTGAGAATTCACAGTGGTTTATCAAGAATGGTGTTATTGAATGGAAGTGAATGCTAAATTCAAAGTTTTAGATGGTGAACCAGTGTGAAGTACTAGACATAATATAGGTTCTAAAATATAATAGTCATGTACTTCAGGGCAGGGTGGAATTCCCGATCGGCGGTAAACCCCGCGAGCCGTATGGTTGAACTGGTTTGATTCCAGTGGCGACAGTTAAAGTCTGGATGGAAGAAGTTTTTTTCATGGTCGCCTTGAGTATTACATTTTTTTCACAAGGAGGATTTATATGAAAAAAATTAGTACTCGACACATGGTCCAAATATCGTTTTTATCAGCGATTGCCATCGTGTTTTATTTTTTTGAGTTTCCCGTAATTCCAGGTTCGCCACTGAAATTTGATTTTAGTGATTTTCCTGTAATTGCAGCTGGAGTGATGTTGGGACCAATCCCGGGTATTATTGTTGCTCTGATTAAGAATATCATTCATCTCTTGTTTATTTCAAAAGATGGTCATTTTGCAGGAGAACTAGCGAATTTCTTTTTTGCAGTATTAATAATGCTGCCCGTCGCGATGATTCCAGTCAAAGGTAAGTTGAAGCAAATGCTGCTTTACATTGCGACTATATTCTTTGCTGCAGGGCTAATGCATGTTTTAAATTACTATATTACATTTCCACTCTATGGCATGACATCTGCGGATTCACTGACAATGCTTGTAAATGTATTCTTGCCATTTAATCTTGTTAAAGGGGCAATACTGATGGGCGTTTTATATTTGGTTAAGCCCATGTTAGATAAAATTAAGTGAGAACATCTTCGGATGTTCTTTTTTGTTAAAACAATTGCAGTTTGTGCCAAATTAATATAATCTATTAAAGGTTAGACTGCTGGGGATATAGAATTCATAGGTGCCGTTATTATACTGTAAATTTAACTGCAAACTGTGCTATAATTTATCAAAAGGAGTGATACTTAAAATGAAATCTCGTGTCAAGAAAAATCAAGATTTACATGAATCTTTAGCTTCAAACGCAGAGAGTGACATTCAGAACTCAAACTTATCGCATTTTGCGAATCGATTGAATCAAATTGACGATCAGTTTAAACGTATGGAGGAACCTGTTGTTTCAAATCAAGAACCAACGCGTGCACGCCAACATGAAGTTGAGCCAGTTGAAGAAAAGGTGGCTGAAACATTTGATACCTTTGAAAATACATATCTCAAAGATTTCTTAGATGAAGTCAAGGAGTACAATGTAAAAAAAGGATATCGTGAGACAGAGAATACACAATCGAATATCATTCGTGAACTTAATATTGCTCCTAATGTCGTAAAACCTGTCGATGAAGTCGCAATGAAATCTGTGCTTGGTCAAGTTGATCCTGACTTGGCTCATGATATTGAAGATGTATCAACTGATCTTGGAGAGACTCGTGTTTTTAATGCGAATGCACTCCGTGGAGACTTCGATGAAAGTCTTGATTTGGATCAAACCATCGCCATGGCAGTTCAAGAAATGGTTGATGAGCCTGATGATGCAGATACACAACCGATGGCATTCGTCGATAGTATTGATTTTGGAGATGTCGATACCGAAAACGAATCGATTGAAATCGATGAAGATATCTTTGATGATGCACCACTTTTTATTGAAGAAGTCAGTGCAGAGGATGATCGACTTGAGTTTGATTTCGATGCAGAAAAATTTAAGAAAGAATTGATGGAGCAAACACAAACACTACAACACAAGATCATTGATCAAGAACGAAATATTGATGATATGAACGACACGATGGTCCGAACCAATCGACTCCTAAATGTTGTTTTATCACTGTTATTCTTAGCGATTTTCGTTGTGCTTGTACTGATTGTTTCACAACTACCATTTTAATTGAGGTGAAGAAGTGATTAATATAGCAATTGATGGCCCAAGTGCGTCTGGGAAAAGTACAATCGCAAAGCAATTAGCCAAGAAGCTTGGGTATATTCATATCGATACGGGTGCAATGTATCGTGCGGTTGCATTGGAGTGTTTGAATCGTAATGTTGATTTGGATAATGAGACAGCATGTTATGATGTTGCACGTGTCAGTGATATCAGTTTGAAAACTGATGGATCGATTTTTGTGAATGGCGATGATGTATCGCGTTTGATTCGAACAGACGCCGTTTCACAAGGTGCTTCTAAAGTATCAAAATTTAAAAGTGTGCGTGAGCTACTTGTAGACAAACAACGAAAGATTGCAGCAAAGAAGGGGTTTGTTCTGGATGGGCGTGATATTACGTCTGTCGTTCTTCCCGATGCTGAGGTTAAAATCTATCAAACCGCCGATGTCGCAGTTCGCGCAAAGCGTCGATTTGATGAATTAAGCGCAGCGGGATTTGATGTTAATTATGATTCATTGTTTGATGAACTTGTTGAACGCGATGAACGCGATATGAACCGCAGTGAGTCACCTTTAGTGAAGGTGGCGGATGCGTTAGAAATCAACACAACACATCTCAGTGTAGATGAGGTTGTAAATTTAGTTATGGGATATATAGAGAGTAGGGGCTTAAATGATTGATGGAGTAATTGCAATCGTTGGACGACCGAATGTTGGTAAATCTTCCCTGTTTAATCGTATTATGGGAGAACGACTTTCCATTGTTCACGAAGAAGCGGGCGTTACACGCGATCGTCTTTACGGAAAAACAACATGGTTAACTAAAGATTTACGTTTTATTGACACAGGTGGTATTCAAATTGAAGGACAAGCATTTGCTGATGAGATCGGGATGCAAGTTGAAATCGCAATTGATGAGGCCGATGTTATTATTTTTGTTGTTAGCGCTATGGAAGGGATCACAAAAGATGATCACCATATTGCACGATTGCTGCGAGAAACTGATAAACCAGTTATTGTTGCAGTTAATAAAGTAGATGATGTTCAGTTTAAATCAGATATTTATGAGTTTTATGCATTGGGATACGACGAACCACAGGCTGTAAGTAGTCTGCATGGTATTGGAATTGGTGATTTGTTGGATGATATTATTCGCAAATTGCCAGAAGAGGGTATTACACTTTATAATGATGAGTTAAAATTTTGTATCATTGGACGCCCTAATGTTGGGAAAAGTTCATTGGTAAATTCGATGTTGAATCAAGATCGAGTTATCGTTTCCGATATTGAGGGAACTACACGGGATGCGGTGGATACACCGTTCCGATTTAATGGTCGCGATTATGTTGTTATTGATACTGCGGGAATTCGTAAGCGCGGTAAAGTATATGAAGATGTCGAGAAGTATTCAGTGCTTAGAGCAATGAGTGCAATCGAACGATCTGATGTTGTATTGTTTGTCCTTGATGGAGAAAAAGGTATCCGTGCGCAAGATAAGCACGTTGTTGGTTTCGCGCATGAAGCTGGGAAGCCAATTATTGTTGTTTACAACAAATGGGATACTGTCGATAAAGAAGAAACAGCAATGGAAGACGTTAAAAAGAAAATTGAAGCAGAGTTTGTCTATTTACCGTATGCACCCATCGCATTTGTATCAGCACTTACCAAAAAACGTGTTCATACATTGTTACCTATGATCGAAGATGCATATTTAAACAGTCAACGTCGTATCAGCACAAGTGTTTTGAATGAAGTTATTCAAGATGCAGTACGTATGACGCCACCGCCATCACATGCAGGGAAACGTATGAAAGTTCTCTATGCATCACAAGTTGCGGTTGCGCCTCCAACTTTTGTAATCTTTGTAAGTGATCCTGATTTATTCCACTTCTCATACAAACGTTACTTGGAGAATTGCTTGCGTCGTGCCTTTGATTTCACGGGTACTCCAATCCGTATTCTCGTCAGAAAGCGGTGATCAAAATGAAAATAGGTATTATTGGTTCAGGAAGTTGGGGGACGGCGCTTGGTCAAGTCCTCGCTGATAATAATCACGATGTTCTAATTTGGGGTCGAAAACTTGATGAAGTCGTAGATATCCATTTGTACAATCTAAATGAAGCATATTTTCCCGGTGTTAAATTAAATGAAAAACTGGATGCAACTCAAGATTTTGAAGATCTAATGGATTCAGACATTATCCTTATCGCGGTACCAACGGCTGCAATTGAAGAAATATCACGTGTTCTTGATGAAACTTTAGTGAAGAAAACGTTGATTATTAATGTTGCGAAGGGGTTACACCCAACAACACACGAACTTTTGATGGATGTAATTGAACGTGTAATTCGTCCTGAAAAACTCGCGGGGGTTGTAAGTCTGATTGGACCATCACATGCTGAAGAAGTAGTCCTTCGTGAACTGACAACATTGAATGCAGTTTCAAAAGATGAAGCACTCGCAATTCAAGTCCAAGAGTTGTTTTCGAATGAATATTTTAGAGTATATACAAACACGGATACCATTGGATCACAAATTGGTGTTGCAATCAAGAACATCGTTGCGGTTGCCAGTGGCGCCCTAACAGGGCTCGGTATGGGGATAATGCCAAAGCAGCGCTAATGACGCGTGGTTTGGCTGAAATGACCCGATTTGGGGTTGCTATGGGTGGTAACGCATCGACCTTTCTTGGTTTGTGCGGTGTTGGTGATTTAATTGTCACCTGTACCAGTCCGCATTCACGTAACTTCCAAGCTGGATTTGAAATTGGGAAGAATAATTCCGCGCGTGATTTCTTTAAGAATAATACCAAAACGGTAGAGGGTGTTCATGCTGCAAAAGTAATTCATGAACTTGCACAAGAGAAAGGTGTATCGATGCCAATCACTGAACAAGTTTATCAAGTTATTTATGAAGAGAAAGAGCCTCTAAAAGCCATAAGTGAGTTAATGCAAAGAGATTTAAAAGCCGAAACGCTTTAACTTGTCTTTTAAATGATTAAATGATATTATTTCAATATGAAATGGAGGTTTCAATATGAGTGAAACATACAACAAAAAATTATTAGGCGAAGCAGTAGCTAGCAAATTAGATATCAGCAAGAAACAAGCAAACGAATTTATCGATGCATTCCTTGAAGAAGTTAAAGGTATCCTTGAAGAAAAAGGAACTGTTGACTTGGCAGGATTTGGTAAGTTTGAAGTTCGTTTCCGCGCAGCACGTGACGGATTCAACCCACAAACAAAAGAAAAAATGCCAATCGCAGCTTCATACAGTGTTGGATTCAAACCAGCTAAAGCATTAAAAGACGCTGTAAAATAATCACTAATTCGAGGAGCTTGCTCCTCTTTTTTTAAAATGTCAGGAGGGTGATTTTTATGATGAATGGTTTAGGACCGATGGGTTTCTTCAACTTTGCAGGAATGGGTTTTGTTATTATTGCTGCAATTATTTCCTTTGGTGCACAAATGTTTGTGCAATCAAGTTACAGTAAATATCGTAAAGTACGTACAATGGGGTCAATGACTGGTGCTGAGATTGCACAAAAGATTTTAGATTTGAATAATATTACCGATGTTCAAGTCATTCAGTCATCCGGTGGTCAGTTAAGTGATCATTATGACCCAACAAAGAAAGTTGTGGCATTGTCGCCAGAAGTCTACCAAAATAATTCAATTGCTTCAGTTGCTGTTGCAGCCCACGAAGTTGGGCATGCGATTCAACATGCACAAGGGTATGCTTTTATTGCGTTGCGAAACCGAATTCTTCCACTCGCTATTGTTGGAAACAATGTCGGAATGATTGCAGTAATGATCGGACTCTTTGCTAATCCAACAATATTTTGGATTGGTATTGCAGCTCTCTCGTTGATGGCATTGTTCCAATTGGTTACATTGCCGGTTGAGTTTGATGCATCAGCACGTGCATTGCGTATTTTAAATGACAATAACTTGGTTGAACCGAGTGAAGTGTCAGGAGCGCGTTCAATGCTTACTGCTGCTGCCTTAACCTATGTTGCAGCATTGTTGTCGACAATTCTAAACTTAATGCGCTACATCGCTGTATTTAACAGTGGACGCAGCAATCGAAACTAACACTTCAATTTGAAGTGTTTTTTTATACTTGTGTATACCAGCGAACACAGTATAATAGGGGTAAAGGATGTGATTGGATGATTGACGGTGGTATTGTGATGATTGGTGTGTATTTCGCAATCATAGCTGCAGGATTTTGGTTACTGTACAAAATTGTCTATAAGGCAGTGTTTGATGCAATTCGTGATAGTAAAAACCAATAGAAAAGACGCATTCAGAAGTGAGCGCGTCTTTTTTTTGTTATTTAGAATTTTCTTTTTCAACAGCTGCTTGTGCAAGAATGTTTAAGTAGTTCCATGGACGATCAAAATGAGGTTGGAAGAAGAAATCAACGTATGCGAGATCTTCAATTGTCATTTTGTTTTGGACTGCAAGTGATAATGTATTTGCAGATTGTGTAATGTCATATTTTGAAATGACTTGTCCACCAACGATTCGACCTGTTCCTTTTTCGTAAACAAGTTTCATCATGACTTCTTCAGTTGTTGGCATGAACTCAGGGCGGTAGTTGTCTGTAACAAGAACCGAATCAACATCCAAACCAAAGTGCGGTGCAGAGTTAACTGTAACACCAGTTGAACCAATGTTGTAACCGAAGAGGTAAAGACCGGATGTACCTTGTGTACCACGGTATTTGACTTTGTTTTCAACAATGTTACGTCCGACAAGGGTTCCCATACGAACTGCATTTGTTGCAAGTGGGATATAAGCGTGCTCGCCATTTGGATTATAATGTACCGCTACGTTGTCGCCTGCTGCATAAATTTCAGGGCGACTTGTTTGCATGTACTCATTAACAAGAAGTGCGCCATTTGGTAGCGTGTCGACTTTTCCTTGAATAAGTTCATTGCTTGGACGGAATCCAACACACATGATGACCATGTCTGTTTCAAATTCGCCTGCTGATGTAATAACTGTTTTCACATTGCCATTTTCATCTGCAGTAAATTCTTGAACACTTTGGTTCAAGGCGATGTTAACACCGCGGTTTTTTAAATCTGCTTCGAGTAAGTCTGTGAATTCTGGATCAAGGTACTTGTTAAGAATGCGGTCAAGTCCGTCAATAAGTGTAACTTCTTTACCGGATTCAACGAATGCTTCAACAAGTTCGATACCAATGTATCCACCACCAACAACGACGATGCGATTTGCTTTTTCTTTGCGTGCGATAATTTCTTTGGCCTGATTGTAGTTCTTGCAAAGCAAGATGTTTTCCGCATCGATTCCTGGGATCGGTGGGGTAATTGGCCATGAACCTGTAGTCAATACTAGTTTATCGTAGCTCTCAGTGAATGATTCGTTTGTAAGCATGTTTGTAACTGCAACAGTCTTTGCTTCAACATCAATGTCTGTTACGTTGTGTTCCATGTTTACGTTGGCACCCAATGATTTTAATTCTTCTGGGTTTGAGTAAAATAGCTCTTGAGCATTTTTTACAACACCACCAACATAGAGTGCAATTCCGCAAGATAGGAATGATACATTATCATTACGTTCGAAGACTTTTACCTCTGCCTCAGGTGCTTCTTTTAAGATTGCTTTAACTGCGGATGTCCCTGCGTGAGTACATCCAATAACAACAACTTTCATACATATAACCTCCTTAAATGTACTGCTACATTATAGTTCAAAAATGTCTAACTTGGTATGCATTTGCATCAAATAGAATTGTTTCGTTTGACAAAGATTACACGAGTATCTATAATTGTTGTTGCGAATGATTTGCAAATGGAGATATTATGAAAAGACGACTCATTGCACTTTCACTTTTATTCTTGGTGGGGTGTTCACAAACAAAACCTAACAACACAATTAACATTGTAACAAGCTTTTATCCGCTTTATGATTTTGCAACAAAAATTGGAGGCGACAAAGTAAGCGTTCATAACGTTTTACCAAATGGTGTAGACGCCCACAGTTTTGAACCCAGTCCAAAAGATATGGTTGCGATTCAAGAATCGGATCTGTTTATTTATCATGGTGCAGGTTTGGAAGCATGGGTTCCAACAGTTCTAAAATCATTATCGGATAAGAATATTCCCACAGTAGCGGTGAGTGATGGTGTAGTTTTACTTGAAAATCAAGACCATGATGATCACGACCATGATGATCATGACCACGGTGTCAGTGATCCCCACACATGGCTTAGCCCTACGAACGCTAAAAAAGAAATGGCGATTGTAAAAGACAAACTCGTAGAAATTGATCCGGATAATGCTGCATATTACACGAAGAACTATGATGTATATGCAACGGCATTGTCAACTTTGGACAAAGACTTCCGAACTGCAATTGAAGGCGTCCAAACGCGTGAGTTTCTCGTCGACCACCTTGCATTTGCTTATCTTGCCCATGACTATGATTTGGTTCAAAAAGGGGTTATTCAAGGACTGTTAAGTGAAGAACCAACGCCGAAAGAACTTGAATTAGCGATTGAATACATCGAAAACAACAATATTAAGGTGATTTTTGCGGTTCCGACTGAATCATCGAAAGTTGTGGACGTTGTTGTCAAAGAGACGGGTGTGACGGTATTACCACTTTATACGATTGAGAGTCTGACCGGAGATCAAATTAAAGACAAACAAGATTATTTTACACTCATGCAAAAGAACATAGAGTCCTTGAAGGAGGGGTTAACCGATGTCGATGCCAGTCATTGAAATTTCAAATATGTCCTTTGGATATGAGAAAGAGGACATTCTAAAAAATGTAAATCTTACCATTAATCGTGGTGACTTTGTAGCGCTTGTTGGCGCAAATGGATCGGGAAAGTCAACGCTCATGAAAGCAATGCTGGGGTTTAATGTTCCCAATACAGGCGTCATTAAGCTTTTTGGCTCTGATGTTCAAGACCTTATTAACTTCTCATCAATTGGCTATGTACCACAGGGAGGGTTATTGAAAGTTGCATCCTTTCCGGCAACTGCATTGGAGATTGTTCTCTTGCGAATGAAAAACGGAAATTTCTTTAATTTCTCGAGTAAAAAGCGTGTTACCAAAGCGATGGCGGCGTTGCGCCATGTTGACATGGAAGGCAAGGCGCACGACCTAATTGAAAATCTATCAGGTGGACAACTCCAACGTGTTCTTATTGCACGTGAACTTATGATGGATCCTGAGGTTATGTTCCTTGACGAACCGACAAGTGGATTGGATAAGGCTTCAATCGAAAGTTTGTTTGAGCTTTTAGATCACATTAACTCAGTGCACAAGATTACCATCGTGATGGTTACGCATAGTGCTGATGAGAAGGCGCACATCAATCGTGTCTTTGAAGTTGCTGACCGCCACGTAACGGAGGTATCGCATGTTTAAATTTGAATTTATGAGAACTGCCTTTATGGTAGGGGGATTGCTTGCGGTAATTATTCCTCTCATCGGTGTTGTAGTTGTTTTCAAACGCATGTCGATGATTGGTGATGCGTTGTCACATGTATCCCTTAGTGGAATTGCAATCGGATTGATTGTCAATGTAAACCCACTTTTAGGGGCAATCGTTATGTCATTAATTGCTGCAATTAGTATTGAGTTCATTCAAAAGCGTTTTGGGAAGTATTCAGAATTGGCGATTGCTATCATTATGTCCTTTGGAATTGGGCTTTCAGCAATTCTTTTAGGATTTGTTTCGAATCCCGCAAATTTCAACTCTTTTCTTTTTGGAAGTATCGTTGCCATTGGTGGAACGGATAATATGTTAGCGGTAATACTTAGCATTGTCGTCATCGCCGCATCCTTGTATTTCTATCGGGAATTCTTCTTCATTGCATTTGATGAAACATCGGCACACTTATCAGGAATTAGTGTAAATCGCATGAATCTTATTTTCATGATCTTGACAGCTATTACAGTATCTGTTGCGTCAAGAATTGTAGGTGCCCTTATTGTTTCGTCGTTAATGGTATTGCCAACCGCGTGTGCAATGCAGGTTGGGAAAAGTTATAAATCAACAATGCTCTATGCTGTCGCGTTCTCACTCTTGTTTGTTTGGGGTGGTCTTGCGAGTTCGTACTATTTGGATCTAGCACCCGGAGGAACGATTGTGATGACTGGGGTTGTGGTACTTGTATTGTTGCTTCTTTATAAATCCATTACGCGCAGTATCCGTAAACTATAAGTATTAACCACGATGCGGTCGTGGTTTTTTCTTTTAGAATACACCCGCTAAGCGCTAAATTAGCATAAAATGGGTGAAGATGAGAAATGAGGATACTCCTATGACCTTTGTATTTATCCATGGATTGGGACAGACATGCCAAGCGTGGGAGAGAACGCTTGTGCAACTGAACCAGTATGATTCAGTTCAGACACCTGATTTTTTGGAACTATTGAATGGAAAACCGGTCACCTATACAAACCTCTATGAATCCTGTGTTTTGGCGTGGTCACAGAACCAAAAAAAAATACATCTATGCGGACTCTCGCTTGGAGCGATACTTGCATTAAACTATGCTCTTGATTATCCGGAAAGAATCGCGTCTCTTGTGTTGATTGCACCTCAGTTCAAAATGCCAAGAGCTCTTATGAGTGTCCAAAATACCATTTTCAGACTGCTCCCACAACGTGCATTTAAAACTATGGGTTTTAACAAGCATGATGTTCTCACACTCACACAGTCTATGGCCCCATTGGATTTTAGTAATCGACTCACGCCGTTCAATTTTCCGTCTTGTGTTATGTGTGGGAGCAAGGATAAAGCAAATAAGAAATCATCATACATGCTGAGTTCATTTACTAGGCATGGGTATGTCGAAGTTGATGATTCAGGTCATGCAGTAAATGAGGATAATCCGAAATTGCTCGCAGAAAAACTGACATCATTTTATAATTCTTTCCTTTCGGAAGAGTACCTTGAATAATAAGGGTAAAGTCGGTATAATAGAGAAGATATAAATCGTTGAAAAGGAATAGTAACAAACAGGTCACTTTTACAGAAACAACAACACAGATGAGAGTTGTTGATGGTAGTGTTTGCGAATTCACCTTGAAGAGGAGCTAATCACTCTCGTACCGTTTGCGTTAAAAACGACTAGAGATGTATACAAAAGTATAAATCAGGATGGTACCGCGCTCGACGTTCCTGGACGTGCGGTATTTTTTTATGTTTAAGGAGGAGAATTATGGATTTAAAGAAAATTATGGAAGCAGGCCTTCAAGCAATTGAGTCTGCAGATGTACTCGAAACACTCAATGATGTTCGTATTGAGTTTCTCAGTAAGAAAGGTGCTCTCACCAAAGCGATGGGTCAAATGAAGGATCTTTCGAATGAAGAAAAACCATTATTTGGGAAACGCGTTAATGAAGTTAAAGAAGCTTTAGAAACGGCACTCAAAGCAAAAGTTGCAACACTTGAGGCATTGAAACTTAAGGAAGACATGCAACGGGATGCAATTGATGTAACATTGCCAGGAACCAAGTTTGTTATGGGCGCTCAAAACCCATTGGTTCTCATTCAAAGAGAAATCGAAACCTTCTTTCAAGAAATGGGATACAAGGTTGTCGAAGGGGATGAAGTTGAACTTGACCTCTATAACTTTGAACGGGCAAATATTCCCCACGATCACCCAGCACGTGAAATGCAAGATACGTTCTACATTGACGAACACACATTGTTAAGAACGCATACCACTGCAATTCAAACACGTGCTCTTGAAGCCTATGCACCAAGCGTGCCGGTTAAAGTCATTTGTCCAGGTAAGGTATACCGACGTGATGACGATGATGCAACGCACTCCCATCAATTTGTTCAAGTTGAAGGTTTGGTAGTCGGTCATGGTATCACACTTGCAGATCTAAAGGGAACACTGTCACTTTTCGCAAAACGCATGTTTGGTGAAACACGTGTCATTCGTTTCCGACCATCTTACTTCCAATTCACAGAACCATCAGTTGAAGTTGATGTCTCGTGTCATATCTGTGATGGTAAAGGATGCAATGTCTGTAAACACACAGGCTGGATTGAAATTCTTGGTGCCGGAATGGTCCACCCACAAGTATTGCGTGATGCGGGATACGAGGATCCAAAGTTGACAGGTTTCGCATTTGGAGCGGGAGCCGAGCGCATTGCAATGTTAAAATATGGAATTGAAGATATTCGTTCGTTCTACATCAATGACAAACGCTTTATTGAACAATTTAAACGATACGAGTAGGAGGAAATTATGTTAGTTAGTAGAAAATTATTAGGACGTTATGTCAATATTGATGGCATTGCTACAGCAGAAATCGCTGACACATTAACCAATGCCGGAATTGAAGTTGAAGGGATTTCAACACTAATTCAAGGAACCAAACTTGTTGTAGGTCATGTTCTCGAATGTGAACCACATCCTGACAGTGATCACTTGAATGTGACACAGGTTGATTTGGGAACGCATGTCGAACAAATTGTATGTGGTGCAAGTAATATTGCGAAAGGTCAATATGTTGTTGTTGCTACTGTGGGTGCGGAACTCAAAGATTTAACGATTAAAGAAACAACCATTCGTGGTGTTGAATCAAAAGGGATGATTTGCTCCCTTAATGAATTGGGTGTTGCAGAGAAATTCCAAACTGAAGCACAAAAGGAAGGTATTGTCGTCTTGCCAAAAGCGGAACCTGGTAGCAACCCTGCCATAGCATTGGGTCTTGATGATGAAATCATGGATGTTTCCCAAACACCAAACCGTTCGGACTTTTTATCGATTTTCGCGATCGCACATGAAATTAGTGCCTTATTTAACCGCGAATTGACGATACCAGATTATGAAGGCAAGAGTGATATTGGGAAACCATCACAATTAAAAATTAGTTCGCAGACTGAAAAAGCACCGTTGTTCTACGGTAAGGTTATTGGTTCAGTAACAATCAAAGAATCACCGGCTTGGATTCGTGAAGCTCTAATTGGTTCTGGAATGAAACCGATTAATAATGTGGTTGATATTTCGAACATTGTAATGTTGGAAACGGGCCAACCGCTCCATTTCTATGATATTGATTTCCTTGCAAATCAAACGTTAAGTGTTCGTGATGATATCTCGGGAGAATTTGCAGCCCTTGACGATAATACATATGCGGTTCAAGCAGGTGACTTGATGATTATGAATGATGAAACACCTGTCGGAATTGCGGGAATTATGGGGTTGGGCAACTCGATGATTCAAAGCACATCGCGTGGGATCATTATTGAAGCAGCACGTTTTAATAATGTTTCGGTCCGTAAGACAGCAACACGTTTGGGTCTAAACAGTGAAGCGTCGGCACGTTTTACAAAACCAATGGATAACAAAGGAACACAGAAGGCAGTTGACCGTGCCGTTCAACTTTTAATTGACTATGCAGATGCTTCGTTAATCGAAGAAACTGTGAAATATGGTTCACTTGATACAACGCCGATAACTGTATCCATCACAACCAAACGGATTAATGACTATTTGGGAACATCCTTGAGCCAAGATGTGGTTGTTGATGTATTCCAACGATTGTTCTTTGAACCGCAATTACAGGGAGATGTAATAACATGTACGATCCCTTCATTCCGTAAGGATATTGCAATTGATGTTGATTTGATTGAAGAAGTCATTCGCGTTGTTGGGTATGATGTTCTTGAAGAGACCCTGCCATTAATGGACTTAACTTCAGGAAGTCTGAGTGCTTTTCAAACATCAATCCGATTGATTGAGTCATCATTACTTGGATTTGGTGCAAATCAAATCAATTCCTATACACTCGTTGATGAAGCAAAAACAAAAGGAATGGAATCATTGGGAACTGCAATTCGCTTAATGAGCCCGATCAGTGATAAGCGAGCTTATCTTCGTACACAACTGTTCCCATCAATGTTGGAAGTACTGGCATACAATAATTCACACAAAGTTGTCGATGGTTTGTATTTTGAACACAGTGCAATTTATGCTGAAGGTGCAAAAACATGGCGCTTGGGAATTATTGGTCAAGGACAATTGTTTGACGATAACTGGACTAAAACAACAGTTAGTCTCGATTTCTATAACCTAAAAGGCCTTGTAATGGCTCTTTTCGATAAACTGGGTTACAGTGAGAAACGTTTCTCATTTGAAGTCAAAAATATCGATGAAACATCACTCCATCCGTATAAATCTGCGGAGATTCTTTTGAATCGCAAGCATTTGGGGGTCATTGGACACATTCACCCAACACTTGCCAAAGAATTGGATCTAAAAGATGCCGTTTATGTCGAAATTGATCTTGATTTCTTACTCTCACAAAAAAGTGGTGCTGTAAAAGCGACGCCAGTTGCAAAATATCCAATTATGAAACGTGACTTGGCAATCCTTTGCGATACATCAATCAAAGTTCAAGATTTGATTCAAGCGATTGAAAAAGCATCCCGTCGTTATCTCGTTGACCTCAATGTTTTTGATGTCTTTACATCTGAAAAACTGGGTGATAAAAAATCAATTGCCTTCGAATTATCGTTTGGACAAAACCGAACTCTCGAGGTTGAAGAGATTAATGATATAATGAAATCAATTACTGATGAACTTACGAGCCGATTTGGCGTAGAAGTTCGCTAAAGAAGGAGGAATCCCCATGGGACGCGCATTTGAAGTTAGAAAGGCTGCGATGGCTAAAACATCCGCAGCAAAAACAAAAGTATATTCACGCTATGGTAAAGAAATTTACATGGTAGCAAAGGCAGGCGTGCCTGACCCTGAAATGAATACAGGGTTACGTCGTATTATCGATGAGGCCCGTGCAAAACAAGTGCCGGCTGATATTATTAAGAGAGCAGTTGAAAAGGCGAAAGGCGGATCTGAAGAGAGCTATCACGCTGTTAGCTATGAAGGGTTTGGACCTGGGGCTTCGACATTTATTGTTGAATGCTTAACCGACAACGACAACCGTACTGTGGGTGAAGTTCGTAACTGTTTCACAAAAACTAAAGGTAAATTTGGTGTTAGTGGTTCGGTAATGCATGGCTATGACCACGTGGGTATTCTTTCATTCCCATATGACAACGAAGAAGAAATCATGGAAGTTCTGTTAGAAAATGATGTTGAACTTCAAGATATTGAGTTAGAAGAAGGTTCAATCACTGTTACGGTTGATACAACAAGTCTTCATAAAGCGAAAGAAGCCATTGAGTCAAAACTTGGTGAAATCCAATTTGATGTACTAGAGATTACATACCTACCTCATGACTATGTCATGATTGAAGCCGATGATATGCCAGCATTTGATAAATTGATTGCCATGCTTGATGAAGTTGAAGATGTTCAAAATGTCTATCACAATGTTTCGGTAGGTGAATAACATGCATACAACACTTGAACGCGTTCTTGCAAAATATCCTCATGAATCATATTTTATTGAAGCGACTCAAGAATTCTTCAGTTCGCTGAGTTTTGAGGTTGAACCAACCATTCTTGAACAATTACTGCATGCCGAACGCATTATTATGTTTCGTGTTCCTTGGATTGATCGTGATGGCATAACACAAACTAACTATGGATACCGAGTTCAATACAATGGTGCTTTGGGTCCCTATAAAGGTGGTTTACGATTCGATCCAAGTGTGAATCTGGATATTCTTAAGACACTTGCATTTGAGCAAACCTTTAAAAATGCACTTACAGGTATCGCGATGGGTGGTGCCAAGGGTGGTTCAGATTTTAATCCTAAGGGTAAAACAGATGCGGAAATCATGAAATTTTGTCAAAACTTCATGATTGAACTTCACCGTCACATTGGTGCTACAATCGATGTTCCTGCTGGTGATAAAGGTGTTGGAAAGCGTGAAGTGGGGTACATGTTTGGTGCCTACAAACGCTTGACACATTCTTTCGAAGGCGTACTTACTGGAAAAGACATCGCATTTGGTGGTGCGCTTGGGCGTACAGAAGCTACAGGTTATGGATTAATTTACATTGTTAATGCGCTGTTGCGTGATATTAAACAAGACCTAGAAGGAAAGCGTGTTGTAATTTCTGGATCGGGTAACGTTGCAATTTATGCTGCAGAGAAGGCTATTGCCGAGGGTGCATGTGTTATTGCGATGAGTGATCGCAGTGGCTACGTTTATGATGAAGCGGGACTTGAACTACAAGCCATCATCGATCATAAGCTAAAAGGTGAACCCCTTGAAACCTTTACGGGTGCACGATTTGTTCATGAATTGCCAATCTGGTCGGTACCGTGTGATATTGCTTTACCATGTGCTACCGAGGGTGAAATCAATGAACGTGATATCAAGGCGCTCGCAATCAATGGCTGCAAGATTATTGCGGAAGGTGCAAACCGTCCACTCACAAAAGAAGCAGTCGATGCAATTCAAGCATCCGACATACTTTACTTACCAGGGAAAGCAGCCAATGCCGGCGGTGTTGCAGTGTCGGGCATCGAGATGAGTCAAAATGCCCAAATGCGTGCGTTTACTTTCGCAGAAGTGGATACGCAGTTAAAAGCAATTATGGAGTCCATCTACGTTCAAATTCGCAACACTGCAAAAGAACTTGGTGAACCAACAAACTTCTTAAAAGGAGCCAACCATGTTGCGTATGCTAAAGTTGCCTATGCGATGAAGGCACAAGGGTACGTTTAATTCTTTTTCACGACTATTTTATAATCACATTAGTTGCACCCTCAGTTTGATAGGCATATGATATAAGTATCAAAAGGGGGTGCCTAAATGGGTAACATTTTAGATAAAGCAAAAGAATTATTTACGAAAGCAAAAGACTCAACTGAGGACTTTGTAGACAAGGCTCAAGATGCAACAGGTGATTTCGTTGAGAAAGCACAAGAAGTTGTCGGAGACGTTGTTGAAAAAGCAGGGGATGTCGCTGAAGACGTAAAAGAAAAAGTTGGTGATTTCTTTGATGGAGCAAAAGACTCTGCAGAAGAAACCGCTAAGAAAGCTGCTGAAGCAGCCGATGATGCTGTAGCAACTGCAAAAGTTAAAGCGGATGAAGCTGAAGCCGCTGCTGCCGAAGCAATTGGTGAAGCAAAAACAAAAGCTGCTGATTTGAAAGAAAAAGCAGCAGAGGCTGTTGATGAAGCAAAAGATAAAGCTGCTGAGTTAACAGAAAAAGCAAAAGACGCGTTAAAATAATACAAATGAAAAGCAGATTTCTTATGAAACCTGCTTTTTTTTTTATAGTTCTTCGAGTTTTAAAGACAAACGTGTTGTCGCGACTTTGAGACAAACACGATAAAGTACAATTGCAACAACTATAAGAAGAACCATCGCGATTGGTAAACCTAAAGCAGGTCCAACTTTGAAAGCAAAGAAGCCAATTCCAATTCCGATTCCCATGACCGCAAACATTGGCACGACGGCAAGGAAGTTTTGTTTGATGGCTTGTTGCTCGTCTTCCCAATCAAGTTTTGGAGCATATACATCAGATACAATGGCCAATACATTCTCACAAAGAGCACCGACAAGCGCTGCGATGATATAAAGTACGAGATAAAGAATGTTGAGTCGGAACATAATGGTAATTACGATTCCAAATAAGATGGGTACAACACTCATACAAATTGCTCCAAGAAGTATCTTGGCTTTCACAATTGTATCGAGTCCTATTGGCATGACTGTGAATTGAAGTAATGCGCGACCTTCTCGTGATAAAGCAGTGGATGTCATCGTTCCGAATGCACTGAGTGCAAAGGCAAAGAAGAAACCACCAAAGACTGCTCCCATAAGATAGTATTCCAAAGGGATAGCATCCAAGAATGAACGAATCTCTGGCATTGCACCAACAATACTGGTCATGCCACCACTCATAAGAAGCGGCAAGAACATAATTACAGGCATAATAACAATCATTACAAAATAGTTCATCGCAAACACAGGCGTT
Organism: Erysipelothrix sp. HDW6C; assembly: GCF_011299615.1. Classification (GTDB taxonomy): domain Bacteria; phylum Bacillota_I; class Bacilli_A; order Erysipelotrichales; family Erysipelotrichaceae; genus Erysipelothrix. Next base: position 1,563,038 of record NZ_CP049861.1, on the reverse strand, counting down.
CTCATGATGTTTTTAAAGTCATACTCCATGATTGCCATGAGTGGCTTTTTACTTGTACTGCGACTGTATGTCTCAGAATTAGAAAGACGTCGTTTCTTTGCATTTCCTTCGCCAATTCCAATAACGCCTTTGAAGTAAAGGCCTTGGGTTAGGAAGATACCAATTGCTGCAGAACCAACAGATATTACTATACCAATAAGAAAGGCAACAAAGTCATGATAAACAATTCCACGAGCAAGTTGATCCCCGCTTGGGAAAATCGTATTAAGAACATTTACGATGGCATTGTCGCCACTTTCAAGCGAGGAAAGGATGCTTGTAAAGAAATCACCCGTTTCTGGACCAAATGATTGTCCAAGAAATGCAAATCCAAGCCCAATTGCAATTCCAATCGCAGCAGAGACGTATGTAAAGACATCTTTGTTTTTGAAAAAGGGAATAAATGTGAACAAGAGAATTGTGAATGCCACCGTAATAATAAGAGGTAAGAGGGGCAAGAACACATTCGCAATTAAATATAAGGGTATAAATAGGAATCCAGGTTTTGCAACCAGGAAGTAGCTGATTCCAAAAGGAATGGTAATTATCGCCATTGTCATATACATTGACATCAAGCTCGCAAGAAACTTAGCGGTCATGATCTCCCATGGTTTGAGTGGCATGACTAAATAGCGTTCCACATCTTTGGCAAAATAGAAGATGGTAGGAATGATGAGTATCCCCATTAAGAAGAGGTACATGTTAATCCCTGTGAATACAAGTTGTATTCCAAGCCCTGGTTGGCCAATATTAACAAGCGCTTGTACCATCGCATAAGAGATAAACATTACAATTCCGCCGAGATACACAAATAAAAATCCAAATCCAATTTTTGTTAGAAGGGAATTGCGTTTTTTCTTAGATTTCCCCGTGTTGAATATTTGATCTTGAGAAGATTTTAGAATAACCCGTGTAAGCGCGATGACGCGTTTCATTTCGTTAACTCCAAAAATACTTCTTCAAGTGAAAGCTCATTGTATTCTTTCTTGAGATCTTCCAATGTACCGGTATAAACAATCTTCCCATGATTTATAATTGCGATACGATCACAAAGCTTCTCCGCTACCTCAAGGACGTGCGTGGAAAAGAAAACGGTCTTGCCAGAATCAGCGCGCTCACGCATGAGTGACTTAAGGACAAATGATGATTGTGGATCAAGTCCTGTCAGAGGTTCATCAAGAATTAACAGGTAAGGGTCGTGAATAAGAACACCCATAACCATGATTTTTTGACGCATCCCATGTGAGTAAGAGCTAATCTTATCATCAAGGGCTTCTTCCATTTTCAAAAGTTCAGCAAAGTGGCGGATGCGTTCCATGCGATCTTTATTGTCGACCCCATAAATGTCCGCAACAAAGTTTAAATACTCAATACCCTTAAGCTTTAAGAACGCATTGGGATCATCGGATACATAACCAAATTGACGTTTTGCACCGAGAGGATCTTTTTGAATATCAAAACCATTGATGTCAATGGCACCGGATGTTGGGGCAAGAATCCCCGTCAACATTTTTATCGTTGTTGTTTTACCAGCACCGTTTGGTCCGATAAAACCAACGATTTCCCCAGGTTCAATTGTAAGTGTTAAATCGTCGACTGCCTTATGACCGCCGCTGTATACTTTCGTAACATTTTTTATTGAAATCATATTCTTTCTCCTTTTAATGAGTACAGTGTACCATAAATTGTAACGTTGTACTATACTTGTGGCACAATATCGACAGATTTAATTTACTCCGAATATGCATCAAGGAGTATATCAATTTCTGCGCGTGTTATCCCAGGATGGATGAGGTTGTATTCATCATACTTTTCCAATGACGAAAGTGACTTAGCGAATTCCGAGTAGGGAAGTTGGCCGACGCGCTCCTCGGTGTCGTAGTCAAAGAATCCGATTGACGCATCCTTAATAGCTTCTTCAAATTCTGGTCGTGCCATCATGATGTAGGGTTCAATAGGGATGATTGATAAGACTCCTGTTGTCATGACATATACTGCGTGGAGGTTTTGATCCTTATCTTCATAAAAACGCGGAGCCATGGTGTAATAGTCGAAATTTTGCTTAGCATCCAGATATTCGGTATATTCTTTCATTCGTTGCTTCGGATCGTTTGAGAAATCCGAGAAATTGAGTGTTATGGGATTCTTAACTGCAAAAATGGTAAACACTTTATCCTCTCCAGCAACATATCGCAAATTGAAGTCATTTTGTCGCTGGTTCTCTTTTTCTAAAGTTTGCTTTGTAGGAAATGATTGTCCATCCTCTCCTGTGACATTCACCTTAAAATTGTCCATGATTAAGTTAATGAACCTGAAGGTGTCATTGATATCGTTTTCGGTAACGAGATAATTCATGCGTACAAGAATCTCTTTTCCTTTAAATTGTACTCCAAAGCCACGTCCGATTGTTTCTGGTGTCCAAACTGCGACTTCATGTTGGAAATCAAGAGTTTCGGTTATTCGGTAGCTGCCATCGAAACTTGAAAACTGAAATTCTGGTTGGGCAATTTTTTGTATGTCTTGTGGACTGAAAGGTGTTGCGAAAAGGCCCTTCCTTTTTAATGTATATGTATGTGCCATAAATCCTCCTATTAACTGTGTAAAGTTTAACACACAAAAAAAGAGAACTCCATTGAGTTCTCTACATCCACGTAATTTTTCGTTCTTCGCCACGACGAATGCGACCGATATTGGCGCGATGACGCACAATTACAATCATTGCGATAATTGCCATAGCCAACGTAACACGCATATCATTTTGCGTTAAAGCCAAGACGATTGCAGCGAATGTAACAGCAATCATGGAAGACAATGACACAAGTTTGGTTAGGTATAACGAAGCGAAGAATATAGCAAGCGGTAGTACGAAGTGTAACAAGGGATTTTTAGTAATAAAAATCGACACGCTTAACAAGAAACCAAACGCGGTTGAAACTGCTTTTCCACCTTTGAATTTCGCAAAGATTGGAAAGCAATGTCCAATTGTTGCGAAGAAACCAGCATAGATCATGGCATCGTATGAAAATGTCATGGTAATCATCATTGCAATTGCCGCTTTTAGAACGTCAAATACTGTAACAGCAATTCCTGCTTCTTTCCCTAAGGTACGGCCCGCATTGGTACCGCCAAGGTTCCCCGAACCGTGTTCACGAATGTCAACTTTATAAAAAACTTTTCCAATGACTAGCGCAAAAGGGATGGATCCTAAAAGGTATCCAATGACACTAGCGAGTATATAATTCATATTTTCACCTCTGATATTTTTAAAATACTCTCCAATTATAGCGCATGATAAAGCAAACATGCAAAAGAAATCAATTGAAGTCTTATCAACTCGCTTCTTATCGTGCTATAATTACGCAGTAAAGGAGTTGGGGTAACTTGAGCAAACAAGATTATTCAGCATCAAGTATTGAAATTCTTGAAGGATTGGAAGCTGTTCGTAAGCGTCCAGGTATGTATATTGGTTCAACAGACCAACGTGGATTACACCACTTAGTCTGGGAAGTTATGGACAATGCCATTGACGAAGCGTTGAACGGTTATGGACAATCCATCAAAATCGTTATTGAAGACGATATGACAATTTCAATAAGAGACCAAGGACGTGGAATGCCGATTGAGACACATCAAAGTGGTGTCAGTGCACTCCAGGTTATTTTTACGGTTCTCCATGCTGGTGGGAAATTCTCATCTGAAGGTGGGTATAAAACAAGTGGTGGACTCCATGGAGTTGGAGCATCAGTTGTAAATGCATTAAGTGAGTTTGTTGAGGTTAAGGTTTATCGTAAAGATGCCACTTATCAAATGATGTTTAGCAATGGTGGTAAAGATGCAAGTCCACTGGAAAAATTAAATGAAAAAGGACCGATCGGTAGTTATGTTCGTTTTAAAGCGGATGACACGATCTTTAAAAACTGTAAGTTTAACTATGATACGATTTGTGAACGCGTTCAAGAAAGTGCGTTCCTATTACAAGGGATTGAATTCATTGTCGTCGATGAGCGAACGGATACTGTTCGTGAATTCATGTACGAGGATGGATTGCATGCCTTTATGAACTACATCCATGAAGACACGGATGTTTTAAGTGATGTTATTGTTCTCAATGGTGAAGATCAAGAGATAGAAGTACGTATTGCACTACAGTATAACGAAGGCTATAACGAAGATACGTATTCATATGTTAACTTGGTTCGAACCCATGATGGTGGAACCCATGTTGCTGGTTTTAGAAGTGGCTTCACAAAAGTTATCAATGAGTATGCGCGAAAGCATAATTTATTGAAAGAAAAGGAAAAGAACTTTGAAGGTGGCGATATCCGTGAGGGTTTATCAACCATTATCTCAGTTAGCATTCCTGAACATATTCTACAATTTGAAGGTCAAACAAAATCAAAACTTGGTACACCAAGTGCGCGTATGGTTGTTGATACCGTTATTTCTGAACAATTACCATACTACCTCGATACGCATCATGAAGAGGCTATGAAGATTGTAACCAAGATTCAAAAGGCAGCTCATGCACGTCAAGCGGCTCGTAAAGCACGTGAACAAGCACGTTCTGGGAAAAAGAGTAAGATTGAACGTTTGCTTTCGGGAAAACTTGCCAATGCACAAACACGCAACAAGAATAAAAATGAATTATTCTTGGTTGAGGGTGATTCAGCGGGTGGTTCAGCGAAACAAGGACGTGATAGTAAGTTTCAAGCTATTTTGCCACTGCGCGGTAAGGTTCTTAATACTCAAAAAGCAAAATTCGAAGACATTTTAAAGAATGAAGAATTGAATACCATTATCCACTGTGTGGGTGCGGGTGTTGGTAAAGACTTTGATTTGGAAGACAGCAATTATAAAAAAGTTATTATCATGACCGATGCGGACACCGATGGTGCCCATATTCAAGTATTGTTACTAACATTCTTCTTTAGACACATGCGCCCACTTGTAGAAGGTGGTTATGTTTATATTGCCCAACCACCACTTTATCGTGTGAAGTCGGGGAAAAACATGCACTATTGTTATACAGAAGAAGAATTGGATGTATACCGTAAACAATATGGTAAAATCGAAATTCAACGCTACAAAGGGTTGGGAGAAATGAACGCGGATCAATTGTGGGAAACCACCATGGATCCATCAACGCGTTCGCTCATTCAAGTACAAATTGACGATTTCCTTTCTGCGGATAAACGTGTCTCTATTTTGATGGGAGATAAAGTTGACCCCCGTCGTGATTGGATTGAAACCAATGTAGAATTTACACTGGAGGAGGACCTAAATGTCGGATAAGGGAATTATTAAATTACCACTCGAAGATATTGTGGGTGAACGTTTTGGACGATATTCCAAATATATCATCCAAGAGCGGGCACTTCCAGATGTTCGAGATGGATTGAAACCAGTACAACGTCGAATTCTTTATGCGATGCAACATGATCGCAACCATTTTGATAAACCCTATCGGAAGTCAGCAAAAACCGTAGGTTTGGTCATTGGTAACTATCACCCCCATGGCGATAGTTCTGTTTATGATGCCATGGTTCGTATGTCACAAGATTGGAAATACAACATGCCACTCATTGACATGCAAGGAAATAACGGGAGTATTGATGATGATCCCGCTGCGGCGATGCGATATACTGAAGCACGACTTGCGAAGTTGTCACATCGTTTAATGGAAAATATTGACGAAGATGTTGTGCCGTTTGTACTTAACTTTGATGATACAGATCAAGAGCCATCGGTACTTCCAGCGCGATACCCAAACTTACTAATAAATGGTTCAACGGGTATTGCAGCAGGGTATGCTACAAACATTCCACCTTTTAACTTCCAAGAAGTTATGGCGGCGGCTACCTACCGTCTTCACAATCCGGATTGTTCGGTAGAAGAAATCATGACTCTTATGAAAGGCCCTGATTTTCCAACCGGCGCAATTATTCAAGGCCGCGATGGTATTGAAGAGATTTTGCGCAAAGGTAAGGGACGCGTTGTCGTTCGTGCAAAAGCAGAAATTGTCGAAAGCAAAACGATGAAGCAAATTGTCGTTACCGAATTGCCTTACGAAGTCATTAAATCAAATGTTGTGCGTAAGATTGATGATCTTCGATTTACCAAAGCCAATGAAGGTTTTGGTGATGTTATGGATGTTCGTGATGAATCCGACCGTAATGGATTGCGGATTGTTATTGATTGCAAACGTGATGCTGATGTTGAAAGCATTTTGAACTTGTTTTACAAACAAACAGAACTTCAAGTCTATTACAATGCGAATATGGTCGCGATTGTTAACCAACGCCCAAAAGTGTGTGGTGTTCTTGAAATTTTGGATGCATACTTAGACTTCCGTCAAGAGGTTGTTCTAAATCGAAGCCGTTATCGCTATGCACAAAAGGAAAAACGCATTCATATCCTGGAAGGACTCATGAAAGCAACTTCAATTTTGGACGAAATTATTGCTGTCATTCGTGCGTCAAACAATCGTGGTGAATCACGTGATAATATCATGAAGGAATTCGGATTTACGCATGAACAAGCAAGTGCAATTGTAGATTTACAACTCTACCGCTTATCATCAACCGATATTAATGCACTACGTGATGAATTCGCAACACTTGCGAATGAATTGGATTACCTTGATTTGATTATTAATAATGTTGATATGTTAAATAGTATGATTATTAAAGAGTTCAATGAAATGAAGGAAGAGTTTGATACACCCCGTCGTTCGAAGATTGAAGATGAAATTTCCGAACTTGAAGTGGATCACCTCAGTCTAATTTCCAATGAACAAGTCATGGTGACATTATCTCGCGATGGATACCTCAAACGTGTTTCATTGCGTTCGTATTCATCCAGTCAAAAAGATCAAATCGCTTTAATGGAAGAAGATCGTCCTGTGTTCAGCTCGGAAGTTGAAACCACTGACTATTTGGTGTTTACAACATCGAAAGGACGCTATGGTGTCATCTTAGTTCACGAAATAGAAGAGGCGCGATGGCGTGATGTTGGTTCACACATGAACCAATACATGAAGTTTGATCCGGATGAGCGTGTAATTGCTGCCTTTACGCTTAAAACATTTGATTCTTATCAGTTTGTTGTTACTGCCACAGCGCAAGGAGTCATCAAGAAAACATTGCTTGCTGAACTTGAAATTAAACGAACGGGTCGTCTGTACGATATTATGAAATTGAGTAAGGATGATGTATTGGTTGGCACATCGATTGCATCTGAAAACGATCACTTGTTGATGGTAAGTAAGCTTGGGCAAGGGATGCGTATTGATCTTGCTGAAGTCAATCCGATTGGTGTACGTGCCAAGGGTGTTATCGGAATGAAACTGCGTGCTGGAGATAGTGTCGTCGCAAGTAATATCTTGCACAATCAATCAGAAATCATGTATGTCTCAGATCGTGGGCAGTTTAAACGATTCAAACATGATGATATCCCTGTAAATAACCGTGCAACACAAGGGTCGCCGATTGCAAAAACAATCAAGAGCAATCCGCATATGATTCGTGATGTACTGGTTGGAAACATTCAAGATGACTTCTATATCTACAACGATCACTTGAGTCTTGTATTCGTGAAGGATATCCCGCTAATGAGCGCCGATGCAACATTCTCAAATGTTACTTCCGAATCTGATTTTGTTGTTTTACGATCACACACCCACGTTCAAATGGTAGAAAAACCAGCTGAAAGTGTTGTGCATGATGCAGAACCCATAAAATTTGATTTATAATATTTAATGAAGAACTCGCAAAATGTGAGTTCTTTTTTCACGAAATATGACAATCTGTCATAAATTAAAACCGATTTGTCTGATATGCTTTACTTAAAGGAAGATAAAGGGTAAGTTCATGCGAACATTATTTATAATCATAAATCTTTTAGTTGCTTATTGTGCCTATCGATTGCTTAAGAATCGAAAAATATTGCGACGTTGTATCTATTTTATGTGCTCAATGGCTGTTGTATTTACTACGATAACAGCTGGGGTTCGTTATCATCTTGACCGTCCGAGACCAGCAACCGATACATGCCAACCCATGGAATATGATGGCAATCTTAGACTTCCAATGTGGTTGTGGGAAGACAGTGCGTACGCATTGTGCAGAACTGACAATCAAACTTTCGGCTTCGTTGATCCTGACCACGCATACCAGAGATTCTATGCTACACATCAACTGGAATTCTTTGTGGTTCAGCTAAAAACTTACAATTTCTTTGTTCCATTGACGAAGCGTACATTTAACGATTATGAGTATTGGCGCATGATGAAAATGGACTTCAAACCCACTGATTTTCAAGATTTCTTTGCGATTTACTACCAACGGGATAAGATTGATTGATAAACAATGCAGAATGCATGCTGACCTTTGATGTTTGCATGTTTTTTCTGTATAATTGGTAGGTGATATGAAGCATTTAATTCTGCCTGATTTTGGTTGGATGATGTGCTTCCATCGGACCTTATGAAAGTCAGGAGAAAATTATGATAGATCGCTATGCACGACCGGAAATGCAAGTTTTGTTCACGGATGCCTTTCGCTTCGAAACGTGGCTCAACGTTGAACTGTATGCTGCTGAAGCTTTTGCGAAGCAGGGCATTATTCCCCATGAAGATATGGAAAAACTGCGTCGTAATGCATCTTTCGATATTGCGAGAATATATGAAATTGAACAAGAAACACGCCATGATGTTGTTGCGTTCACGCGTGCTGTAAGTGAAACACTGGGCGATGAAAAACGATGGATCCATTATGGACTAACAAGTACCGATGTTGTCGATACTGCATACGGTGTAATTTATAAACGTGCCAATGACATTCTTGAACAGGATATTGTTGCAATGATTGCGACACTAAAAAAACAAGCGATACGTTATAAAAATACGCCGTGTATTGGTCGTACTCATGGGATCCATGCTGACATAACAAGTTTTGGACTGAAGTTTGCGTTATGGTATGACGAAATGGAACGCCAACTTGAACGCTTTAAAACAGCGAGACGCGATATCGAGGCAGGGAAAATCAGTGGTGCAGTCGGAAACTTTGCGAACACGGCACCGTTTGTTCAAGATTATGTTTGTGAGAAATTGGGTTTGACTTCAACTAATATTTCAACTCAAGTCTTGCAACGTGATCGTCATGCTGCCTATATGTCAGTAGTAGCGCTCATTGCGACATCAATTGAAAAGATGGCCACTGAGATTCGTCACTTACAACGAACAGAAGTCGGTGAATTGGAAGAGTTCTTTAATAAAGGCCAAAAAGGGTCTTCAGCAATGCCGCATAAACGGAATCCGATTGGTAGTGAGAATATGAGTGGTTGTGCACGGGTTATTCGTGGTTATATGGTTACGGCCTTTGAAAATGTTGCTTTGTGGCATGAACGTGACATTTCGCACTCAAGTGCAGAACGTATTATATTTCCAGATGCCATCATGCTTCTTGATTACATGATAAATCGTTTCAATCGTATACTTGATGGTTTGGTCGTTTATGAAGAGCGTATGCTGGCCAATATTAACTTAACCCATGGCGTTATCTTCGCACAACGTGTTATGACTGTACTAATCGATCAAGGTGCATTCAGCCGTGAGGATGCCTATGATGTGGTTCAACCCCTTGCGATGACCGCATATAGTACGCATGTTGATTTTAGAACACTCGTTCGCGAGGAACCGGTAATTTCAGCGACCTTGACACCAGAACAGCTGAACGATTGCTTTGATTTGGATTTCTTTTTGAAACAAGTTGATACAATCTTTGAAAGGGTAGGAATCCATGGAAAATAAGAAATGCATTGGTTGCGGAAGCATCTTACAAATTGATAATAGTGATGCCCGTGGTTATGCGCGCTCACTCGATAACGATTACTGTCAATCATGTTTTAGATTACGACACTATCGTGATTTTAAACGAGTTAAGGCGGAAGTTGATGATGGTGCAACATTAGCGTTCATTGATAATTTCAAAGGGAATATTTTTTGGGTTATCGATATTATGCATTTAAACCAAAGTTTGCACACAGGATTGATGCGCTCGTTGCGTAATAAAAAAGTTGTTCTCGTTGTTAATAAACGTGATCTACTTCAAAAAAGTGTATCGAATAATAAACTTGAACAATCACTCATGCGCTCACTTCGCGATGAAGATGTTGAACTGATGGAAGTTATGTTTGTATCAGCGCTTAAACGTCAGACACTTGAGCCCATGCTTGAATATTTAGAAAATGATGACTGTGCTTTTGTAGGATGTGTTAATGCAGGGAAGTCATCGCTCTTAAATGCACTACTGGGAAATGAAGACTTATCGGTTTCTCCAGTTGCATCGACGACTGCAGACGTTCTCAAAATCGAAACTGGAATTGGCAATGTTTATGACACACCAGGATTGAGCAATGAGACAGCGTTAATTGCAAAATTTGATGATCAAGCTCTGGTGACATTATCACCACAAAAGACAATCAAGCCCGTTGTTTTTCAACTTTATGAAAAACAAACCATTGTTTTTGGAAATCTTGGCGCCATTACATTAACCCCACAAAAAACGGTCAATGTCATTTCATACATTCCATTTCCATTAAAACGGGTTAGGCCGGAACGGATGGAAGCCAATCTTGCGCTGGATCATGACTTTATGATTCACAATCCGGAATACAAGAAAAAGAAATGGCCGAAAATGGGCGATCGAATTGATATCGAAATATTTGATATTGGTTTTATTACCATTCAAGGTGAAACACTTGAAATAGAAACAAACTTTGACAAATCGTGTGAGATTGTCATCAGAAAGGCGATAATTTAATGTTAAATAAAGATCAATTAAAAGAGTTACGACGCTTATCCCATCATGAGAATGCGTTGGTATCTGTAGGAAAGAATGGTTTAACACCGACACTGCTTGAGAGTTTCGAGGCTTCACTTTTAGCCCATAACTTGGTGAAAGTATCCATTCAAAAAAACTCTGAAACGACGAAAGAAGCATTAATTGCTGAAATAGAAGATCGTTTTGGTGCCTATACCATTAGTAAAGTAGGGCGTGTGGTCGTTTTCTATCGTTACAACGCAAAGGGTCGCATTAAAGTTTGAGACATGTAATTTTGTTTGGGGGGAGTTTTGACCCCATTCATTACGGTCATTTGGAAATGGCGAAACAAGCCCTACGTCAGCGCCATGCAGATGAGTTATGGTTTATACCAAGTAAATTGAATCCTTTTAAAACAGGTTCGAGTTCCTTTGAGGATCGAGTTGCAATGATAAAGATGATGACCTATGGTTTTGATTCCTTTCGTGTTGAAACAATTGAGAACTCACTGCCAAGCCCTTCATACTCTATAGACACTGTTAATGCATTGCGGAAGTTGCATCCTGATACGGTCTTTGATTGGCTCATTGGCGCAGATCAATTACCAAGAATGCATGAATGGAAGTCTTTTGATACATTAAAAGAAAAGGTTAATTTCATTGTCTATGCACGCGATCAGGATATCGTTGATAGCCCGTATCCACTCATTGTGGGGGCATTAATGGACGTCAGTTCCACTGCCATTCGAAACGGTCACACAACACAAACAAAGCCGTCAATTCTACGCTATATGATGGAAAAGGGGCTTTATTTGGAAGTGATGATTCGAAGTCGACTCTCAGAGTTTCGTGCCGAACATGTCATTCGTGTTCGTGATCTTGCGCTCGAAATTGGCGAACATTATGGTTTGAAAAAGGAAACAATTGCATTAGCTGCGATGTGTCATGATCTGTGCAAAGAGGATTCTTTGGAGGATTTAACACGTGCAATGCGTGCATCGTATCCGGATAAAATTAGTCTTGCCCCTGCAATCTATCATGGATTTGCAGCAGCCCATGAACTCTCAACCCGCTATTATATCCGAAATAAACAGGTGTTGAGTGCCATTCGCGGTCATGTTACTGGGGCGTCGCATCATCCGCTTGGTATGATTCTTTACATTGCTGACAAGTGTGAGCGCGGACGGCCTCATGATAATGAAGCACTAATTGCTTTAAGTAAAGTTGATTTAAACGCTGCTTTTCGTCAATTGAAACGACAACAAGCAGCCTATGAACAGAGAAAAAGGAGTACCCATGAGTAAATTATTAGATATTATTACCACAACATTGGATGCTAAAAAAGCAAATGATATTGTTGTGATTGATTTTAAACAAGAAAACCCATTGTATGATTATTTTGTGGTCGCGGATGCACCAAGTTTGCGACAAATCAATGCGGTTGCTGAAGATGTTGTGGATGCCATTGAGAAAGCTGGATTTGGTGTAAAGCATATCGAGCGTGAACGTGAGTCTACATGGATTCTAATTGATGCGTTTGATGTTGTTGTACATCTATTCTTAACGGAAGAACGTGGTCATTACAACCTTGAAAAACTCTATCAGGATCTCATCTAATGAAATCGTATTATGATGCATTATTCTACGATGAAGCAGGGGCACGTCGTTACTTTAACTTTGTTAAAGATCATGCAGTTGGCAATACCTTGCTCGAGTTTGCATGCGGAACGGGTGATGTATTGAACATGCTCGCACCGACATTTGCTGTGACAGGGATCGATATTGACCCTGAAATGATCGAACAGGTTCCGGTGAAGTTTCCGCATCTTGCTGATAAAGTCAGTGTGGGCGATTTTTTAGATTATTCAAGTGATCAAAAGTTTGATACCGTTGCGTGCATTGGTGACAGTACCAATTACATACTCACCCCTGAGGATTTGCAACGGTTTATCACTACGATGGTCGGCGTATCCGATCACATCATTGTTGATTGCCATCATCCTTATCGTTTGCGAGAATTTTCAGATGATTACTATGAAGAAGGTTCAACAGATGCATTTGACTATGCTTATCAAATCGAGGTTAACGGAGAACACTTAGTGCATGTCATTAACTTTCTCGACGGAACCTTTGATTCCATTTATCAGTGGGTGTTTGATCCACATATCTTGATTGATGGTTTTAGCGCGCAAGGGTATCATGTTTCGGTTTATACTGATTATGAACATGAAGGATTCCTCCCAGAAGGTGAGAAAATTGTCCTGGTTGCTACAAAGGAGACTGTATGATTGTTATTATTGGTGCAATGATTGAAGAAGTGCAAGCATTGACGGCGCTTATGGAAGATAGTATTGAAGTGGATGTCCACCATGTTAAGACGTGGCAAGGTACATTGAGTGGTAAAAGTGTAGTGGTTGCACTGAGTGGTGTTGGTAAGGTTAATGCAGCATATACTGCCTCAACACTCATTCAAGCATTCAAGCCTGAAGCGGTATTGAATATTGGGAGTGCTGGCGGTTTGCAATTAGACCAAAAAGTCGGGGATATTGTTGTTGCGACGCAATTACAGTATCACGACCTCTTTATTGGACCGGATACGCACACCGACCCACGATTCATTTTCTCAAGTAATCCTACGCTTGTGAACCTTGCCCAGGATGTCTTACAAACAATGGATAAACCGTATCATGTGGGACTTATTGTAACGGGAGATCAATTTATTACAAAACATCAACCTGAATTTAAACGTATTCAAGAAGTGTTCACGGATGCCATCTGTGTCGAAATGGAGGCGGCAGCCATTGCCGCAGTTTGCCAACGATCAAAAACACCGTTCATTGTTTTAAGAGGTCTTTCCGATGTTACTTTTGAAGATGGAAATGAAATTACGTTTGATGAGTATTTGCCAGTAGCTGCAAAGAACTCGGCCCTAATTTGTAAGTTATTTGTTGATAAACTATAATAAGAGTAGCAATACTCTTTTTTTATATGGAGGCATCGTATGATATCGTATCTGAATGATTTATTTCAAGGTGAGTTTGAACTGACTTCCTACAGATCTCATAATCAACATTTTGTGGGTTTTAGCCTCAAATATGGCATGCGTTTGTTTGTAAAATGCTATCCCGAGTTTTCTTATTTTAATAATGAGTTTATGTACTATCAAGCAACCCATCCCAATGCGCTGATTCATGTTGATGCCAAGAAGTTGCTTATTGCGTATCCATATGTTGATTATCAAAGTGTTGGCGCAATTGAACCGCGTGCTCTTGGAGCAATGCTCGCAAAATTTCACAACGCCGCACCGAAGATTGTTGGATTGAAATCTGCTGATTTTCCATCGATTCGTGTGCGTGAACTTCATGGGCGCATGAAGGAACATGCAGGTTATGACCAATTGAAACAGGCCTTTCTCAGCATAGAGCCCGATGTCCACGTAGCTGATGCAGAATTTGACAATTTGGATACGTGTGTCATTCATGGTGACTTCTTGCTCAATAATATCAAACGCAGTAATGATGAGAACGTTCTGATTGATTTTGAAATGGTTGCTCATGATATTGCTGCAGCAGATTGCATTGGCATGTTTCAAGACACACTTGTCGATGATGTATCAAGACGTGCGTTTGTGGATGGATACCAAGCGATACGGCCCCTACAAATTCCAAGTCGATCACTGTTTCGTGTTCTTTGGTTTCTGCGTGCTATGCACTATATTGATTATGGGGTAAGACTTCGTGATCTTCGTTATGAATCTTTAGGAGTTGAGCTTATTACAAGACTTTTCGCTGCATAAGAAAGGACATTCTGAATGAGAATGTCCTTTTTAGTCAAGTTCTTTTTTAAAAATGCGCTGTTCTTTGGTCGAGGAATACCCCATGCTTTCATAGAATGCGTGGGCTCCGTGGCGGTGGGTGCCTGAGCCCAATCGGATAAGGGAGATACCATGCAATTGTGCTTCGTGCTCCAAACTATTCATTAATTGGCGTCCTACACCTTGACCTTGATACCGTGTATCGGCAGCAAGTTCCATTATTAAGTATTCTTGTGGTGCAAGAAATGAGGTGTAAAGGCAAAAGTGAATGTACCCAATGACGGTATTGTCATCCAATGCGACATAGATGGTGTGATCAGGATTAATCAGCGCAGCATTTAGTTGTTGGGTTGTTAGTTCAAGGGAAATATCATATCCCAAGGATTCCTTATTGATGGTGTTGATGGATAGGGCATCGCTTTGTATTGCTTCTCGAATTGTAAATGTCATAAAGTGACTCCTTGTCATAAAAAAACGGTCCTATGATTTATAAGGACCGGTCCAAAGTTTATTGTTGAAGAACCATGTACGAAGTTCATCACTTGTCATTGGTTTGTTGGTATCAAATGAAATACTTGATTTTGTCACCAACGTATTCTTTGAGGTATCATAACTTGCATAAATAAATGCGGGATATGAATCAACACTAAACATGTTTTTTAAACGTGTCACCGTCATTTCTTGTGACGATGTCATATCAACAGATACGATATTAGGTGTCGGGCGTTCTGCTTGCTCCATTGCTAGGGGTGTCAAGACTGTATCGATTACATAATCGGAGTCTGCGTTTCCATCGCGGAGTAAGAAGACGTGCTCACCAGGATTTTCTTTAGCAAATTCTGATATTTCACTTAATTTTATAGAGTGAGTGATAACGGAATCCACGGTATCGACAGTTCGCGACATCGCTACTGTTTCACTACCGAATTGTCTGTACAATACAACGAATGTTGCGACAAGCGCGACAGCTGTAAATGCAATAAATAAGATTCTTTTTCGCATATTTCCTCCTAACTCATATAGATAACAATACCACGATGATACGAATAAATCAAATATGCAGTTTAAAAACTTCAATTCTTAGTCTATATACGCTATAATAACTACGGTGAGAATGGGGGTTTCTATGTTCCTCAAGAAAATTGAAATGCAAGGGTTTAAATCCTTTGCGGACAGAGTAATTATAAATTTTGACGATCCAGTAACCGGTGTTGTTGGACCTAACGGTTGTGGTAAGAGTAATATCAGTGATGCAATACGCTGGGTACTTGGAGAGCAATCCGTTAAATCGATGCGTGGGTCAAGCATGACTGACGTTATTTTTAATGGTTCTGAGAATCGTAAAAAGGTAAATTTAGCCGAAGTAACACTTGTTTTTGACAATGAGCATAAGGTGTTGAACAGTGAATATGAAGAAGTTGAAGTGACGCGTCGCTTGTATCGTGATACACGTGAATCGGAATATCTAATTAATAAGGTTTCATGTCGCTTGCGTGATATTCATGACTTGGTCATGGATACAGGTCTAGGGCGTGATTCTCTATCGATCATTTCACAAGGGACGATTTCATATTTTGCAGAAGCAAAACCATTAGAACGTCGGGTAATCTTCGAAGAAGCAGCCGGAGTGTCAAAATACAAAAAGCGTAAAATTGAGTCGATTAGTAAGCTTGAACGTACCAAAGAAAACATGGATCGTATGCAAGATATTGTTGATGAGGTGGAACGCCAAGTCAATTCGTTGAAACGCGCTGCAAAAAAAGCAGAACTCTATAAGAACAAAAAAGAGATGCTTCAAGAAGTTGAGGTGTCTGTTTTAGTGCGTGATATCAAAGAGTTCACCGATGCCAATGAAAAGATAAAAGAACAGATGTTTAAAGTAGATGCTGAGATTGCATCGATTGAAACAAGTGAAGGGGTCTATGATCACGAACTTGAAGCTAAGCGTCAAGAAATGTATAAGATGGATCAAGATATATCCAAGGCACAAGAACTGATGATGTCGTATGTTCGCGAAATTGGACTCTTAGAGACGCGTAAGGTTGAAATTGATGAGCGTCGTAAATACACACTTGAGGTTGGTGATAAAAAAGCCAAAGCACAAGAAATGTATGCATTAATGAATGACGCGAAACTTGAGTATGATGACCGAAAAGAGCGCCATACTGAGTTGAGTGCTGAAGTTGAGTTCTTGGTTGAGTCTAACTACGAGCGCAATCGCAAGATTGCTGACCAACAACAATCCGTTGGAACATTGCAATCTGCAATCAATCAATTGTCCAATCGTCTTGATATTATTAATTCAAGACTTGAAAGACCGTTTGAATCCAATCATGGTGTGCAAGCAGTTATGAACAACAAGGCGTCACTGTTTGGAATTCATGATGTTATCGGAAATGTGTTTACAGCGAAAGATGATTATGAAGTTGCCATTACAACAGCGCTTGCTGGCTCAATTATGCATTTGGTAACGGATGATGATAAGGCTGCGGTGAATGCCATTAATTTCCTAAAGAAAAATGGTGCAGGTCGGGCTACATTTATACCTTTAAGTGTTGCGAGACCGCGTAGTGTTGCCAATGATGCAGTTACGGTTGCAACGCATGCGCAAGGTTACTTGGGTGTTGCGAGTGACTTTGTAATCAATGATGAAGTGTACGATGATTTACGTGACAGCCTCTTAGGCAATGTCTTGGTTGTCGATACGATTGAATCTGCGAATGTTATCGCCAAGCGTCTTCAGTACAACTATAAACTCGTTACTTTAGATGGTGATGTTATTCATCGTGGTGGTACCATGTCCGGTGGTAAAAACAGAGCAAATAATACATCGATGTTGACCCTTAAACGTGACAAGGAAAATCTTGAGACAGAGATTGCTGCCAAAAAAGATGCCTTGATTAATGAAGAAAATTTGATGAATAAACTCAATATCGAGAATAAAGATGCTGGTGATACACTCATGCAACGCCGTATTGCGCTTGCACAGTTGGAACCACTCTTGGATGTAAAACGATCCAAATACGAACGCTTAAAAATGGAATACGAAGAAATGAATCCCGATGAAATAGCGCCTGAAGAGCAAGGGGATGACATTGTTGTTCAACTTAACCGTGCATATATGGAACGGGATGAGTTGACGACAAATCTTGCATTACTGCGAGAACGTCGTCATGCATTGAGTGGCGATATCCAACGAAAAGAAGTATTAATTCGTCAATACCGTACCGATTTGAACAAATTAACCCAAGAGCGTCATGGGTTAATCTTGGAAACAACCAAGAATAATACCAAGCTCGAATCTGGGTTGGAACGTTTGTCTTCAGAATACCAAATGACATTCGACTATGCTTTAGAGAATATTTACGATGAAGATGCAGCGATGAGTCGTGATGAAGTCCTTAAACTTCGCAATGAAATCAATGCATTGGGTAATGTAAACCTTGAAGCGCCGGAAGAATATGCAGAAACAAGTGAGCGTTTTGAGTTCTATACAAAACAACTCGGTGATCTTGTCGAAGCGCGCGATAAACTTTTAAGTGTTATTGAAGAGATGGACGAAATTATGGTCGTTCAGTTCAAAGAAATGTTTGATAAGATTAACAAGGAACTACCGATTGTCTTTAGTGCACTCTTTGGAGGCGGTAAGGCTAAGTTGATTCTTGAAGACGAAAATGATCTTCTTAATACAGGTGTTGATATTGATGTGCAACCCCCAGGGAAATCAGTTCAAAACATTCGACTCTTCTCTGGTGGTGAGAAATCACTGATTGCAATTTCAACTTTGTTTGCGATTTTAAAAGCACGTCATGTACCTTTATGTATTTTTGATGAGGTAGAAGCTGCTCTTGATTCTGCAAACGTTGAACGATTTGCGAACTATATTCGCAACTTTAGTGATGATACACAGTTTATTGTTATTACACACCGTCCTGGTACAATGGCTCAAGCAGATGTTCTGTATGGAGTCACAATGCCAACGAAAGGTGTTTCATCAATGTTGCGTGTTAAGTTAGATGAAGCGATTGAATTGAAGGAGGCACAAGCATAATGGGATTCTTTGATAAATTAAAGAAGTCTTTTTCTAAAAAAGAAGACAAAGAATTGTATTCGACTGGACTGAATTCTACGAAGGCTACTTTTGGAAATAAATTGAAAGAAATGTTCGTTGGAAAACCAAAATTTGATGACGCGTGGTATGACCATTTACTTGCCGTGCTTATTCAATCGGACGTTTCACTCAAAAGTGCACAAAAAATAATCAAGGCATTTCGCAAAGAAATTAAGCCTTCAATGACGCAAGAAGAGAGTTTAGAGACACTTGCGGACGTTATGTACCGTCAGTATGGCGAAAACATCACGCCGTACGCACTTGCAGATGGTCGTCTAAATGCTATACTAGTTGTTGGTGTAAATGGCTCGGGTAAAACTACCACTTGTGCCAAGCTTGCGTACCATTATAAAGAAGAAGGAAAGAAAGTACTTCTTGTTGGTGGTGACACATTTAGAGCAGCCGGGAGTAATCAGCTAAAGGTGTGGGCTGACGAAATTGGTGTTGACTTTATTGGTGGTGACGAAGGTCGCGATGCTGCATCGGTTTATGTTGATGCTGCACGCCATGCAAAAGAAAATAACTATGACATTATGATTTGTGATAGTGCAGGTCGATTGCAGAATAAAGTCAATCTCATGAATGAACTTGCAAAGATGAAACGTGTTCTTGAACGTGAAGTCGGATCAATTGATCATACATATCTTGTCATTGATGGGAATACGGGACAAAATGGGTTGTCGCAAGCAAAATTATTTACCGAAGTAACGCCGGTCGACTCACTTATTGTAACGAAACTCGATGGTTCACCAAAAGGTGGTGTGCTCCTCAGTATCAAGGATGAACTTGGTATCAAGGTGAGTCACATTGGTTTGGGTGAAAAAATGGAAGATTTACGTCCATTTGACATTGAGGCCTACCTCTACAATCTTGTGAGTGGTAGTTAAGATGGGTGTTGAAAAAGCAGTTTTTCTTAACAAACTGTTTGATTATTATGAGAGTTTGCTGACAGAGCGTCAGCGTGAAGTATTCACGTACTATTATCATGAAGATTTATCGTATCAAGAAATTGCCGATATCTTAGAAATCAGTCGTGCGGCAGTATTCGATAATTTGAATCGTACCACGAAATTATTGGAAGAGTATGAAGCAAAGTTAGGGATGGCACAGACCTACGAAAACTTGTTCATTCAACTCAATGCGCTAAATAATGATGATGTAAACACAATACTCGAGACATTCGAAAAAGGGAGAAAACTATGAAAGTATTAGCAGTTAACGCTGGATCAAGTTCACTAAAATTCCAGCTCTTAGATATGCCAGAAGCAACAGAACTTGTAAATGGTATTGTAGAACGTATTGGATTGAATGACTCAATCCTTACATTTAAATATGATGGTAAAAAAGAAACAATCACACTTGATATTCCAGACCATAAAATGGCTGCAGATCTTGTATTAAAAGGTCTTGTAGAGAAAAATATTGTTTCTGATTTGGGTGATATTGAAGCAGCTGGACACCGTGTTGTTCATGGTGGGGAATATTTCACAGGTTCCGTAATCTGTGATGACTATTCAATTGGAAAAGTTGAAGAACTTTCAGATCTTGCACCATTGCATAATCCTGCAAACCTAATTGGTTACCGTGCATTTAAAGAAGCATTACCAACTGCAACGCACATCTTTGCATTTGACACTGCATTCCACCAAACAATGCCTGAAGAAGTATACATGTATGCTTTACCATACAGCTACTACACAGATCATCAAGTTCGCCGTTACGGTGCTCA
Organism: Erysipelothrix sp. HDW6C; assembly: GCF_011299615.1. Lineage (GTDB taxonomy): Bacteria > Bacillota_I > Bacilli_A > Erysipelotrichales > Erysipelotrichaceae > Erysipelothrix. Next base: position 1,542,526 of record NZ_CP049861.1, on the reverse strand, counting down.
TGGTGTATCACATGATTATGTATCAAAACGTGTTGCTGAACTTATGGGACGCGATTCCAAAGGGCTTAATGTTATCACATTACACTTAGGAAACGGTGCATCAGTCAGTGCAGTTAAAGATGGAATCTGTGTTAATACATCGATGGGATTCACACCACTTGCTGGACTAATCATGGGAACACGTACTGGTGATTTGGATCCTGCAATCGTTACGTATCTCATGCGTAAAGAAAATCTAACTGCTGAAGAAGTACTTGATATCTTCAACAAGAAATCAGGAATGGCTGGAATCAGTGGTATTTCAAGTGATGCTCGTGATATTGAAAATGCAATTGAAGAAGGTCACGAACGTGCAATCTTAACACGTAAAATGTATGCACAACGTGCTCTTGAGTATGTGGGCGCATATGCAATGCAATTGGGTCATGTTGATGCAATCGTCTTTACTGCTGGATTGGGTGAAAATGATGGCGGAACACGTGAATCCATTATTGATGTTATCCAAGAAGGTCTTGGAATTGAGTACGATCGTGAATTAAATCTTAAAACACGTGGTAAAGAAATGAAATTAAGTACTGATGCATCAAAAGTTGATGTTTGGGTAGTACCAACAAACGAAGAACTCATGATTGCGCAAGACGCATACCGTATTCATAATGAACAACAATAATCAAGAATTACTCAAACTTATTGAATCTTACGATACCATTGCTGTTTTCCGTCACGTGAATCCTGACGGAGATGCATTGGGGTCACAATGTGGATTTGCGAAGTGGGTTAAACACAATTATCCAGAAAAAACAGTTTATTTACTGGGTTCAAATGAACACAATTACAAGATTTACCCAATGATGGACGATGTTTCTGATTTGGGAGTGTTCTTAGCTGTTGTAATTGATACAGCAAATCGTCCTCGCATTGATGATGAGCGTTACTTGCTTGGTGACAAACTTGTTAAGATTGATCATCATCCTGAAGTCGATCCATATGGTGATGTACAAATTGTCGACACCAAGCGGGGAAGTGCATGTGAAATCGTAACAGATGTTTTACGTTCCTTTGATAAGGAATTTACAGAAGATATTGCTAATACGTTACTAAGTGGTATTTTGACAGATACGATTCGATTTTCAGTTGAGGCAGTATCATCAAAAACTCTTCAGTCTGCTGCGTACCTTATGGATCAAGGGGCAAATATTACAAAGTTAAATCAAGATTTGTTTACCATGCCACGTGCAGTATTTGAGTTAAAAAATAAAATTGTTCAAAATGTTCAAGTTAAGAACGCATTCTCATACATCGTGATGGATAAAACACAACTCGAAGCAATCAACTCAACAAGCCGTGAAGTTAAAGGCTTTGTTAATGTGATGTCTGGAATTGAGGAATTCGCAATTTGGGCAATCTTCACACAAGAAGAAGATGGATTGTTTGAAGGTTCCGTCCGCTCACGCAATAATACAATTAATGATATTGTTGCTGAATTTGGCGGTGGGGGCCATCGACTTGCATCGGGCGTCAGTGGTCTTACTTTAGAACAAAGAGATGCGCTGATTGCTGCTTTAGCAAAACGGAGTACTGAATAAGAATTAAGACAACATATCGTTGTCTTTTTTATACCACATCTTGTTCAATATAATATTGAATCAACAATTATTGAACAAAGTAGAGTTCTTTGCTATAATATTAAGTATGGAAAATACACAGAAGATGAAGGAAATATTTGATACATTAAATCTAGGGGTCGCAAAAAATGTTTCGAAACTTGGAGGTTTAACAAATAAGAATTATCGCGTCGAAACATTAGAGAATGACTTTGTCGTTCGATTACCAGGCAAAGATACGGATAAGATAATCGATCGTGCAGATGAAGCGACGATTGTTAAAGCCATTGAACCTTTGGGGATTGATGCGCCACTTACAATGTTTGATGATGTATCGGGATTAAAGATATGCGAACATATTCCAGGTGCCATTACTATGAACACAAAAATGATGCAAGAACCACACTATCAATTGAAGGTTGCGCATCTCCTGAAAACACTTCATAAGGATGCGCCAAATGTTCCTGTCAAATTTGATGTTTTGGAGATGATTGAACGTTACGAACGTACGATTAAAAGTGCATCGGGCTATCTACCTCAAGACTATGAGACGACTAAAACGGATATTGTAGGAATTCAAAAAGCTTATGATGACCCTTCGATTGTTGATGTTTTGAGTCACAATGATCCACTTCCTGAGAATTTTATTCTTAGTTCTGATGGGGGTCTTTATCTGGTTGACTGGGAGTACGGGGGGATGAATTCACCATATTGGGATGTCGCGGATGTGTCGATTGAATCAGCATATGATTTTGCACAAGATGAGCGCTTTCTACATGCATATTTAGGTCATAAGCCAACATCAAGTGACTGGCATCAATTCAATCTGAACAAGCTCTACATTGACCTGTTATGGAGTTTATGGGGATATGTTCGAGAGACATTAAAAGAGGAACATGAGGTTGAGGACTTTATTATGTACGGTAATGATCGATTTGCACGTCTCAAAAGAAACCTTCGAAAATTTAAAGAATCCATAAATTAAGCAGCGAGTCGCTGCTTTTCTCATGAAAGATACGGTGGCTCTTTAGCGCTTACAATAGTATAATAGGTATGGAGGAAAAAACATGATTAACATAATAAAACAATTTGACTTTGAAGGAACATTACAATCCTATAAACCTACTGGGAATGGTCACATTAATGATACATTTCTCGTAGATTGTGGAACACATAAATATGTAACACAACGTATTAATCACCATATTTTTACAAAACCACTTGCACTTATGGAGAATGTAGCGCTGGTTACAGCACATATTCGCGATGTCGTTGCACAACAGGGTGGCGATGTTGAAAGGGAAGTGTTACAAATTATTAAGACAAAGGAAGGGAATTCACTAACACAAGATAATGATGGCTACTATTGGCGGTCTTATCAGTTTATTGACGATGCAATGTCTTTGGATTTGGTTGAAAATCCTGATGATTTTTACGAAAGTGGGTATGCGTTTGGAAACTTCCAAGCCCAACTTGCTGATTTCCCTGTAGCATCGTTAAACTTCACGATTGATGATTTTCACAACACGCCTGTTCGTTTTAAAGCGTTTTCTGATTCTGTTTCCCGTGATGCAGCCGGCCGGGTGGAGTCTGTTAAGAAGGATATCGATTTCTTCATTGAACGTGAAGCGTTTATGTCTTCATTATGGGATTTGCATGAGCAAGGTTTGTTGCCACTCAAGGTAACGCATAATGATACCAAGCTAAACAATGTTATGCTTGATAATAAGACTGGAAAAGGGATCTGTGTCGTTGATTTGGATACAGTGATGCCTGGATTTTCAGTTGATGACTTTGGGGATGCAATTCGATTTGGTGCTAGTACAGCACTTGAAGATGAAAAAGACCTTGATAAAGTTTCGTTTGATTTGAATCTTTATGATGTGTTTACAAAGGGATTTATTAAAGGTGGTGCCGGAACATTTACAGATATTGAGTTGGATAATTTCGCTGTAGGTGCTAAAATGATGGCATTGGAGTGTGGGATGCGATTCCTCACGGATTATCTGAATGGTGATACCTACTTCAAAACAGCGTATGACGACCACAATCTTGTGCGTGCGCGTACGCAAATGAAATTAGTCGCAGACATGGAATCAAACTGGGATGCGATGAATGCAATAGTTGGTAAGTACAAATAGGAGGCAACGATGCGTGTATTAGTAACGGGTGGTGCAGGATATATTGGAAGCCACACAAGTATTGAATTGTTGAATCAAGGTCACGAAGTTGTGATTGTTGATGATTTTAGTAATTCGAATAAAATTGCAGTAGATCGTATAGAATCAATTTCAGGAAAAAAAGTTACACTTTATAATTTCAATATTTTGGATCTTGTTCAGTTATCTGCTGTATTTGATCAAGAAAAGATTGATGCAGTCATTCACTTCGCAGCATTTAAAGCAGTCGGTGAATCGGTTTCGAAACCTATTGAGTATTACACAAATAACATAAGCGGACTGATCGGTCTTCTTAATGTGATGCGTGACCACAATGTCAAGAATATTATTTTCAGTTCATCAGCAACCGTTTATGGCTCACCAAAGTCGAATCCGATTCGTGAAGACTTTGAACTTTCAACGACAAATCCATATGGGGCAACGAAACTCATGACTGAAGACATTCTTAAGGACGTTGCAAAAGCCGATCCAGAGTGGAATGTTGTTATTCTTCGTTATTTCAATCCAGTGGGTGCACATGAAAGTGGGCTTATTGGTGAGGACCCTGCAGGAATTCCAAACAACCTTGTACCATACATTACGCAAGTTGCGGTAGGGAAACTGGAAAAACTTGCTGTGTTTGGCGATGATTATGATACAGTAGATGGAACCGGTGTTCGTGATTATATTCATGTTGTTGATTTGGCGCTCGGCCATGTCGCAGCATTAAAGAAAATTGCTGAAATTGCAGGGTATGTTGTATACAACCTTGGAACTGGTGTTGGATATTCAGTATTGGAAATGGTTAAGGCGTTTAGCGATGTTTCTGGTGTTGAAATTCCTTACGAAATTAAAGAACGCCGTCCTGGTGATATTGCAACATGTTTTGCAGATCCAGAAAAAGCACGCACTGAATTGGGTTGGGAAGCAAAATTCGACCTTAAAAAAATGAGTGAAGACTCATGGCGATGGCAAAGTCAAAATCCAAACGGATACAAAAAATAACAAAAGAGCGCACCATGCGTTCTTTTAATTTGGTACATGGGTTATAATAGGTGAAAAGGGGTGAGACTGTGATACATCTAAGTGTTCGAAGTTCCTATTCATTGCTGAATGGACTTATGTCAATCGATGACATTGTTGGATTGGCCAAAGAAAACAATATGTCTGCGGTTGCTCTTACCGATCATCATGTTTTGTTTGGTGCCCTAAATTTTCAAAAAGCATGCGAGAAGCAGGGTATTAAGCCCATATTTGGACTTGAGGTTACGATTGACGTTGAAGACGGTCATTATACATCACTCCTCTTGGCAAAGAATAACGCAGGATATCAAGGTTTGATGCATCTTGCTTATCAATTGAGTGTTCGCAAATCAATTACCCTTGAAGATATTTTGGTGTACAATCGAAATCTCATTTTTATTGCATATTCTGAGGATGGTCCTTTCGAAAGTGATCTGCTTAAGGATAATCTTGAGGCAGTCGCCGAAAATATTCGGTCATTAAAGGAACGCTTCCCATCATTTTATGTTGGCATCTCGCACCAAGAATCGAGTTTCTTTCACACCAGCAATGCAAAACTGGATGAACTTGCCCGATTTAACGATGTTGAGACTGTCGCAGTTCCCAAAGTCTATTATCGAGAACAAGGGGATGAAGAAGCTTTTCGTGTTGTCCAAGCCATTGATCGTGGTACATATTTAGAGGATAAAACACTTGTGTCCGCTCCCAATCGATTTTTCTACACCCCTGAAGCGATGGCAAACATGTATCATGAACGTCAACTGAAACTCACCGAAGACATTGCGGCCATGTGCTCTGTCGATGTTTTTGCCATTACAACGCGACTCCCTCATTTTATTACAAATCAAGATGTCGATAATGCAACCTATTTAAGCAAGCTCAGTGAATTTGGATTGAAAAAACGACTGGGTGATGCCTTGTCTGATGGTTATACCAAACGATTAAACTATGAATTGTCAGTAATTAACAACATGAATTTTACGGACTATTTCCTTATCGTTTATGATATTATTCGCTACGCAAAGAAAGAGTCAATCTATGTGGGTCCAGGGCGTGGTAGTGCAGCGGGTTCTCTTGTTGCTTATTCATTGGGAATTACTGAGATCGATCCGATTGCCTATGATCTTATCTTTGAGCGCTTCTTGAATCCGGAACGTATTTCGATGCCCGATATTGATATTGACTTCCCCGATGACAAGCGACATCTTGTTATTGAATATGTCAAACACAAATATGGCGATGATCATGTAGCCAACATTGTAACGTTTGGAACACTGCGTGCTCGGCAAGCATTTCGTGACGTCGGACGTGTTTTGCAAATTCCGATTCGAAGTGTTGATACGGGAGCAAAATTGATATCCGCAAGTTATTTATCAGAAAACTATGAGAATGTTCCAAAATTCAGAACCTTTATCAATGCAGAGAAAAGCCACCAACGGTGTTATCAATTGGCACTTAAAGTCGAGGGACTCATGCGCCATGCCTCTGTGCATGCTGCAGGTGTGGTTCTATCATCAACGTCGCTTCAAGATGTTGTGCCGATTTTGAAAATGGATGAGGAAACACAAGTTACCCAATATGACATGGTGCACCTTGAAGAAATCGGACTGGTAAAGATTGACTTCTTAGGATTACGAAATCTGACAATAATTGATAACATATCGAAGCAAATCAATCAGACGAAGCCATTCAATATTATGAAAATCCCATTGGATGACACCAAGACGTTTGAGCTACTTTCTCAGGCAGAAACTGTGGGTGTATTTCAATTGGAGTCCGATGGTATGAAAGCCTTGCTTCGCAAATTGAAGCCCAATCGTTTTATGGATATTGTTGATACCATCGCGCTTTATCGACCAGGACCAATGGAAAATATACCCATGTACCTTAGTTTGCGAGAACATCCAGAGCAGGTAACATACCTTCATCCGAAACTTAAAGAAATTACCGAGAGTACACATGGTATCTTGGTCTATCAAGAACAAATCATGCAAGTTGCTCAGATCATGGCTGGATTTACGCTTGGAAAAGCGGATATCTTACGGAAGGCGATGGGTAAAAAGAATGCAAAAGAGCTCGACAGTCTTCGTGATGATTTTATTGCAGGATGCATCAACAATGGGCATAGCGAGAAACTTGCAGTTGAACTGTTTGATTTAGTACAAAAGTTTGCGAACTATGGGTTCAATAAATCGCATTCGGTTGCCTACGGTTTGATTGCCTACCAACTTGCATACTTAAAAGCAAACTATTCTCATATGTTCTATACATATTTGTTAACCAGTGTTTTGGGAAGTGATGTGAAAACACGTCAATACATTGATGAATGCAGACGTCGTAATGTATTGTTAATGAGTCCCAACCTTGAACTCAGCCAAGCCATCTATACACTTGAAGGTGTGAAGATTCGTTTGCCGTTCACACTTATTAAAGGGATTACGACCGCAACAAGTACGATGATTGTATCGGAACGCGAAAAAAATGGCAGTTATGTTTCATTCAATGATGCGATAAGCAGGCTAAATTTAATCGGTATTAAGAAAGCACAATTCGAATCTTTAATTAAAGGTGGTGCGTTTGATTACTTCGGTTACAACCGTCTGGCCATGCTTGCTTCGTTGGAAGAAGCAATTCGATATGCCAACATCATTAAAGTTGATCGCGGCGATGAAAAGTACTTAAATTATGGTTTGATTAGCGAGCCTTTGTTTACGGAGGTCACAGATAACCAACGGACATCGTTAAATTTTGAGAAAGAAATGTTGGGTTTCTATTTTACAGAGCATCCAGTTGTTGCACTTAAACAAAAACACGATACGGATTCGATTGTGAATGTCGTACCGCGTGATAAATATTATCGTGTTATTGCTATGGTTGAAACTGTGAAGAACCATCGTGCAAAAAACGGTAAAATGATGGCGTTCTTAGGAATCAGTGATGACACTGGGACCATGGATGCAGTTGTATTTCCTGACCTATATGATAAAGTTAAGGATATCTTGTCAGTTGGTTCGCTGGTACTTATAAAAGGAAATATACGCGATAAAGAATCGATTATCGTTCAAGATATTGTCAAGTTTGAAAACAACTAGTGTTTTCGTGTATTATTAACATAACGAGAGGTGATACAAATGATAAAATTTTTAATTGTAGATGATGAAGAAAAAATCCGCGAGGTTGCCAAAGAGTATGCGAAAGCTTCGGGTTTGGTATGTGATGAAGCATCAGATGGTGCAGAAGCAATTGAAATGATTAAGGAAGATGACTATGATGTTGTTGTTCTCGATATTATGATGCCTAATTTGGATGGGTTCACAGCATGTCGTGAAATTAAGAAAATAAAAGATGTCCCCATTATTATGCTTTCAGCACGCCAAGAAGAATTCGATAAACTGCTCGGATTCGAATTGGGAATAGACGACTATGTCACAAAACCGTTTTCACCACGAGAACTCATGGCGAGAATCAAAGCTGTTGCAGAACGTGCAAAAGGGTTGAAGCACTCTGTCTACACTTATGGTGGGCTTGAAGTTGATATCACAGGTCGAAATTTAGTTGTTGACGGTGAACGCATCAACGTCACACCCAAAGAGTTTGATTTGCTTGTCTTCTTAATTCAACACAAGGATCAAGCGTTATCCCGTGATGTTTTACTCGATAAGGTTTGGAATTACAATTATTATGGCGATTACCGTACCGTGGATACGCACATCAAAATGTTACGTCAAAACTTGGGACCTTACCGTGATTACATTGTAACGGTACGTGGAACGGGTTATAAGTTTGAAGTCCTCAACTAAAAACATGGCTTTTAGAATATGGTTCTATTTTTTGGTACTCACAGGAATAATGCTTTTATTCCTGTGGATGCTTCAAATTTCTTTCATTGGACCGTATTATGAACGTAACCGATCACAAACAATCCAGAATAAGGTTACAGAAATTGAACGTCTCCTAGCCCGAGACGATTTTTCTAATGCGCAAAAATCGTTTTCTAAGATGCTTGCTCAAGAAAACATGTGTGGTGCTATTTATAATGAAAATGGCACTCAAATTATGATCGGTGATGATATTGGGAACAGCTGCCATATTAAGGGTTTGCGCTCTGATGTCGTCAAAGAATATATGCACATGGCCGATACATCACCAACAAGTGATTTCTCAATTCGCTTTAACAGTGAAATCATGGAGCAGGGAATGTATTTTTATGGAAAAGTAGCCACTGTTTCAGATTATCAATATTACATATTCATCAATACACCAATTGAATTGTTGGATTCGACAGTATTTGTGCTCAAACGTCAGTTTGGCTTGGTGGCTCTTGCAGTGTTTTCTTTCGCAACCTTTGTGACATTCATTCTCTCACGACGTCTCTCACGTCCTATTGTAAGTATCACGGAGAATGCCGACCGTTTGGCAAAAGGTGACTTAACTGTTGAGTTTAATGAAACAGAGTACAGTGAGGTCAAGGCACTTTCACGCACACTCAACTTTGCAACCCAAGAGTTCAAAAAAACCGACGAGTTACGTCGCGACTTGGTTGCAAATGTCAGTCATGATATTAAAACACCACTCACCATGATTAAAGCGTATGCGGAGATGATTCAAGATATTTCAGGTGATAATCCAGAGATGCGAGAAAAACATCTCAATGTTATCGTCGACGAAGTCAATCATTTAGAACGCTTGGTCAATGATATGCTCACATTATCGAAGTATGAATCAAAAGTATTTGATATTAAAGAAACTCAGTTCAAGCTCGTTGATCAAGTGCAAGCGTCGATTAATTTGTTTCAAATGCTCAATATTGACTTTGAGGTTAGGGTTCCGGATGATCTTGAAGTGGTTGCAGATGAAATAAAGATGGGGCAAGTGCTCTATAACTATATAAATAACGCGACAAAATACGTGGGTGATGATAATAAAATCATTATTGAAGCATCCTTAAGTCATGATGAAGTTATTGTATCTGTAAGTGATCATGGACCGGGAATTGAGGCTGCGGTTGTTGATCATGTTTGGGACCGTTACTACAAAATTGATAAGAACTACATCCGAAACACAGCGAGTTCGGGTTTGGGGTTATCAATTGTTAAAGCGATTTGTGATGCGACGGGCTCACGCTGTTGGGTTGAATCTAAGGTTGGTCGTGGCTCAAGTTTCTACTATACTTTAAAACAAGTGCAACAACAGACGCCGTTGGGTCGTAATAAGCGTGCAAAGAAATCAGTACGCAAAGTTGAAAAAATATAGTTTCAAGTTTTTAGAGTTAAAGATAAGTGTCAGTCGCTAATTGCTGACACTTTTTTGCTATAATAGGAGTAGTACAAGGAGGCGTAATTATGAAGCCAAGAATTGGAATTTCGACAAGTGTCATTACGGATGCAAGTGGTGCGTTTGCAGGTTATGATCGTACTTATGTGAATAAAGACTATGTGGATGCAGTGATTCGCAATGGAGCGATCCCAATAATGATTCCATTCAACACTGACCCATCGGTTATCGAAGCACAACTCGAAGGGGTGGACGCGCTTATTTTATCAGGGGGTCATGATGTGTGGCCGCTTAATTATCAACAACAACCACAACAACGTTTGGGAACCGTTTTTCCAGAACGTGATTTGTTTGAATTAACACTTTTGAAGTATGCAGTATCCTACAACATCCCGGTCCTTGGGATTTGTCGAGGGTTGCAAATCATGAATGTATTCTTTGGTGGTAGCCTTCATCAAGATTTATCATACATGGATGGTGCTGCGAATATTCTCAAACACGATCAAGGCAGTGGCCCAACTCTATTGACACATACGGTGAGATTTAAGGAGAACTCAATGCTTTATAAACTCTTGGGTGATGATCTCTTGGTTAACTCATTTCATCATCAAACACTGAAACAACTTGGTGATGGGTTGATTGCTGTAGGTCACGCTGATGATGGCGTCATTGAAGCGGTTGAACATGAATCACTCCTGATCTATGGTGTGCAATGGCATCCAGAAATGCTAAGTGCAACGGAAAAGGCAATGAATGCTATTTTTAAACAATTAGTGAAATGGGCAGGTGAGCGTCATGTCTAAAGCAGTTAAAATGGGATTTTGGTCAATTGTTCTACTGACGATTAATTCGATTATTGGATCAGGGATTTTTCTTACACCCGGAGGTGTTGTTAAATCATCAGGGAAACTTGCACCGCTTGTTTATCTTTGCGCCGCTGCGTTTGCCGCGTGTCTTGCAATAACATTTGCGGCGGCATCTAAATATGTTTCCAAAGGGGGAGCCGCCTATGCCTATGCTAAGGCTGGTTTTGGAGACAAAGTCGGCCTTTATGTTGGGGTCACGCGATTTTTCTCAGCTGCAATTGCTTGGGGTGTCATGGCAACTGCGGTAGTTCGTACGACATTCAGTATTTTTGGTGTTGACCCCTCTAATGGTGCGATAACGATTGGTTTTTTGGTCTTGATGCTTATTCTTCTCATTGTGAATATGGTCGGAACTAAAATACTCACATTAATTTCAAACCTCTCGACGATTGGAAAAATGGTTGCTTTAGGAATCACAATTGTTGCCGGCGGATGGATTTTAATTTCTACCGGTCAAAACCATTTCAATGAAATCAACAATCTTGTTGCTTCTGGAGAAATACCACAAATGAATCCATCACTTTTTGTCATGAGTGTTGTCTCGGCGTTTTATGCTTTTACAGGATTTGAAAGTATTGCGAGTGGATCACAAGACATGGAAAAACCAGAAGTTAATTTGCCACGTGCAATTCCACTGGGAGTTGGTATAATTGCTGTTTTCTATATTGGTATTGTATTGGTTTCCATGATGTTAAACCCAGAAGCGCTCGCACTTTCAAAAGAGGTCGTTGTACTCGCGGCTGTTTTTGACCAACCTCTTATTAAAGGACTCATTATAATTGGTGCACTGGTTTCCATGTTTGGGATCAATGTTGCTGCATCATTTCATACGCCACGTGTTATTGAAGCAATGGCACAGGAAAAGCAATTTCCTGCTATATTTGCCAAGCGTTTAGAGAATGGCTTTCCACTTATTGCCTTTATGCTCACTGCGACGCTTGCAATTGCAGTTCCAATTGCTTTTGATTATCAAATGTCCAGCATTATGGTAATTTCCGCAATATCGCGGTTTGTTCAGTTTATCATTGTGCCATTAGCTGTTATTCTGTTTTACCTTGGGAAGAGCAAAGAACCGGTACTTAATGCTGTAAAGAGCAAATTTACAGACTTTGTATTTCCGATTCTGTCAATTATCCTAACCGTGGTATTGCTGATGATGTTTGACTGGGCTGGGCAATTCACCACAGATGGAAATATTAATGTATTAGCCATTCTTGCGATGATTGTCGGCTATGTTGTCATTCCGTTTGCTGTCTTTGTTTACGATTCTCAAACAAAGAAATCATTATCATGACAGCGAATATTGAGGCGACAATTCGCGAAGTGAGTGATGCGGTTGTTATTGTAAACAATGGGTTTAAACCGATGAAAGATGTCGCTCAAGATTTGTTGGATGAACACAACCATGAGTTCATAGCTTTCCTTGCGGATGCACTTTACGCATCAGAACACCATCAAGTTCGCATGGTTGCTGTTTTCTTATATGGGTCCCTGGCAAATGAAAGCGAAACGGTGTTAAGGTACTTAAAAGAGGTTGTTTCCCAAGATGTGAATTGGCGTGTTCAAGAGATTCTTGCCATGGCTTTTGATCAATTCTGTTCGGATAGAACCTATGTATTGGCAATCCCAACGATTGAAGAATGGTTGAATTCAAATATTGCGAATGTACGCCGCGCTGTAACAGAGGGGCTTCGCGTATGGACGTCTAGACCCTATTTTAAAGACAATCCGCAAATTGCGGTTGCATACTTGTCGAAGATGCGAAGTGATTCCAGTGAGTATGTGCGAAAATCGGTGGGCAATGCATTACGCGATATTAGCAAGAAACATGCCGAGTTAATAATTTCCGAAGTTCGGACATGGGATTTAACGGATGAAAGTGTTCGACACGTATACAAGCATGTTAATCGAAACAATCTAATTGCATAGAATTTAGGCAGGAGGTGTAGTATGGCGCTTTGGCAGTTTTCTTTTGATATCATTCGTGCAGAGAATATCGAAATGAGTAAAAGTGATGAAGGAATTCTAGACTGGAAAAGCAACGATATAACACATTTAGCGATAGCTAACATAAAAAATATCTTTGGTATAGGCCAGACGTGGCATAAAGACCTCTGTGTGTATGGCAATTTGGAAAAGACCCATATTAGTATCTTCCGCGACGATAGTGGAACCAGTGAGATATCGTGCCGCATTAGTTTGCTAGAAGAGTCAGTTCTAAAGGATGTCAAAGTGATTTTGAGTTTTATCAACACGATTCATGGTTTGATTTTATACGAGGAAGCAGTGTATCAAGCTGATTACGACATTTTAATTGGTTTGATTCGTGCATCAAATGCCGCTAAATTTGCAGTATTTGGAATGGAATATTTTGATCAGCTGAAACAGCATTAATGTTCGTTGATGTATCATGTGCAAAGGAGCGGTTAAAAAATGTGTAAATCTAACCTTAGGGTTATTAAAACTTTGAATGCTATCGTTGAGTCTTTTGCTGATGAGAAACTGATGATTAAATATGATGGTGAGCGAATTCTACAGAAATTCACGATAGTCTTTTGGCATGATGCGTCATCGGAACAATTGCAAACAGACAATTTGTACTTACAATTAGAATCAATATGGCATCGGTTTCACTTCGATAACCTACCGATATTTGAAGTGTTTTTGAAAGCTGTTTTTTTGCGTTGGCGACGATTGGTAGGGGATGATGCAATTGTATTGATAACACTTAACGCTTGTGTGATAGACTGTAGTGTAATCCATAAGAAAATAAGCATTTTCCGATATACAGGAGATGTGGAAGGCCTTTTGCGAGAATTACTCTATGTCACAATAAAAAAACACATCGATGATTGGGATACCATCGAATTGTTGTGCATAGGCGCCCCACGTGATGAATACGATGGCGAAAGTAGAGAAATCACAGAACGTATATTGGTAGATGATAATTATAGCGTGGATACGATTACGACGATTATCGATACAGTGTTCTTACAATCTTTTTCTGCAAGCGTATATATCCAAGACCTAGAAGCAAGTCATCGTGTTGCCACGTTGATAGTGAATGACTTAACTATTGATCGTGATTCTGAATGCGCAGATTTACAATCAAACTTTAAATGAAAGCCTGTGGGCTTTTTTTATTCGTTGACATCTTATTATCAAAGTGATATTATCTAATTAGTAAAGAAAAGAGGACATCATATGAAGAAAATGCTATTTGTCGTTGACTACCAAAATGATTTTGTTTCTGGAACATTGGGGACACCGGAATCAAAGGAAATTACTTCATCAGTTAAAGCGAAAATTTCTGCTTATCGAAGCGAAAATTATACTGTGATTTTCACGCAGGACACGCATTATGATGATACGTACTTTGACACGCAAGAAGGGCGAAACCTGCCAATCAAACATTGTATAAAAAACACATGGGGATGGCAGATTGCTGACGGCATTGCGGTGGAAGATGCAAAGATAATTGAAAAGGAAACATTCGGCATTATGAATTTATCTGATTATGTTCCATCTGATATTGATTGTGTTGAGATTATTGGTGTTTGTACAGATATCTGTGTGGTATCAAATGCCTTAATCTTAAAATCGCAAAGACCCGAACTTCTTATTCAAGTAGATGCTTCTTGTTGTGCAGGTTTGACACCAGAAAATCATACAGCAGCATTGACAGTCTTGGCATCTAATCAGGTCAATGTCTTATGATTACAGTAAATGGGGTTCTTATAGAGAATCATTCGTTTCCCGACCATTCTCTTCATGCTAAAATCCCCACAGAACTTAATAACCTTGAATCTGCTGTAATTCGCTGGTGGTATCAAGGTGATCATGAATTAATGCTCTTACTTTGCATCACCCGTTGTTTGCAAGAACGTAAAGCTGAAATTATACATCTGGAGATGCCTTATTTGCCGCACGCCCGTATGGATCGTGTTGAAGATGGAAATACACTATTTACGTTGAAATACTTTTGTGAATTCATCAATAGCCTGAACTTCCAATCCGTGTCTGTGGTTGATCCACATTCATTAACGGCAATCACTGGTGAAGCATCGTTAAATCGTGTTGTTGTCTTTCACCCATTCGATGTTCATGAAAAACTGATTGCAATACTGAATCAGCAGCGTAACTTGGTTGTTTATTTCCCAGATGCTGGTGCGAAGAAACGATATGAATCTGTTGTGAAGCGCTATAACCTCCCCGTACTTTATGGTGAAAAACGACGTGATTGGCAAACAGGAGATATTCTTGGTTTGGACATTCATGGTGAGATTCCTGAAGAGTTCTCCGTCTTAATGATTGATGATATTTGCTCTTATGGTGGTACATTTTATCATTCAGCACTTGCTCTTAAAGAAAAAGGAGCGGGTATTATTGACTTATGTGTGACGCATTGCGAGAACAGTGTTGATCATGGAGAAATTACCAATGACTTGATTCGAACCATCTACACTCTTGATACACTCTACGATGAGACTTTAGCATCTGCTGACTCAATTGTTGAAGTATTGAAAGAGCAAAAATGTTACACAAATGATTTAAAACAATTCATATTAATTTAAAGGAGAAACACATGACAAATCTAACACCATTATTACTTTGCGATTTTTATAAAACTACCCATTCTGAACAGTATCCACAGGGTACAGAAAAGCTGGTGTCGTACTTTACACCTCGTATGTCACGAATTCAAGATGAAAATCATTTGATTATGTTCGGATTGCAATCATTCTTGAAAGAATATCTTATTGATATTTTCAATCGAAACTTCTTTCATCGACCTGTTGCGGAAGTGGTTGCAGAATACACTCGAATGCTTGATAACACCATGGGAAGTGGCGCCTATAAAATAGATAAAATCGTTGCCTTGCATGCTTTGGGGTATTTACCTTTAGAAATTAACGCACTTCCAGAAGGGACGCGTGTTCCTGTTCAGGTTCCAATGATCGAAATCAGTAATACACACCCTGAATTTCCTTGGTTGGTCAATAGTATCGAAACATTGATGAGTTGTTCGTTGTGGCATCCAATGATTTCCGCAAATGTTGGTTATACTTATCGTAAAATAGTCGATGAATTCTACGCACAATCGGTTGAAGAAACCGTTGAGCGTTCGATGGCGTTGGGCGATTTCTCAATGCGTGGTCAAGAGAGCTTAGAAAGTGCCATCCGGAGTTCGGCTGCGTTTTGTCTTTCATTTATGAAAACCGCTTCCGTTCCTGCGATTCACTTTCTTGAAGAATACTATAATTGCAACATTGAATCTGGAGATGTCGCTGTTGGTGGAATTTCGACAGAACACTCAGTTATGTGTTCGAATTTCTCCATTGATGGTGATGAAATTACGATGCTAAGACGTTTGCTGAACGAAATTTATCCGCACCATTCGTTTTCGATGGTTGCCGATAGCTATGATTATTGGCATTTTATTGACACGATTCTCCCTAAGTGCAAACAGGATGTTCTTAATCATGATGGCGTTCTATATATTAGAGGGGACAGTGGGGATCCGGTTGAAATTGTTACTGAAACGGTTTTTAGATTGTGGGATACATTCGGTGGTCAAACAAATGCCAAAGGATATAAGGTCTTAGATCCACATATCCGTGCAATATACGGTGATAGCATCACACCGCAACGCGCACGTGCAATTTATAAGCGTTTGATTGAACAAGGATTTTCTTGTGAGAATGTATCGCTTGGTGTTGGGAGTTTCTCGATGCAATGTGTTGAAACCGATGGTGTAATGCAACCCTTTACGCGAGATACGTTTGGGATTGCGGTAAAATCAACGTATGGTGTTGTTAATGGCCGTGAAATCATGATTGAAAAGAAACCCATCACAGATACGGGAAACTTTAAGAAATCACAAAAGGGGATGTGCCATGTCTTTTTAGAAAATGGCGAACTAAAAGTCAAAGACGGTTATATTGAAACAAGCCTTCCGAAAAAAGACTCGGCATACAAAAACGTATTTAAAGATGGTGTGCTTTACAATGAACAGTCGCTTCATGATATTCGACAAAGACTTCATAAAGGGGGCTTCTAATGGATTACGATACAATGTGCCATGAAATTGTGACTTGGATTCGCACGTGGTTTTCTGAAAATGGACCTGATGCTAAGGCGGTCATTGGGATATCTGGCGGAAAAGACAGTACAGTTGTCGCGGCACTGTGTGTGGAGGCGTTGGGTAAAGATCGTGTCATTGGTGTTCAACTGCCTGCAGGAGTACAGCATGATATAGAGGATTCAAACGATGTGATTCAATTCCTAGGAATACAATCGTACTGTATTAATATTGGACCAGCAATTGATACGATGATGAATGCGGTCGAAGCACAGATTGGGAGTCCTTCAAAGCAAACGACTGTTAATCTTCCTGCGCGAATTCGAATGTCATATTTATATGCGATCTCGCAATCTGTTGGAGGACGCGTTTCTAACAATTGCAATTTATCTGAAAATTGGATTGGATTTTCGACGCGATGGGGAGATGCTGCAGGTGATTTTGGGCCCCTACGTAATTTGACAACCCAGGAGATTAGAGGGGTCGCTGGATCTCTAGGGTTGCCACATCATCTTATTCATAAAGTGCCAATCGATGGTCTTAATATCGTAACGGATGGGGAAAAACCTCACATTAAAACAGATGAAGAAGTGTTTGGTTTTACTTATGAAGCATTAGATCATTACATAAGAACTGGTTTATGTGATGACGCTAAAGTCAAACAACGCATCGATTTGATGCATTTAAAATCGCGATTCAAAGAAGAGCCCATACCGAGTTGGGAGCCGATTCAATGATGGAATTTAAAGACTATGTAAAACCAGCTGTGGCAACGGATGTCGTCTGTTTTTCCGTTCGGAGTGATTATGCACAACAAATCAATCACAAGAAATTACCTCCACGTAAGTTGGCAGTACTTTTGGTAAAACGGGGTGTTGAGCCTTTCTTGGGTGAGTGGTGTCTTCCGGGTGGATTTATGCGTCCTGGTGAAACTAGTTATCAAACAGCACGGCGTGAGCTATGCGAAGAAACAGGATATGAATCCGATTCCCTTTATTTATCCAACGTCTATAGCGAACCCAATCGTGATTCGCGTGGATGGGTTATTTCACATTGTTATTTTACTACTGCGAATGAATCACAAGCGTTGGAAGTTATGACAAACCAAGATGCGGTAGCTGTTGGGTGGTTTGATGTGGTTATACAGTCAAATATAAATGAAGATATAATTACCTTATCGCACAGCGTGATGCCAGAAATCACTTACCAAGCACGACTTCGTGAAAACCACATAATAGAGGGGAATATCCCTTTTGACCATGCATTGATGATACGAGATGCCTATCGTAATCTGCGCGAACACTTAGATGCTTCATACTTAGCGTTTAATTTAGTCAATGATCGCTTTACCTTGAATGAACTGCAGTCGGTTTACGAAGTTATTTATGGGCATCCAATCGATAATTTCAGACGGCGTATCAAAGATTTGGTCGAAAGTACTGGATTGTTCACGACTACAGGAGCCCATCGTAATTCAGAGTTGTTCATAAGAAAAAAATAAACGATTCATGAAAGTTCTATCAATCGCAAAAACGATTGTGTTTTAGTAATTATAATTACGCATTGAGAGACCGTATTTTAGTGTGTTCACTGTCAATCACATGAATATGAGATTATTGATATAAAAACCTAGACATTAGCGACTATGTGAGATATAATGTTAAGGCATTTAGAGGCGTAAGTTGCATGTCTTCAAGACATACAACCGCTCATAACTAAGGTTCAAGTGAGAAATCCACCTTAGGTGGCGAGTCTTATGGCAAAATTGAAGGAGGTGTACTATGTACGCAATTATTGAAACAGGCGGGAAGCAAATTCTTGTCGAAAAAGGACAAACAATCTTTGTAGAAAAATTGGATGTTCAAGAAGGTGAAGAAGTCGTCTTCGATACGGTTGTTGCTATCAAAAACCGCACATTAAAAGTTGGTGCTCCATATGTAAAGGGTGCTACTGTTGTTGCTAAAGTTGAAAAGCAAGGTAAAGCTAAGAAGATTACAATCTTTAAATATAAAGCTAAAAAAGGTTCAACTCGAAAAAAACAAGGTCATCGTCAACCATACACACGTTTAGTTGTTGAAGACATTATCTCAGCTTAATTATGATTAAGGTCTCAATTACAAAAAAAGGCGATTCGTATCAAAAGATGCGAGTTACAGGTCATTCGGGTTCTGGTGAACCAGGATTTGATTTGGTATGTGCGGGTGTGAGTTCTGTGATGACAGGTGCTCTTAATGGTTTTGATACTCTTGATGAGGATTCGAAATTAGTCTTGACACAGGAACCTTTGGTAGAGATCGAAATCATTCAAAGTAATGAAATAAATCAAAAACTGTTTGAGTTTGTATTAATTCAATTGAAAACGATTGAAGCAGCTCATGCAAATTACATAAAAATTGATGAAAAGGAGGTTATTTCATGAAATTCTTATTAGATATCCAATTATTTGCTTCTAAAAAGGGAGTAGGTTCGACAAAAAACGGTCGTGATTCACATTCAAAACGTCTTGGTTCAAAACGTGCTGATGGTGAAACCGTAACTGCTGGTTCAATCTTATACCGCCAACGCGGAACAAAGATTCACCCAGGTACAAACGTTGGACGTGGTGGCGATGATACATTGTTCGCTAAAGTTGATGGAGTCGTTAAATTTGAACGCATTAGCAAAAATCGCAAATGTGTATCAGTTTATCCAGTTGCTTAAAACTAATCCCCTTTAAATGGGGATTTTTAATTGAAAGGGTGATGTTATGTTTGTAGATCGCGTTAGTATTAAATTAATTGCCGGAAATGGTGGCGATGGGATGGCTTCTTTCCGTCGTGAAGCGTTTGTTCCTTTTGGAGGACCTTACGGTGGAGACGGGGGTAAAGGAGGCGACATTGTTTTCGTTGCGGATTCTCACAAATCAACCCTCTTAGACTTACGCTACAACCGTGTTTTAAAAGCAAAACATGGTACGGCAGGAAAAAATAAAAAAATGCATGGTCGCGGTGCGGAAGATTATATTCTTCGCGTTCCCGTTGGAACTGTGGTCATGGACGAAGAAAAAGGCATTATTATTGCCGATTTAACCGAACATGGACAACGAGAAATCATTGCTCATGGTGGTCGTGGTGGTCGTGGTAACACACGTTTCGCAACGCCTAATAACCCAGCACCGACCTACGCTGAAAAAGGTGAACTTGGTACTGAAATTGATGTTACAATCGAATTAAAGTTGCTTGCAGATGTTGGCATTATTGGATACCCATCGGTTGGGAAATCAACCTTGTTATCCGTAATTACACGTGCTAAACCTGAAGTCGCAGACTATCACTTTACAACAATTGTACCGAACTTAGGGATTGCATCAAGTCCAGATGGTCGTTCGTTTGGTGTTGCTGATATGCCAGGTTTAATCGAAGATGCTCACATGGGTAAAGGTCTTGGTCATGTCTTCTTAAAGCATATTGAGCGTACTCGTGCACTTGTTCACGTAGTGGACATGGGAGCAGAAGATGGTCGTGATCCGGTTGAGGATTATCGAGTCATCAACGAAGAACTCGAAAAGTATGATGAGAAATTAATGCGTAAGCCGATGGTTGTTGTGGCAAATAAGATGGACTTAGATGTAGCGCCGGCTAATTTGGAACGTTTTAAAGCGGCATATCCAGATTTGGAGATTTTTGAGTTAATTACGATGGTTGGAGAAGGTATTGACGCATTGTTGTACCGCTTAGCCGATATTCTTGACGAACACGTCGAGGAAATCATTGAAGAACAAAATGAAGCAGTTGTGTATAAGTATGAAGCACCAAAACGTAGCTTTGAAATCACACGTATTAATGATACGAAATGGGAAATTAGCGGTTCATCAATTGAACGTGCATTCCGACAATTTGATTTCAATACTGAAGAGGCTGCAATTCAATTTGGTATCTCAATGAAACGATTGGGTGTCGACCAAGCTTTACGTGAAGCCGGTGCTCGTGATGGTGATATAATAATTCTTGCAGATGTTCAATTCATTTTTGATGAAGGTATGGTAGAATAATAACAGGGTGATAATATGATTGCATATATTTCAGGTGTTGTAGTAGATAAAGGACTCGACTATGTCGTTGTTGATAATCAAGGAATTGGGTATCAAGTCTTCTATGGAAAGCCGGACACGGTTCCTTTGAACGAGTCTCGGTTGTTCCATACGTATCAACACGTGAGAGAAGATGCAATCATTTTATTTGGTTTTAGTAGCAAACTAGAATTGCAAATTTACATGCAACTTATCAGTGTTAAGGGTGTGGGACCCAAAACAGGTCTTTCAATCCTTAGCAAGATAAGTGGTGAACAACTTGTGAGTGCCGTTGATCAAGAAGATGTTAAGTTTTTACGTACACTTCCAGGCGTCGGTCCTAAAATGGCCGCACAGATCCTTCTTGACCTCAAAGGGAAGTTTGTATCGACGGATGTTTCAACTACAAAAACAAGCGATACCGCAGTTGTTGAAGAAGCAATCCAAGCATTGTTGGATCTTGGGTTTAAACGCAATGAGATTAATAACATTAAAAATGAGATTGTTAATGCTGAGAACCAAGAATTAAATAACCTCATTAAAATAGGGTTACAACTTTTAAATGCAAGGAAACGAGGTTAGTGTATGGAACGAGTCGTGTCAGCAGAAGATATTGATAACAATACTGATTTCGAAGCATCCTTACGACCTGCTTCGTTGAATGAATATATTGGTCAACATGCACTGAAAGATAATCTACGCATCTTTATAGAGGCGGCCAAGAATCGTAATGAAACGTTGGATCATCTTTTGTTTTACGGCCCACCTGGGCTTGGTAAAACAACGTTAGCATATATCATTGCTAATGAGATGGGTACAGGAATTAAAGTTACCAGTGGGCCAAGTATTGAGCGGAGCGGCGATTTAGCGGCGATTCTCTCAAGTTTAGAGCCAGGTGACGTCTTATTCATCGATGAGATTCATCGCATGCCTAAGGCGGTAGAAGAGGTGTTATATCCCGCAATGGAAGATTTCACCTTAGATTTGGTGGTTGGGAAAGACTCATCCACACGGAGCATTCAAATCGATTTGCCACCGTTCACGCTTGTGGGCGCAACAACACGTGCTGGTGATTTATCAAGCCCGCTGCGTGATCGATTTGGTATTATCTCCAAGTTAGAATATTACAGTCAAGATGAACTGCAGAAAATTGTCGCTCGAACAGGACGTGTTATGAACACAGAAATACTACCTGTGGCAGTCAGTGAAGTCGCCATGCGTTCGCGTGGAACACCGCGTATTGCAAACCGACTTTTCCGACGTGTACGTGATTTCGCGCAAGTTCTCAATGATAATCTAATTGACTTGGATATAACACAACATGCACTTGATAAACTAAAAGTTGACAGTCTTGGCCTCGATGATGTTGACATTCGCTATTTAAGAGGTATTATTGAACGATTTGATGGTGGTCCCGTTGGTATCGAAGCGTTAGCTGCTTCAATATCTGAAGAGACAATGACCTTAGAAGATGTGTATGAACCATATCTTCTACAATTGGGGTTTATTAACCGTACACCCCGTGGACGTGTTGCAACTGTAAAGGCATACGAGCATTTAAAGATAGCAACACAAGGAAATCTATTCGAACAGGAGTAACGTATGAAAATATGCATCGTAACAGGCGGTAGTGGCGGACATATCTATCCAGCAATTACATTCGCCGACTATGAAAAAACAAATCGTCATGAAGACGTTGTATTCATTGGTAATGATCATAAAATGGAATCGTGGATCGTACCCGATGCCGGATACCCATTCTATGCGATTCATAACCAAGGATTGCAAGGTTCAAAAGTTGATAAGTTAAAAGCTGTATTTTCGCAATTTGGCGCATATCGCGCTGCGAAGAAACATTTAAAAACACTCAATCCAGATGTTGTTATGGCATTTGGAGGTTATGTAAGTGCACCGGTATCTTTTGCAGCAACAAAGCTTAAAATACCCTTGATCGTGCATGAACAAAATGCTTTTCCTGGTAAGGCAAATAAGATGGTTGCTGAGAAAGCACAAGCCATTATTACCTGCTACCCAGAAGCATTTAAAGATCGTAAGAATGTCCACTATCTGGGCAATCCACGTGCTTCACTGATTCATGAAACCATCGATTCAAGTGAAGAGTTAAAGCGATTGAATCTTGACGTAAGCAAACCGATTGTATTGATGGTTATGGGTTCTCAAGGCTCAACCTCCATGAATAAAAAATTCATGGAATTTGCAAAGAATTTCAATTCGGATTCGTACCAAGCAATTATTACTACGGGTCCATTGAATATCGATGCGTTCCTAGCGGAAGTCGGTGAGATTCATCCAAATCTTCGCGTCACAGGATTTGTAGACCAAAGAGCATTATTGCCAAAGTTATCCTTGATTGTTTGTCGTTCAGGCGCATCGACAATTGCGGAAATTCAATCGTTTGGCTTGCCATCTTTGATGATTCCCAGTCCTCATGTAGCAAACAATCATCAGTATTATAATGCGAAATCATTGTTTGATGTTGATGCATGTGACATGCTTGTTGAGGCTGACATTGAAGGAACGGTTCTTGATGATCGCATTCAATCATTGTTGAATAACCCAAAACATTTAAAAGTGTTGGGTGAGAATGCTCATAAACTCGCAACTCCTGATGCAGTAAGTAATATTGCTGATTTAGTGGCTGAGGTGGTTGCACATGCGACGTAAGATTGAAGAAATTGATAACTTTGAAGCAACCGATTCAATCGAAAAAATCAAAGAATCAATTTCGAAAAAAAAGCGTGCCGAACGCAAGCGGCGTAACAAGCGCTTGCGCTCACGTATTTATAAAATTGCACTCTTAGTGCTCTTGTTAACGGGAATTTACTTTCTCGATAAAAGTGAGTATTCACGTGTAAGGCAGATTAAAGTTGAAGGAAATACAATCCTAACGGATGGTGAAATTCTTGAGGCATTGAAAATCGAGCCCGGTTCACGTATGATTACTAAGTTGCCGTTTACTTTGAATGGCAAAGCAAAAAGTATTCCAGGTGTTGCATCTCTTGACACAAAGATTTATTATACTCAAGGGATTGTTACAATCCATGTTGTAGAAGAAACTCCCGTTGGTTATATCAAAGGGGAGACGATACAGGTCTTATTTGCCAATGGCGAGCGCCGTAATCTAAATGGTGCATCTATGGACGCCATAACTGGACTTCCTGTATTTGTTGGATTTAATGACGAAACATTGTCTGATAAACTGTTGATGCGCTTTGGTGAACTTGATTCATCCGTAATTCTTGCAATTTCAGAAGTGCACTCACAACCGGATAAATACGATCCAACGGCAATGAAACTTACCATGAATAACAATTTCTTTGTATATACAGGTATGGAAACTTTACCTCTTATGAGGAGTTATGCTACTATTATAAAGCAAGCGGATCCTAAGAATAAATGTATCTACATGAATGACTATGGTCCGAGCGAAGGCACAAGCGCAGTGAATGCGAAACCTTGTGAATAAATAAAATATGAAGAGGAGGAGAAGAAATGGCAATCGAAAAGATTAATGAATTTGGGAAAATATCAGTATCAAATGAAGCGATCGCGATGCTAGCGGGCGGTGTCATAACAGAAAGTTATGGTGTTGTCGGTATGGCTTCTCAGCAAGTATTTAAAGATGGACTTGCAGAATTATTAAAAGGTGAGAACTACTCAAAAGGGGTTGTAGTTCGCAAAACAGATAAAGGCTACGATTTGGATGTCTTTATTATCGTAAGTTATAACGTAAAAATTTCTGAAGTTGTTTTAGAAGTTCAGAAAAAAGCAAAATATATGTTAGAGAAGTCATTGCAACAAGAATTTAATTCAATCAATGTTTTTGTGCAAGGCATTAAGGTAGTGAAATAATGAAGACAATAAATGGTGATATATTTCTGAATATGTTGCAAAGTGGTGCACATAATCTGACAAACAAACACAATGAAATTAACGCATTAAACGTTTTCCCTGTTCCCGATGGTGATACAGGTACAAACATGAATCTGACATTTACGAGTGGTCTTAATGATGCTCGTAAAGTGATGACTTCTCATATTGGTGAGTTATCAAAGACATTATCACGTGGTCTTCTTATGGGAGCGCGTGGGAACTCAGGAGTTATTTTGTCACAAATCTTCCGAGGCTTCGCTCAATCCGTTGAAGGAAAGAAAGAAGTTAATGTCGATGAATTGGCAGATGCTTTTGTAAATGGAAAGACAGTTGCCTACAAGGCTGTCATGCGCCCAGTTGAAGGAACAATTTTAACTGTATTGCGTGAGAGTGCGGATGCAATCCGTAAATATGTGGATGCAAATCCAACAATCGATGTTATTGAATTTTTTGAAGTCTTAGTAAAAGAAGCTAACATTTCTCTAGATAATACGCCAAACCTGTTACCTGTTTTAAAAGAGGTCGGTGTTGTTGATAGTGGTGGGAAGGGTTATGTTACCGTTCTTGAAGGTTTCTTATCAGAACTCAAAGGTCAATCGATTGCATTAAGCGAAGTTGGCGATGAAGCCCACACTGCAGCAACTGAGTTTGATCATGAAGAATTCGGATATTGTACAGAGTTTATCGTGAGACTTGAAGAAGACTCACCAAGCCGCTATACAGAAGATAAATTCCGTGCTGAACTTGAAGCAATTGGGAATTCATTGGTTGTTGTGACGGATGATGACCTTGTTAAAGTACATGTCCATACACTAACTCCAGGAAATGCATTAAACCTTGGCCAAAAATATGGCGAATTTGTTAAATTAAAAATTGAAAATATGACTGAACAACACAACACAATTCTTGACGCTGAAGTTAAGTCAAATAAAAAAGAACACACAAAGTATGCAATTGTTTCAGTTGCTGCAGGTGAAGGTGTTGTTGATATGTTTAAAGAACTTCGTGCTGAGCACATCATCAGCGGTGGGCAAACAATGAATCCATCAACTGAAGATTTTGTTGCTAAGATTCAAGACATTGATGCAGATCATATCTTTATCTTGCCAAATAACTCAAACATTATTATGGCTGCGAAGCAAGCACAAGAGATTCTTGAAGACAAAGACATTCGTGTTATTGAAACAAAGACAATTCCGCAAGGACTTGCTGCTTGTGTTATGTTTAATCCTGATGTTGAAGTTGAAGACAACTTGGCAGAAATGCTTGAAGCTGTTGCCAATACAAAAACAGGACAAATTACATATGCTATCAAGGATACAATGTTTGAGTCATTAGAAATTAAAGCGAATGACTTTATGGGGATTCTTGAGAAAGACATCGTTGTTACAGGTAAAGAACGTCTTGACGTTACCAAACAACTTCTCGCAAAACTTATTGATGACGAGAGTGAACTTGTAACACTCATCATTGGTGAGGGTGTATCTGAAGAAGAATCATCTGCAATCACAGACTATATCGAATCAAACTTTGATGTTGAAGTTGAATCAATCAACGGACAACAACCTGTTTATTCATATATTATAGGTGTTGAATAACAAGGGCGTTTCACGCCCTTTTCTTTTTATGGTCAAATTAACAGAGAAACAAAACCAAATTATCCACGCATTTGATGCTGTCAGCCCTGAGGCATTCTTGGAGCATTATCCATACCGATATGACTTTTTAGAGGCCAAAGACTTCTCAGAGTGGAAAGAAGGCGATACCGTTGTTTTCGAAGGGAAACTCAGTTCGTCTTTTCGTGTTGCACGATTTGGTGGTAAGCGCAGTGTTACAAACTTTCAAGTTTATGCTTACGATGAATTGGTAAAGGTATCCATCTTTAATCGTCCCTTTTTACGTGACACTCATTACACAAACGGTATTGTAGTCGTTGGTACGGTTGGTAAGACACCCCACGCGATCATTGCAAAGACTGTTTCCAATAAATCATTGGCCGAGAATACTGGCATAAAGCCGAACTATCCTTTAAAAGCAGGCATTAAAAACTTTGAGATTGAGCGATTAATGAAAAAAATCTTGAGTGAGAGTGTTATTATCGATACCATGCCACGAATGCTGATTGATGAATACCGACTTTATTCGCGACAACGCGCACTTCAAGAGATTCATGTTCCAAGGAGTAAAGCATCGCTTGGGAATGCTTTGCGAACTTTAAAGTATGATGAATTTCTTCGTTATCATCTGTCGGTTGCGCTGAATAACAAGGAAAAAGAAGTGGGTATTGCAAAAGATATCGATACATCAGTGGTATCCCAGGCGATTCAAGCGTTACCCTACCAACTTACCGAAGACCAACACAAAGTAATTGCAGAGATTCTCGCTGATATCTCATCGGAGAAACAAATGAATCGCTTATTACAAGGAGATGTCGGATCTGGTAAAACGGTTGTAGCTTTACTTACGGCACTTGCCGCAATCGCTGCAGGATACCAAGTGGCTTTTATGGTTCCTACAGAAATATTGTTGTATCAGCATGTCAAAACATTTGAGAAACTATTTGGTAGTGTATCCTATGCAGTCTTATCGAACAGTACTGAGGATAAGAAAAATGTGTTGGATTCCATTGCAAGTGGGAGTGCAAAACTTGTTTTTGGTACACATTCACTTTTCTCTGATGATGTTATTTTTGATAAATTAGGTTATGTCATGATCGATGAACAGCATCGTTTTGGGGTCAAGCAGCGTCAAAAACTAGTGTCCAAAGGGGAGAAAGTTGATACATTAATGCTTTCGGCAACGCCCATACCGCGTACGCTTGCAAACAGTCTCTTCTTTGATCTGGATGTGAGTTCAATTGAATCCTACCCAAGTCATCGCAAGTTAACTGAGACCGTGCTTGTTGAAGAGAACTCGTTGCGTACCATTCAAGATAACTTGAATAAGGTTTTAGAACGGGGCGAACAAATCTATATAGTTTGTGCAGCCATTGAAGAGGGCGAGAAGCCAGGCGTAAAAAATGTCGTAACCATTCACAAAAATCTTGAAAAGGTTTTTAAGGGTTATCGTGTTGCCATGCTTCATGGGAAAATGAGCAGTGATGAAAAAGAAACAATTATGACAGAGTTTAACCTTGGCATGATTGATATACTTATCAGCACAACGGTCATAGAGGTTGGCATGGATGTTCATAATGCCAATACGATGATTGTTTACAATGCAGAACAATTTGGTTTAGCAACATTGCATCAGCTGCGGGGTCGGGTCGGTCGTGGTTTGCAACCTGGAACATGTTATTTGTTGAGTAGTTCAGATACTGAAATCAGTAAAGAACGCCTTAATGCCTTGGCAACGTCACATGATGGATTTGAACTTTCAATGATTGACATGCGCTTAAGAGGATTTGGAGATGTACTGGGTATTCGCCAATCGGGAATTCCCAATTTCATTCTCGGAGACATTCAAAAAGATGAGAAGATTCTTAAACAAGCAAAAGTGGATGCCAAGCACATCGCTGAGGATCGCAACAATCCTGAATACCGTCCAATCATAAATCGCGTGCTTTCACAAGACTATTTTAAAACAACGTAATACTGTATAATGAGATAAGGTGATAACAATGACACAATGGGAAATAATGGATTCACTTGGAATCCCATATAATAATAAAGATTTAATTACAAATGCCTTCGTACATTCATCCTATGTGAATGAGTCGGAGCGTAAAATTGAAGACAATGAACGCTTGGAATTCATGGGTGATGCAGTGTTGCAAATCTGCGTTTCAGAGCGTCTTTTTAAGCATCATGAAACACTCAGTGAAGGGGATATGACGCTGTATCGCGCGAAACTTGTTTGCGAAGAAGCATTGGCTGGATACAGTTTGAAACTTAAACTGAATGAAGCCCTTTTACTTGGAACTGGAGAAGAGCGCAATGGTGGTCGCACACGACCATCAATTATTGCCGACCTCTTTGAGAGCTTTATCGGTGCAGTTTATCTGGATAGTGGCATGGACAGTGTCAATACAATTCTTGATGTCGTACTTAAAGAATCTTACAGTAACCTGGAATCTTTAAGTATTACAGATTATAAGACAAAACTACAAGAATTTATTCAAGCTGATTCTCGCAAATCGGTTACGTACGAAGTTGTGAGTGTAACAGGGCCTTCCAATGCACCGGAGTTTGAGGTTGTTGTCAAATTGGACGAACTGATTTTTGGTTCGGGACATGGATTGAGTAAAAAGAAGGCAGAACAGAATGCTGCCAAGGATGCCTTCCAAAAACTCGTTAAATAAAAGGAGAGAGATACGTGCACGATTTATTAGACAAGATTAATAACAACAAAAACTATCGCAATCATTTTACAGATGCAAGTGTCATCTCAGTACAATACAATGCAACCATGAAAGAACTTGAAGTAGAAATTTCGGTAACCAGTGCGTTACCTTTTGCTGTATACAAGGACTTTGTAAAGAATATTCAGAAACATACAAAGACTAAGGCAAGAGTAACGGTGCATACCGAGGCATCTTCTTTAAGTGTCTTGGATATGAATCAATATGTTGGTTATGTTGCCAACACCCGTCATTTGACCCCAATTAAGGAAGCAAACTGTCAGTTTACGGCAACTGATATCACAATCATGTGCCAAGATGAAGGACACCGCCAAGATGCTGCCCGTTATGCTGGTGATTTAATTGAAGGTCTTAAACAATTTGGATTGAAGTGTGATGTTATTACGGAAGTTATGGTTGATGAGCCAGAGAAAGATATCGTCGTCATGCCAGCACTTCCTAAAAGTGAGAATATCGAACGCAAATCTGTGTCACGTCAACCCCGTCGAGGCGGTAAGGATTACAATCCTGTACCGATGGATATTCTTAAAGATGAAGCCCATGGGATTTCCATTGCAGGTCAAGTTTTTGAAGTTGAGGTTCGTGAAACACGTACCGGTAACTTTATTGTTAAATACTTTATTTCTGATGGTGAAGCTGCGGTTGTCATCACGGATTTTGCGAAAACTGAGGATGAAATTTTGAAGCAAGGTATTTGTATTCGTGCATATGGTAACTACATCTTTGAACCACGCTTTGAGAAAGACTATGTATTTAAAATGGATCGCTATGAAGAAATTGGCGATATTTTTAAACGATACGACTCAGCTGATTCAAAGCGTGTCGAATTTCACTTGCATACCAAATTCTCAGAGATGGATGGTATCTCTGATGCATCTGAATATATGGCACAGGCTTTTGAATGGGGACATCCTGGAATGATTATCACGGACCATACTGCCGTGCAATCTTTTCCCAAAGCCTATGGGTCGTTAAAGAATCTTCGTAAAAAATACCCTGATCATGACTTTAAGCTTGGTTATGGTGTTGAAATGAACATGGTCGATGAAGATTTAAAGATTGTAACACGCGGCCATGGCGAACCATTGCATCAAGGAAATTACATTAGTTTTGACTTTGAGACGACAGGACTCTCTAACTATTATGATCATCTTATTGAGTTTGGTGCGGTTCGCATCGAACAAGGAAAGGTTGTTGATAGTTACCAAACCTTCATCAAACCACCTGTCTCAATCAGTGCACACATACAAGAACTTACCAATATCTCTGACAACGATGTCCGAAATGCACCGACAATTGAAAATGTTATGGATGATATTCTTGCTTTCATTGGCGATTATCCACTTGTTGCCCACAACGCTCAGTTTGATATTGATTTCTTCCAAGAAGTATTACGCAAACTGGGACGTGCTCCCTTAGAAAATGCCGTTATCGATACTTTAGACCTTGCACGTGCACTCTATGACAACAGGCGCTCATACCGACTTGGTGCTGTAGCACGACTCCTTCGTATTTCATATGACGAAGATGGGGCTCACCGCGCCGACTACGACGCTGAAGTATTGAGTCTTGTATTCTTAGAAATGCTCCGTGATGAGCGGCTCATGGTTCTTGAAACTGTTAATGATTTACAATCACTGAGTGATGAGAATGCTTATGCTAAGATGCGTGGATCTCATGTCAATGTTATTGCGAAAAATAAAGATGGTTTGAAACGGTTGTATCAATTGATATCACACTCACATACTAAAAATCTAGCAGGGAATGAGCCGCGTATTGTTCGTTCAGAACTTGCTAAAGGACGTGAAAACTTATTAATTGGAGCAGGTTGTACAAATTCAGAACTCTTTGAAATTGCGATGAACAAGAGCCAACTTGCCCTTGAAAATGCCATGGTATTCTATGATTATGTAGAAATTATGCCACTTGATTACTATCATCCTTTGGTTTATCGCAAGGTGATTGCGAGTGATGAGCGTGTTCGAGAGATTCTTGAACGCATTATTAAAACAGCACAAAACCTTAACAAACCAGTCCTCGCTGTGGGGAATGCACATTATAACCACCCACGCGAAAAGGTCATTCGTGATGTCTACATTCATTCTCAAGGAATTGGTGGATCGCGCCATCCCTTGTTTATGTATAACGAACAAGATCGCCTGAACTTCGTGGCACCCAATGCACATTTTCGTTCAACTGAAGAAATGCTACACGAGTTTGCTTGGCTTGGAGATCGTGAGGCATATAAATATGTCGTTGAGAATCCTGTGGCCATGCTTGAACAAATTGAAGACATTTCACCAAAACAGAACGATTTGTTTACACCCAAACTTGAAAATTCAGATGAGCTTTTAAGAGAAATTGTTAATAAGAATGCGGTTGCCCGTTATGGCGAACCCCTTCCTGAAATTGTATCTGCACGTATTGAACGTGAATTGAATTCAATTATCGGAAATGGTTATGGTGTTATTTATTATATTTCGCACCTTATGGTTAAGCGATCCCTTGATGATGGGTACCTGGTGGGCTCGCGGGGTTCTGTTGGTTCATCCTTGGTTGCAACCATGGCCGAAATTACCGAGGTTAATCCATTAGCGCCTCATTATGTGTGCTTGAAGTGCCACCATAGTGAATTCTTCGATGACGGTCGTGTTTCAAGTGGTTTTGACTTGGAAGCGAAAACATGTCCCGAATGTGGTGAAGTCATGATTGGTGATGGGCAAGATATTCCATTTGAAACCTTCCTTGGATTTGAAGGGGATAAGGTTCCCGATATTGACTTGAACTTCTCGGGTGACTATCAAGAGCATGCACACAATTTCACCAAAGAGATATTTGGTGATGCTTATGTATACCGTGCTGGTACCATTTCAACGGTTGCTCAAAAAACAGCCTATGGTTATGTAAAGGGTTATCAAGAGAGCATGAATCTTGCGGAGTCGAGCAATGCATGGAATACCTATTTATCGTATGGGGCTGAAGGGGTTAAACGTACGACTGGACAACACCCTGGTGGAATTATTGTTGTTCCCGACTATATGGATGTCCATGACTTTACGCCAATTCAGTATCCAGCGAATAATAAAGAATCGTCGTGGTTTACGACTCACTTTGAATTCCATGATATTGATGATAATGTGCTTAAACTGGATATTCTGGGTCACGTAGATCCAACTGCGATGAAACTTTTAGAGAAACTCACCGGGATAGATGCGAAAACAGTGCCGATGAATGACCCAGAAACACTGTCACTTTTCAATCGTACCGAAGCTTTAAAAGTTGATGAGAGAAACTATCATGAAATTACTGGCGGATTGGGTTTACCAGAGTTTGGAACGCCCTTTGTCCGTGGAATGTTGGAAGCAACAAAACCGGATAAGTTTTCCGACCTTGTCCGCATTTCTGGATTATCACATGGAACCGATGTTTGGCGTACGAATGCGGAAGACTTGATTAAAAACGGTGGAATGACCCTCGAAGACGTCATTGGATGTCGGGATGATATCATGGTTTACCTGATGCATGCTGGACTTCCTGCGAAGCTTTCGTTTGATATTATGGAGAGTGTTCGTAAAGGGAAGGGGCTTAAAGATGAATGGATTCAGGCAATGCATGATAATAAGGTGCCGCAGTGGTACATTGATTCCTGCCTGAAAATTAAATACATGTTCCCGAAAGCCCATGCTGTTGCATATGTAATGATGGCTGTTCGTGTTGCGTGGTTTAAAGTTCATCAAGCGCGAGCATACTATTGTTCATACTTTTCATTACGTGTTAATGCCCATGAAATTGAGACACAAACAGCATCGATGGAGACAATCCAATCACGTTTGAATAACATCAACATGAGGCTCAAAGACTTCAATACAGCACGTGATGTATCGATTAAGGAGAAAAACTTAATTGATACACTTGAAGTAACACTTGAACTCAAGAGCCGTGGCTATACAATCAGTCCGATTGATTTGGAATTATCACAAGCGACAGAGTACACACTTGACCCTCGTGATGATCAAGCAATTTTACCACCATTCACAGTTTTAGATGGATTGGGTGTTAACGTCGCGAAACAAATAATCGAAGCACGTCAAGAACGTATGTTTATCTCTAAAAAAGACTTGATGACACGGGGTGGAATTTCATCCACAACTGTCAAAAAACTTGACGAGTTAGGCGTTACATCACATCTACAAGAAAGCAATCAAATGAGTTTGTTCTAAGGGCTCACATTTATCACCCTTTTAATCCACTATATGTCGTAAATAAGGGCATAAAATAGTGTCCAACAGATTTGCATTAAGACACGAACTGTACTATAATGTATGTATACTTTGAAGCAAGAGGAGTGGTCACGCCACTCCTTATATATTGTCTTAAGGAGTGAATATGGAAAAGTATCTAGAAGTTTTACAACCAATCGCCAATGAAATGGGGTTGAATATTGTCGATATCGAACGTGTCAATAACGACTTACTCGATATTAGTATTGCAAGACAAGATTTTGCACCCGTTGATTTGGATCTCTGTGCGACGGCAGCAGAAGCCTTTGGTGAGGCAATTGATTTTGAAATAAGTCTTGATGTAGGTTCGGCTGGAGCAGAACGCATCATTGAATCTGAAGACTACGAGAGTGTTGTGGATCAATATGTATACATCCAGTTTAAAAACCCCTTTAAGAACGCAGACTATGTCGAAGGTACAGTTACAGCTGTTACTGATGATGAAGTCGTTGTGTCTTATCGACAAAAAACTGCATTAAGAGAAGTTACAATCGAAAGATTAAACATTAAAATGCTGCGTCTCGCAGTTAAAGTATAAGGAGAACTGGGTAATGAACGTAAAAAATGTCATATTAGCGATGCAAGAAATCGAAGACAATCGCAATATTTCAAAAGAAATAATTATTGATGCATTACAAGACTCATTAGTGAAAGCGTATCGCCGTCAGATAGGCGTTCCTGATGCACTTGTAGATGTCATTATCGATGAGAATAGTGCAGAAATGAAACTATTCCATAAGTTCCTTGTCGTCGAAGAAGTTCAAGATGATGAACTTGAAGTCGGTATCAATGAGTTGGATGACAATGCAAAAGGTCTTGCAGTTGGTGACTACTATATGGTAGAGCAACCTATTGTTGATCTTGGGCGTGCTGCAGCAACACTTGCGAAAAATGTCATCAAACAAAAAATTCGTGAAGCTGAAAAACAAGGTGTTTACGATGAATACATTGATCAGCTAGGCGAAATGATTATGGCCATGGTTGAAAGTGTCGAAGAAAAATTTGTCGTTGTTAATCTGGGCAAGTCATTGGCTGTTATGCCACGTGCTGCGCAAATTGAGGGTGAAGTATACCGCGAAGGTCAAACCTTAAAGGTCGTTATTACAGATGTAAATAAAGACACAAAAGGTGCGCAAATTTTAGTGTCTCGTGCGGATGCAATGCTTGTGCGTCGACTCTTTGAAAATGAAGTTCCTGAGATTTTTGACGGTCAAGTTGAAATCAAAGCAATTGCGCGTGAAGCAGGAGAACGTACTAAAGTTGCAGTCTACTCACACGATCCAGACATTGATCCAATTGGAGCATGTATTGGACCACGTGGAACACGTGTTCAAGCAATTATTGAAGAACTAAAAGGCGAGAAGATTGATATCTTTGAGTGGAGTGAAGACATGATTGAACTTGTCAATAATTCACTTGCACCAGCAGAAGTCATTGCTGTTTATCCAAACGGCGATAACAAAGGTCTTGTTGTCATTGTCGATGATTCACAATTATCACTTGCTATCGGTAAACGTGGTAAGAATGCACGTCTTGCTGTTCGTCTTACAAAACAAAGAATTGATATCAAATCAGTTTCTGAAGCAGATGCTGAAAATATTGATTATGTTGCACTTATGGCAGCATACCAAGCTGAAATCAATGCTAAGATTGCGGATAAAGCACCAGTAGCGATTCCTGTTGAGGATGCTTCAGATGCTGTTGAACTTGTTGAAGAGGTCATTGAAGTCATTGAAGAAGTAGGCACTGAGGATCCAGAAGTAATCGAAGAAACAGTTGCTGAGATTATTGAAGAAGCGCCAGTTGTCGAAGCAGAAACAGTTGAAGAAGAAGTTGTTAAGATTGACCGTAAAGATGTTTTCCGTCCTCGTACAGAATATGTCTCGAAATTTGAACAACTTGCAACAGCCTCACGTCAACAAGAAGAGCAATCCGGTAAACGTCGCTATAACAAGCGTGACAAAGACAAGGAAGAAGAGAAACCAGTCAATACTGCAGAACTTCTCCGTGAAATGGAATACGAAATTGTTCCAGAATATACTCCGGAAGAACTTGAAGAAATTCAAGCAAAAGCGAAAGCTGAAGAAAATTCATGGTATGAAGAAGAAATTGATTTCGATGAATTCGACGATTACTACGACCAAGAATAGTTGGAGGTAAACGATGAGAAAAATACCCATGCGTAAGTGTGTTGTAACACAAGAACAATTCCCGAAACAGGAATTACTTCGTATTGTTTTAACACCTGAAGGTAATGTTGAAATTGATGAAACGGGTCGAAAGAATGGACGTGGTGCTTATATATCACGTCTGAGTGAGACTGTCGAAAAGGCGCAAAAGACACGTGCCTTGGATCGTGCGCTAAAAGTAAAGGTTCCTGAAGAAATCTTTA
This sequence comes from Erysipelothrix sp. HDW6C, assembly GCF_011299615.1. Taxonomy (GTDB): domain Bacteria; phylum Bacillota_I; class Bacilli_A; order Erysipelotrichales; family Erysipelotrichaceae; genus Erysipelothrix. The sequence goes on along the minus strand of NZ_CP049861.1, from coordinate 1,506,544 downwards.
CGGAATTGATGCACTATGTTAAATAAAGAAAAGTTCCTAAACGGTTTGGGACTCTGCAAACGTGCCGGAAAGTTAGTCTACGGTGATGAATTGTTGCCTGCAGTACGCAATCACAGTGTAAAACTGGTGATTCTTGCAGATGACGCTTCAGACCGAACACGGAAGCAGATCAAGGATAAAAGTCAAACATCACATGTTGACGTCATTGAAGGTTTCACAAAAGATGAAATCTCATGGGCGATTGGTATGGTGAATCGTGTTGCTATTGGCATCACGGACGCAGGTTTGGCTAAACTCTTGAAAACGAACTTATAGAAAAAAGAGGTGACGTATAAGTGAGTAAGAAAAAACCAACTCGTAATAATAACAGAAATAACAAAAACCGCGGTAAACGTCCCGCACCCCAAGAAACATTCAAACCCAAAGATATTGTTGTAAAGGAGTTTGACTATGTTGAAGGAGTTACTGTAAAAGATCTTTCAGAAGCAATCAATAAGAGTCCAGCAGATATTATCAAATTACTCTTTATGATGGGAACAATGGTTACCATTAACACATCATTGGATGATGAAACTGTTGAACTTATTGCAATGGAATACGAAGCAACACCCACAAAAGTGGAACCTGTTGATGAATTAACACTCGAAGATAGTATTGAAGATGATCCTTCAATGTTACAAGAGCGTCCACCAATCGTTACCATTATGGGACACGTTGACCATGGTAAAACGACAACACTTGATACAATTCGTAATGCACAAGTTGTTGATGGTGAATTTGGAGGTATTACACAACATATTGGTGCCTACCAAATTACACATAAAGGTAAAAAAATTACATTCTTAGATACACCGGGTCACGAGGCATTTACAGCAATGCGTGCACGTGGTGCGAGTGTTACGGATATTGTAATCGTTGTTGTTGCTGCAGATGATGGTGTCATGCCCCAAACTCGTGAAGCAGTTGATCACGCAAAGGCTGCCAATGCACCATTAATCGTTGCTATCAACAAGATTGATAAACCTGAACAAAATATTGAACGTATTTACTCTGAGTTCACGGATTTGGGTGTTACGCCTGAAGAGTGGGGCGGAGAAACCGTTTTTGCAAAAATTTCCGCGAAAACTGGTGAAGGAATTCAAGACTTATTGGATACCATTCTTGTTGCAACAGAACTTGAAGAATTAAAAGCAAATCCAAATCGTTTAGCATTTGGTACTGTGATTGAAGCGAAACTCGATAAGAGTAGAGGTCCAGTTGCAACGCTCTTAGTTCAAAAAGGAACACTTAAACAAGGTGATCCACTCGTTGTCGGTACAACTTACGGACGTGTTCGTAAAATGGTTGACAACCGTGGTGCTGAGTTAACTGAAGCATACCCATCAATGCCTGTTGAGATTATCGGTCTTAATGAAGTTCCAATTGCTGGTGATTTATTCAAAGCCTTTGATGATGAGAAAAAATCTCGTGCAGTTGCGCAAAAACGAAATGTTGCACGTGTAGAACTTGACCGCAATCAATCAAGCGCACTTAGCCTTGATGATCTATCACAACAAATCGAAGACGGTGTAATCAAAGACATTAATGTTATTTTGAAAGCCGATGTTCAAGGTTCAGCAGAAGCTGTTAAAGCGGCTCTAGAGCGTCTTGAAGTTGGTGATGGTAAAGAAGTTAGTGTTAAAGTTATTCGCTCAACAGTTGGCGGTATTACAGAGAATGACATCATGCTTGCTTCAGCATCAAATGCAATCATTATTGGATTCAACATTCGACCAACTGCAGCAATTCGCAAGAAAGCTGAAGACGAAGGAATCGAAATTCGCCTTTACAATATCATCTATAAAGCTGTTGAAGCAATGGAAGCAGCGATGAAGGGTATGTTAGCTCCAGTCTTTGAAGAAGTCATTCATGGACAAGCAGAAGTACGCGAAATCTATAAAGTATCCAAAGTCGGTACAATTGCCGGATGTATGGTTACGGATGGTAAAATGGTCAAAGAGTCAGGCATTCGTTTAATGCGTGATGGCGTGGTTATCTACGAAGGTAAGATGGCAAGTCTAAAACGTTTCCAAAATGATGCAAAAGAAGTTGCCCAAGGGTATGATTGTGGTATCACAATCGAAAACTTCAACGACTTAAAAGTTGGCGATGTTATTGAATCATATGGAGAAATCCAAGTAGAACCTAAATAATAGAAACGGTGGTAGTAACTATGACAGTTAAAAAAGAACGTGTCGAGTCCATTATCAAGCGAGAACTCGCACCCATTATTCTGAATCGCTTGAATGATCCAAGCCTTTCATTTGTAAGTGTTACGGATGTTGAAGTCACGAATGACTTTTCATTCGCAACCATCTATGTAAGTTTCTTGGAAGAAAAGAATAAAGTTCCTGGTATGGAAGCATTAAACCGTGCCAAGGGAATCCTACGCAGTGAAGTTAGCAAAGCGTTATCCATCCGACGTACTCCCGAGCTTATCTTTAAGCTCGATGAGTCGATTGAATATGGAAATCACATTGCAACTTTGTTAGAGAAAATTAAAAAAGACGACGAATAGTCATTCGCGTCTGAAGTCGAAGACGCACCCTATAATTGGGTGCGTTTTTTTTGAAATGAGTCGTCATGAAAAACTCAATACAGTAATCAAGTTGTAGTTTGATGGCCACATGTATAGTAATTGATAAGAATCACTACATATTTTCAGCAGTACTATGCAGTTCATAGTGTTATTCCTAGAATTCTTCAATGTGAAATTACACACAATAAATTCCTGTAAATTATGATAATATGCTAATAGGATAAGCGCTATCCAACAAGGAGGTAATAGTATGGCAAAAAAACTACGAATTACACTTGTTTTGACGCTTCTAGCATTTGGAGGACTTTTACGATTCAATACAACTGAAATGGAAGCAAGTTTTGAATCTGGAAGTCTAAAGTCTGGACAAAATTATGCTGGGAATTATGCGACCTATTCCGCACGATATACAATTGGAACAAACTATGGAACAACGTCCGCATCATGGTACCGTGGTGGAGGTGGAACTGTAAGCATCCTAATGAATGGTGGAGTATTAAGGTCCAATACAGGTAATCAGTTATCGGGACCCACTACGATTGGTGGCTACGGTACAGGGGTTCAGACCCATAGGTACTACGGTGGTCCGTCTGTATAGATAATGGCGAGTCTGCAACATAACAAATGTGTTGCAGACTTCTTTTTTGTAGGAGGTCCACATGCGTAAATTGAATATTTTATTTTCTATTCTCGTTGCATTTCTCAGCTTTAATATTGCTTTTGATTCCTTTGAAAGTGGGTACAACCAATCTCAATACACAATTCTTTACCAAGAACAAGTGGATGAAAAAGTAGTTGCAGTCTACTTTAACCTCAGTGCTGATACATTTGCTAAACCAAATAATCAATTTAGTTCAACCGTTGTAGAATTCTATGAATCCATTGGATATGACGGTTATGTAATCGATCGTGATATAATGACAAATAATAGTCAAATGATGACAATGTATATTTCTTCAAGCAAGCTGGAATTATTTGATCATCTCAGAATTCGTAGTGATGTGAGTGATTATCGTTTTAGTGATGAAAGTGAACGCAGAATAATAACTAACTTTGATGTATATAGTAATGATTCCTATGTTTTGCCGTTTGATAGGTGGCGAGATTCACCGACAACAAGTATACTCAACGAGCGTATTACATACGTTCCTATTCACCAACTAAAAGATAAACCAGTTAAACTAGTCGAAAGTCCGACACTAATGATGTATTTTCTGGTTCCTCCTGAAGATGTTGGGAATTTTGTTGAGAACTATTTTGCGGAGTTTTACATCGAAAACTTTGTAACTGCATATGATGATAAAACTCTGTTAATCGAAAGTGAAACATTCAATTTGTTTTATGGAGAAGATAAAGTAATTCAGTCATATATTGAGCCAAGCATGACAATGCCTTTTTCACTAAACCCATTAGTGTATCCTGGATCAATGTTATATTTAACAATGTTTTCGCTGATTTCTGTGCTAGTTGGAGTTAGTTTAGATAATGCTAAAGAACTCGCAATTCGAGATATTCATGGAAATCGAAGACTAAAGACATTTAGAATTGTCTATGGTTCAACAATACTAAAATCTTGCATTGCATTTATTGCGACTCTCGCTATATTAGCGATTTTCCGCATTAACTTCTACAATCATGTGACGCTGAGATTCTTTAAAATTTTGATCATTATATGTATGATCTTTCTTGCAATTACACTTGTGACTACAGTTGCTTGCTTTACGTTATTTAGCGCATTAATGCGTTTAAAGAGTGTTAAGGGAAATATTAAGACACGTTCATTGCAATTCATGAGCACTGTTTTCAAAGTCATTACAATTCTTACTATGGTTCCGATACTAATCGAGTCTTTAGATTTTATTTCAGTATTGAATCGGTATATTGCGGCCGGCAACTCGCAATCACAACGAGTCGGGGATGTTCTGATTGATCACATTGATTATGGAAATCAAACCAATTACCAGTATAGCATTGAGAAGAATAAGTTTGTTTTTGAGAGCGCCGAAAGTTTTGACATTTCATTTGTAAGCAATGATTCTTTTCATCAATACGGACTTGAGTATGATTACTTAGTCGTGAATCGTAGTGCTCTAAAAGAGTATGATTTTTACACAAGTTCTGGTAAACTTCTTGACACTAAGAATTTAGAGGTTTCGACACTTATTGTTCCTCAAGACAAAGTTGGTTCAATTCGTAATCCAGATAACGTCCCAATTGAAATTGTTCAATACACACCAATTTTTTCAACTGGTGTTCTTATGGAAAATGATATAGTAGAAAATCCACCGCTCTATGTAATCGTTGATAGCAACGATGAAATCCATTTAAACGGTATAAATTCTTTCTCACTTTATGCAAGATCCTTCGAAGAAGATAACTTTATTTTTTTCATAGAAACACTGAAAGATGGCGGAGTAGATCCCAGTATTTTTCCTGTCAGCGATTTAATGGCTGATTACTTATTGAAGTTTAGAAGAGCTTGGACGCAGCTTCTAGTAGTACTCGGGGGTGTTATAATTCTGATTATTCTTTTTTCATCAATGATAGTAGAGGCATTCTACCAGAGAAATCGGAAGTTGCTTGCTGTACAGTATCTTTTAGGATTCTCGAGAGTCAAGCGCTACGAGAGGCTCATTACTACTATTTTTTTATCTACTACAGTTTCGTTTCTTCTGGTGCTGACTAACAGTTTTTTCAAGATATTCGAATTTGCTAAACCCACGAGTAATGGATATTTACTACTATTTATGGTTATGTTCTTATTGATTGATGCTGTATTGGTATTGATTTGGATCCATACTACAGAGAGAAAAATGGCACAGTCGGTGCTCAAAGGAGATTCATAATGGTTATCACATTTGATACAGTCAGCAAAAGTTTCGGAGATAAACTGGTGCTTAATAATCTGACATTAAATATTAAGCGTAATTCATTTACAGTAATTTCAGGACCATCCGGAACTGGAAAAAGTACGATTCTGAATTTAATGGGCTTGTTGGATGCGCCAGATAGTGGTACTATCACAATCCTTGATGAACACGATATAAAACCATTCTCACGTTCAGCCACATTAGCCTTACGTAATAAAATCGGATATTTATTTCAAAATTTTGCCTTAGTTGATGATAAAACTGTTGCGTACAATTTAAAACTAGCAATGGAGTCTGTGAAAGGTGTGGATAAGGAGGAGGCGATTCGTGCTGCGTTGGAGACTGTAGGTATGAGTGGTTTTGAGACACAAAAGGTCTATCAGTGTTCAGGAGGGGAACAACAGCGAATCGCTATTGCGCGCCTCTTATTAAAGCCTTGTGAGATTGTATTGGCAGATGAGCCAACGGGAAGTCTTGATGATGACAACAAACATATCATATTTTCATTATTAAAGAAACTTCAAGAAATGGGAAAGACACTTATAGTTGTAACGCATGATCCAGAACTAGTTGCAATCGCAGATCATGTAATTCACTTATAAAAAACAAAAGCATTGTAAGGACATCAAGGAGTCCAACAATGCTTTTTTAATCCAGAAGTATTGCCTCAATTTCATTAGGATCATTTGTAATGCGTATTCTATTAATCATATCATCATCAGAAATGATCGTGAACAGTTTTCTAAAGAATAGATTGTAATTGTCATCCGTTTTAGTGCTAATCGCTGTAAGAAAAATGATATCAACCAATTGATCATTCCATATGATTTCTTTCTCCAGCTTTATGACAAGCACAATTGATGAGTAGACATGACTTCGCGAGCCATGGGGAACAGCAACACCCCGTCCCATTGCGGTAGGTGACGATTTCTCCCGAAGCATCATTGACTCAAAGAAATGTGAGGATACATAATTATCAATCTCAAGATAACCACTATATTTTTTAAGTATTGCATCACGATCTGTTAGGGACTCGTTAAAAATATAAATATGATTCTTGAGCGTATCTTTGATTAACATTGTTCGGCGCAGTTCGAAAGTAAAGAGCGCTGCATTGATGGCAGTGATATCTTCTCGTGTTAGCGCAACACTAATATTGACCACTTTATCGCCAATGATTGCGCGATTTGTGGCATTGATTATCAAATCAAAGCCTTCAATAAAATCATGATTATAAGATGAATACTGAATGGTAGACTGAACGTCTATTTCTGTAAATTTTTGCTCTATTTTACTTTTAACGTAACCTTCGATTGATAAACCGTCATCACAAATTAGAATACCTCTTACATAGCGTGATTGGGTTCCACGATTTAAAGCAGCCGCAATATGTAGGCAAATATAACCAATCTCGTTGGCATCAAACACAACGTGTTCGGTATTCTCAATAAACTCAATCGAGGTCATCACAGCAATATAAACATGTGTATATTCAAATTTGATGCGATCAAGCAGTGGATTCTCGCTGGAGACTCCAAATTTAATACGGCGTATTGCTGGTCGTAAATGGTTCAGCAAATTATTAGCCAACTCACTATCGTGGTGCAGGTCAAAGTTTAGGTATGTACCCACTAGTTTTATAAACTTATCAACAACCTCTAGACTAATTTGGTTATGAATGACTAAGTCGGAATTCTCTTTTTTTCGTGTAACCATAAGATAATTCATAATTTCATAGATTTCACCGGATGTAAGTTCAAGATAAAAGGAGTCAGAAATGCTGTCTTTTATCATCATGGCAATATAGTATTCTTGCGGTTTTTCATTGATTAGTGTTTTTTCTTGAATTGCGTGCTTACCAACAGAGCGTTCAACAAGAATGGCTAGTTTTGTAAGTAATACAGCAACATCATAATCAGTATACTTTAATCCCATGTTGGTTTCCGAGCGCTCAATAATATGCAATAAAGAATCAATCCATTGTTGTGAGTATGTTTGAACGAGTAGTTGCATAAATGAGTAAGGTACGCGTCCGTTTTGGTTCGCACTCACGTCATCATACCGAAGGTTTTGTAATAACAAAGATCGTAAAACACTGCGTTTATCGGACTCATTACCCTCGATTGTTATCCCACGATAGGGCTTTCTCACCAACTTACAGTGGTGTTTTTCAACGTAAACTTGTGTTGCATCTAACAGTGCGGTGATGTTAGAACGATAAACACGCTGACTTAAGTCATCAATCGATACCGGTTTATGGTTTCGTAAAAGTTCATCGATGATGATGGCTATATCATCAGTTTCAATGCGGTGCGACATCGTATGGGTATGATTGAAAATTTCGTATGATATTTTTCGCTTTTGTTCGGGAGTTGCAATCAGCCGAAGGCCAACATTTGGACGTCTTTCGATTGTTGCACCATGGAGTGTCCGTTCCATTTGACGTGAGTCAATATCATTAAAAATAGTACGTGATGAAACATCGAGTTGACGTGCAATGTCCTTTGTCTTAATAAAGGCATCTGACTCGATGAGGGTAGTAAGAATTTGGTGTATGCGAAAGTTCTTCATTTCATCTCCTTATAAACATCTTCATAGCTTCCTTATCTATTATAACGGCTGACTCACTGATAAACGTGCAGAAATATTTCTGCTTTCTTTGTGTTGTTGAAAGAGTTTACGTAACTTCGATATGTATTGTTGAAATAGAGACATGATAAATTTTAGATGTAGAAGGAGTGCTGATAATGGAACTACATGAACTGATTCGAAAAGATATCATCAACTTGCATTTGCATGCAACGTCAAAAAAAGAATTGTTTGAAGAAATGGCAGACATGTTATCGAAGGGAGGTTATGTATCAAATGTTGATGGGTATGTACAAGATTTATTCAAACGTGAATCTGAGTACAGTACGGGAATTGGGTTCGGACTTGCGATTCCTCACGCACGAAGCAGTAATGTCGTGAGTCCTGCTATTGCAGTAGGAAAAGCAGCGAACATTAAGGATTATGAGTCCCTTGATGAAGAGCCAATTCAGTATATATTTATGATTGCGATACCTGAAAATACAGAAGCAGATTATATGAGTATTCTCAGTAAACTCGCGCGACGTTTTATGGATGAGACATTCCGTAATCGCATAAAGAAAGCAGTGACAGCGGAAGAGATTCTTATCATTCTTGAGGAAAAATAGGAGGAGACAACATGAAGATTGTCGGAATTACAGCATGTCCAACGGGGATTGCGCATACATACATGGCCGCTGAAGCACTTGAAAAAGCTGCTCGTGAAATGGGTCATGATATTAAAATTGAAACACAAGGAACAAAAACAGAAAATGTCTTATCAGAGAAAGAAATTCGCGATGCTGATGTCGTGATTCTAGCGTGTGATAAAAAAATTGATTTATCACGCTTTAATGGTAAAAAGACATTAACTATTGGATCTGCTAAAGCAATAAAAAATGCTCGATTGGTTATCGAGGATGCATTATCTGGTAAAGATGTTGAGCTCTTGTCAACGACGGCAAAAAAATCCAATAGTTCGGGTCAAAAAACTGGATTGTATCAGCACTTAATGACCGGAGTAAACTACATGTTACCCTTTGTTATTGCCGGTGGTATTCTGATTGCAATTAGTTTTGCATTTGGTATTACTGCATCAGACCCGACTGCTGATAACTACAATGTGCTGGCTGAAGCATTCAGCAATATTGGAGGAACGGTAGCATTCGGACTAATGGTACCCGTACTAGCAGCAGGGATTGCCTACTCAATCGCTGGACAACAGGGGATAGCTGCTGGTTTGGTTGCAGGGATGTTGGCTAAGAATGGTGGCTCAGGATTCCTTGGTGGTATGGTGGGTGGTTTACTTGCTGGATACCTTGTACTTCTGATTGTTAAATACTTAAAAGTGCCTAAGAGTTTTGAAACATTGGCAAGTCTCATTATCGTGCCACTGCTCTCAGTTGCAATTACTGGTTTAATTATGGTCTTTGTAGTTGGTGAACCCGTAGCATGGTTACTCGCACAACTTACCAACTTCTTAAACGGACTTGGTACAACAAGTGGGATACTCTTTGGTCTTTTAATTGGTGTCATGATGGCATCAGATATGGGTGGACCCATTAACAAAGCAATTTCAACATTTGCGGTTGGACTTATGTCTACAGGTGTCTATGAGCCAATTGCTGCATGTATGATTGCAGGGATGACACCGCCGCTTGGTCTTGCACTTGCAACGGTCTTGTTTCCAAAACGATTTACACTTGAAGAACGTGAAGCTGGTAAGTCATGTTGGATTCTTGGTGCTTCATATATTACTGAAGGCGCAATTCCATTTGCAGTTACCGATCCAATCCGCGTCATTCCAAGTTTAATGGCAGGCTCAGCAGTTGCTGCTGCAATGTCACTTGCTTTTGGATGTGCTTCACTTGCTCCACACGGTGGTATATGGGTTATGTTTATTCCAAATGTTATGAATAATCTTCCCATGTATCTGTTGAGTCTTGTAGCAGGTACAGTTGTTACAGCACTTATGGTTAGCTTTTTAAAGAGAAAGAATAATTACGCTACAGCTTAGAATAAGAAAAGAGGATAAATCATGTTATATACAATGAAAGAGTTGTTGAGTGTCGCCCGTGAGAATAAATTCGCAGTGCCTGCTTTCAACATTTGCAGTTTTGATATCTTGAAGTCAATTATGGAGGTTGTCGAGGAAACAAATTCTCCGGTAATTTTAGAAATTCATCCAGATGAAATTGATTATATTGGGGATAATTTCGTCGCTGTTGTTCGTGAATATGCCAGAAACAGCAAGGTGCCTGTGGTTATTCATCTTGATCATGGGGGTTCAATTTACGACGTGACACGCGCTATTAAGAATGGTTATAGTTCCGTAATGATTGATGCATCACATGCAGACTTCAGTGATAACATCGCCATCACAAAGCGTGTTGTTGAAATTGCGCATTCTGTAGGTGTTTCTGTCGAAGCTGAGATTGGAACAATTGGGAATACTGGTTTATCTTTTGAAGGCGGTAGCAGTGAAATCATTTACACTGATCCAAAGAAGGCAAAGCAATTTGTCGAAGAGACAGGTATCGATACTCTTGCAGTCGCAATTGGAACCGCACACGGACTTTACCCAAAAGATTTCACACCTAAACTCAACCTGGAACTCTTAAAGGAATTGTATCAAACCCTTGATTTACCATTTGTATTACACGGTGGTTCGGGTAACCCCGACTCAGAAGTCAGTGAGTCCGTAAAATATGGTGTTGCAAAAGTCAATATATCGAGTGATGTGAAAAGTGCTTTCTTTGATGAACTGCGTATATTCTTAAATGATAATCATCAATTGTATGAGCCAAATCAAGTATATCCAACTGCAAACAATGCTGTAAAGAACGTTGTCAAGCATAAGTTGACGGTTCTCAATACGCTAGGTCAAGCATCGAAATATTAGACTACAACAGCTACTGAGCCATCAGTAGCTGTATTCATAAGGAGGAAATATGAGCAATTTCATGCAAGAAACTGTCAAAGGTGAATTCTGGTTTGTTGTCGGTAGTGTTGCTTTTTATGGTGATGAAAGCATTCAAATCGTCGAAACACAAGCACTTGAAATTATCGATAGTTTAAATAAACAGAATCTCCCATACACAATAAAATTTAAAGGTGTTTTAAAGTCATCGGACCACATCGTCAACATCATGAAAGAAGCAAACTACGATAATAATGTTTTGGGTGTTATGTCATGGATGCATACATTCTCACCAGCAAAAATGTGGATTAAGGGAATGAAACTTTTGCAAAAACCAGTTGTTCACATTGCAACACAATTTAATGAGAAATTACCGTGGGATACGATTGATATGGACTTTATGAATCTTAATCAGTCTGCACATGGTGATCGAGAGTATGGTTATATTATGAAACGTTTGAATATGCAAAACCGAATTGTATTTGGTCATTGGGAACAGCCCCAGTTTATTAAAAGTGTAAAACATTGGATGATTGGTGTTGTTGGCTATTATGCATCAAAGAATGTAAAGGTTGTTCGTTTTGGGGACAATATGCGAAACGTAGCTGATACTGAAGGTGACAAGATTGAGGCGCATATTCGTTTTGGATGGGAAGTTGACTACTATGGAGTCGGTGATCTTGTGGAAGCAATTTCGAACGTTAGTGAAGCAGATGTCGATATCCTTATGTCCGAATATCGGGAAAAGTATGACTTTGATTTTAGAAATAACTCGGAAGCATTTTTTATCAAGCAATTACGTTATCAAGCAAAAATTGAGCATGCTCTTTTATCATTTATGAGTCGTCATGGTTATAATGCGATTTCAACAAATTTTGAAGATCTAACAGGCTTAGATCAATTACCAGGATTTGCCATACAACGTTTAAATGAAAAAGGGATTGGATTCGCTGGAGAAGGAGATTGGAAGACCGCAGCACTTGATCGAATTCTAAAAGTGATGGCAAACAATAAGAAAACCGGATTTATGGAAGACTATACCTATAACTTTGAAGTGGACAATGAGTATATTTTCCAATCTCACATGTTAGAAGTTGATCCAACATTGAGTGCAACAAAACCCACAATACAGGTCAATCCACTTGGTATTGGTGGTAAAAGTGATCCAGCACGGATGGTATTTCGTGGTACTACGGGTATGGGGTATGTTGTCGGAATGACAGATATGCGCTACGATTTTGAGATCCTTGTTAATGAGGTGACGGCAATTGATACCCAACAATCAGCACCACAGCTTCCAGTTGCTCAAGTGACTTGGATTCCAAAACCAAACTTCTATGATGGTATTCAACAGTGGTTAGAATTAGGCGGTAATCATCATACTGTCGTTACATTTGCAGTTGAACTGGATTCCATTACAGAATTATTCCGACTATTAAAAATAACACCGAAAATTATTCGTTAGGAGGCACTATGATAAAATTTGGAGTTGATACATTTATATGGACAGAAGACTTCTTAGAGAAGGATTTATGGATTATTGATAAAGCGAAGGAACTTGGGTTTGAAGCCATTGACTTTGCAATTTCTCACCCAGAAACCTTTCCAACAGATTTGGTTGTGAAGGCGCTTCAAAGAATTGACATTACGCCTGTTACATCCACAACACTGTCAAGGGAAACAAATCTAATTTCCCCCGATCCTGAAATCAGAAAACATGGAATTAACCATATGAAAATGATGGTCGATATTAATAAGGCAATTGGTTCTCATATTTTAGGTGGTGTCAACTATGCAGCATGGGGCTATACCACAGGCAAACCACGCACGGATCAAGAATGGCAATGGTCCGTTGAAGCAATGCAAGAAATTTGCCACTATGCAGAAATGATAAATCCAAAGTTACGTATTTGTGTGGAGGCAGTCAACCGATTTGAAACACACTTCTTAAATATCGCAACGGATGCTGTGCAGTATTGTAAGGATGTAGGAACTGAAAATATAAAAGTTCATCTCGATTGCTTTCATATGATTCGTGAAGAAACCAGTTTTCGTGATGCAATATTGAGTTGTGGCAACCAGTACTTGGGTTATGTACATGTTTGCGAAAGCAACCGCGGTGTTCCTGGAACTGGACTTGTGCCATGGCGTGAGCTTTTTATAACACTCGAAGAGGTTGGTTATGACGGCCCTTGTGTAATCGAGTCATTCGATCCAAGTTTCGAAGAACTCAATGCGAATTGCGCAATTTGGCGAAAATTTGCTGAAACAGGTGAAGCATTGGCTGTTGAGGGTTTGTATAATCTCAAAGAAATTGTAGGAGAGCTGTCATGAAACGAATTGTACTCGGCTGCGATGAAGCGGCATTTGAATTTAAAGAAGAAATTAAGGCACACTTAGAAAGTAAAGGAATTGAAGTTATTGATATGGGAGTTCATGATACAAATCCGTCCATGTACCCAGAAACGGCCATAACTGCAGCAGAATACGTTCGCGATGGTAAGGCTGATCATGGAATCCTTATGTGTGGAACAGGCATTGGTATGGCAATCAGTGCAAACAAGGTCAAAGGTATCCGTGCTGCGGTAGCACATGATTCATTTTCAATTGAGCGAAGTATACTCAGTAACAACTGTCAGTTCGTATGTTTTGGGGCACGCATCATAGCGCCTCTTTATGCAAAAACATTAATTGACCGATGGATTGAACTGGAGTTTAGTAATGAGAACAGTGCACGGAAGATTGCCTGTATTGATGCATATGAAAACGGAGGTGATAATGATGCAGCGAATCATTAATGATCCATTGCAAGCAGTGGAAGATATGTTGGATGGATATTTCCAAGCCAACGTGGATATCTTAAAACGTAGTAATCGAAATAAACGTGTTGCAGTTTCAAACTATATGCACAAGGACAAACCACGTGTTGCGGTTGTTACAGGAGGCGGTAGTGGTCATAAACCGGCATTTATCGGGTATTGTGGTAAAAATATGGTCGATTCTGTAGCAATCGGAGAAATATTTTCATCACCCTCAGCAAAGGTGTTCTATGATGCCTTTACTGAAGCAGATATGGGAATGGGTGTTGCGTGTCTGTATGGAAATTATGCTGGAGACAACATGAACGTGAAAATGGCCATCGATATGGCTGGTGACGATGATATTATTGTTAAGACTGTCGTTGCAAATGATGATGTCGCCAGCGCATCACACGATGAGCGTGAAAAAAGAAGAGGGGTGGCTGGAGAAATTCTCATGTGGAAGACTGCCGGTGCTCTTGCAAATCAAGGGGGGGCATTGGATGAAGTTATTGAAATTGCGCAATATACCATTGATCGTACATGGAGTATTGGTGTTGGACTGAGCCCCTGTACATTACCTGCAAATGAGAAAGCAAATTTTGAGATTTCACCAGGAACAATCGAATTTGGTATTGGTCATCATGGAGAACCAGGGATACGTGTCAGTGATTTAAAAGATTCTTCAGCAATTGCACAGGAACTTGTTGACTATCTGATTGCAGACAGTGGTCTAATCGCTGGAGATACAGTATTCGTGTTGCTGAGTGGTCTGGGTGCGACACCTGAGCTTGAATTATTCATTCTTTACAATGATGTTACCAAGGTCTTAACATCAAGAGGGCTCAAAATTTTCGATAGTTTGGTAGGAAACTACTTTACATCGCTCGACATGCAAGGTGCTACCTTAACGCTTATGAAAGTTGACGATCGTACGCAACCATTGTTGGCAATGGATGTGTATACGCCAGGTCTAAAGGTCAGTCACCATGATTAGTACTAAAAATCCACAACTTGTGAGGCAAATGATTGCCACAATTGACACGAACTCAGCATACTTAAGTGAAATTGATGGGTATATTGGCGATGGCGATCATGGAAACAACATGAAAAAAGGGTTCTTAATGGCTCAAGAAAATCTTAATGAAGCAATGGGAATACGTGAAGCGATACAAACATTAGCACTTATTCTTATCGATGATATTGGTGGTTCAATGGGGCCGATATATGGTACATTGTTTCGGAAACTGTCAATGGGATTCAAACAAGATACCGCCAATGAACAAGATATCTTGGATGGGCTCGTTAAATCCTATGATGCAATTTGCGATCTTGCCGGAGCTAAACCGGGCGATAAAACACTCATTGATACGCTCAGTGCAGCAATTTTAAGTCTTCAAGCAGGAATTGATGATGGGTTAACGTTTTCAGCATCCATGGAAGCACTAAAAGCAGGTGCGAATCGGGGTTGGGAGGCAACAAAAAATATGCAAGCACGCTTAGGACGCGCATCACGGCTCGGCGAACGAAGTGTTGGTTTCTATGATGCCGGGGCGACTTCGTGTAAGTTGCTCATCGAAACTCTTGCAGATTACTGTGTTATCAATGACTTAAGTGAGAAGAAGTAGGGATACTTCTTCTTTTTATGGAATGCGTCCTTGAAAATGTTAAAATACCACGCTATGATTAACACAAGAAAAGAGGTGTAACCGTGACTTATCGACCCATTGATATCGCAAGAAAATTTAACATCAGTACATCGACAGTACGGAATTACGAAGAAGCAATGCTTATTCCTGCATCCAATCGCACTTCAAATGGATATCGAACGTACACAGAAAAGCATTGCAACTATTTGCGGTGTGTTCTTGCCATGCAGGCAGGATTTGGTCGTGATGAAATAATTGATATTGTTCAACTTATTCATGATAAGCAAGTCAATAATGCTCTTCTAAAGTGTTCTGAGAAACAAGTTAAGCTCATTCGTGAACTTGATCATGCACAAAAAACAGTAAAACTGTTTACTTCAGGTCATTTGTACAAAGATTTTAAGATTAAGAAGTTACTAACAATCCAAGAAGCATCTCAACTCACTGATGTTATTGATACAACGATTCGACACTGGGAGCGTGAAGGGCTTCTTTACCCAGTTCGAGGGAAGGGAAATAACTACCGTTTATATGACATTGAACAAATCACACGGATCCTCATTATCCGAACAATAAAGACAGCGACATGGTCTCTTGATCATGTAAAGGACTTCCTGCGCGAATTTGATGCAAAGAATCCACAGGAAGTTTATAAAGTGGCGGTGGATTCATTAAATTATCTTTATCGCCTTAATATTCATCAACATCAAGGTATTCATGCCCTCTATGAATTGTGCATTCAAGAAGGTTTGGTTGCAGAGAATTACCAAATGGACTATTCTTTCAATATAAACCTTTAAGAAAAACATAGAACTACATAGCCAACCTTATTATAGAAATAGACAATCAATAGGCTACAAAGTTTATAACTTGCACCAATGTGTTATAGTTTTAGTTGAAATCATAATTCTCAGGAGGACAAAGAATGAGTCATAACTTAAAACTGATAGGTATGCAGGCCAACAACCTGCGCAATGTTGACCTAGAGATTCCAAAAAATAAAATTACAGTATTCACGGGTGTCTCTGGTTCGGGGAAATCTTCAATTGTGTTTGATACGATCGCAAATGAAGCAACACGCCAAATGAATCAAACTTATTCAACTTTTGTACAAACTTTCTTACCGAAAGTAGAAAAGCCAGACGTTGTCGCAATTGAAAATTTAAACCCAGCCATCATTATTGATCAAAAAAGAATGGGTGGGAACTCGCGTTCAACTTTAGGAACCATCACTGACATCGGATCTTACTTGAGACTCATATTTTCAAGGATTGGTACACCTCATGCTGGAGCTGCTCATACGTATTCATTCAACGACCCTGAAGGAATGTGCTCAGATTGTGAGGGTATTGGACGTCGTATTGAACCTCAAGTTGATCGAATCATTGATTTCAACCGTTCGCTCAATGATGGTGCTATTTTATTTCCTGGATACGATCGTGATTCGTGGTATTTTCAAATTTACGAAGCGTGCGGGTGGTTTGATCTAGATCTACCCCTTAATCAATACGAACCAGACCTACTTGATTTGCTTTTGTATGGAAACAAGAAGAAGGTATTGGTTCCTGGACCGAATGGTTCAAAGGGATCCAATCTTGAATATGAAGGTGTTCTTGTTAAGTTTAAACGCATGTACATTAGCCGTGATTTAAGTTCTCATTCAAAAAAGACTCAAGATATGGTTGGAGGCTATACAGCGATGCTGCCGTGTCATGGTTGTGGCGGAACACGCTATGCCAAACACATTCTTGCTTCAAAAATTGGTACTTATAATATTTTCGATGTTAGCGATATGGAACTCACCCAGACAAAGAAATTTCTGGATGAAATTGGTAATGTTGCTGAGGTTGCACCAATTGTTGAAGAAGCACTTAAGCGTGTTAACCAACTGATTAATATGAGTTTGGAATACCTTACGCTCACGCGTGAAACAAGTACTTTATCTGGAGGCGAGTCACAACGTGTCAAAATGATGCGCCACTTGAGTAGCAGTCTTAATGGAATGCTTTATATCTTTGATGAGCCGAGTGTTGGTTTGCATCCTAGAGATGTTGCTAACTTAAACAGCATGTTACGGGAACTTCGCGATAAAGGGAATACAGTTATTGTTGTGGAACATGATCGTGATGTCATTCAAATCGCAGATCACATCATCGATGTAGGACCGCTCGCAGGTGTGCATGGTGGTGAGATTATGTATGAAGGGACATACGATGGATTGCTAACTTCATCTACGCTAACTGGTGTTCATTTGACTGCGCTGCCGCCATTTAAAGAGAATCCAAGACCCGCAGAATCGTATTTTGAACTCGAAAATTGCACAACAAACAATCTTCAAAATATAACTGTCTGTATTCCCAAGAATATCCTTACAGTTGTAACCGGAGTTGCAGGATCTGGTAAGTCTTCGCTTATTCATCATGAATTCGTAACACGTTATCCAGAAGCGATTCTTGTTGATCAAAAACAACTTCATGCAAGCACACGATCGAATTTGATGACCTATACAGGTATTTTTGACAAAATTCGCGACACTTTTGCAAAGGCAAACAACGTAGACAAAGCACTATTTAGTTTTAACTCAAAAGGTGGTTGTCAAAACTGCAAGGGACGGGGTGTAACCTTTACAGATCTGGCATTTATGGAAGGTGTCGAAACAGTTTGTTCTGTTTGTATGGGAACCCGTTATCTTCCTGAGGTGGCTGATTACCGCTATAACGGAAAGAACATTATTGAGGTCGGAAGTTTGACGGTTGAAGAAGCCGTTGATTTCTTTAGCGATAAGGTAATTCAGAAAACATTCGCCACTTTAGCGGAGGTTGGGGTTCACTATCTCACCTTAGGACAACCCTTGGATACTTTATCGGGCGGTGAATGCCAACGAATTAAACTCGCCAGTGAACTTCATAAAAAAGGTAACATCTACATTCTTGATGAACCAACAACAGGACTCCACATGTCTGACATCGATATGTTCATGAATATTATTGAGCGACTTGTGAATCAAGGAAGTACTGTTATAATTATAGAACACAATATAGAAGTCATGAGACAAGCAGACTATATTATTGATATGGGTCCACAAGCGGGAAGTCGCGGTGGTACAGTGGTTTATGAAGGACAACCCTTTAAAATTGCTTCCGCCTCAACATCGATTACCAAAGACTACATACTCTAGACTACGGGGGTAGGATTTATGAATAAAGTGTTAAAACGAATTTTGATAAGTGTGGGAATTGTTATTGGCGTTATCGCTCTTGTTTTGGGTGGTTTCATAGGCTACGCGTACGCAACTGATTACCGTCCGGACCAAGAAACAGTCTTAAAAGTTGATCAAGCAAGTCAAAAAGAGACTTTAAATATTGGTTCGGAGTACACGATGATTACATTTAATATTGGCTATGGTGGACTGGGAGAGCAGCAAGATTTCTTCATGGATGGTGGTTCGAAGAGTGGGGCCGATAGTTTGGAAGAGGTCAACGAGAACCTTAACGCGGTTCAAACGTATCTCACCCAAACAGATCCTGATTTTGCATTTCTGCAGGAAGTTGATCTATCTGGTAAACGCAGTTTTAATGTGAATCAATACGAAATACTGCGTGAATCAATGCGTTTTGGATCATTTGCATACAACTACAAAGTAAAATATGTGCCAGTTCCGTTCACCAATCCGCAAGGTGGTGTTGAAAGTGGCATTGTAACGCTGTCAAAGGCGGAACCCTACGAGGCAACGCGTTACAGTTTCGATGGACAGGAAATGGCGATTCAGCAACTCTTTGATTTGAAACGTGCTTTCACAATTTCACGTTTTAAAATCGATGGAAGTGACAAGGAATTGGTGCTTATTAATGCGCATTTCTCTGCATTCGATAAAGGTGGCAAGGTTCGCAAACAACAAGTCAAACAAATGCAAACAGTCCTTGAGACTGAGTCAAAACATGGCAACTATATTATACTTGGTGGTGATTTCAATCATGAACTACCGGGGACATCAGCTGATAATTTTGCATGGACTGAAGCAATCCCATCTTGGGTTATGCAATTACCCCTTGATTTCGCTCCAAAAGGTTATAATTGGGCGGTTGACCCTCAAAATCCAACAGTTCGAGCAGTAGAAGCTGCGTATGTGGATGGTTATACTTACAAAGCGGTGATTGATGGGTTTCTGGTAAGTGATAATATCGAAATACTTCATGTTGAAGGTCAAGGAACGATGAATTTCAAGAACTCTGACCACAACCCTGTTCAATTGCACTTCAAACTCAAATAGAGAAAAGGTTCTTAGCGTCAGTAGTTGACATTAAGAACCTTTTATTTTATAAATTTGTAAAGCGATTGAGGAATTGGCGTACACGATCATGTTTGGGATTATGAAAGAGTTCATCAGGAGTGCCTTCTTCAAGAATAATTCCTTGTTCCATAAACAAGATGCGGTCACTGATATCACGGGCGAAGGCCATTTCATGGGTTACAACAAACATTGTATATCCTTCGTCAGCAAGACTTTGGATTACATTGAGCACATCGCCAACCATTTCAGGGTCGAGGGCAGATGTTGGCTCATCAAGTAATAAGAACTTTGGTTTCATTGTAAGCGCACGGGCAATCGCAATTCGTTGTTTCTGTCCACCTGATAGGCGACGTACTGAGGCATCTTTAAACTGTAGCATCCCCACTCGCTCTAAGTTTCTAATTGCTTCGACTTCAACTTCTTTGGGATCTTCCTTCAAGACACGTACAGGGCCAATCATGCAGTTTTCAAGTACTGTGAGATTGTTAAAAAGATTGAATGATTGAAAAATTATTCCGACTTGGGATCGGTAATGATTCAAATCAAGTGATGGATCGGTAATGTCGATGCCATTAAAATAGATTTTACCATCGTTAAATTCTTCAAGAAGATTAATACAGCGCAGAAGGGTTGATTTACCACTCCCACTGGATCCAATGACTGATACGACTTCACCTTCGTGGATTTCTAAGTTGATATCTTTGAGGACAAGTAAGTCACCAAATGATTTGTTTAAATGTTCAATTTTTAAGAGTGGCATTATTTTTCATCTCCTTTTAAGCTGTCAAAATGTACTTTTGCTGTTTGTGAAGCTGGATAGTTTCCCTTGGGATGGTCCAAACGCTCTTCGATGTAGGCAAGTATCTTTGTAGAAATGAGTGTCAAGGTGAGGTAGATTAATGAAATAATAAAGAACGATTCCATTTGACGGTAATAGATACCCGAGATACGATTTCCTTGGAAGAACAACTCTGCAACAAGAATGACATTCAATACTGATGAATCTTTAATATTTACAACAAATTCATTACCAATTGCGGGTATCGCGTTTCGTAAGGCTTGCGGTAAAATGATGTAACGTAATGTTTGAATTTCGCTCATCCCCAAGGAGCGTGCCGCTTCGTTTTGTCCCGGATCGATTGATTGAATCCCAGCACGGATAACTTCGGACATGTAGGCTGAGGTATTGACTGAAATAACGATAATACCTGAGATGAGGGGGGATATTTCAAATCCCGTTGCGCGTATTCCATAATAGAATAGAATTCCTTGAACCATCATCGGGGTTCCACGGAGGTACTGAACATAGCAGGTTGTGACAATCGTATTAATCTTCTTGATGAATTTCACAATTGAACGATCACGACTGTTAACTTTGATTTGTCGTAAGCCAGCAATAACAAGACCAATTATCAAACCAAAGAATGTACCACATAGGGCAATGAGAAGAGTTGTTCCCAAACCATTGAGGAACATAGGCCAGTAGTTTTGGAGTAAGAATCCAACACCAGCAATAAAGCCGGACGGCATTAATTCTTGGCCAGATGTCGATGCAGATGGCTGACGTTGAATGGCTTCAAGCATAATTTGGTCACGGTCTTCATCGGTTAAACTATTCAAGACACCATTTACTTTTTCAAGGAGTTCCGTGTTACCTTTCGCAACACCGATTGAAACGGTAACGTCTTCGGCAGAAACTTCAAACCCTTGTCCTTCAGCGAATTCTACAAATGTCAATTCACTGTTACTGTCTGTAATTGCTTGTGCTACTGGTTTTTCAGCAACAAATGCTTCAATAGCAAGTGATTTGAGCGCAGTGGTAAGAAGGGGGAATGACTCCATAGGCATGCTATGTGTTACTCCAGGAATTTGTTCAATCAGCGTATCGTGCATGGTACCAATTTGTGCTGCAACACTGCGACCACTAAAGTCTTTGATTGATTGAGCTTCAGCAAGTCCACTGTCCGTTCGAACGACAAGGACCATTTCGCTTTTGTAATAGATATCCGTAAACGCGATAGATTCGCGGCGTTCGGGTGTGTCGGTCATACCAGCGATTACTAAATCAATGTCTCCGTTTTTTGTTGATTCAACCAAACTCGAAAACACAGAGAAATTCTTAATTTTGAGATCCATGCCCAGTTGGTCGGCGATAATACGTGCTATTTGCACATCGTATCCATCGCAATAGGATTGGCCATCCGGTAAGGGCTCGGAAAATTCAGTTTTATTAGTTTGCGTCCAGTTAAATGGTGCGTAGTTGCACTCCATTCCTACCGTTAAAGTTTCATTGGTTGCAGCCACAGGGGATGCGTACATCAAGAGCATTAATGCAACAAGAGCACTACTAATAATGCGTTTCACAGTATTCTTAATCATAATTTCCTCCCAAACAACAAAAAAAGACCGCGCTAGAGGTCCTGTCGAAAAACACACGGATATCTAGCTCCTCTTCCAGGTAAATGGAAGGAGTGTTACAGGTGTTTCCTGTAACCCCACAGTAATCCATTGCATGATGAATTACCATTCGGCGATGGTTGCCTTTCGGAATGCTCGTTGCTTGCCAGCTCCAATTCCTAATCTTCTGCACCGCTACCTCTTTTTAAATTGTTTTTATCACTTCTAATCGTACCATTACCCCTTGGAATGTCAAGGTGAATATTCCAATAATCTGGCGATATTATGTGAAGTTTTAATGATATAAACTAATTTCAACATGAAATACATGATACAATGAACTGATACAGAAATGGAGCTTTTATATGTTGAGATGGTTTAATAAAAACAAGAACAATAAAACGATGGGAAACCCAACGAGTATTTACAATCAAATCAAAACGCACACTGATTCGCAAGGGCGACTTGCTACAAATTTTGAGATTCCAAAAGTGCGTGATGCTTCGCAAATACAATTTGCTCAAGGAGCACGTGACGGAATCGGTATCTACCATATGCAGTCACAATGTAAAATGGTAATTTGTGATCAACTCGTTTCGGTCTTGTCCCGATACAAGCGTTATGGTCATGAGAAAACCATCATAAAAATCAAAAAAATTTTAGATGTGGATATGGGGGCTCAGGAAACAAATTATAGTGTTAATGCTATCGCCCGTTCAAATAAACAAATCTCTGATAACATTATCCGAAAGGTGAGTTTGTCATTGATGCAAGATTCCCATCTAGAACGAGAAGTAAAGTTCGGCATTGCGCTTGCAGGTTTGCTCTCATTCGATATTTCAAATGAATTGAGCACCACCATGACACTCTTAGCGAGCTATGAAGAATTCACTTTATATAGCGTCATATCTTTACAAAAGCAATCACATGGAAATACGGTGATTTTTGATATTGCTCAGCATGTTCATGGATGGGGTAAAATTTATGCTGTAGAGAACCTTGAACCAGAAACCGAAGAAATATGTTCGTGGATACTGAGAGAAGGGTGCGATAACGCTGTTCTTCCTGCCTATCTTGGGCTCACTTGTGCAACAAAAGGGTGTTTAATTGACGCATTACGCGAAAATGTTATTACAGGTGAGGACTTTGAGGGGATTGCGACTATCATAGACGCATTGCTTGATGAAGGTCCGACGGAAGGAATCAGCGTTTATGAGCATGCAACAGAGGCACTGAATCGCTTTTTAGCTCATGCTGCGGTTCACCAGGACTCCTTACATGTTCTTTATGTCTTGTTAAATATAAAACAATGGATTGAACGTGAGAGCGATTGTGGCATTCATTTCGACACAGCCTTGATTGATCCCAATATCTGGAAAATGAAAATCCTCGAAGCACTCACTATGGATTCAAAACTTGATGTTTTCTATGCAACCAACTGTGCGAAACGACTCCATATTGATATTTCGACACAACTTTGGGTCATCGTTGAAGCATCACCAATTCTTAATTATCATTATGTAAGTTCGCTCATTAAGACTCAGGAAACGGCCCAACGTGTTTTAGATTTCTATGAACACGTGTTACCTTTGGACGAAATTGCCAGTGGTATGGGTTTCTCACTGGGACTTACTCCAGAATATGCAAACCATCGCATCTTAGACACACTCCTCTTTGAGATTGAGAAATATCCAGGTATCGGAAGCTGGGTAATTGTAACAGCACTTAATTCGCCCGTCACACGAAATCGAAATGTTGCAATGCGTGTTATTAAAGCCTGGACTGAAAATGAATATCGTGTATCTGATGAAGTTACAGATGTAATACGTGAGATACGCGGAATAGAGGTAGAGCCCAATTTAGTGATTCAATACGATGAAATACTTACGAAAACATCATAATCCCGTAAAATCATTCATATCAAGCGCATTTAGTGTTAATTTGAAGTTATTTTATTGTATAATAAACCAAGCGTATTGTTGGTGTCTTTAATTTTGGAACAATTGATAAAGCCACAGCAGTTATAAAAGGGAATGAGGCAATTATGAACGGAATTCTATGTATAAATAAACCCGAATCGATGACGTCATTTGATGTAGTAGCAAAAGTCAGACGTTTAACCAAGGCAAAGGTCGGGCACAGCGGAACACTTGACCCCATGGCAACAGGTGTCCTTGTCTTAGCATTAAACCAAGGCACAAAGGCCTTGCCTTACTTGGGGGTCGAAGATAAAACATATCACGCCAAACTAAAACTGGGTGTGCACACATCAACCGGTGATATTTGGGGTGATATTGAACGTGAAAGTAAGGTTATTCCTTATGATGAGACAACACTTCGTGCCGTTCTTAAACAGCTAACCGGTCCGCAAGAACAACGAGTCCCTAAAGTATCAGCCAAAAAAATTGATGGCAAACGTTCGTATGACTACGTTTTTAATAATGAAGAAGTCAAACAATTGTATACAAATATAACAATTCACAATTTGGAATTATTGTCGTTTACGGAAACCGAGATTGAATTCACAGCATCTGTATCCAATGGTACATACATTCGAACACTTTGCGAAGATATTGCTGAAGGGCTTGGCATGGATGGTACGATGTCATCTTTACAACGCACCAAAGTTGGGAATTTCACTTTAGAACAATGCATCGAACTGGATGCGATATCCATGGATATGACACTTGTCCCTACAAAAGAGGCAATTATGTTGCCACGGATTGAAAACGAGAAAATGGAAGACTATGTAAAAAATGGCAAACGATTAAAACTAAATACACCGCACGATCGCTTGCTGATTGATGCAGGGGACTATTATGCAGTGTATGAAAGAGAAAGCGATACTGTGTTTAAATCAGTAAGAGGATTATGGTAATGAAACAAACAGTAATTAAAGATCATTTACAACTACAAAAATTCAATACAGAGCTCGCTGCTTGCATTGGATACTTCGATGGACTTCATTTAGGACATCAACACTTAATTAATGAAACGATACGTGTTGCGAAGGAACGTGGGCTCGAGTCAGCATTGATCACTTTTGATCCCGATCCATGGACGGTCATTAACGACAAATCCCATGTCAATCATCTTACGCCAATCAAAGAGAAGGTCCGCGTCGCACAAACACTTGGAATCGATCACTTAATCACGATCAATTTTACGAAAGACACTTCAAAACTAACACCCCTTGAGTTTATTGAAAGCTACCTGGTACCTTTGAATGTTCGTGCTTTGGTTGCGGGTGCTGATTTCCGTTTTGGCCACAAGGGTGCAGGCGATGTTGCGTTCTTGAAACAACACGCTCATTATCACTTCGATACGATTATTTTTGAGTTGGACTTAACGAAAAATAAGAAAATAGGAACAACAATGATTACTCAAGCACTCTTAAAAGGAAATGTTGAGGAAGCAAACCAACTCCTGGGAAGACAGTATGAAATCAGTGGATTTGTCATTGATGGTCAAAAGCAGGGACGTAAAATTGGTTTCCCAACCGCAAACCTTGATGTCGTTGATGAGTATGTAATTCCTGCTGAAGGCGTTTATGCAGGTTTTGTTGAAGTCAATGGCGAAGTATTTCAATCGATGCTGAGTATTGGTCATAATCCGACATTTAACCATACTGAGCACTTGGCAATTGAGACACATATTCTTGATTTTGATCGCGATATTTATGGCGAACTCCTTAAACAAACATTTGTTGCGAAACTACGCGGACAGATAAAATTTGATTCTGTTGATGCACTTATTACACAAATGAAGGCCGATGAAGCTAAGGCCCGCGAGATTCTTAATGCGACTCCATCCGAGTTATAAGAACGCACTCATTCGTGATTTCGGTCGCGAAAAAGCTCAAGAAATTGTCAATGCATACGATTATAAGGCAGTTCATGGATTGCGTATTAATCCACTTAAGGCGATTCCTGTTGATTTTGAAGGGCGTCAATCCCTGATTAATCCAGAAGTTTTCATCGCCGATAATTATTCTCAAACGGTAACCCATCCGTATCATCATGCAGGGTGTTATTATATTCAAGATCCCAGTGCTACAACTCCCGTGCTTGCCTTGGATGTACAATACCAAGACATTGTTTTGGATATGTGTGCAGCCCCTGGTGGAAAAACAACTCAGATCCTGAGTAAGCTTACAACGGGATTTCTTATAAGTAATGAAGTCGATGGCAAAAGAAACCAACGACTGGTTGCTAATCTGGATCGCTGGGGTGCTGAAAATTGTGTGGTTGTCCAAGCAAGTACGAACAAACTCGCAGAAGAGTTTCCCAATACATTTGATAAAATACTCCTTGATGCGCCATGTTCTGGTGAAGGCCTCTATCGTCGTACACCAGAGTTTGCCCTTGAGTATAAAGAGGAAACAATTATTGCGTTAAGCAAGCTTCAGCGTGAACTTCTCGAAGATGCTTACCGTATGATTAAAAATGATGGCGTCATTGTTTATTCGACATGTACTCTGAATCTCGTAGAAAATGAAGGTGTCATCCAACAATTTCTTGAAACCCATTCTGAATGTTATTTAGAGCCATACTCACTCAATACAGCAGAGGCGGGCTATGGGCAACTTGGGAATCAAGTCATGCGATTTTTTCCAAATACATTAGGAGAAGGACACTTTGTTGCACGCATTCGTATCCGTAAGAATGAAGATTCTCAAAGTTTGCATTTTCATGACGCGAATATCCAATCCATCGATCTTTATGATCGTGTTCTTGAAGGGAATTTTCGAAAACGAGACACTCATTTGTATGGATTAAAGTCCCGTGGATTCCTGAAGACATCGCTTAAAGTAACACGAGATGGGGTGCATATGGGTGAGTTTAAGAAAAATTTCTTTGATTATCACCATGCACTCTCACAATCCGTGTCATTCGCAGATGACTTCGACCATGTGGAATTGAATCTTGAACAAGCATACCGATACCTTTATGGTCATCCAATTCCAACATCTGTAAAAGGGATACATTGTGTAAATTATGACAATCACTCACTAGGTTTTGTGAAAGGTGATGGAAAACGAGGGAACAACCGTTATCCGAAAGGAATTCGAAATAAATTTGACACCTATTAGGTGTCTTTTTTTGATATGATAACTGCAAAAGGTGGGCTATCCAATGGTTGTAAGCAAACGAACATTAATTACAAACTACAAACGGAATTTACGCGCGTATTTTGAAGAACAATTTGCGGTGTTTTTTCAAAGTATTCCTGATATTGCATTCAGCGCCATTGCATTTGAGGTCGTTCCTGAAACTGGAGAAGTCACAGTATCGTTGAATACAGAATTTGATTTTTATCGAAAGCTTCACTATTATAAAACACAAAAGATTGTTGATTCCACACTAACAGAAGATTCACTGCATTCACTGAAATGTACAATACGCGATTGGAACTACCAGGCTATTGCCACAAATCAACCGGTTGATGAAGATGTGATTGCCTTTCACTTCCAAGACAAGCCTGAGCAATTTATGAATCTGTTTGTAAATGCAATCTTGGAGTTTATGGATACAGACGCCTACCAATTATTACCAAAAGTTAATGATTTTGTTGTTTTGTGCATCGCACCCAACGACAGCATAGAACAAGCACAATTGCGTTTTGATAAACTTCATGCAAAACACCAATTAAAGAAGGAAATCGCTGTCTGAAATCGGTCGCTAAATTCATAATGATTTTAGGCATCTCTTCTTTTGTTTGCATACTATTTCTGTTATAATAACCTTAGTAGGTGATAAATATGACAAATGAATATGTGTTAATCCAAAATAAAGCAGATGGCTTCGGTCAAATCGCTGTTTCAAACAATGTGTTTAATCATATTGTTGCAATTACAGTGAATGAGAACAAGAACATTTTCTTTGAAGATGGAACTGGAAAAAAATCTCTTTCTGTAAGCAATGCGAACGGTCATGTCAATATCGACCTTAAAGTTCGTATTCAATATGGAAAAGATGTTGAACGTGTCGTAAAGGCATTGCAAGACGAACTTCGTCGAAACATTGAAATGATGGTTGATTTCAAAAATACAACAATCAATGTTAACGTCGTCGGTTTCAAGTTTAATTAAGAAGGAAGCAGATGTCTGCTTCTTTTAGTGTGGAGGTTTTATGTCAAGTTCTCGTTTAGTTGAAAGACAAAACGCAATGATTGCTGTATATATACATTTGGTACGCAATCAATCAATGGATGATATTCTTGAGGATAATCGTTTCATTACAAATGTAAGTGACTTTCCCGTTAAGTTTGACTTTAGCGAGGAAATGAATCAGGTGATTTTTCGTGCCGTTGATCGTATTGATACATACGAGCGTGCTATTGATCTCTTTTTAAACAAATGGCGTTTTGAACGTTTGGGTTATATCGAGCAAGCAATTTTACTTGTTGCATGTGCTGAGTTAGAACTTGGAATTCAAGACAAAGTTGTTGTTGTTAATGAGGCTGTCCGTTTGGCTAAAGATTATGCTGAAGAGGAGTCTTATAAATTTATCAATGGAGTGCTTGATGCAATATGATGCAAAATGAGAAGATTTTAACAGTCAGTGAATTTGTTAATGAACTCAAAGATGTTGTCAACAATCATCCGTCTTTTAAGAATGTCGCATTAGTCGGCGAGCTTTCGAACTTTAAAGCTCACCATAGTGGGCATTTTTATTTTTCTCTCAAGGATAAGGATAGTCGCATCGCTTGTGTAATGTTTAAAAGTAAAGCAGTAACGGTTCAATTCCGACCAAAAGATGGCGACAAAGTAGTTCTGCATGGATCGTTACAAGTATTTGAAAGCAGTGGCAGTGTGCAGATATACGCTGACCGCATGAATTTGGATGGCCTGGGTGATCTTCACATTCAATTTGAACAACTCAAAAAAGAATACGAAGAAAAAGGGTACTTTGACGCAGTACATAAAAAGTCTGTTCCGCCATATCCACGGAGTATTGCGGTTATTGTTGGTGAAAACAGTGCTGCATATCACGACATTAGTCGAACCCTTGCTGAACGATGGCCGCAGGCACTGCAGATTGATTTGCTCGCCTATGTACAGGGCGAAAACGCAATAAAGAGTATTGTGCAGATGTTAACCATTGCTCACAATAAGAAGGTTGATGTCATCATACTTGGGCGTGGCGGTGGCTCCATCGAGGATTTATGGGCATTTAATGAACGTGATGTAGTGGAGGCGGTCTTTAATGCAACAATACCGGTAATCTCGGGAATTGGTCATGAGAGCGATACAACTCTTACGGATTTTGTTGCTGATTATCGTGCTGCAACACCCACTGCTGCAGCAGTTTATGCCACTCCAAACCGTACCGATATGCTTGCACTTATTCGTGATTATAAAAATCAATACTATATTCGTGTGCGCAATAAACTTATGCAGGAAAAAAAGCAGTATGATTACATTATTAATACCAGTTATCTTGGAAAACCAGAAGCTATCATTGACAAAAAGAGACAGCAAATCGATTACTACCAAACACGTATTACCCACCAAGTTAGCATGTTTGATGCGATTAAACAGGCCCTGCAACGCTTTGATGTCGAGTCTGAATCCGCATTGATGAAGATATTTCATACACATGAGCAGCTATTAATATCCGGGAATCGTGAATTCGCAAGAATCATGAATTATAAGCTTGATAATCAGACGCGATTGTTACAATCCACCAATGCGAGAATGGAAAATCTGTTCGGACAAAATCTGCGCACTCTTGATAAAAACAGGCAAGTTCTTAACGACAATCAGGTCGTCTTAGTGCGCCGTGTGGAACGTTCAATCAACTTGAAAAAGAGCCAGTTTAGCGATATAATTAAAACATTAAGCAACAACAATCCCGCTCAAAAAATGATGCAATTGTTTGATAAAGGATTCGTAAAAATTCAACACGACGATGAACCCATCACAAGTATTCATAACATTGCGGTTGATGAAACAGTAACGATGACATTAAGTGACGGTATTCTTACCGCAAAAGTCACAGGGAAGGAAGAACTATGACCCAAGAATTCAATTTTGAAACAGCAATGAAGCGTTTGAGCACAATTGCTGATGAACTTGAAAAGGATACACTGCCACTCGATGATGCGATTGCGTTGTTTGAAGAGGGGCTGGAATTATCCAAACAATGCCAAGAAAAACTCAACGGTTATGAACAAACTGTAAAGACCCTTGTTCAAAAACATCAAGGAGATAAAAATGACGCTAACAATTGAAAAGCATCTTCGGACGCTTGTTGAAACCTATGGCCAAACGACGGTAAAAGACGCAATGTCTTACTCGCTTTTAAGTGGCGGCAAGCGGATTCGTCCACGTTTGGTTCTTACACTTTTACATGACCTCGGAGGCACTCCTGAAAAGGGGATGGATGCAGCATGTGCTATCGAGATGATTCATACATATTCACTTGTTCATGATGATCTTCCTGCAATGGATAATGATGATTTTCGACGTTTTAAGCCTACAAACCACAAAGTCTATGGTGAAGGTATGGCAATTCTTGCAGGTGATGGTCTGCTTACAGGTGCATTTACTACGATTGCTAACGCGCCACTTGATGCCCTCGAAAAGGCACAATGTATCGAAATTCTTGCCCGTAACGCTGGTGCGCTCGGCATGATTTTAGGACAAGAACTCGATATTGATGATAATATTTCAAATATTGACGGCTTAATCCGTTGTTATGAGCTCAAAACAGGATGCCTATTCTCAGCTGCATTGGAAATGGCTACCGTTATCGCAGGACGTCAAGACTTACAATCAATCGCTTTTGAATTAGGTCAGCGTCTTGGTGTGGCTTTCCAGTTTCAGGATGATCTGCTTGAAGCAACCAAATCATCGGAAGAAATTGGGAAAAGCAGTCAAAGTGATACCGATCGTTCAAAGGCTACAATTGTATCCATTCTTGGGCTTATACAGGCTCAAAAAGTTACTGCCGAATTATTCATTAAAATCAAGAGTCTGTTGGATCAATTACCTCTAACAGATACACAATTAGAAGCACTCATTGCAGAAATGGTAGATCGCAACCTTTAGGAGGCTATTTTGTTCAATCAATTTGAGAAACCCAATACATTACGTGAATTGAAAGTACCTGAGATTTCAAAGCTCAGCGACCAAATTGCAGAATATCTTACTGCAGATACACGTTTTGATGTCGAAACAATCATTAAGAATATCAATGTTCTTGAAACAACGCTTGCTTTGCATTATGTCTTTGACTTGCGTACCGATCGGGTTATTTTCGATGGTGGATCACAAGTGATGGTCCACAAAATTCTCACAGGAAGAGCCGATGAATTGTCTTTAAGAACAAATATTCCATTAACACTCGACACATCCAATCTCTATGATGCCTATCAAGGGGGCGATATTGGTGAAGGTCTGGGTGTCGCTTTAGCGTATGCTTTGGAATCCAACGAACGTGTCATTATCATGCTTGATGACCATGCACTCAATTATGGGGTTACCTATGAGTCGCTTGTTCAAATCAGCAAGAATAAACCCAATCTCACAATTATAATGATTGATGAGCAACAATCGCTTTTACGTCATTATACGTCCATTGATTCTTTGGTAAAAAGTGTGCGTATTAGTAAGACATATGTCGGACTAAAGAAAGATATGAAGTCTGTGTTGGATTCAAATCCAATTTCAAGACCTATTTTTAATACATTGGTGAAGATGCGCGACGCCCTTAAGGAAACGGTACTTGAGCCTACAATTTTCACGCAATTTGGAATCGATTACCATGGTCCCATCGATGGGCAAAACTTACCGGATCTCATTAAGGTATTGACACTTGCAAAAAACTTCAAAGGACCCAATTTGATTCATGTTCAAACTCGTTTGCGAAAGAATGCGCGACGTAAGCTTGAATTTCCTGCATTTAAAACGGATACAACACTTCCTGACAACTTCAAAACCCATCATGAAATGTTTGATCAGGTACTTGTTGGCAAGCGCAACCCCAAAATGATGCTTTTGGTTGATGCACTCAACTTCGGAGATTATTTCCGAGAGTTTGAAGAAGCGTATCCAAACAACTATAAAGTAACAACGGGTTCAACAGAGTCATTGATTACAATGGCGGCAGGATATGCCCGTATGGGATTCCATGTTGTACTTGCGTTGGCATCAACACGCATTATCGATGCTACTTCACAATTACGTCATCAATTTGTAATACCCAAACTACCTTTAACAATATTAGTTCGAAAAACTGGGTTATCAAGTTCAGGGAATGCATATGAACAGGGTATCTATGATATTGCACCCTTGTCTTCGATGGCTAATGTCTTCATGGCATCAGACATAAATGAATCTTATGCACTTTTAGATACGATTATTGAGTCACCAGGAATCAATGTTTTACGTTATCAAAACACACCTGAAGCGTATGAGTTTTCATCTCCTAACGTTTCGTTAGCATGGTCTGTAGTTAAACCAATTCGTGAAGAAACAAATGGGGTTGTTTTAACATTTGGATCTGCGGTAAATCAATTTGCCAAACGCATTGAGAGTAATGCATTGAATATTAGTTTGGTTAATTGCCGTCATATAAATGCTATCGATACTGAATTATTGGTAACGTTAAATGAACTAAAACTTCCCGTACTTATTTATAATATTGAGAGTGATTCGAATGAGCTCTATGCGAATGCACAACGTGCCTGCTATGAATTGAACCTTAAAGATCTGCAACTCATTCGCTGTGATCTTGAAGGTATTGACTTAAATCTTCCAACGAAAGAATTAAAACGAGTTCATCACATCCATATAGATGATGCACTTAATTTATTATTAGAAAGGTGATTTCTTATGCTCCGTCATTTAGCGATTAAAAACTACATATTAATTAACGATATCAGTGTTGACTTATCCGATAAATTCAATGTTTTTACCGGTGAAACCGGAGCAGGGAAGTCGATGCTTGTTGATGCCTTAAACTTTGTTTCAGGGCAGCGCAGTAGTGCGAACATCGTTGGAAAACATGGCGATGTCGCGCGTGTTGAAGCGTCATTTGAGTTCCCAGAGAATCACCCAGTGTTCATGAAACTGGACGAGCTCGGACTTTATGAAGAAGGTGAAACATTTCTCATAATCACGCGAGAAATGAGCCGAGAAGGTCGAAACGTGTGTCGTATTAACCGACGTATTGTCAATCTTACAACCATACGCGATATTCTTGATAATGTGCTAGATATCCATTCACAACATGAAACACAATACCTCCTTAATGCGAAGAATCATCTCAACTTACTCGATTCGTATGCTCGAAATGGACAATTGCAACGTGAGTATGATGAAAAATATTCGGTTTACCAACAGTCTAAACTACGCATTAAAAACCTCAAGAACAGTGACATCAATCCAAACGAAATTGAGTTTGCGCGTGCACAGTTGGCGGAAATTACGGATTTGAAGCCAAGTCTGGATGATTATGAAAACCTAACGCTTGCGATTAAGGAAATGAGTAATTTTGATAAATACAAAACGCTCTACGACAAAATAAACAGTGTGTTTACAAAGGAGCCTGGCGGCCTTACACGCTTCTATGATGCGTTGGATCTTTTTGCTGATTTGGACAATGAAGAACTTAATGAACGTTATAAAGATGTCTACTATCAAATGGAGGACATTCGCGATACCATAAGTCAATTGCGTGCTGACTTGAATTTTGATGAATTTGAGTTTGACCGTTATCAAAAACGAATGTACCAATACCAACAACTCCTTAAGAAGTATGATTCGATTGACGATATACTTGAACAATCCAGAATTCTACAAGAGCGTATCAATCAAGCAGAGAATTATGATGATATCCTTGTAGACTATGAAAATGAACTGCGTGATGCGTTGGCAGATGTTATGGAATATGGAGAAATACTCCGTGATTCACGTGTGGAATCAGCAGCAAAGCTCGAAGCCGCAGTCGTAACACAGCTTAAGGACTTAATGCTTGAAAATGCGCAGTTTAAAATTGTCTTTGACTCAAAAGATCCGTCGTCGGATGGCATTGATATTGTATCTTTCTGGGTCAGTATGAATAAAGGTGAATCACCTTCACCTCTTGATAAGGTCGCGAGTGGTGGGGAACTATCACGTCTTATGCTTGGCCTAAAGGTTATATTTAGTGATATCTATGGTATATCAACGCTTGTTTTTGATGAAATTGATACGGGAGTTAGTGGTCGTGTCGGTATGGAAATCGGCTTAAAAATGAAACAACTTTCTAAGACCGCTCAAGTATTGACAATTTCTCATTTGAGTTCTGTTGCAGCGTGTGCAGATCATCATTATCTTATCTCAAAAGCACAAGATGATGAACAAACTGTCACTTCAATTACGCAAATATCAGAGAATGAGCGTATCGCCCAGCTTGCACTTATCATGAGCGGTAGTGTATCTGCTGCATCATTGGATGCAGCGAAAGAGTTACTAGAGGAGGGGCAACGTTCTTAATGGCCCAAATTATTTTTCATATTGACATCAATGCATTCTTTGCGAGTGCACATACAATCCAGGAACCTGCACTTGAAGGTAAACCGGTTGCCGTATGTTCGAACCACCGTGGTTCAGTTATTACTACTGCATCCTACCCAGCGCGGGTTTTTGGTGTTCAGTCCGCTATGCCTTTAGCACATGCGAAAAGATTATGTCCAGATCTCATCGTTGTTGATATGGATTTTGAACTTTATCAGGATTTGTCAAAAAAATTCTTTGATATTATTCGTTCGTATTCTACCAAACTTCAGCAAGCAAGTATTGATGAATGTTATGTTGATGTTACTGAAGTCATTAAAACCTATGATAAACCGCTTGATTTGGCTTCTGAAATTCAACAAAGAGTTTTAAAAGAATTAAAACTTCCCATTTCCATCGGCGTTGCTCCCAATAAGTTCTTGGCAAAAATGGCCAGTGATATGTTAAAACCCATGGGAATTACGGTGCTCCGTATTCGTGAAGTAGATAAGCATTTATGGCCACTCCCAATTCATGAAATGCATGGTATTGGAAAGAAGACTGTGCCTAGACTTATTGAGGCTGGTATTACGACTATTGGTGACTTAGCGCAGCAAGACCCAGAGAAAATGCGTCAGTTTTTAGGAATTAATGCACAGTCTTTTGTCCAAAAGGCCAATGGTATCGATTATTCTATCATTGAAACTGAATCAACTGCAAAGTCAATCGGTCAATCGAAAACATTTACCAATGCCATGACCGAACTCGATGAAATTCGTCATGCAATTATGGTTGAAGTAAGTGAAGTTGAACGCCGCGTTAAACGGGCAGATATGGCCGGTAAAACAATTACGTTTGCACTGCGAATGGAAAACTTTAAAACTGCAGCCCGTTCTGTGACGCTTGATTCCTATGTCGATGATAAGAATCTAATATTTGAA
The DNA here is from genome assembly GCF_011299615.1 of Erysipelothrix sp. HDW6C. Taxonomy (GTDB): domain Bacteria; phylum Bacillota_I; class Bacilli_A; order Erysipelotrichales; family Erysipelotrichaceae; genus Erysipelothrix. The sequence goes on along the minus strand of NZ_CP049861.1, from coordinate 1,471,048 downwards.
CGCGTAATGAGTTTGTATGATGAATTTGATGGTCAAGACGGTATTTCATTTATTTCGGTTTCACTATCAAATCTTGTATATAAAGATGAGATTGTGGAACAACTCAATATATTTGATGATCTCGAAAATCCCACAATTAATGACATTATCTCACGACTTAATGATGAACTAAAAACAAACGTATTCAAGACACCGCGTGATCTCTTGAAGGAGCAATAAGATGGCATTAAAACAATATCTGATCGAGTTCAATCACTACATTCGTTTTATTGATCCCAAAGCATCGCTAACGGTTGTATCCTACAACAATGATATTCAACATTACATAAACTATTTAGAGGAACAGGGTATGAATGATATAGAGTCCATAACATACCATGATATTAGTGGATACATTACGGCACTAAATGATACTTATGAGTTTGCAAGTATTCAACATAAGATTGTAAGCATTCGCCAGTTTCATCAGTTTCTTGTCCGAAGCGGCAAAGCGACCCACGATCCAACCCAATACATGAGTCTCAAACGGCAAGGGAAACGATTGCCGCATGTCGCATCCGATCATGCGTTACAAACGCTTTTTAAAATGGACATTGCGACTGGAAAAGATATTCTTGATTATGCAGTGCTCATCCTATTGTACCGATGTGGCCTGCGTGTAAGCGAGTGTGTTAATTTGACTTTCGCCCAAGTATACAAACAAGAAAAGTGGTTAAGAATCGTTGGAAAAGGGGATAAAGAACGCATGATTCCCATTTCGGACGATGCCCTTAATGCTCTTTACCGTTATATTGATACAGTGCGACCCCATTGGGTTGTTCAGGCTTCTGAGTTTATTTTCATTGGAAAAAAAGGAACTCAGTTAACACGACAATATGTGCACAATATGATAAAATTAAGATGTAAAGAACTTGGGATATTCGAACCAATCTCTGCGCATACATTGCGTCATTCATTTGCTACCGGAATCTTAGAAGCAGGTGTTGACTTGCGTATAATTCAAGAGTTGTTGGGACACTCAGATATAGCAACAACGCAAATTTATACGCACGTTAAAAATAAAACAATGAAGCGAGAGTATACAAAATATCTCACGGGTGGTTTTTCAAACAAAGGAGGAAATAACGATGAAGAAATTTGATCGTATTATTACAATTGTAATGGACTCTGTAGGAGCAGGTGCAGCGCACGATGCAGAGAAATTTGGCGACTTAGGTTCTGATACGCTCGGACACATCGCCGAGCGCATGAACGGCCTTAAAATGCCCAATATGGAGAAACTCGGCCTTGGAAACCTTCATGAAATCCAAGGGGTTGCCAAAGTAGATAATCCTGCTGGTTATTATACAAAAATGATCGAAGCGTCCAACGGAAAAGATACAATGACAGGTCACTGGGAAATGATGGGCTTGAACATTCAAAACCCATTCATCACATTTACAGAGACAGGTTTTCCAAAAGAACTACTTGATGAACTTGAAAGCCGCACCGGATATGGAATTATTGGTAATAAATCCGCAAGTGGAACAGAGATTTTGGACGAATTAGGCGAAGAACACATGAAGACAAAAAAAATGATTGTCTATACTTCAGCTGATTCAGTTTTACAAATTGCTGCCCATGAAGAAGTCTTTGGACTTGATGAACTTTATCGTGTATGCGAAATTGCGCGTGAGCTCACAATGAAAGATGAATGGAAGGTTGGTCGTGTTATTGCTCGTCCATTCGTAGGGAAGGCAAAGGGAAGTTCGCAAGAACTCCAAACCGTCATGACTATGCTCTCAAACCTTTTGATAAAACAGCTCTTGACTCACTGAAGGAAAAGGGACTTGATGTCATAAGTGTTGGGAAAATTGTAGATATTTTTGACAATGAAGGAATTACGGAAGCATTCCGCACCAAGTCGAACCATCATGGAATGGAAGAGACAATCCGCATTGTTCGTGATGTAGACTTCAAAGGATTCCTTTTTGTAAATCTCGTTGACTTTGACGCTCTCTATGGACACCGTCGCAATCCAATTGGCTATGGTGAAGCCTTAGAAGAATTTGATACACAATTGGGTGAATTACTCCCATTAATCGGCGAAAATGATTTACTCATTATCACCGCTGATCATGGAAACGACCCAGTCCATGCAGGAACTGATCACACGCGAGAAGAGGTTCCTGTATTGTATTACTCACCGCAGTTACATGGAAATGGATTGCTTCCAAAGAATCCTACATTTGCAGATCTCGGTGCGACAATTGTCGACAATTTCGATGCTACACCAACTGCAAATGGAACATCTGTTTTAGATTTATTGAAATAGTCTCAAGTTATGAATAAAGCCAGATAATTTATCTGGCTTTAAATTTATCAAACTGAGTGTATTTGGTGAGTGAATAGCAAAGGGTAATATTATTCTCGCACCTAAAAGTTACATAATATACATTATGCGAAGTAATGAATGTAAGAACATATAGACTAAAGACCTCATAATACACGAGGTCTTTAGTCTGATAACAATACTGTTAATTATTTTGATTTCTTACGTTTATCAAAATAATCAATACTCGCAAACGCAATTCCGATTCCTGGAATAATTAATGCAAGATTACGAATAATATTCATGTCTGGAATATTATAGAATGATGTATCAATAATATACAGCACCCAAATTATAGCAGTAAGAATAATCCAATAGTTTTTCTTCATTTTTAATTCCCTTCTTATTTAATTCGGTACATCGTGTATGTACCACTATTAACTAATTGATCGTGATCATCAAATATATCTACGTTAACCACGCATATTTTAGTTGTACGACTCATAACACGTGCTTTAGAATAAATATAGCCACTCTTTACAGCTTTCATAAAATTGATGTTCGCGTTCAGAGTCACATAATTTGCGCCATTTGACCGTGATGCAAGGCCTGCTGCAGAGTCAGCCAATGTAAAATACACTCCACCATGGAAGAATCCATAATAATTTGTGAGTTCATTGCTAAAATTTACACGTGTTGATGCATAATCTTCGTAAACATCAACGATTTCAATACCATTGTGTTGCATAAATGAGTTGTTAGTTTCCATTAAATACCTCTTATATATGCAATAATTATAGCATATTTAAGTAATGCATAACTCACCATACTGATAAGATACATCAAAAAGGCAGTGCTTTGTAGGTTTCCCTACTTAGCAACTGCCCCCTTTTTAGGTTTGAAAATCTTATATGATATCATAACTGCGAGTATACCAGCAGATAATTTACCAATCATTACAGGTACAATAAGTTGTGGTTGAAAATTCGCTGTAAACGCAAGATGATCACCGATCACAAATGCACCACAAACTGAGAAAGCAATCACAGCAATTATATCGTGTTCATCCATATCGTCGTCAATCATAGAAAACAATGCGATTGCATTTGCTGAAGCAGCCAGAACTCCTGTCGCTGCTTTTGTTGAAAGGCCCAATTTTCTGCTGAGTGCGTTGATTGGTTTTGCAAGCTTCGTTTGGATTAGGTACACCATTGGGAACGCACCAACTAGCATGATACCGATGTATCCCGCCACCTCTAATGCCCTATTTTGATCTACTGCATCAGCGATAATCGGTTCGAATGGCCATGATCCAAATACCGTTGAGAATACACCTGTGAAGTACTCAATAACAACCAGCGTGAATACTATTTTTGTGAATGCATCCACTGCCCTACCAAACCCTTGAAATCCTTTAATCATCATCTCTGGCTTTTTCCATAACCCAAAAGCCATGAGCCCACAAATGATTAGCAGTGGAAGTAGGTTTATAAGAATTGTGCCAATCGACATTTGGAGCATATATGTTAAGGGAGCATCCGTAGAAACAATCTCACGAATCATTGGGTTTGTGACCATAATTATCAAGTTACTAATCAAAACACCGACAGGTATCGTGATAAACCCAATCATCATTCCCATAGACATTGGTCTGTGAAATTTTTTCTTGATTATCTTTAAAGCAACTGGAATGCTGAAAACAATTGTTGCTCCAGCCATATAGCCAATCGTCGTTGCCATAATCCAAGATTCTTTCGTCTGTGTCAAAGATTCTGCCAATTGGTAGCCACCCATATCTACAGCAAGGAACGTCGTTGCTGCAATTGAAGGGTCAGCACCAATCGCTGAGAATACAGGTCCTATGACGCTTGTAATAATTGATGTTAAGATTGGCAAGGAAGCCATGATTCCTGCTACCGGAAGGAAAATACTTCCGATTGCATTTATCCCCTCCATGAATTGATTCCCCAACTCGCTCTCAGGTTTAACTACTGAAGCGATACAACCCAAAGCCGCACAAAACATAATGATGTAAATTACAATATCGCTAATTATCTGCATATTATTCTCCGTATAATTCTAATGCTTTATCTGCATATTTGTACGAGTAGCGGTACCAAATATAGAGGTACTCTCCTACGAGGGCGCCATTTGATTCTTGGAAAATAGCCCAAATGAACCAATAGTACGATGCGATTGCAACATAAGCAATAAAATGTTGTAACCTCTCCTTGCTCATTGGTCTTCCTTCATATTTTTCAAGAATATCGAATGCTTCTTCCATTGAATAGTCGGAACATGCAATAAATGTTCCAATATCAACACCGGGATCATCAACACCTGCATATTCCCAATCAATGAGATACATCTTACTATTTTTGAAAAGTATATTAGGATCATAAAAATCACAATGGCATAAAATCTTATCGAACTTATCTGCCTCAGTCAATTTGTAAACACGTGTCATTTTCTCTAAAAGGTCGTCAAAATCCTGGAAATCATCACGGCCGCGCTCAGATATTGCATCAATGAAATCATGTGTTTTTGCCCAAATATCAAACTCAAAATCTCCAGGTAGTTTGAGATCATGCAGTGCTTTGATGCGACTTAAAGCTATCGTGACTTCTTCATCATTATGATAGTCTAAAGTATGCGCATCATCAATAAAATACGAGAGCTTCCATCCTTCTTCTTCATCCATGAAGATAAATGAATCGTCAAGTTCTTGTTCCTTTGCAACACGTTGCGCAAAAGCTTCTGCTTTTCTGTTAATGTATGAATCAGTCCCAACACCTGGATGGCGATAAATATAGTTCTTATCACGAACCGTAAACTTAAAGGACGTATTGGTTAAACCGTCTTTAATTGCGACAATATCTTTGATGTCCTGAACTTCACATTCTAAAACATCCATGATGTTGTGAAGAATCTTGCTATCGGTATTGTTGATGTAATAATTGTCAAACTCTTGAAGTTCAGCTAACGAATCAAATTCAAGGATATCGAGTGGTGAGTATTCACGTGCATACATCGTAAATTGATCGAGATGCTCAACATACACTTTTTCCCATAGTTTTGTCTTTGTTTCAAGTTTCTCAAATTCCTTTGTAAGTAACGTTGCAAATCCTTTTGAAAATTCACGGTCATAGTAAACATGCCCAACCATACAGTACTCCCCTTTACCAATGGTTACGTTTGTGATGAGTTTTTGCTTATTGAAGCTAGCATAGTATTCACCATCTTCACTAACCGAATGCTTCTGAACAGGATATACGGCTTTATATTCGTGTGAATTAAAAACATTAATTGCAAAATAGTTATCCGAAGAGCAAATATACGTGTTCCCAAGTTTTTTTAGTACTTTCATTAGCGTTGACGTGTTGTTGTAACGGTAGTAATCTGCATTAACGACAAGGTTAACTCCATACTTTTGTTCAAGGTAGAAGAATTTTTCCTTCATGTAGCCTAATACAACAGTAATGTCATTAATGCCTTTTTCCTGGAGTTGTCTGATTTGGCGTTCAATTAGGATTTCTCCTTTCACATTTAATAATCCCTTTGGTTTTTCAAATGACAAGGGTGCGAAACGAGACGACATACCTGCTGCCATGATAACTGCATTCTCAACAGCAAATGGCTCAAGCGCTTTTTCTCCATTGATAGTAATCGCATTATTTTTATCGATGAGTCCTTTATCTACGAGGTCGGCAACCGTATTATTGATTGTGCCTAAAGAATAACCCAACGTATCTGCTGCGTGGCGTTGGTTCTTAAAATCATTATTATATGCTAAATACAAAACTTCAAATTCATATTTTGTAATCATAATTCTCCCTTAATGTTGTTCATTATTACGAACAATAAACCTTTCATTGAACAAATTTTAACAGATATCACAGATCAATACCATATTTTTCTGTAATCTTAACGTGTCATGTTACTTCATTTTGCGCTATTGGTTCGTTCATACTATTTATTGAACTCATTATCGACCCAATCATGATGAATATAACAAGAATCAGTGTATGCACCTCAATGTGTCCATCAATAAGTACTTGGAATAGAAACGCCCATGCTGGATAGGATATATTGAGACCCATTGCCCTACTTGGTCCAACTAGAGCGATTGCACGATAATAAAAGAGATAAGAAATCGTTCCGACTATACCAGCTATCAGTATTATGTACAAGTACACGTTCTTGATCCCAATCAATTCAACCTGACTATAACCAATAATTGGCATGATAATAAGCCCATATGTAATGAAAGAGACCATTTGACGAATTCCAAGGGCAATTTCAGCGGAAATATCATCTTTCAGTGCTGCTCCAATAATTACAGCTTCGCTCCCCCAACCGAAAACACATATTAATGCGAAGACCATACCTAAACCAAAGTTTTCGATTGTATTCCCAGCCCCAAAGCCCATAATACCGATGGCTCCAATTGCGATTCCTATGCCAAGAACATTGATTGCTTTTAAGCGATCTTTTAAAAATATATAGCTGAGAATTGCTCCAATTGCTGGATAAATAGCTGATACGCTGGCAGACACAGATGCACCAAGATATCGAATTGATAAAATATACGCACCCATTCCTATTGGACCACCAAGAAGTGCGGCGCATATAATAATTAACCCAGATCGCGATTTAGGCACATTCATAAAATGCGCAAAACGTCCCGAAACAGTAATAATAACAATTAGAGTAGCAAAAGACATCCCATCATGTATGAAGGTTGTTATGAGTGCACCATTACTACCGATGGCTGTAAAAGCTATTGATGCAAGTACAATTCCAATGAGTACCGTATCAAGGCCCCAGAACATTCCAGATGTTAATCCAATTAAATTCCCATTATCTCTCTTCATTAGTTTCCCTCACTACATGTTGTATTACAAGAGAAGAATACCGATCCGCATATTCGAATTGTTCGCTTCCATAGTCTCCAAAATCATCGCCTTGTCCTTCTTTATAGCATGTCCATAGTGACCACAGAAATCCTGATAAGGCTACATAGGCATAAATAATTATCATGTCCTCTTCGGTAGGTTTGAAGCCATAATATAAAGACGCAAGTTCTTCAATACCGCTCTGAGAATAGCCACTATAAATTGCATGCATCGCAATATCAATACGATAATCTGCCATTCCCGCATACTCCCAGTCCAATAATTTCAAATTTCCTCCACTGGTAACAAGGAAATTATCGATAACTGCATCAACATGACAAAGAATATAATCCTTTTTTGATTGGCTTAGAAAGTCATTAACTTTGATAATTCGCTGATACACGACTTCAAAACCAGGAAATTGCGGTGTACTATTGTTTTGACATAAAGTCAGATAGTACTCAATACGCTCCCAAATATCAAACTGATGACTTACCTTTATTGCTTTACTATGGAATTTACGCAACAGACTCATTGCTTTTAAAACATTTTCAGATTCTAGAGATTGTGAGTCTTCATAGTATCGTGATATCTTGTGTCCACTTTTTTCATTGAAATAGAGAATCTCATCGGAAATTGCCAGTTCCTTAATTGCCGCATAGACATCATGTTCTTGTTTTCGATTAATCAAAGCATCTGTCCCCCGTCCGGGAACTCTAAAAACATATCGCTCAGATCCCACTGAAAATATGAAGGAATCATTTGTCATTCCTTTCTTCAGTGCCTCAACTTTTGATATTTCATCCAATTTGCAGTTGAAAACATCACAAATAATCGCGCCAATTTCATGAGGAGATGCTGATTTTGGCAGCGTCTTCCCCATCGTTAATAGTGCTTCCATATTCACACTCCGTTCATAAATTCAATTATATCATTATTATTGAACATACTAAAGAAAAAAAAGACACAGAATTTTGTGTCTTATACGGTGTCATGAATTGATACCCTCTCATTAAGTGGCGGTGGTGTCATGTAATCACCATAAATTGCAGTCAAATTTGCATGGTAATCGGCAATGACTGGGAAATCACTTTCCTCAAAACGGTGAAGAATGGTGTTTTCTAGTTGTTCTAAGGTCAACTTACTTCCTTCATATTCCTTATCGGTACAATTTACACTCAAACAATGATAATACGTTGCATTTGAATTATTGTATTTCATTGCTTCGTGTTCAAGTTGATCGTACCATATTGGGAGCATGAAATTTGCGTTTTTAGTTATTCTGTTAAATGTGGATAGAATTCTTTGAACTGTCTTTTTGATTACATTTCCCGAATCGGTAGGATGTGTAAATACAAAGGCTACGAAATTACGATGTAGTTTGTTGATTTTTTTAATTTGTTTTTTTGCAAGAACTGGATCATTAGGGATTGCATCGTATGGGAAAATATCAATCCAAACCCCTTGATGAATTCCCAAATAATCACACGACTTTTCGCGTAATTCCATACTGTTGCTACGAATTTTTCCAAATCCATACCAATAGAGAGATTCATGATGGCGATCAACAAATGTATAGTTTTTGTTTAACTGAGGTACTCCTACTTCAATAAATCGTTCGTAATTCGAACGTGACATGATGATATCAACGTCATCATCCCATGGTATGAAACCCTCGTGTCGGATCGAACCAATTAATGTTCCATATGCAAGAGAATATGAAATATTGTTTTGATTGCATATTCGATCAAATTCCACAAGAATTTGATATGCTTCTTTTTGAATTGCGTTCATAAGGCTTTCCTTCTATATTTTATAAAATGACATCATATTCATTAAAAATGTATGTGCACTGATTGAATTAACATCAAAGGTTGTCATATCAATTTCTTCAATTGCAGGAAGCGCATCAATAATTCCATCGATGCATCCTTGCTTAACGATAATAACATGCTCATTTGAAATTTCATTATTTCCTCCAGTGTCATAGGCAATCACAGGAGTGCCGCAGGCAAGTGCCTCTAAATTTGTTGTCGGATAATTGTCTTCATATGTTGGGTTAATGAATGCGTACGCTGAAGCATAGTAACCAACAAGTTCTTGGACATTTGCAGTTCGTTCAATGCCTGTGATATTTTGGGGTAGACGTGCAATTTGCTCTTTGCTGAGTCCAATTAAGATAATTTGGTAGTCCTCACTAATGCGTTCACTCAATGAAATGAAATCTTCGAGTCCTTTGCGTGTCTCCCATTTATTCGCAACACCCAAAAGCACTTTAGGCTCTCGCTTCTTGTTGTTATCAGAATTAAAGGTTTCAACATCAATCCCATTATATACAACTTCAATTGGAAATTGTCTTAGAAACGATGTTTCACCAAGTTCCTTTAACCACTTGGATGGCGTAATGAATGTAACATTTTTAAGTTGTGAGATTGTTTTTTTCTTCCATGCAAAATTCTTTCGTTGTCGTTTGATAAACAACGAAGCAGGATAGTCTTTGGTTGAATTGCATTCAACACATCCATCCTCCCAAACCTTGCACCCATGGAAGTCAAAATAAGCTGAGCTTCCACTGATTGTCCATGCGTCATGCAGCGTCCAAAGCACTCTGATATCTGTTGTTGCAAGGTACTCGAGTAGCATTTTAACGTTAAGATAATAACCATGAACATTGTGCAGATGAATAATATCCGGTTTGAACTCCTTTATTTTATCAATCAAACGTTTTGTAGCTTTTGTTGAATGAAGTCCATGTCGGCCAAAGAAATGACTCATAAGCATGTGATAAGCCATGGATGGCTTATCACCAATATAAAAGGTGTCATGAGATGGTTCTTTCGAATGACGACCATACGCAATCAAAACTTCATGTCCTTGTTCTTTAAGCCCATCGGCTAATGAACGAACAATCTTACCGGTACTTCCGAAATCAACAACTGAATTGATAAATAAAACTTTCATTATTCACTCCATACGACCCTATTAACATAGTCGGTATAAGAAAGGATGATTCGTAGGACTTTTTCAGAGACATTGGGCATGCTATAGTCTGAGACGTAGCGAAGCGTGTCATTTCCTTGTGTCTCAAGGACTTTCAAGCCTTGTAGGACACGTTCTTTGCCCACACCCACCATCATTACAGATGTTTCTTCCATCGCTTCAGGACGCTCGTGTGCTTCTCTCAGGTTGAGCGCCTTAAATTTCAAAATCGAAGACTCTTCAGAAATTGTACCACTATCACTTAGTGTTGCTCTAGAATGCATCTGAAGCGTTACATAATCATTGAAGCCCATTGGTTTAAGAACACGAACTAACGGATGAAAGACAATCCCTTGAGAATCAATCATTTTTTGGGTTCGAGGATGGGTGCTGATTATAACCGGCAATTGATAAGCCTCAGCGACTGCATTGATACTCTCCATAAGCTTTAAGAAATTAACCTCTGAACTAATATTCTCATCACGATGTGCGGAAACAACAAAGTATTCATTCGCAACTAAATCCATTCTTGAAACAATAGTATTCGTTTCTAAGTCAGAACGGCGCGTGTTAATTACCTCAAACATTGGACTTCCAGTTTTAATAATTCGATCTGCGGAAAGTCCTTCACGCAATAAGTATTCACGGGCAATATCGCTGTAAGTCAAATTAATGTCGGCAATATGGTCGACAATCTTACGATTTGTCTCCTCAGGAACTCTTTGATCAAAACAACGATTACCTGCTTCCATATGAAATACCGGAATGTGCATGCGTTTTGCTGCAATTGCACAAAGACAACTATTGGTGTCTCCAAGAACTAAGAACGCATCTGGATTTACTTCTTGAAGAACTGGTTCAATATTTATTAAAATATTCCCAATTGTTCCAATCGGTTGACCAGTTGCTGTTTCCAAAAAATAATCTGGCTTACGGAGTTTAAAATCATCAAAGAATACTTGATTCAACTCATAGTCATAGTTTTGACCAGTATGAACAAGTACATGCTCAATCGCTTCACTGCTCTCAAGACGCTTAATAACCGCCGATAATCGAATTATTTCGGGTCGTGTTCCCACAACCGTCATTACTTTGAGTTTTTTCATTATACTACCTCACTAAATGTATCAGGATTATTAGGATCAAAAGGTTCATTAACCCACATTACTGTAACCATATCATCATCACCTGTATTGATAATATTGTGTGTATACCCTGGTGGAATATCGACCACTTCAAGTTGTGTTCCTGAAACAACATACTCAATGATCTCCGTCTCAAAAACATCTCTAAACTGAATGAGCCCCTCACCCTGTACTACTAAGAATTTCTCAGTTTTTGTATTGTGCCAATGATTCCCTTTTGTAATTCCAGGTTTTGAGATATTGATACTTACTTGACCTCGATCCTCAGACTTCACAAATTCAGTAAAACTTCCGCGGTCATCATGATGTGAAACAAGTGGATACGAGAACGCATCCTTGGGTAGAAATGAGAGATAAGTACTGTATAGTGCACGTTCAAACCCATTTTTAAAATTGGGAACAAAAAGACTCTCGCGTTGATGCTTGAAACCCTGAATCAACTCAAGCGTTTGACCTAATGAAACGTTATAACTAATTGGCACCACATATTCATCATTTATACGAGTTGGTGTACCATTTATAGCACGAATAATCTCTGTTATAACATCATCAATATAAATGAAATTCATCATTTTCTGTGGGTCATCAATGTGAACATCAATACCATGCGCAACATTATTACACCACGTTGCAATGACGGTATTGTAATTTGGACGGCTCCATTTTCCAAATAAGTTTGAGAATCGGTAGATTAAAACATCCGAATCATTGTCAATACCATGTCTTAGTAATACAGCCTCCCCCATTTTTTTACTTTGACCGTAATCATTGTCCAAATCCGCTTGGATGGACGATGAAATAAGTATGGGTGCTTTGTTATTATGACTTTTTAAAAGTGAACACAAGGTTTCTGTGAATGTTGCATTTCCTTCAAAAAAATCGCTCGGATGTTTCGGGCGATTTATGCCCGCCAAATGCACAACGAAATCACAATCACGAGTCAATGATTTGAGATCTTCTAGTGTATTTTGGCGGTCATATGCATATATCTCATAACCTAGTGGTTGGAGTGATGCTACTAAATTTTTACCAACAAAACCATTCGCACCTGTTATAAGAATTTTCATTATAGGTTAAACTCCTTTAGTTCTTCTCTTATCTCGTAAAGATCGAGCAACTTTTCTTTGATTTCTTCTACTGAAAGTCGGTATGTATTATGGGAATTGTATTCATCCTCAGATGTCTTTTCTTCCCCTTCAATGAAATACTTGTCATAGTTTAAGTCTCTTTGGTCCATAGGAACTCTATAGTACTCGCCCAAATCCTCTGATTTAACGAACTCTTCTTTTGTGAGAAGTGTCTCGTAGACTTTTTCTCCATGACGCGTACCAATAACTTGCGTCGAGACTTCAGTTTGTGTCAATTCAAGAATTGCAGTTGCTAAATCTTCAACCGTACTTGCTGGTGATTTTTGAACAAATAAATCGCCAGGTTCCGCATTCTCAAATGCAAATAATACCAAGTCAACAGCTTCATCAAGACTCATGAGGAATCGTGTCATTTTTGGGTTTGTGAGTGTCAAATTCTTACCATCTCTGATTTGTTGGAAGAAGAGCGGAATGACTGAACCTCGGGACGCCATGACATTACCATATCGTGTCGTACTAATAACGGTTTCTGTATCTGTAGCCATTCGTGCCTTTGCAACAATTGTTTTTTCCATCATTGCTTTTGATATACCCATTGCATTAATTGGATATGCTGCTTTATCTGTTGACAAACATACAACACGTTTAACACCTGCATTTATAGCAGTTTCTAAAACATTGTCCGTGCCTAATATGTTCGTCTTAACGGCCTCAACAGGAAAGAATTCACATGATGGGACTTGTTTCAGTGCTGCTGCATGAAAGACAAAATCGACTGAGCGCATTGCATGTACAAGTGAACTGGAATCACGAACATCTCCGATGTAGAAGGATAGCCTTGCATCATTGAATGCCTTTCGCATATCATCTTGTTTCTTTTCATCACGTGACAAAATACGTATTTCTTTCATTCCCTCTTTTAGAAGTCGTCGTACGACCGCATGACCAAACGATCCGGTACCGCCAGTAACTAGCAGGATTTTATCTTTAAACATAGTTTTTCTCCTTAAGTTGACTCATGATGAGTGAATACGCATGCTCGACATTGTAATTTAACTCTAAAAATGTCTTACCATTTGCACCCATTTCTTTTCGCAATGATTCGTTGACACATAATTTCTCTACAGCCCTTACCCATGATTCAACATCATTACTTAGAACACGAACTCCATAGTGATTATCCTCAGCAATTGTTCCAATATCTGTTGATACATCAGTAGCACAGATGACTGGTTTACTCTCCTTGAGATAACTTAGGAGACGTTGCGGATAATTTGGAATTTTAAAACGGTAGTCTAGAAAAATAAGTCCAATATCACAAAGCGCAGTCAATCCATTGTATGTATCAATATCTAGTTGACCAATGTAGCGCGAATTCTTCAAATCATTATCATGAATCGTCTTTTCAATTAATGGAATATGGCTTCCTGATCCTGCGATAACAAGTGTTACATTCTCAACCGCCTCTAAGGCCTTGAGACACTCGACGATAAAATCAGGACCTTGTGGTAAACCAACATTACCTCCATATAAAAGTATTATATCATTTTCTGGTATTCCAAAGTCGGATTTTCTTACACTCGAAGTGAAAGCTTCATGAATTTTTATAGCATTAGGCAAGAGTGAAACCTTGTCTTGGAATTGCGGAAAATGGGTATTCATATAATCAACATTTGCGGGTGACATACAGCCAATTAAATCGGCAATTTGGTATGACTTAAGCTCTTTTCTTGAGAAGAAACGATGAATAAGCCCCCCTTTAGAAAACATTTCAAGATCAACAGCATTCTGAGGGAAAATATCCTTGAGCATCAAGTACACAATTGACTTGCAATTATGAAGATATTGAAGTGTCTTGGTAAATGTAATGGGCGGTGTTGAAACAAGGACCAAATCAAAATGTATCGCACCAAAGTGTTCCTTCAACGCTTTCTTAAATTGACCGTCAATTTGCAATGTTGCGATTCCTTTAGTAATAAGATTTGGGTTCTTCGTAATATTACCCGTTTCAATCCCTAAATAGGTAATCTCGTTTGCTTCAAAAACATGAGTTGGTTCCCCAAAACGTTTCTCATTAGCAAATGCACAATACATTTCATGACCATTTTCAACAAATTCTTGCATTAAATCATAATAGATTCCTTGGCTCAACACACCTGCCTTGGTGCTGCTAATATACAGTACTTTCATTATTGATCAACACTTTCTTCAAATGCCTCAGTGCTATCTTTTTTAACGAAAACAATCAGTGTTTGAAGCATCAATTTGAAATCGTTCATAATGGAGAAGTTTTCAATGTACTCAATATCTAATAATAATTTGTCCAGGGGATGTGTGTTGTATTTACCAAAAATCTGCGCATATCCAGTCAAGCCACCTTTTACTTTTAGGCGGAATCCAAATTGAGGAACAATCTTAATGATATTTTCAGTCATATAGACACTTTCTGGACGTGGTCCTACAATGCTCATATCCCCTTTGATAATGTTAATAAGTTGTGGCAATTCGTCAATTCTAAATTTACGAATAAACTTCCCAACTTTCGTAATTCGATCATCATCAACTGAAACTGGTTTGTCCCCAGAATCGACTTTCATACTACGGAATTTATAAACTTCAAAGATTTTACCATCTTTTGTAAGTCTTCCTTGTGAGTAGAATACAGGTCCCCCATCATTTAACTTTACACACAGAGCAATGATTAACATTAGTGGTGAAAGCAACAATAAAGCGATGGCGGACACGGCAATGTCGATAAATCGTTTAACAAACGCTTGGACTATCGTAATTTTTTGACCAGATATCTCGAACATAAGAATATCGTCGATAACAAAGGATGCTTTCGGTTTCTTTAGAACATCATTAAGCCCAGCATTAAACATAATATTAATATCTAATAAATAACAGCGTTCGATATACTTCAAGAAATATTCGTTATCTACATCTAATAAAATCACGCGTTCCACAGAACCGAAGTTTATGGTATCAATATCTTCTTGTTTTACTGTATGTATAACCTCGTATTGTTTAGTATGTCGATTAAGAAAATGCATCATCTTTTCTAAATGTCTTGAATTATTCTGTATCACAACTGTTTTTTCGGGTTGAGAGAACTTAAAGAAAATATTGTTAGCAAGTGAGATTGTAACTTTTATGAAAATGAACTGTAATACGAAAATACCGAATAAGAAAAGCAAGTCTCCGCCCAGTGTCGTCATATCATGGTAGCCCATAATTTTAAGAGCAATATAGGTAACTAAGTCCGTTATAAAGACATTCAGCACCATTGAATACAAAATTGGCTTTGACTTTTTACCACCAATATCCAACGTTCCATAAACGTTTGTCATCAAAAAAGTTGTAATGAGAAATGTTGCACTCGTAATAACAAATGTACGAGAGAGTATTTTAAGACCTGGGTAACGGTACCCAAATCCGATGACAAAAATACACAAAAGTATTGTGTAAACAAACATTTTTAGTGTGAAAAGCAGTATAGCCTTTATATTATTTTTTTTATTCATAAGTACTCCTAAATTTACAATCAAATATCATTGGAATTATACCATATGCCGCCTTTTAAGTCGACAAATAGAAGGCATTTCACCAATTGTGACATGCGGAATATCCTGGATGATTGTCCGACAAATCAAAGAGCACTAAAGATTCCGTTAGCACTCACACTCCGGCGACTCTCTACTCAAGTCCAATCGGTTCAATCCAGATTATTTCTCCGAATTCATTAATGTAATGTTTCTCAGTTAATGTATACCCAACAGCAATTTTATCAGGATTATACATCTCAATTTTCATGTAGAGTTTGTTGACTTTAATCTCGTTATTTCTATCGATAAACATAAAGAATCGTGATACAGATGTATCAATTTGCAAGTAATTAAAGTTTGGATGATAATCATTCGAAATCTTGGCTGCTGCAACGACTGAATCCAAACTCAACAAGGTCTCCAGTTGTGTTCCCTTCATAGTTTGTATATCAAACTCTTTGCTCAAGGGCCAATAAACGCCAAACCTTAGATCACGTTCTGCTTTCTCTTTTACTAGTTGTGTCATTTGATCGAATTCAAGACGCTGATCTGTTCCAATAGTTCGATACATTCGGGTTGAGAATTCGAATGGGTTGAAAATGACTTCTGTGTATTTTCCAAATGTGTCGACTGGTACATCCAGAGTTGGGAGTTCGACTATCTCACCTTTTTGGTTCAATATTCCATAAAGCGACGCGTTTGGGAAGTAAACAGAAAGGTAACGATCTTCTTCATTAACTTGTGCTTCTACAACGTGTTCAGCTTGATATACACGTTGTCTCAAAGGCGTATCTTGAGATTCGATCTCACGAACATTTTCAAGCATTGCATACCCTTTGTTGAAATGAATATAGTTCTTTTCGAATACTGTTTCGAAATTTAACTGTGTCATTGAATATCGATATTCGGTTTGTCCTATTAATGTAGTCATCTCCTTGTAAAATGAAACACAAGAGAAAACCAAAACACTTGCATAGGCAAAACGCTTCACGACTTCACGCGGTTGATATGAGACAATCGCTGGTATTATAAAGATCATCATATAGTAACCATAAATTGACAATCGACTGGCAACAAGACTGGAAAACATCATGAAGAAATAGAATATAAAGCTAATAAGCACAAAATTTACACTTACGGGTGGGTTCTTCTTGTCCGCTACCAGTGAATCGTAGTTATACCAAACAATTCCAAAGAAAGCGATTCGCATTACCGATGCAAAGCTGAAAATAGATTGTTGTACAGGATCGATGTAGTAAAGAATTTTATTCAGATATGGGATATTCTCAAAATATCCCATTAGAGATTGTATGGGTAAAAAGTTGAATAATATACCGAGAATCAAGAGTACAAGAAATGATTTCTTTGACCACTTAATTAATGAAACCAAATAAAGGAAGAGCACAATAACGGAACCAGCATGAACAAAGAACATTACTGCAGTCGCAAATAGTTTCACTTTCAAAGAATAATCCCGTCTTCCATTAAAGAAAATATAAAGGAGTACGACGATGGATATACCTTGTCGTAATGCACTCAATCCCCAAACCAAAAAGAACATCGCAAAATAAAGTAAAACCGATAACTCAAAATTGTGGCTAATATCCTTCAACCAACGCAATGTAACATACACAAGAACAGAGCAGAGCAATGTTGCGAATAAATGATACGGCATTCCAATAAATCTAAAAACAATATTGGATAGTTTATACAAAATTTCTACGTCTGTAAATATCGCCATCGATGCATTTATATTTTTTGGATCCATGGAATTATAGATACTTTGGTAAGCAAAATAATCCGCACCAACTCCAAATCGCAGCAGTATGATGATGACAAAAGGAACAAACGCAAGCATGACCTTAAATTTGCCTGGAATTTTCTTTCTAATCACAAAGAGCAATAATAAATATATAAAACCAATGTAGTACATAGTACCCCTTTTCTACTTCATAAATCTCAACTTATACGTTATGCACCCATGAAGAAAATAAAAACATATGAATCATTCTAATCTCTGTTTAAAAAGTAGATTTCAGACATTCTTTTAACGATTGTATCAATTTCATACAGTTTAGCACATGATAAATTCTCAATCGCAAATTGCTCACGTAATGGAAGATCATTCATCAAAGTTTCAATGCGGTCGGCTAAAACTTCAGCATCATAAGGAACTACAAATCCATTAACACCATTCTTAACCAGATCAACATGACCGCGGCACTGTGTTACCACCAACGGTAAGCCTTTAGACATTGCTTCGATGATATTGACGGGCAACCCCTCACGCAAAGATGTTGCAACGACCAAATCTGTTACATCAAGTATTTGAGATACGTCGGTTCGATACCCCAACAAGGATACATTATCACGCAAATGGTTCTCTGTAATGTACTGCTCAAGGACTTCTCGATTTGCACCCTCGCCAATGAGATTGACTTTGAGTTCATACCCCTTCGCTTTAAGAATTTTAACGGACTCAAGTAATAAAATTTGATTCTTATTTTTATTCAGTTCAGCAACATAGGAAATCGTAAAATCGTGTGTATTTCTCTTCCTTTGTAGTGGTTTAAACTTCTCGAGATCAACACCAACACCATGAACAAGGTAGCGATGCTTAGCCATTGCATGACGCTCAGCAAGATCGAAATCCTCTTGATTTATAAGAATCAAGTCGTCTGTGTAACGAGCAAGAAAACGTTCAATTGGATAGTAAAGAATCCAAGACAGTTTCGAACCCCCTTTAAGAAAATGAAAACCATGTGCTGTGTAAATAACACGCGTATGCTTTGCTTGTTTTTTATTTACACTTCGAGCAGCAAGCCGCGTTAATACACTCGCGATAGCCGTATGTGTATGAATAACATCATATTCATTCTCAACCATAATTTGTTTCAGCGTTTTGTAACTTTCAATAACTTGACGCGAAAACGGATTTGTACCAAAACTAATGTCAAACTTCGCATCACTGTCTTGAAATAAAGTATCTCCTTCACTGGCTACATGTACGACATAACCTTGATCATGAAACAGTTTTATATATGGCAAATGGAAGTGTCGTATGTGTGAATCAACTTTTGCAGTAAATAGCACTTTCTTTTTTGTCATAACTTCTCCTTATTCTTGGCTTAAGATACCTGCAACACCATGACCCCAACGATCACGATCGGTATATTTTTTTGAATTCTCTAGTGCATTCTTTGAATATTCAGCGAGTTTGCTTTTTTCATTTATCAGTGTGGTAATTGCTGAAACAAAATCTTCGTCATTTTTGCAAAGAAATCCACATTCTTCAGTCACGACAGTTTTTAAACCTCCAACTGAATTTGCAACAACCGGGACTCCTAGAACCATCGCCTCAACTGCAGATAAACCGAAACCTTCCCAAACTGATGGAATGACATTAATGAACGATTCACTCAAATACGTATACGGGTTATCCTGGTAGCCAACAATCTCAACATTAGACTCAAGGCCTTGCTCAACGACATATTGTCTTGCGGAATGAATAAGCGAGCCATCACCAATCATAATTGCAGAAATATTTGGATAGTCTGGCTTTATAGTATTAATTAATTTTAAGAAACGAAGTGGATCTTTTACAGGTTCAAAACGTCCTAAGAATGATACATGGAATTTTTTATTCTGATGACCTGCACGTTCTTTAACAATCACACCATCAACAAAATTATCCAGGACAACAGACTTCTTCTTGATAGCTCCAGCAAAAGCAAACTCATCTCGCGTTTCTTGTGAAACAAAAACTATTTTCGACAAAAATAACGAACAAAATAGAAAGAGTAATGTTTTGATGTTGATTGATGAGAACCATGACGGGTTTTGATGAATATGAGATATCTTTGTCACCGGTGACATGAGAAAAGCAGTCCGCACCGATGCTTTGAAATCATGAGCATAAACAATATCTACGTCCAAATCTTTAATGGCCTTTTTTAATGTAGAATGTGAGTTGTTAGGAATGCAATAATGTCTTATATTAGCATCAGACAACTTCACTTCAATGGGTCCGGCAGTTGAAACGTAGACCGATTCATACGACTCAGGTGTCGCCTCAATAAAACGAATTGCGATATTCTCTGCTCCAGAATATCCCCCTGAACTTAGTATGTGTGCGACACGTTTCATAATTGTTCCTTTGGCTTAACCGTTTGTGCGACAAGCCCTAAAATAACAATTAAAAGGAAGAAACGCGAGTTCAGAATATCAGGTATAAACATAGACCCTACAATACAAATCAGCGAGTTAGCAAAAATCACAATATTTGACTGACGAATCTTATTAATTACAAGAGTAAGCGCGACTGTAATAGGAACAATAAAAACAACGCCCGTTTGTGCAAGATACTGTGTAAAGAAGTTGTGCGGCATTACACCGTGACGAGAAATCCAGTTTAAACCATTTCCTCCAATGGGACGGTTTCGAAATGCAGCAAGTGCATCGCGATTAATCTCAGTTCTTCCCGATGATCCAAATCCACGCTTTTTATACATGAAGTACAGAATTGCACCAGATACTGCGGCTAAGAGCACGAAAACTAGAATTCTTTTCATAATCGACAGTGATAATTTATTGAATACAAACACATAGAGTACAGTCATCATTGATAAAACAATGACAAACGTCATGAGCCCAGTTCGAGCCGATGTCAACGTACTGGATAATAATGCAAGTCCGATTGATATAACACTTATAATATCCAAGCGTTTGTTCTGAATTATTGTTTGAATCGGATAGAAAATATTCACTAAAAGCAGCAATGACAAAAAGCTAAAGTCAAAGTTTATAAAACCAAGCGCCAATCGAAAATTTGCATAGTTTTCAACTCTTCCAATTACAACACCATTTTTATATGCAACAAACTGTATTAGAACACATAGAGCCATCCCCATCAAAACAAATTGCAATTGTCTCAACAAAAAATCAGTTTTGAAAGTCTCTTTATGGCGTCCACTATTCATGAGTAAATCGCACATCAATACCGACACCAAAAAAAAGAGAATTAAGAGCATTTGTGTAATCGATAATGGTTTAACGCGGACCCAATTCAATGCAAATGATACTGCTAGCCCTATAATTGCAAGTACAATCGATCCGTCTAGTATTGAAAATCGTGTTGTTTTCCAGTTTTTGATGATGTCAAAAAAAGCATAAACAAGGAAAAGAATTGTAAAAATATGGAACCAATTCAAAAATACAAGCGATTCCGTCTGCCCAAATATACTGATAAATGAGAGTGGAACTGATAGAATCATCATGTTAATGAGTTGATTTGCTAGTCCCCACTTTTTCAGACCACTGTAAAACACGTACAGCCACCCTGCAACAATTGCAATCAGTGAGATTGGTGACTTCATTTTATCAGGGAAAATAAAGTACGCCATGCTAATTGCAAAAGCGATGATGATTGCTTTCAAATCTATTTTTTCTATAATTTTTTTCATACTTTTCTCCATAACTACTTACCAATTATACCAAATTTAGAGCTCTTATCACACACAAAATAGATTACGTGAGATTTCCCATCTTTATTTAGTAATTTCTTTAAAGTATAAGAATGAACAGATAAAAGCGATACTTTGATTAAGTACCGCTTTCGTTTCATTTCTCCAATTGTGTTAGATAATTGCGTAAACTATCTTTCCAGTGTGGCAATGCATCAAAACCTGCTACTCTTAATTTATCTTTAGATAAGCGTGAATTTAGCGGACGTACTGCCTTAGTAGGATAGTCCTCAGTTTTTATTGGAACAACACGACATGAAATGTTTGACTGCGCAAATATTTCGGTTGCAAACTCTGCCCACGTACAAACTCCTTCATTAGTAGCATGATAAATTCCATATTCATTGGTTTTCATTAATGATACCAAGAATATCGATAAATCGGCCGTATTTGTAGGTGATCCAACTTGATCTGAAACAACACTTATTTCATCACGTGTTTGAGCTAAGCGAAGCATAGTTTTAACAAAATTATTTCCGTTGTGCCCAAATACCCATGAGATTCTAACGATAAAATACTCATCCAGAAGAGATTGAACAATTTTCTCACCGTCAAGTTTGGTTTGACCATACCAATTTACTGGACTTGTTGGATCATTTTCTGAATAATAGTCAGTACCTGTTCCTGCAAAGACATAATCTGTACTAATATAAACAAGTTTCGCACTAATTTCTTGCGTAACTTCAGCAATATACTGTGTTCCGAGAACATTAACAGCATGCGTTAGTTGACGATTGTCTTCAGCAGCATCCACCTGTGTATAGGCCGCACAATGCACGACGATCGTCGGTTCCAACTTTCGAATTGCAGTTTGAATTGACACTTTGTCAGTTATATCTGCATCATCAGATGTAAGCCCAAAGCATGGAATGCCTGCGCGCTCAAGTTCTGAACAAAGATCTGAGCCCAATTGACCATTGGCACCCGTAACAACAACGCGCATGTTACTCTTGTCCATACATTTTCTCGTAATAGTTTTGATATTCACCACTAAGAATTTCTTCCCACCACTCTTTGTTATTCAAATACCAATCAATCGTCAGATTAATTCCTTCCGCGAACGGCGTTTCAGGTAACCATCCTAACTCACGATGGATTTTCTCAGGATCAATTGCATAGCGCATGTCATGTCCCTTACGGTCACTAACATAGGTAATGAGACTTTCAGGTTTATGCAATCGTTCTAAAATTATTTTTACGACATCAAGGTTTGAAAATTCATTATGACCACCAATATTGTAGACATCACCAACTGTTCCATTTTCAATAATTAGTTGAATAGCTTTACAATGGTCGGTAACATATAACCAATCTCGAACATTCTCACCGGTTCCATAAATTGGTAACTTCTCGTCAGCAAGCGCTCTACTGATAATAAGTGGAATTAATTTTTCTGGGAATTGGTAAGGTCCGTAGTTATTTGAACAACGGCTGATTGTGATTGGTAAACCATAAGTCTTGTAATATGACTGAACAAGCAAGTCAGATCCAGCCTTCGAACTTGAGTATGGTGATGAAGTGCGAAGAGGTGTATCTTCAGTGAAGAACAAGTCGGGACGATCTAAGGGAAGATCACCATAAACTTCATCGGTCGATACTTGGTGATATCGTTTAATATCATGCTTCAATGCAGCATCAAGTAGAATTTGTGTTCCCATGACGTTTGTTTCCAAGAAAATTGCAGGATTGTCAATTGAGCGGTCAACATGGCTTTCCGCAGCAAAGTTAACGACAACATCAAACTTCTCATCTTCAAAAAGCTTGTTGATAAACTCACGATCAGTGATGTCCCCTTTTACAAATTTAAATCGGGGATGATCCATAACATCCTTCAATGTTGAGAGATTTCCTGCATAGGTTAAATTATCCAAACAAACAACATCAATTTCTTTACTATCCAAAAGATAAAAAACATAATTCGAGCCAATAAATCCAGCTCCACCTGTTACTAAATATTTCATGTTAATGCCTCCTCCATAGTTATTCAAATTCTAAAACATGTTTCGATAATGGTAACGCTTTGCTATCCTTTTCAGAAAGCATAGGGTTCTCTATACCCCACATAACCCCAATTTCCGGATCATCAAATTGAATACTGCGGTCACTTTCGAAATTGTAGAAGTTATCGGTTTTGTATTGTACTTCGCAATCGTCACTCAACGTTACAAAACCATGCCCAAACCCTCTGGGAACAAGCAATTGTTTTGCATTCTCGGGTGTTAGTTCAACTGCAAACCATTGTTTGTAAGTTGGTGACTCTGTCCGTAAATCAACGGCTACATCAAGAATTTTTCCACGTGTGCATCGAACGAGTTTTGCTTGTGCATAAGGTGCAACCTGACAGTGTATGCCACGAAGAATTCCAACTTGAGAACTGAACGAATGGTTGTCTTGAATGAAATCATAGTCTAAATCGAGTTCTTCAAACTTCTTTTTTGAATAGGACTCCATAAACCAACCACGTGAATCACCAATAACATTTGGTTCAATCACGTAACAATCTTTTAATGGTGTTTCAATTTTATTCATCTTATCTCCTAATAGTAATTGCCATTGGCAACATTATGAAGATGCACGCCATACGCAGACTTTCCATAGGCTTCAGCAGCCTCGATTAGTTGTTCTTTAGTAATCCATCCCTGACGAAACGATATTTCCTCAGGAGCACTAATTTTAATTCCTGAACGCTTCTCCATTACTTCAACAAATTGAGCAGCTTCAAGCAAACTGTCCACGGTTCCAGTATCGAGCCATGACATTCCTCTTCCTAAGATTTCGACATTTAAACTTCCATCCTCTAAATAGAGTCGGTTCAAGTCAGTAATTTCCAATTCACCACGAGCGCTTGGCTTAATCGACTTCGCCAGTTCAACAACGCGATTATCGTAGAAATATAACCCTGTCACAGCATAATTTGATCGCGGATTTTCTGGCTTCTCTTCAATCGAGACTGCCTTCCAGTCCTTATCGAACTCAACTACACCAAATCGCTCAGGGTCCTGTACGTAATAGCCAAAGACTGTTGCGCCATCTTCACGCAATGAAGCATTGCGTAATGATTGACCAAAGTGGCGACCATAGAAGATGTTATCTCCTAGAATCAGAGCAACACTATCATCGCCAATAAATGATTCTCCCAATAAGAACGCTTGGGCGAGCCCATCCGGTGAGGGTTGAACTTTATAGCTCAACTCAACTCCGAACTGAGAACCATCACCTAACAAATTCTCAAAATTTGGTAAATCCGTAGGTGTTGAGATGATCAAAATTTCTCGAATGCCCGCAAGCATTAATGTGCTTAAAGGGTAATAAATCATCGGTTTATCATAAACCGGTAATAATTGCTTCGATGTGATTTTCGTTAGCGGATAGAGTCTCGTACCCGATCCCCCTGCTAAAATAATACCTTTCATTTTTATTTCTCCTTTTCTATTAGAACATATTGAAATAATATGGGAATAACGTCGACCCAAATGAATCACTTGCAATAAACTTTAAATAAAGCCACAGACAAGAAATAACCACCAATACCACGATATAAATTATTCTCAAACTTCGCGTACTTATCGAAGAAAACTTTAGATGCTCCAGCTCATTGTAGAAATATGCATTGAGATAGATACCGGGGAAAAACAAGTAGTAGGTTATTCTACCCACAGGTAGTAAAAGCGTTAAGAGAACCATCATTACTAATGATTGATATTGGTAAATATACATTCGAACCGGTTGCAGGCTTTCGCTGTGCTTTTTCTTGAAAATCAAAATAACCGGAATTAGCAAGGCAAAGTTTAAGAGATTCAAAACAGAACTAAAGTATATCTTACCAACCTTAAAATAATACAAATAACGGTTAATCCAAGGATATACACCAATCAATAAATTCACAACCAATAAACTTACCAAGAACAAGCCAATAAGCAATGGAAACATAAGTTTTGCATGCTTCCGAATGCTTGTTTGATTCTGTAATAAATATAGAACTAAGATTGGAATCATAATAATTGCTGAATAATGGAACATGGTCGCAATGACTGTAAGAGCTATATACTTCCATTTATCTTCCCTATTGAAGTAGCGATTTGCGAAAAGAACAATTCCCATCGCAAGTGCTTGGCGCACAATTGCGAAATAGAACGGATAAATGAGTGTCACAAAACCAAATATCCAAATCGTTGGATTGATTCGCTTGCGAACACGGTATAACTCAAGATACACAAACGCAATGGAAATAAATGCAAAGATTACAAACATTGGCTGATAGTAATCACCAAACAAAAGTCCGGATGCATATGTCAGCAATGCGTAAAGAGGTTCCATATACCCAATTTGGCTTAGAAGTGATCGGTCTTGAAGTAGAAAATATCGTTTAATATAATTCTCATAATCCGGAGAGTTTCCACGATACCCTAACACAATAACCAACGTTAGAAAAGACAGACAATAGAGTGCAATTTCTATTTTTCGAGTATGTTTCTTACTTTCATTCAAACGACTTGCGATAAAAATACTACCAATCGAAACAATGCCCGTAGCAATGTAAAGAATATTGGTCATTGTAATTGATAATGCTGTACCAGACATTAGAAACCTCCTGAACTGATTAATTTAACCCAGTAATTGAAGTTAAAAGAATAGGAATATGAGGTTTCCCATGATTTTAGTGCTTCGTTACTCATGCGTTCCCACGCATCATATGATGTCGATACATTAATTACTGCATCAACCCACGTATTAATACTTTGAGTATCATCAACAAGAATGCCATTCTCATTTGTGATTACCTCATTGTTATAGCCAACATTTGAACCTAAAATTGGCAAGCCGGCAGATAGGTATTGGATTAATTTAAATCCGCCTTTTCCTTTGGCGTAACTATTGTGCATCAACGGCATAATTCCAATATGACTTTCATGGACATAAGCTATCGCTTTGTCACGAGTCCACCGGACATCATTATACTTAATATGATCGAAATCAAAGTCTAATCCACGATTACATACAGTGATTAATTCAACCGACTTATTCAAACGAGTTTTAATCTCTTTTGCTGCTTGGTCAAGAGCCGGCGCAATATGTAATAAGTTTGGCAAATTTGAACTTGTTGCAACCCAAACTAGTTTTATATTTGAATCATAACTTTGACGGCGCACTTCATTCAATTTCGAGAGTGAATCTGGATAGAAATCACCATCAGTCGTTGGTAATATATCAACTTTGGATTGGTACTCTTTCGCAATCATCGCTTTCAAATATTCACTTGTAACAACGATACGAGACGACTTTTCAGACAATAGCACCGCTTGTTTCGACGATATTTCGCCCGATTCAAAGATTGCATCATCAAAATCCCAAAACAGCACACTATTCCTAAAGTTTTGCTTCAATAAGAAAAGTATATGTGCGGGAGTTCGTCGTGGTATAAATGTTTTTGATACAACAATAATATCCGGTTTGCGAATCAAATCCTTAATTAATGACGCAGTGACTTTACATACCATCATAACATAATAGGCCATGCCCATTAAAGCACGCTTTAGTCGGTTTGATTTGTCCATATCAAGATATTTTCGGTAAAAAGTAGTGTTCGTTGCATTTCTGTAGACAATGTCATCGTCCATTTTATCGAAGTACTGAACAATTCGGTAGTAACTCGATGGGGTGATTTCTTTATTTCTAACATAGACCGATATTTTCTTCATTCATACCTCCATTGTGTACACAAGCAAGCTTACAGATTCGCTTTATACCAATCTATAGCTGCATTAATACCATCTTCAAAACTCCATTGGGGATCATAATCCAACATTTTCTTCGCTTTAGAGATATCGGCATTGCTATGTTTAATATCACCTTTTCGATCGGGACCAAATATCGGTTTCAAATCTGATCCAAGTTTTTGAGCGAGAACATTGTAAATGTCGATCAAATATTCACGACCACCATACGCGATATTAAAAGCCTCTCCTGCGTACTCAGATGGTGCTTTGCAAGATTTAAGGTTTGCTTCAATCACATTTTCAATATACGTAAAATCACGGCTATGTTGGCCATCCCCATTAATTGTTACCTGATCGTTATTCAAAATTTGCTTGATAAATTTTGGTATGACCGCTGCATATGCTCCATCAGGATCTTGTCTACGACCAAACACATTGAAGTAACGCATCCCGTAAGTATCCAATCCATAAAGATTTGTGTACAAGCGAGCATACTCTTCATCGGTACGTTTCGTAAGGGCATACGGCGACAATACATTTCCTTCGACCCCTTCTCGTTTGGGAAGGTTTGGTTCATCACCATATACTGAACTACTTGATGCATAGACGAATTTTTTAATGGAATTCACCTTGCTTGCTTCAAGCATATTTAAAGTTCCTTTAATATTCACTTCTTCATAAAACAACGGCATTTCGATACTTCGAGGCACACTCCCCCATGCTGCTTGATGAAGGACATAAGTTGCACCCTCACATGCTTTCATGCAGTCAGCAAGGTTGGTAATATCGCCTTCAATTAGCGTATAGTTCGCATGGTTTAAGAACGGTTCAACATTACTTCGAGGTCCAGTTGAAAAATTGTCGAGACAGCGAACCTTATGCCCCATATTGAGAAGAACTTCAGTCAAGTTGGAACCAATAAATCCCGCCCCGCCTGTTATAACAAATATATCGTTTTTATCAAACTCTAATTCTGTATAATGCATAATTACCTCCTAGAGACTCCAGTAAACGAAGTCATTTGCATATTTTGAATAAATGCTCTTAATGTCAAATAAAATTTTTAATTCTGATCTGAACATTTTATCGAGTGTTTCTTTTGAAACATCTAAGTATTCATTGTGAGCAACAGCTGCAACCACAACATCAACATTTTTAATTTCCTCAAACTTCACAAGATCGATTCCGTATTCGTGTTTGACTTCAGAAGCATCTGCCTCAGCATCACAAACAACAACTTCAACCCCATACTCGTTCAATGCCTCAACAATATCAATGATACGCGTATTCCGTACATCGGGGGTATTTTCCTTGAATGTCAGCCCCATAATTGCGACACGGGGATGTTTCATATCAATGTGATTTTTTACCATTGTTTTGATAATATTATCGGCAACATACTCACCCATTTGATCGTTAATTTTACGTCCAGAAAGAATAATCTCAGAATGATAGCCAACTTGTGCTGCTTTATGTGTAAGGTAATATGGATCAATTCCAATACAGTGTCCACCAACTAATCCGGGTGTGAACTTCAAGAAATTCCACTTTGTTCCCGCAGCTTCGAGTACATCATTTGTATTAATGTCTAATTTGTTGAAAATTTTTGAAAGTTCATTCATAAACGCAATATTGATATCACGTTGCGAGTTTTCGATTACTTTAGCAGCTTCAGCAACTTTTATGCTTTGAGCACGATGAACGCCTGCGTCTACAACAAGCTCATAAACTTTTGCAATTGTATCTAACGACTCTTCATCACACCCCGAAACTACTTTAACAATATTTTCCAACGTATGAACCTTATCGCCGGGATTGATTCGTTCTGGTGAATACCCAACCTTAAAATCAACACCGCATTTTAAGCCAGATAAATCTTCCAAAATTGGAACGCAAATTTCTTCTGTAACTCCTGGATACACTGTTGACTCAAAAACAACATACGACCCTTTTGTTAAGTTACGACCTACGATTTCAGAGGCACCAATCAAAGGTGAAAGATCTGGGGTTTTACTTTCTGTGAGTGGTGTTGGCACTGCAACGATATGAAATTTCGCATCTCGCAGTTTTGTTTCATCACTGGTAAACTGCACAGTAGTATTCTTAATGACATCATCGCCAACTTCTTTGGTTGGATCAATGCCATTTAGGTATGTCTCAATTTTTGCTTTATTCAAGTCAAAACCAATAACATTTGCTTTTTTTGCAAATGCAACAGCAATTGGCATCCCAACATATCCTAATCCGACAAGAGAAATACTCTCAGTACGGTCTATAATTTTATCAATCATGGTCTATCTCCTTTATGAGTTCTAAATATTCTTTAACAATTAATTTGCGGTCAAAATGTTCTTCAACCCACCTACGCGATTCATCACCCATTTCATGATTCATAACGAGTGGTAAGTCAAGAAATTTATTCAATGCGTGTTGGATACTTTCTGAAGATTTTGCTTCAAAGAGAAACCCATTTACACCCTCATTAACAATTTCTTTACACCCTGGGATATTTGAGGCAAGTAGCGGACGCGCACATGCAGCGGCCTCTAACAAGACATTTGACATTCCCTCATGATGTGATGGATTAATAAGTGCATGGGAAGTGAGTAAATAGTCACTGATATTCGTCTTATATCCATGCATCACAATTTTACCATTTGACTTTTCGATGGCACCTTCTACAAAATCATGAAGATTTTGATCATACATTCCAACAACATGGAGTGTAAAATCCGTCCGTTCCATCTCATTTATAGCCTCCATCAGTTCAATAATACCTTTGCTCTCCATCAAACGTCCAACAAATAGTATGTGTTTGTGAGAATCTTCAGGATATGGTAGAGACTGAAATTTTTCTAGGTTCACACCGGATCCAGGCAAAATTGAAAAAGGGCCATTTAATATTTCTAATTTTTGAAACACTTCAAGGTTTTGATCATTTTGAAAGAATACATGACGCGCTTTCTTCAGTGAAGAACGGTACATTGTAGCAATTATTTTGCGCATGATTCCATCGGTTTCAAAACTCGTTCCCAAACCTGTTATATTTGCAATACTAGGAATATTCAACCGCTGCGCTGCTTTTGAAGCATAAATGTTAGGTTTAATTGTATAGGTAACAACAAGATCAATCCCATTTGCTTTAAATAGTTTCTTTAACTGCCGATATAGTTTGAAATCCTCGATTGGATTCATGCCCCGACGACTTAATGAAATATCAATGACTTGAAAGCCATTGTTCTCAAATGTCTCGGCATACTCATCTCGCGGATAGAAAATAATGACATCGTGACCGGCGTCTTTAATACCTTGTAAAACTTCCAATCGAAAATTGAAGAGACCCAAACCAAAATTTGCAACTACTGCTATTTTCATAATTTCCTCACAGGAGTACCAACATACACACCGGGTGATGCAATCGCAGCAACTATCGTGCTATTAGCACCAATGACAACATCAGAACAAATAGATTGTCCTTGAATAATCACAGCACCCGTTCCAACCCACACACGATCACCGATTACATTTGCTCCACAGACAGTTGCTCCAGGGCAAACATGAACACAATCGCCTAAGTTACAGTCATGATCAACGACTGCATTCGTATTAACAATTGTTCCCATACCGAGTGTGGCAGCTGCATTAACAATTGCTCCGGCAACAATAACACACCCTTTTGCAATTGATGCAAATTGCGATACAACCGCATTGGGATCAATAAGTGAAATAATATTCATTTCGGATTCAATTAATGATTTCAAGATAGATATTCGTACTGCATTATCACCAATAGCTACAAATACATCCCCTTCAATTTTCGAAAAATCGCTTGTATCTCCAATTATTGGATAGCCAAGGACATCGCGAATATCTTTGCGATCATCAAGAAACGAAAATGAATCCCATTTTTTCATACGTAGTGCTGTTTCAAGGCATACTTTACCATGGCCACCAGCACCAATTATCGTTAAACTATTTTTTTTCATGAGCATCCCCCATAAAACGTTCCATTGTTACATGATTAGTTTGAGAAACACCCTCACGTTTGAATACTGAAGCAAATGTTTGGAAGAATATTTTCACATCTGATGTAAACCGGATGTTTTCAACATACTCAATGTCCAATTTGAATTTCTCTTCCCAAGATATCGCATTGCGACCATTAACTTGTGCCAATCCAGTCAACCCAGGCAATACATTCTGACGCTTTAATTGTTCTTCAGAATACAAATCCAAGTATTCAACCAACAACGGTCGTGGACCAACAAGTGACATATTCCCTATGAGTATATTGAACAACTCGGGCAATTCATCCAAACTGGTTGAGCGCAAGAAACGGCCAAATTTTGTAAGTCTGATTGAATCGTCCAAAAGCACTCCATTTTCATCCTTCGCATCTGTCATCGAGCGAAATTTGTACATCGTGAATATTTTACTATTTTTGCCAGGTCGTTGTTGTTTGAATAAAATTGGCGAACCTAACTTAACTCGTACTAACACACTTACAACAATAATGATCGGCGAGAGTAAAATAATTGAAACAAGTGCAACGACAAAATCAATTACGCGTTTAAAATAACGTTCATACAATCCCTTTTTATGCACGACCTAAAGACCCCTTTATAACCTCAATAACATAGTCTTGTTCTTCAGTAGTCATCTTTGAATCTGATGGAAGGCATAATCCTGTGTTAAAAAGCTGCTCACCAAAACCATTACCTACATAGTCAAATTCACTAAAAAATGGTTGTAAATGCATTGGTTTCCATATCGGACGCGCCTCAACATTTGCGCTGTCAAGAGCATGAATAAGTTCAACGGGTGAACCCAACTTGGGATCGAGAACCATACATGATAACCAATAATTTGGTTTTGTATTATCAAGTAGCGGCATAAAACTAACGCCTTCAATACTCGATAATGCATCTTTATATCTATTATATATTTCATTTTTCTTTGCGACACGAAGGTCAAGCACTTTAAGTTGCCCACGACCAATTCCTGCAACAACATTACTCATTCGGTAATTAAATCCGAGTTCTTTGTGTTCGTAGTGCAATTCTGGCTCACGTGATTGAGTCGCCCAGAAACGTGCCTTTTTCATTTCATCAACATCGCTAGAAACAAGCATTCCACCACCAGATGTTGTAATAATTTTATTCCCATTAAACGAATAAATTCCAAGATTTCCAAATGTACCCGTATCTTTGCCATGGTATGTAGAACCTAATGATTCTGCGGCATCTTCGATTAGCGTCACATTATAACGCTTGCAAAGTGCAACAATCTCATCCAAACGGGCGCACAAACCATATAAATGAACAATTAAAACCGCTTTTGTATTGGGGTATTTTATGAGTGCTTCTTCAAGTGCAACTGGATCCATATTCCATGATCCTTCATCACTATCAATAAATACTGGAACGGCATTTTGATATAAAATAGGATTGGCCGTTGCAGAGAAAGTCAATGACTGACAAAGAACAACGTCACCTTCAGAAACATCCGCTAGCTTAAGTGCTAAATGAATCGCTGCAGTTCCACTTGAAAGTGCAACAGCCCCTTTTGCGTGAACACGTTCTGCGAGTTCGTTTTCAAATTGATTAACGTTCTCACCGAGCGGTGCAATCCAATTTGTATCAAACGCTTCTTGAACAAATGCCAATTCATAACCTTCATCACTCATATGCGGTGAAGAAAGTAAAATTCTTTTTTCCATAATGGTCTCCTTAAAGTTTAAGTATAATTTATGTGGACACAGAAAATTTACACGATTATCTTTTACATCCCCTTGCATCACATTACGCGTGTTTGGAAAGCAAATCATGCATACCTAATTATATCACATATAAACGACCTGTAACCACGGAATTAAGCCTATAAAAACATACAAACTCTTCAAAATCGACATAATTTACGAACTGTTTTTCGAGTTTATCAGACCTAAGTAAGTAAAAAAAAACAGTATCCGACTTTGTTTCAGATACTGTTAGCTATTAATGAATTTTAGTGGATTTCATTATCCTCTGGAGTATACGTGGTAACTACAGTCTGCAGTGCCTCAATGATTTCGCCACGGTCATGTTTAGAATCAACAACATTTTTGAGAATTTCGAGTTTGTTCATGATATCTTCTTGTTCAAAAACAATTGGCTTCGCGGTGAATATCAGTTCATTTTCAGTTTTCATTAACCCCTCTTCAGCCATAAGAAGTTCCTCGTATAATTTCTCTCCTGGTCGCAATCCGGTAAACTCAATTTTAATATCAACATACGGTTTATACCCTGTTAATGTAATAATATTTTCAGCAAGATCAAGTATTTTCACCGGTTCACCCATGTCCAATACGAAGATTTCGCCCCCTTTAGCAAATGTCTCCGCTTGCAGTACAAGACTTACAGCTTCTGGGATGGTCATAAAGTAGCGCACAATATCTGGATGCGTCACTGTAACAGGACCTCCATTTTTGATTTGCTTCTTAAAGAGCGGAACAACAGAACCGTTCGATCCAAGAACATTACCAAATCGAACTGCAACAAACTTGGTATCGGTATTCTTTTGGCTTTGTAACATCATCTCAATGAATCGCTTTGTAGCACCCATGACATTGGTAGGGTTAACTGCTTTATCAGTTGAAATATTAACAAGACGTTCAACTTTGAACTTATTACAGCAATCAATTAGGTTCTTTGTACCAAAAATATTATTTTTTATAGCCTCTTGAGGCGATGTTTCCATCAACGGCACATGTTTGTGCGCAGCAGCATGGAACACTAAGTCAAAATTGTGTTGTGCAAAAATGCGCTCAAGACTGTCATATTCGCGAATGGAGGCAATATAGACATTTACCTTGATGGCATCATTAATCAGGCCTTCACGTGTTTTACGAACAATTTCTTGTTGGAGTGCGTACACACCATTCTCACTAATATCAATTAAAGTAATTTCGGTCGGTTCATGTTTCAGTATCTGGCGCACAAGTTCCGAGCCAATTGAACCTCCAGCACCTGTTACAAGTACTGATTTTCCATGGATTGATTTGCGAATTTCACTGTCATCAAGATCAATTTCCTTACGTTGGAGCAAGTCCAATATGTCAACATCCTTAAGAGAATTCTTCAGTGATGGATTTGATATTAAGACTTCTGAAGATGTTACAGTTTTAACTGGGAATCCCGTCTTATAAACCCGTGCAAGAACTTCCTTTTGTTTTTCAATGGATGCACTTGGCATCGCAACTATAATTTCATCAACCGAATGCTGATCGATGACTTTATTAAGCACTGCATGCGTACCATAGATAATGTGCCCCCTAAAAATTTCCCTTTGAGGTATGGATTATCATCAATAAAACCAATAACATAGAGATTATAATCAGGACTGTTTGTAATCTCATTTGCGATCAAAACACCAGCATTACCCGCGCCATAAATTAGCACACGTTTACTTCCCTCACGTTTAATTTTACTTCTACGGAGTGTGATTGTACGGAACATACGATATGAAAACCGCGTAATCTCTTGAAACAGCGTATTAATAAAGAAAAGCAGTACAATAATTGAGCCCGGTAATTTGGGAATTAGATTGAGATACTTGAGTGTTAACAAAATTACAGTAGCAGCAAAGTTTGCGACGAAGATTCTCAGCCCTTCATCAACGCCGATGCGATCCCAAACAGATCGATTTGTTTTCCCAATAAGGAAAGCAAAAAAGTATACAACAGTAATTACTAAGAAGAGCAACACTGTCGGTTGTTGAATTAAGTCAAACTCTACCTTGAAATCAAAACGCAAATAAACTGCAAAAATGAAGTTGAGATTTACTAAGAGCAAATCAAAAATCATTAATAGAATACCTTTATACTTTTTCATCAGTTTCTCCAATCGATATTGTATGAAATCTCTAACAATCATGTTAGTAGTTTGTTAATTATTTATGTGTTTTACTTTTAGATTAGTACATTTTTATTAATATAACTTAGCGCGTCTATATATCAAATTATAACATTATTATTCGCCATAATATACTAACATATTTAGCGGGTTAACTCAACATACTTTCAAATAGAAGATAGCTATGAGACACCCACAAATTGCACGGTCTTCAATTATTTTACTGCATATCTATCAAGCAAACAAAACAAGTCCAAAAGCAAAAAAGATGTTCGGGCTGAACATCTTTTTTTCGTCTATTTTGGAAAAGGATTCGGGCAAATCTGCCCAAGTATTACAGGAATCTTTGCTCCTGTCGCCGTTGGAACATTACTTGCCTGACCATGCAATGTTTCGTTACCAAGTATTGCGAAAGCAATTGCTTCTTTCGCATCGCTTGAGTGACCTAAATCTTCTTGTGTTACGACGTCAATACCCGGAAGCATTGAACGAAGTTCCCGCATCAAAATCGGATTGTAGGCACCGCCACCACCAACAACGACTTGGTCTATTTTGTGGTTAGGCATTACAAAACGTTTGTATGCATCAGAAATCGTATACGCGGTGAACTTTGTTAGTGTAAAAATGACATCATCCGCCTGCTCTGGGTACATTTCACAGATTCTCGCAACTACATCCTCACCAAACATTTCTCTTCCTGTGGATTTTGGTGGTTGGACATTGAGGTAAGGGTGCGAAATCAACTCATTATAGAGTGGTTCAATAACAGTCCCCTTACTTCCATATACACCGTCTTTATCATAAGGTTTTTCATAGAAATGCATCACAGCTGCATTCATCATCATGTTACCTGGACCCGTGTCAAAAGCACTCACATCATCGAGTGAGGCACCCGCTGGAATGACTGTTACGTTTCCGATTCCGCCAATATTTTGCAAGAGTACTGTTTCGGATTCTTGTCGATACAATACAAACTCAGTATATGGAACAAGCGGAGCACCATCACCGCCTGCAACCATGTCCATCATTCTAAAGTTAAATACAACTTGTGTTTGATGATCATACGCAAGATACGATGGATCCCCAATTTGGAGGGTCGAGCGGTACAGTGGTGCTTGAGCGTTTGGTAAATGGTAAATAGTTTGTCCATGAGAAGCAATATAATCAAGAGTTCCTTCGAAACCAGCTTGTTCTAAAACTTTAGAAACTGCAAGACTCCATAACTTTCCCAACTCCATGTTTAGTGATGTAATCAAATCAACGGATGATGTGTCGGGGTGACATACAGCGATTATGCGCTGTCTTAAAGCATCATCAATATCATATGAGGCAAAGTCAATTACTTCAATCTCAGTATTAACACCATAACCTGCTATTTTTACTAATACTGCATCAACACCGTCTAGTGAAGTCCCAGACATCAATCCTACTGCATATTTTTCACTCATAGTTTCCACCTCTATTGATTTTTGATTGCGTTTGAGATACGACCGTCATTTGCATCCAATAATGCAATGGCAGCTTCTTTATCGCGATTTGTTTCTTGCATGACAATGGCAGTCTTAACATGATTATCGCTTGCTTCAAGTAGATATGATGCACGATCATAATCAACATCTGTCGCCTTCATAATAATCCCTTTAGCACGTTCAACCAACTTTTCATTGCTTGTTTTTACGTCAACCATCAGGTTTCCATAGACCTTGCCATATTTGATCATCGCACCACTTGTTAAAATGTTTAAAACCATTTTCGTTGCTGAACCGGATTTCATGCGTGTTGAACCAGTTACAACTTCTTGTCCAACAACTGCTTCAATTGGAAAATCAGCAAGTTTGCCAATTTCACTATCCGCTACACAAGCGAGTGAAATTGTTTTCGCACCCAATGAACGAGCATACTTAAGGCCACCAATACAATAAGGTGTACGGCCAGAAGAGGCAATTGCACAAAGAATGTCATTCTTATTGAACTTGATACCTTCTAAATCAACAATAACTGCAGTCTCATCGTCTTCCGCAGCCTCAACAGGATGACGAAGTGCAATATCACCACCCGCAATCAAACCAACAACCGCTTCTTCACCAATCCCATAAGTTGGTAGTACTTCGGACGCATCAAGAACACCCAAGCGACCCGATGTCCCCGCTCCGATATACACAAGACGCCCACCTTTAAGAATTGTTTCATAAATGGCATCCACAGCATTTGCAATTTGCGGAATTGCAGCTTCTACCGCATCGATGACTGCTTGATCCTCTTTATTAATTAATCGTACCATTTCAATGGTACTTAACTGGTCAATATTCATCGTGTTCTTATTCTGTTGCTCAGTCCCAATTTTACTCAAATCAATTTTCATTGTTGTGCCCTCACTTTACCTACATTATAAATGGTTTGAAATGTTATTTCAAACCATTTAGGTGTTTTATGAAATATTATTGATTCTCACGGATAAGTTTCACATTTTTACGAGATTCAAGGAGTTTACTTCGCGTTTTTTCGATGTCAACTTTTGCAACACCTAGGTACAAGAGATCGGATATAGCGAACATTGAGAATCGCGAAGCAATCGAACCCAAACGGAGTTCAGACTCTTCTTTAGGGATATTAATGACATAATCAGAAAGCTTCGCAAGTTCATTGCGCCCGACTTGGGTAATCGCAATTGTCGTTACACCCTTTTCAGCAGCAAGTCTTTGAGCGATTACAATTTCATGAGTAATTCCTGAATACGAAAAAGAGATAATTACATCTTGATTGTTGGCGTGAGTTAAAGAGGACATCCCAAGGTGGAAATCATCGAAGTATAAAACCTCACGATCGATACGTACAAATTTTTGTGATAAATCGTTCGCAACGACGCTTGACCCACCAATTCCAAAAAGATAAATACGACGTGCACCACGAATTTTTTCAATTGCTTCACCAAGTATCATCGGATTGATTAACTTATAGGTGTTATCAAATGTACGATGATTAACATAGTGTGATTTCCGTATCATCGTCTCGATTGAGTCTTCTTCGTTAATTAACTTCTCAAACGATGTATCTTCCATCTCACTACGGTCTTTCGCCAATTCAACCTTTAAGTGCGTGAATCCATTATAACCAATTTTCTTAGAGAAACGGACAATCGCTGCGGCAGACGAATCTATCTCTTGAGCAAAGTGCTGTGAGGAATAATTGATGACTTTATCTTTATTCTCCAAAATATATTGCGCAATCTTCTTTTCAGTCTCAGTATAATTATTCATATTTTCTTTGATTCGGTACAAACTACTCATGGTAATACCTCCTGTTAAATTAGTTCATTTCTTCTATTCTTAACTCATTATCATAACGCTTAAAAAACGGATAGTAAATTACTGCAGAAATTACGATCAGTAATGCAATTAGAATTAGGCTACGATAGTCGCCAAGCGTTGAAATGAAGATACCAATTGGAGCCGGTAAAACCCAAGGAGAAACAATTGCTGGAACACTGACATAACCAAAAGCAAAAGCACTGTATCCAACGAGCGCACATATCAAAGGTGCCATAAAGAAAGGAAATCTGAAGTGGCGATTTTCAACAATGGGTACCCCAAAGATAACATTTTCATTGATGTTAAACCAATTTGATGTCATCACTTCACTGCCTAATGTTCTCAAATGAATGCTTTTTGCGAAATATCGCATACAAAGCGATAAGCCTAAGGTACAGCCAGAGCCACCAAGCCAAACAACCCATTGGAAAAAAGTCTCCGAACCAATGTAGAACGCAGGTTGTCCCAGCAAGACGAGGTATCCATTGACAAGCATCATATAAAACCAGAACGGACGCATGATTGTCCCAATAACAGCGACCCCATGTACCCCCATTACCCAGAAGGAACAAATGGCAAGCGTAACAATGATGACCGCCAGTGGAGAAGCGAGCGCTCTTGTGAGTGTCGCTAATACATTTCCAACCCACAGCAAACCACCATCAAATACAAAAATTAATATCAAAATAACGAAAGTCATCACTAGTACTGGCATAATACAGTTGTAATAGTCTGCAACAGCTTGCGGAACCTTTTCAAAACCCACTTTTAACGTTGCTAACTTATCTAAGAAAAAATAGATTATCGGTGAAAAAAACAACGCAACAATCGGATACTCAGTTGTAAAATTATTAGGGATATAGACTACCGCAAGAATTGCTGCAAGAAAAACTGTCGCATATTTGAGCGGCTCATTCTCTTTCTGTAGACTGAGTTGATCCGCGACTATATATGAGAAAATGAGTCCCATCATGATGCAGTAATACTGGTAAACTAAAATCAATATCACACGAATATCTTCGGATACATCCATGAATCTTTGAAATTGAACCCATACAAACAGAATCACTGCAAGAGTAATGTTTATGTAAGCAACTTTGATGATTGCTGTTTTAACAGCGTTGAAATAGCGATTTTGTTGAATCGCTGATACGATCTTTTCTAAACTCAAAATTTTTACCTCTAATCTTTATATATCATACTAAATTTTAAAAAAAGAAGGAATAGTTTCCTTCTTAATTTATGCGTACAAACTGAATAATTGTATCACGATCAATGGAATCAACCAATTCAACATAATCCGGATGAATGAATCCAAGCACGTTCGTACGAGCATCCATTGGAAAGTCACGCTTTGTTAACTGAATTTCACCACTATAACGACCTGATAGTTCATTTTCCATTGTAATTGCACCACGGACACGATAACTATTGTCCTTAATAGCAATATTAGGAATACGTGGTGTTATTAAACGAACAACATTTTCTGATAAGTCTTTTCGAACTGTAAACGTGTGATCAAACATGTCAGTGTATGGTTCATCCAAAACAACAGGAATGTGCATAATACGATCTTTCATGTAACTTTGAATGTATTGCAATGTAGACAAATGCGCCTTACTGTCACCAATAAGCACATCACTAATTTCACAGTCATGAATCAATTCAACTGCCGCAATATAGGGATTCTTTTGACGGTGTTTCTCAACAGTAGGTAATCCTTCATATAACGGAAAACGTTTGAGAAGGTCTCCTGGGACAAAAGCCATAATACGGATGTTATGCTTAAGAAATCCCTCGTTCATTTTTTTAAAATAATCAAGTGAAAGACCTGTTTCTGTTTTTGGATAAAAGTTGTGAAGCAGTGAGATACGCGAAAAGTCAACACCCGCTGCTTTCGCATCGACAATGTACTGTTCGTTAACAACACTGGCATTAAGCATTAAGTCAAAGTCATGTAATAATGTTTTGATGACATCAAAGTCATCAAAACCATAGTCAAGACGTAATACTTTAAAGCCCATTTCTTTCAGAGCCTTATAATCGTTTGCTATAACACCTAATTTTTCAAATGTAATCGGGGAAATGTCCGGTACAATTTGCAACCCTAATTCTTGGCACGTTTTAAGGAAGATTGGTAGCTCTTGATCTAATTGTGACAAGTCTTCCTCTGGAATATGAAGCGAAGTAAATAAATACTTCGCCCCAATTTCAGATGCTCTTTTTAAATAATCGTAATCAAGATCCTTAAAGTAACTTGATATCCCCAACATTAGACGTGTGTTTCCAATCCTTCAAGTTCCTCTGCTTGAGCAATTTCTTTTAGATCATTTTTTTCAATTGCTTTAACAAATGGATAGAAGACAACGAACATAAATAACCACGCTAGAAGAACATATACCGTTGCAACAACGCTACCATTGGTTGCTAAGAATGTTTTGATTGGTGCAGGGGTAATCCAAGAAATCATCAAAGCAGGAACCGGTAAGACACCTGTTAATGTTAGTATTATCGCTACAATCGCCAAAACGACATAACTTAATACAAACGGTATCATCATTAGTGGGTTTAGCATAATTGGAAGTCCAAAGATTAATGGCTCACCAATATTGAATAATGCTGCAGCAATTGAGAGTTTTCCAAGACCCTTGAGACGGGGTGACTTCGAAGTAATTAATGACAATGCGAGAGGGAATAAACCAATCCAAATATAGTTATCAATCCAAACGGATGTAAATGTATATGGAAGACCTGTCATAAGTCCTGATTGTTGGAACGCAGCCAAGTTTTCATTCGCCATTTGTCCCCAGAATGTACCAGCAACGGAGTTAACGATGTTACTTCCGTGAATACCAACAGCCCAAAGAATACGATTCAAGAGTGTTGTGATGACAACTACAAAGGGCGTATCCCCTTGTTGAACGAGTGGTGTAAAGATTCCGGCAATAACTTGTGGTAAGTTGATTGCAAGCACATGACCAAAGAACCACCAGAATAGAATTACAATTCCACTTGGAATTAGAGCAATAAAGGATTGCGATACCATTGGTGGAACGCCTTCTGGCATTTTAATAACCATTTTCTTATTAACAACAAATCGATACAATTCAACTGTAACAATCGAAATGATTAGGGCTGCAAAAACTCCAACCGCTCCTAAATATGCTGTAGGAACTCCCGTAAATGTACCTTCGATTCCATCAAGCATTGTTGTGACAGTTTGTGCTGGATTTAATAATAAGAACGATGCAACAGCAAGGATCATTGGTTGAACAATATCATTGTTCTCCCCTTTTTGTCTGTTGTAATACTCTACCAAACCATACGATGCAGTAATTACAGTATACAATGCGATGAACCCTGTACCGACCCCTGATGCTGCGGCAATTGTCCATCTAAAACTTCCTAAAAAATCAGTCCAACCCGGAATTGGAAATGATGCAACTAATAAGAATACTGAACCAATAACTAACAAACTCATGATCCCTAGTCCAGTACGTTGCATGACCTGAACATACTTCAATTGAGAAAACTTAATTAGCGGTGGCGCAATCTTCTCTTCTATAAAACGTGTTAAATTCTCCATATTTAACCCCTTTCGTGCACCTGTGAGTGCTTACATTCATAGGATACATGTATTTGAAATTAATTTCAAGCATATTAATGAATTATTGAAATAAATTTTTAATATCGTTGAAATAGTGTTGATTCTTTGCTAAAATATGGAGGTAGAAGAAAGAAGGATATACGAATGATTATTGTAAATAGTCCAATTATGCAGTCGAAGATCCAGATAATTGTTGAGGCAATCGAGAACCCCAAATTCACATTTGTGAAAAAAGATGGTATCAAACTGTATTTCGAAACTGACGCTGAAGATAAAGAAGCAGCGTGTCGCCTCGTGAAGGCAGAAATTAAGAAAGATCCCATGGCAAGCGCTATTATGTTCACTGTCAAAGCGGATGAATATATTTAAAATAAAAAAAACCGGATTTGCTATCTTCTCATTAAGGATGATTAAGCAAATTCGGTTTTTTCTAGTCAACAGAGATTCGTTGACCTGCTTCCATTTGAAGAATTAATTCTGATGCACGGTTAACCGTATCAAAATCTGGTTCCATAACATAGAGGTTCCATCCTGGCATCGAAACCGTTGAATCACTACTCGAGCCAAATCCCCTCAATTGTATTGAAAGGATTTCGAAGCCTGACATATCATCAATTTCATTCTTTATGACTTGTTTGAAATCACCCTCTGGCATACTCAACTCAAAGCTTCCCGCTACCGATCCAAGAATGCTATTGTAATTCGTTATAATTGCCGGTGACATTGCTTTTTTGAGCACTGCGGTAAGCAATGCTTGTTGATTCTTAACACGAGCATTATCTCCACCTTCAATAGAGTAGCGCTCACGAGCAAAGCTCAATGCCGCTTCCCCATCTACATAGTTATAGCCTTCAACAAACTCTCGTCCATCAAATGCGGTAAACGCTATATCAGAATAAATGTCAACACCACCCAACGCATCAACAATTTGTTCAACCGAATCAAAGTTGACACGCGCATAGAAATCAATATCAATCCCTAGCAAATTCTCCAAAGTTGATACCGATTCACCCACACCATAAATACCTGCGTGTGTTAGTTTATCGTACGCATTGAACGAAGGTAAAATCACATGATAGTCACGGGGGATACTCGTCAATAGTATTTGTTTTGTTAGCGGATTTACCGTTACAATCATATTAACATCAGAACGCGCAACTGAGGAAACAGGTCCATATGTATCGATTCCTGAAATATAAATGCTGTATGTGTCTTTTGATACATCAGTATTTCGGTCAGTCACTTTAGATTCTACAGACCACTTCACAGAATCAATAACACGGGTACTTTCATTAAAATCTGGCATTACTTCCGCAACGACTGCACGGTGTGCTTCACTTAAAAACATAACTTCAATATCACCATCAATAAGTGCGTTTGCCAATGATTCATATTGGGAAAACTCATCGATAGAAATTGAATTTTTAGTCTTTCCTTCAAACAATGAACGTGCTTTATCAATGTTTGCGCGATCCATTAGTGTATTTGCACCAAAATCGAAACCTTTGACATCATCGAAAACACGATAATCGCTATCGTTACGAACAATTACTGAAACCACATGTGTATCTTGATTTGCTCCTGCAATTGAACCAATAAAACTATCACCTTTTAGAACATAGTTTGTTCCAATAACAAGGACTAAACTTAAAAGTAAACTCAGAATTTTTCCAAAATTTAAAAATGCACCCTTCTTTGATTTCAAGAGCCAAAAACCAAATATCATAAGAATCACGAGTAAACTTCCTATAACTATTCCCATGAATTTAAAGGGCAACAAATCCAACCTGAAAATTGCAACACTGATAAACAACGTTATAATTGCTTGAATGAAAAATATGAATGATCCTTTAAAGACAAACAGTTCTTTATTTTTCTTCATTGTATTCCTCTATTTCTTATTTTCGTTGTGTTTCTTTTCCAAATACTCCTCATATGTCCCAAGATAATCAACAATCGATCCATCATCCTTAAACTCAACAATGCGAGTTGCCGTTGTATCGACAATTTGGTGGTCATGAGAAGTCATTAAAATTGTTCCAGGGAACTTAATAAGAGCATTGTTCAATGCTGTTATTGATTCCATATCCAAGTGGTTTGTAGGCTCGTCCAAGATTAGAACATTCGCGCCCATGATCATCATTTTTGACATCATGCAACGAACCTTCTCCCCTCCAGACAAGACATTTAATTTTTTTAAGGCATCATCGCCTGCGAAGATCATCCGCCCCAAGAATCCACGCACATAGGTTTCATCTTTTTCATCGGAGAACTCCATTAGCCAGTCTACAATACGCTCATCAGTCGTAAATTCTTGATCAAAATTCTTATTAAAGTAACCATATTCAACACTGGAACCCCAATGAACTGTTCCACTATCAGGTTGCATATTCCCAGTGATTAACTCAAAGAACGTTGTTGATGCAAGCTCATTTTCACTGATAAACGCAATTTTATCATCATTTTTGACAGTCAGATTAATAGCATCAAGTACCTTGCTACCCTCTACTGTCTTTGTGAGTGAGTCAACATTCAAAATCGATGAACCAAGATTACGACGGGGTTTAAATTCAATAAATGGATACCGTCGCTTTGATGCAACCATATCTTCGATATTAATCTTAGCCAATGCTTGCTTTCGTGATGTTGCCTGTTTGGATTTCGATGCATTAGCACTAAAGCGATCAATAAAGTCTTTGAGTTCTTTAATTTTTTCTTCTTTTTTCTTATTGGCATCTTTCATTTGGCGAAGAATCAATTGACTTGATTCATACCAGAAATCATAGTTACCGACGAATAACTGGATTTTTCCATAATCAATATCCGCAATATGTGTACACGTTTTATTTAAAAAGTGTCGATCATGAGAAACCATAATTACGGTGCTATCAAGATTTATAAC
Organism: Erysipelothrix sp. HDW6C; assembly: GCF_011299615.1. Lineage (GTDB taxonomy): Bacteria > Bacillota_I > Bacilli_A > Erysipelotrichales > Erysipelotrichaceae > Erysipelothrix. Next base: position 1,426,137 of record NZ_CP049861.1, on the reverse strand, counting down.
AAACTCTTCAAGCCAGTTAATTGCATCGAGATCCAAGTGGTTTGTAGGCTCATCAAGAAGTAAAATATCAGGATGACCAAATACAGCCTGTGCCAACAACACTTTAACTTTATCTGAACCCGGAAGATTACTCATTTTCTCTTCATGATATTTTGAATCAACGCTCAGTCCATTAAGTAACGTAAACACTTCAGTTTCAGCATTCCAACCATCCATGTCAGCAAATTTTTCTTCCAATTCTCCAGCACGAATTCCATCAGCTTCACTAAAATCTTCTTTAAGATAAATCTCATCTTTTTCTTTCATGATTGCATAAAGCTCTGTATTACCCATAATTACAGTTTCCAGAACGGTATAATCATCGAAAGCAAAGTGATCTTGTTTCAAAAACGAGAGTCTTTTCCCCGGTTGAATGGACACATGGCCTCCGGTAGGGTCTAACTCACCTGACAATAATTTTAAAAATGTTGACTTACCAGCACCATTTGCGCCGATAACGCCATAGCAATTACCTTGAGTAAAGTTAATTGACACCTCTTCGAAAAGAGCTTTTCCATCGAACATAAGCGATAGATTATTTGTACTTATCACAAGCATTCTCCTTTAAAAACATCCTTCTAATTATATCACAAATTAGAAGAAAAAAAAGAATGTCGAAACATTCTTAAAGTATCCATTGGATTGAACCATCGTTTATATTGTAATAAGCAGAAATAACCTTCGTACCTGCCTTTTTAATTACAGGTTCATTTCGCAAAATATCTGCCATTTCTTCGGCACTTTGCTTAATTTGCTGTTCGAGTGTTTCTCCTTTGCGAATGTGAGGGACGATTGAATCAATCACATACTGTAATTTCCCATCAACATGCACACCCTGGGATGCAGCAGTCACTGCGCCACAATCACTGTGACCTAACACAACTACAAGTGCACTACCCAGACTCTCAATCGCAAATTCAATACTACCTATTACCGTATCATCAACAATGTTTCCTGCATTTTGAATGATAAATATCTCACCCAAACGCTCATCAAAGATTAAATCCGGAGACACACGAGAGTCCGAGCAACTAACGACTACAGCGTGGGGCTTTTGCCCTAACACAAGTGATTGTAAGTATTCACTGCTATGTGCTGCATTGCGTAAAACTTGTTTTCGAAATCTTTCGTTACCATCCTGAAGTTCTTTCAATGATTGTTGCCAATTCATTTCATTTTTCAAAACATCCACCTCGTTGCGATTATATCATAGTGAATTTGCGACTGAAACCGAAACACTCTTTAATTTATAATCATAAACTACGAAACGAAATCACAAAAAAACCGAGATAACTCGGTTAGATTTCGTACTCAATAATATAAGGCATTGTCGTGGAGTCATAGTAACCGTAGGAAATTTCTACAACATCGCCATCAGCATCAACAGTTGTTCGTTCCCGACATAACAATGGGGTATCAGCAGTAGCAAGAATTTTAGTAATATACTCTTTCGCCTTGGTTACAACATAAAATTTATCCTGGAATTTAGCCACATCGTACCCTTTTTGATCAAGCCATTTGTACAGTGAATCTTGCTCAATTTCATTGATTGCATTTTTTATCATCATCACAGGAAAATAATGTTCGAATGTGATATATGGCTTACCATCAAGATAATACATTCTTCTTAGGCACGTTACTTCATCACCAAAGGTATGGCGTAGTTTTGAATTTGGATCGGTTGGTACAATCTCAATCCCGATAAGTTCCTTTTCAAGTTGATGATTTTCTTCTAGAATTGATGAGAAAGAGGCAGCTTTTGAGAGTTTATTAAAAAGACGATTACTAATGACGATTGTCCCTTTTCCACTCTTCTTTTCTACATAGCCTTCATTTGCAAGGATTTCTACAGCATTTCGAACCGTAATTTTACTTACATTGAATGTTTCTTCCAATTCGCGTTCTGTTGGGATATAGGAACCCATTGGATATTTTCCAGCGAGGATATCGTTCTTTAACTGAATTGCAATTTCAACATACATTAACTTTTTCTTTTTCATGGATAACCTCCCACTCTCTAAACATAGTTTACAGTATTTTGATAAGGGTTACAACGGATTCTTATATTATTATAATCAACGGGATGAGTTAGATTCATACCTATCAATATATTCATCAACAGTTACCTGTTGTACCAAATCGGCAATCAAATCAAAAGGTATTGTGTTGGGATTCTTTAGACGAATACAAGATTTTCCCATATCTAGTTTTGTAGGCATTGTTTCAGCGTATGCTTTTTCAAACCAAGCTAGTAGTTGTGGGTCCATATAGATGCCAAGGTGATAGATGCCAATATGTCCCTTTTGCACACCCAGTGATAAAAACGGCAACGGATACTCCGGTTTTACGTGATACCCTTGAGGATAGCGAGACTTTGGTACAACATATGTTGGCATATCATAAAGCATTTGTAATTCAAAACCTTCTGGAATTGCATCCGCAACAATATTCATGAGTTTTATATAAACGTCACGGTATTTAACATCAATATTAGATATGTAGTCAATAATGTCTTGTCCCATACTATCTCTCCTATTCAACAATTTTCCCTATATCTTTCAATTCAATAGTAACCCGACCATTTATATCTGTTTTTATATCAACAATATCACTGACATCCAATATATCAAGCGGCAGAATAATTTCGATGCCAGATTCTGTTTTAATTCGATGACGTTTTGCAACAGATGTGCGTTTCATTGTCTTTAGATCAATCATATCAACAACATTATGATCTTCAAACGTTGCACTTACAATCGACTCCTCATCATCACTTAAATCTTCAAAGACTTCTTTTAAAATTTGTTTTGGTTCGATCTCATCAAAAAACTCAATATTATCTGTAATGACTTGCTTTGCCTTAACAATATTCTTGAAGCCATCTTCATCTCGTTGTTCGGAAATGTAATCAACCAACGTTCCTACGACACGAAACGAATCTTTTGAGTTAGCAATGATCGTACAATCGAGTAAGGATTCAATGCGGTCTTTATTTTCTGCGTTGTATTTCAGTGTTAATTCTGCGGACCCAAGATTTAGCATAAAAGCGGCTGGAATACTTGAAAATGTGCTTGGTAGTATTGCGTGATTATGAACCAACGAGTTCTCTACACCATGCTGATTTTGCGTAATTTTGATAAAACCATCTTTGTTTAAGAGCTCAAACATTACCAATGCCACAGACTCATCAAGGTCAATAAGTGCAAATATAAGGTTAGTTCCAACATAATCCATGGATTGCACATTGTGCTCAAACCACTCGCGGGCTATTTTTTGTGTCGACTCAACAAAGTTTAATTGCGTATTCAACAAATTATTGAGCGAACTGTTCTCTCCAAGTTTTGCCTTCGAAGACGATGTACTCCCTACTAATCCTTTTACAAGTTTTAAGATATACGTCTCAATCGCTTTAGCATTGTTAAGATTCATGGGAAATTCAGATAGAATAACTGATTTTAAATCGCTATCAATTGCGTGTATTATTGCTTTATTTACGTCCATAGCCGCCTCCAATTTTGTGTAAGTATTATAGCACCTTTAGTTTAATAGATGTAAGGATAAACTTACACAATTCGTATCTGCTCAATCGAACTTCCATTTTCATGTTTATGAATCACCAATTGCTGTTCAATTCGTTGTTTCAATTCCGGAACATGCGAAATGATTCCCACTAAACGAGAATTACTTGCGAGTTCTTGAAGCGTATCGATGGCATCATTTAATGATGTCTCGTCAAGCGTGCCGAACCCTTCATCAATAAACATTGCTTCAACGGCAACAACACCAGAAAAGTTTTGAATAACATCAGAAAGTCCCAACGCTAACGATAAGGAAGCTTTAAATGATTCTCCGCCTGATAATGATTTGACTGAACGACGTTTTCCGGTCCAATAATCCATTACATCTAAATCAAGACCCGATTTCGCTGAACGATTGTTTGATTGCTCTTGTCTTACCAACTCAAAACGGTCACGCGTCATACGTCTAAATCGTTTGTTTGCCTCATTGATAATGTATTCGAAATACGCAGATTGAACATAGTGTTCAAGGGTTATTTTATCTTTTCCAAGCAACTCACCATTGGCTGCCTTTGAGAGATCACTTAGCATTGCATATGTAGCTTCCAAATCTTTTGTTTTATTTTGAATCTTAACGAGTCGCTCATGTGTCCCAGAATTTGTGATAAGGGAATAATTCAATGATTTATCTTGTTGGCGACGTTGCTCAATTTCAAGATCCAACTTTGACTTCTCAAGTTTTAGAGTTTCTTCATCAATCGCAGGTGTATCATCAATACGTTTTTCAAGAATCTTTATCTCTTCAAGGAGTCGTTCACGTTCTAAAATCGCATCATCATAGAGCGCTGTCAGTGCATTAAAGTCATGATCACTGAGCAGTGCTCCTTTAAATGCATCAATGGTTTCGATACCAATTTGTGAAATTGCGTCACTTAAGGCTGCTTCAGATTCACTTAAAGCTTGCTGCTGATTTGCCATTTGTTGCTTCAATTGGTCACGTTTTGCACGATTGCCTGCAATCACCAACGAGATATCGGCAACTTTTTGTTTCTGCGAAGCATAAGCTCCCTCATCATCATCTAATGATTTTTGCAATCGCTCAATTTGCTTTGCGACTTCAGTAGATGTTTCAAAATCAAGATTTTCTTGTTTCGACTTAATTTCAACATTCAACTCAGTTAACCGTTTGACGATAACGTCTAAATGTTGCTCTTTCTCTTTATGTGACAATTCATACGATACTAGCGACTCTTTCATTTTCTCAACATCAATTACTGTATCCTGTAGTTGCTGAATCGCTTCAAAAATAACAGAAATATTTACTTTCGTCATTTCAATTGTTTCACTTGCAACATCCAAAGATTCAAATAATACAGACTGCTTGGACAGTTCATCATCATTTGATGAGATTGATATATCGAGACTTTCGGCACGTGTGTTGCTCACTTTAAGCACCTCAGATGCCTTTCGAAGTTGGACATACAACACATCTCTACTTTTTCTCATGTCATCCAACATTTTCTCACTCACCTCATCTTCTGGCAGAAGAGCAGGAGCAGGATGATCATATGATCCACAAACCGGACATGGCTTGTCCAAAAGAAGCGTTTTAGCTAAAAGCCCTGCTTGATTACGCAAAAATGAAGATTCAGCCACACTAAACTCATGTGTACTTGTTTCATACTCTTTTTCAATATTGAGATAAAGTGTTGTTTCTTTCTCAATATCATGACTAAGCAAGAAGCGGTGCTCCAATAGTTTTTCCCGTGCCTGAAGAAGGTTATATGTTATCTCTTGCTGAGTTAAGTCTGCAGCCAGTGCATTGCTCTCAATTGTTAATTCGCTAATTCTTTGGCGACTCAAGGTAGCTTGTTCAATTGCGAGACGCGTCTTCGTAATTCGCTTTTCTTCAAACTCGATACATGAATCGAGTTCGAGGTGTTCCTTCTTTAGTTTGTTCTGCTCAAGAAGTAGTGTATCCATGAGAGCGTACATATTTAAACTTGCACTCAACTTTTCAACTTGAAGTTTGCGCGCAACAAATCCTTCACTTACGATTTGGAGTGGTGCTAATGCCTCTTCGTACTCCAATAGTTTTTGCGTATTGACTGTAGACTCACTTTCAATAGCTCGATATTGCAACTCTAAACCTTGAAAACGGTCCGTTTCAATTACAAACCTTTGATATAACGGTTTGACTGTATCACGGTATTTTTTTTGTATCGCAATCTTTGCACTTAAGTTTGTGATGACATTCGTTGTTTCAAAACGAGTGTGAATTAGTTCCCTCGCTCTCTGCAATTTTTCCGTATCTTGAACCCGTGATTGGTGCTTCGTCAAAGCAACCATCATAGATTCATGTTTTTTTGCAAGTGTACCTAATTTTACATTATTTTCATCCATTTCGCGCTTTGAAGTCTCAATTAATGAGTTTAATATTTCAAGAACACTGCTCACATTGTAAACATTGAGCTCAGCTTTCCTCGCATCATCAAGTCCTACAATTCCTGCACTTAATTTTTGAACATCCACTTTGTAAGCATCCAACAATTTCTGTGTTTCTTTATATTTGTTTTGCAATTCTTTTTGAATACGAGCATAAACTTTGGTATCAAATATTTTTTGAAAAATATCCGAGCGCTCATTACTCGTTGCATTCAAGAGTTTTAGGAATTCTCCTTGGGCGATCATCACAATCTGCTTGAATTGGGATTCGTCCATACCTAACAATTCATTAACCATGTGTTTTACTTTGTTAAGGTTATCGATTTCAGAGCCGTCTGGAAGAATTAATGAAACTTTAGGTGCTTGCTCAGTCTCACCTTCGCCGCGTGTTTTTGGCCTCATATAGCGCGGTGAACGACGAATCGAATATGTTAAATTACGATGTGAAAACGTAAGACTTACATATGTTTCATCCTCTGGTCGCGCATAATCACTTCGGATCGTATCCTTACCACGCACATTGCCACTAACATCATCATACAAAGCATATGAAATCGCATCGAAAATCGTTGTCTTACCCGCTCCGGTATCTCCGGTTATCAGAAAAAGCCCATCCACAAACTGTGTGAAATCAACACGTGTTTTATTGGCATAAGGACCAAATGCGGATATTTCTAGTGTAATGGGTCTCATTGATTCTCCTCAACTTCATTCAATATCATAGTAACAGCAGCTGTTTCATCATTCTCCATCGGTCGTCCTAATTGTTCTTCAAAGAATGTAGAAAACATTTCGAGGGGTTGTTTTTCAAGAAGAACTTCTGCACGTTTTAAATTAACATCACTTTCTCTTATTGCATTGTCAAACTCCAATGTTAAAGCATTGGGATAAACAGAGCGAATTTTTCCCATAGCATCAAATACATCCCGCTCATCTTTCAAGATCACATGGATCAAATCATGACGTGATTTTTCATCAGCCACCAAAATTAAGTCATCAAGATAGCCGACAATTTCTCGAACATCTCGCAATGGAATTAACGGAATCATTTCAAAATCTATCACTTCATTGATTTCAAGCATAACAACACTCTTTTCAGTACGCACTTCTGAAAATGAATATTTTAATGGTGAACCCGCATATCGAATAGTATCGCGACCAACTTTCTGCGGACGATGGATATGACCTAACGCAACATAGTCAAATTTATCGAGCAATTCAACATCAATCGCATCCAATCCACCGACAGCTGGTGCTACCTCCGATTCTGACAACATTGGAGAACTGGAACCATTGATGAAAAATTGATGCGCAATAAGGACGGACTTCCGTAGTGGGTTGATTTCAATATTATCAATAATAAATCGGTATGCATCTTCGTATGTCTGCCCTGAAAAATCCGGTGATGCATTGCGTACGGATGATGGCTTTACAAACGGAATCGGGTAAAAATCAACACTATCAATTTGCACCATTTCAATCACTCCAGAATACTCAGTAGAAAAATGAATGTTTTGGTTTTTTAATAGGCGTGATCCGATCCCAAGGCGTTCGGGTGAATCATGATTTCCAGCTGTGACAATTACATGAATATCTAGAGCCGCCAATGCAAGCAAAAAAGAATCCCATAGACGAAATGCTTCCTCGCTTGGACTTGCCTTATCATAAATATCACCGGCGATAATGACAACATTTGCGTGTCTGTCCCGCACAATATCTATAATTTGATTGAATATATATTCTTGATCTTTAATCAAGTTGAACTCCATAAGTTTTCGACCAATGTGCAGGTCGGCGATATGTACAATCTTCATAAAGTTACCTCTTTAGACAATGATAGCATATCCGTGAACAATAAGACTGCTTCGAAAGTAATTAATTCTTGCTTTCATCTTCACCATTTCCTTGAACACCTTCGATTACTGCCTCAATAGTATCAGATAGCGCCTTAACAATATTATTGATTGCTATCACGAGTGTTACATTCAGTAACGGTTGCAGACTTAATGCATGTCCCCGAACAATCGTACTGCGAATCTCTTCACCAACTTGGTTAATGAGAATAAAACCAGTCCCTACCATAATTGAACCTCTAAAAACACTGCGTGCAACCCAATGATACTTAAACGGAATAAATTGGATAACCATCCTCCACATTTCTGTTATCTAAACTGTACATGTTGGCGCAAATTAGTTCAAGAATAAAACCTTTAGATAAGCAATAAAAAAAGAGAAACTGAGGTCATAGTCCAGTTCCTCAAAAGTTGAGAAGATGTGTCTTCTAGAAAACTCAGGTTTAATTGTATTACGCCTCAACCATGGCATATTCATGTGCATTAGATTTACGGCTTAATGACCGAGCAATGCAACCGTTGATATTGCGTCGGCGGCGAACAAAATCGGATTCACTTACACGGTATCGGTAAAATGATGAATGTTACATAATTTCCCTGTATTCGTACTAGAAATTTGCTGACTCAATCAGTATTCTTCTTTTCCAAACATAAAATCCTCTGCCTAACAATTATGGAAATCAATGATGCTTCACCTATAGTTTTAACCTTAACCTACTCTTAAATAAGCTAAACTACTCACTAAAACATCAAATCATTTTGGATTGTCACCTCTAGATTAGGTCCATTTGAACTCGTAATTTCACCAACCTTTCATTTGTGAGGACGATACTTTCAGTTTATATAGATAGATACATACGCCATTACTACACAATATTCGAGACATGTGGCTGAACAATATGTTGATTTCTTCTCGCGCTAGAATTGCTTTCTTGCACGCTCAACAATTACCATGATTATCGTTGACTATCTGGATATCACTTTCATTGCAATCCACAACTCGCTCATTTGAAATAATATAAGAACTACCGATTTTTCCTTATTTTAAAAATTTTACGCATCACTGAATTAGACTACTTATGACGGTTTAATCATACGAGCCTTACTTTCCTACCATAATCAACATTATTTAGCATAATATATTATTATGTACTTTATATTTTTCTCATTCTAAATGAGAAAAATTTCGATTTGTATTATCGAATGCACCATTATTTGAGTTTGAACGAATCAATAGTACCTCTCATAATTGCCCGAATATTTTTTCCTTTGTTTTTTTCATAGAGTAATTTTTTTGTGTTAAAACGAACTAGACTCAGTAATTGCTTTATCGATTGACTAAACCCACAGTATTTTCGAATACAGTATAAACGATTTCGAGTATAATAATACGTTCGTATTGGGCTATAGTTATAAGTCACTACTTTATACCTTGATATGAAAGGAAACATATTAACCTTGGTTTCCTCTCCCAGCTGATGGTCTATGAATGACTTGTTGTTTCTAATGGTTACGTAGCCAGCTTTGTCTAATCGATAACAAAAATCAAAATCAACATAATCGATAAAGAGTTCCTTATTGAACTTTCCAACAGCTTCCCAAGCATTAACATTTAGGATTGATCCCGAGGTTATACAGAGTTTAATTCTCGTAAACGTATCGTTGGATTCATTTTTTCTAGCCGATGAATATTGAACATTTGTCGATATTTGAGCAAATTGGTTTGGGTTTTCATCTATTATTTCAAGTGCACTTTGTACGAAATTATTAGAGCAAATTGAATCGTCATCCAGGGTAAGTACCCATTCAGTTCCTTCTTGCTTTGCATGCTCAATCCCTATATTCAGTGCCTCTGCGATTCCTAAATTTTTCCCATTTTCAATAATTTCACCATTGAAATCGTCAGTGTTAAACATAACCTTTAAATCGCCAATGTTACTTGAACCATTGTCAACGATAATAAGATTATTAACCTGAGTGGAAACCGAATTGATAACGAATTTAAATCTTTCTAGCTCAGGGTTAAATGTAACGATTATTGCGGATATTTTATTCATTATTCTCTCCTAATATAGTTATAGTCATATTATGACTTAAACAATTTGATAAGGCAACGAAATCTAAGAAATCATTGTATAAACTACCGGAGGCGTTACAATCGATGTGAAACCATAATTAAGTTAAGGAATTGACCCATATGATGAAACATTATCATGCTCGCCGATATTTATTATATGAAAGTTAATAAGGTTGATACTGTAAATTATTGAGTAATTATTTACAATACGACACCAATAAATACGCCAAGTTCACCACGAAATGATGACATAGTAGAACAAGGTTATATAGCAGATAATGAGCGTTTACCGGTCTATAAAGTTCTATCCACTAGATGACTTATACTGACAACATAAAATTAGGCTTTTCATCGTCAAATGAGAAACAAACTATCAGGTTGAGTAGAATTTAATAATTAAGAGCCATCCATAGGAATTGCTTTGTTTTCCGTTATATTTCTAGAAAATCACAACTTGATATAATTGAGCGCAAAGAATAGATATCTCTTTTATTAAGAGTAATAAATAATTCATTAAAATTATGTTCTTTTGCTATAGTAAGTAATCTGTTCAATATTCCACCCATTTGCCCAATTCATTATAGCCATCAAGCCAAGTGTCCCAATCATATAATGTCATTCGATTCAAAAGCTCATGACAAAAATCTAGAGTAAGAGCATAATGTACCATTAACTGCCTAAGTTAAACAGTTCGATTCCATAATTTTCTTACTACGTAACTTTCTCAGGAGAATTAGTAAGTTCTCATTATTTACCTGTCTACACTTAGAGATGACTCTTTACTGCATAATCGTAATTTAAAATGATATAGTCTGATTGTGTTACTATATTTTTATCACATTGTAACCCTTAAAATAGAAAAAAACCTATATTTTGACAACAATAGGCTTTTGATTATTATTATTATTATGGTGCCCGAGGACGGACTCGAACCGTCATGAGTTTTACCTCGCTGGATTTTGAGTCCAGTGCGTCTACCGATTTCACCACTCGGGCATTGCTTTAATATAATAAATCAAATGGTCGATGAAATCAATAGATATTGATAAATACTGTCACAATAATTTAATAACTAGGAGAACACGATTAAGAATCACACTAATGTGAACTTGAACGAAGTGTATTCCGTTGGCTTAAAATATCATCACTGATTGAATATGGATCAGAACCAACTTAGATTGGCTGACCATCTTTTACAATCCATGCAACACGATGCTCCGGTTCCCAATCGCATCGTAAACTTACTATCCATATTTCCAACTTCTCCAAAATTCTGAATCCAATATGATCTACTCGCATATAGTTTAGTACTGTTTGGGGAGCCTCATTAATTCTATCACTAACAACCAACACAACATTGCCAAAATTATCGCGAGATAATCCGAGATCATGAACGATTTGTGCTGTTTGAACCTGCAAATTTTAAGCGATGAATGCGTGCTTTGACGCTCTTTTAACTTTGATGCAATAGCAATTGACGCATCATTTGAGAACCAACGATTCAGAAACTCAGTAAATTCATCAGTATTCCCGGAATTCCAGATTTCCATAAATTCTGCAGTCTCTTCGGGAACATCCTCTTCATCAAACATGAGATGAAAAGCTTCCCTGCTCCACTCAACGACTTCCATTGCATCCCCAAAAATTGCCTTCGCTAATACGTCACCTTGTAATTCCAAAATATTGCTCATCGAACTAACATACGATTCTTGTGCTAGTACAAATTCCGACGGAAGTGTAAACGTTACTTCTTTTCAAAAAAGGAACAAATGCTTCAATTTCAACCTCTTGAATTGGTACTTTCATTACTACAGGATCCCCTATTTGACGTTTCTTAAACATTGAAAAAATTCGTTTCAATATTTGGAACTGACCCAGCATATTGGGAATAAATAAAAATCCTCTTGTATACGAATTATTGTAAAATGATTCAATATACAGGAGGTTTTCTTATGGGAACACGAATTATGCATAGTTACGAAACAAAGATGAAAGTTATTGAAATAAAACATGAGGGATACTCAACCAAATATATTAAGGAGTCTTTAGGGATCAAAAATGACACCCAAATAGAAACTTGGTGGAGATGGTATCGAAACGGTGAGCACTTTCGATTCACTCAACCCGTAGGTAAACAGTACTCATATGGTAAAGGCCCTGAAGGTGATACTGTTGAAGAGACGCTTAATCTTCAAATCAAATCTCTAAAGCAACAAATTGAACTCCTAAAAAAGTATTTGGAAAGAGAAAGGAAGTGGTTCCAAAAATAGTCGTTGATCTTGTTGATGAATATCGAATTGTGATTCCTGTAAAAGATATTTTGGGTTTGCCTAATGTTTCAAATTCATCCTATTATAGATGGAATAAACAAGTACACTCAGACAAAGAAGAGTGTAATCATATTGATTGTTACGAAGTATATCTGGGCCATGATGGTCAATTAGCCTGATTAAATACTGAATATTTCCTCTATCGATACCATATTCCAAAGATAAGGCAGCACGGGTTATTCCTTCCTTTTTCTTCTCATATATTTCTAATCTTTGTTCTCGTGTTAGTTTTGCCATTAAAAAAGCACCTCCATTATTTGTTGTCCAAATAACGGGGTGCACTACATAGATACGGTTATCGTAAAATTATTGCATTAATGTAACAAAAATATACTATCAATAAGAACACAGTTCGGCGAATAATGCAGAAACATCAATGTCAAAGTCGAGTAAAAGTGAAACGAAACACGAAGTATAGGTATCAACCGATAATCATGGATAATAAACTTGATAGAGACTTTAAAGCAAAGAATCCCTTAGAGAAGTTGGTTACTGACATAACATATATCCCATATGGTTCTAAAATGCTTTATTTATCAACGATTATGGATTTATATAACGGAGAGATCATTGCCTCAACGCTAAGTGATAAACACGATTTAGCGTGTGTAATTGATACATTGAATCAGCTTACGAAGATTGACAAAGCTTGTATTCTTCATTCAGATCAGGGCAGCGTATATACATCAAAAGAATATCAATTGAGAGTAAAAAACAAAAGCATTATCATGAGTATGTCTCGAAGAGGGACACCTGCTGATAATGCTCCTATCGAATCGTTCCATTCCTCACTAAAGTCTGAGACGTTCGAGTTAAATCCAGAACTTAAAAGTTCTACAGAAATTGTATCACAAACTGTGATAAACTATTTAAAATACTACAATGAAATCCTAACTTACCTTTTTATTTATTCCCATCGAACTAGGTCAGTTCATTCTTACCCACTTTTTTTGACTTATAACATAAAAAAACACAGGTAGTCCTGTGTTAGTAGTTGTTAAGTGATGCGAGTAATGCGACCATGAATTGGTACGTGCGATCAAAGGAAGCAATATCAAGACGTTCGTCCGGAGTATGAATGTCAAACATAATTGGACCAAAACTTACGATATCCAAATTTGGCATTTTGCCTTTCCAGATTCCCAACTCAAGTCCGCCATGTGTCGCAACAGTTTCCATTGCTTCCCCACGCATTTCTTTATAAACTTCAAGTGTTCTTTCGCGGAATTTTGAATTTGCATCATAATTCCAACCAGGATAACGAGAGCTAAATTCGACACTTAACCCATTTGTTGATGCAACCCATTCAACTTGACGCATAATATTTTCAATTACAAAACCTTGTGTAGCACGTAATGATACTGTCACTTTGAAACATTCATCATCAAGTCGAACTGTTCCAATATTTGCCGATGTAATAACAAGGTCGGCAATAGCTTTACTCTTTTGAATTACACCATATGGGAGCATAAACAACGTATTAACGACTGCCTCTGTATCTACTTCAGATAAGACTTGTGTAGTAGAACCCGTTTCGATAATAAAATTTAAGCCGTTGTCGGAGAATTCATATTGTTCTTGCAATTCTTTTTCGACGCCTTTAAACCAGGTTGTGAACACAGCAGGATCAGACAGAGCAATTGTAAAATCATTTTCGCGAGTAATGGCATTTTCTTTCAATCCACCATCAATTGCTACAACATGGAATGCAAACTGATCCAAAGCACGACGCATGATGATTCCAGCAAGTTTCGAAGCATTGCCACGTTCTTGATCAATTTCGCCACCTGAGTGTCCTCCAAGGAGGCCTCTGATACGAACAGTAACCGTTGGCATCGTTACCGACTCATAGTTAACTGTACGTGTAAGCGCACCACGAACACCCCCACAAGAGGATACGTATGTCTCTGTTTCTCCAGACCCGTCAAGTCCGATACATAAAGATGCTTCTAACATTGATGTGTCAAGTTCTGTTGCACCGGTTAATCCGGTTTCTTCTTGAACCGTAAAGACACATTCTAAGGCCGGATGACCCGTTTCTGTGTCAGCAAGAATTGCCATCATATATGCAACTCCCGCGCCATCATCAGCCCCTAAAGTAGTACCACGAGCATGGAGGATACCTTCTTCAATATACAAATCCAAAGGATCGGTATCAAAGTTATGATTGCTGCCTTTATTTGTTTCTGCAACCATATCTGTGTGAGACTGAAGCATCACAACCGGCGCAGCTTCATATCCTGCAGTTGCGGGTTTAAAAATAATGATATTAAAGAGATGGTCAGTGACATATTTCAATCCTAATGTATCCGCAAAAGCTGCGAGATGATCACGCATACCTTCTTCATTAAAGGAAGCGCGTGGAATTGCACTGATTTCTCTAAAATACTTCATGACTACTGATTCGTTCATAATTAACCTTCTTTCTAAAATCTTTACCAATAATATATCATATTTCTTTCATCTTAAGATGATTTTGAGTAAACTTATAACAAAGGAGGAGATGTATAATGAAGAATTTTATCAAAGAATTCAAGGAGTTTGCCATGCAGGGGAATGTTATTGACATGGCAGTTGGGGTTGTTATTGGGGGAGCATTTGGAAAGATTGTCTCTTCGCTTGTAGCGGACATCATCATGCCAATCATTGGACTTATAACCGGTGGAGGAAGTTTCGATAGTTTAAAACTTGTTCTTCGTGATGACAGCACAAATCCACTTACACTTAATTACGGTGCATTCTTACAAAATACTGTCGATTTTATAATTATTGCTGCCTGTATTTTTGTAGCAGTAAAACTTATGAATAAGCTGCTCACAAAGAAGTCAGCTCCAGCTGTGGACGAAGCGCCAGCAGAGCCAAGTGAAGAAGTAA
The DNA here is from genome assembly GCF_011299615.1 of Erysipelothrix sp. HDW6C. Taxonomy (GTDB): domain Bacteria; phylum Bacillota_I; class Bacilli_A; order Erysipelotrichales; family Erysipelotrichaceae; genus Erysipelothrix. The sequence goes on along the minus strand of NZ_CP049861.1, from coordinate 1,411,001 downwards.
AGCTTTTGAAAGATATTCTCAAAGAACTGAAAAAACAAAAATAACAAAAAAAAATAACACCATTATAGCGGTGTTATTTTTATTTATAGTCATCAGACCATAAATTATGAATTTTGTCTCCCAAACCAAATCCACCATCGTCTAAGATTCATCACGTCTCAGACAATAATGATTATAACATAAATATTTTGAAACGTAAAACATCCTTTACGATTATGATTTTTGTTGTGCGACGATCCGTTGTAGGCGTTGTTTCAAATACGTTTTACGAATGGATTCTTGATGATTTGCGACAGCACGTTCAAATGCTTTCTCTTCTCCCACCAACACAAGTGACTTTGATGAACGGGTTGCTCCTGTATAATAAAGACGTCTTGAAAGCATGCGGAAGAAATCTTGAACCGCCACAAGAATCACAATTGGATATTCACTTCCTTGAGCCTTATGAACACTCATGGCGTATGCAAGTGTAATATTAATAAAATCTGCAGGTTCGTATTCCACAAAATTCCCTTCGAAATCAACAACCAAACGGCGTGGTTCAACCTCAACAAGAGTTCCAATGTCCCCATTGAAAACGAAATCATCGGGTTGATTCTTAAGTTGGAGAATCTTATCCCCTTCTCTAAAGATTCGTGTGCCGACCATGATCTGTGGTTTCATGCTATTCTCAGGATTGCACATTTTTTGAAGAAAATGATTGAGATTGTCAATTCCTGCAGGTCCATTGTACATCGGTGCAAGTACCTGGATATCACTCAAGTCATAGCCGCGAGATAATGCTTCATCCACGACTCTTAGTACAATATCCTTAACAGGACCATAACGCGAATTAAAAAACTTAACATCGCGGCTGTAGTTGTGAACATCAAAAATGCCTTGATTCATATTCATCGCCAAATCAATAACTTCAGATCCCGCTTCTTGGCGATAATTTCGTTCTAACTCAATAACCTTAAATGATTCGGAGGCGATCATATCACCCAGGACAAAACCACTTCCAACTGAAGGCAGTTGGTTTTGATCGCCCACAAATAAGAATTTCTTAACATTGTTTGAAGCATCTAAGAGATTGGATAGTAACCAAACATCAATCATCGAAAACTCATCAACAATAAGGACATCTGTTTCAAGTGGATTCTCAGCATGAACACCAAACTTATTCGATTCCAAGTCCCACCTCAACACAGAATGCACGGTTGCGGCTTGGACATTCGTCAATTCTTCCAATCGCTTTGCAGCCCTTCCCGTTGGCGCACACAAGGTAATGTGTAACCAGGGCATATTTGTCTGTAAAAGCGTCACAATCCCCGAAAGTAGTGTGCTCTTTCCAGTTCCTGGACCCCCTGTTAGTATCATGACATCCTCTTTAAGGAAGGTTTCAATAGCTGTCTTTTGATGGTCATCAAAATCAATACGGAGTGTGTTTTCAATTTCTGCTATCTTACCATCAAAATCATCCAGATCAAAGTCATATCCTGTGAATGAAAAATCACCCAATGTCTTCGCAACATTAACTTCACTCTCAAACTGCGTGTAGTGATACAAGCGATCTTCATCCCAAACCAGTTCACCTTTTTCAATTAAAGCGTCAAATGCGCTTTCAACCAATTCAGGGTCACCAATACGGACATCTTTGAATAATTCTTTTTTAGAAATATAACTATCACCATTGCCAAAAGCAATTGTTTTATAACGATCCAATATTAGTGCTTCGACGCGAAGCGGATGGTCAAGGTCGAATCCCAATGACATCGCAACCTTGTCAGCAGTCTTAAATCCAATACCATCAATATCATAGATAAGTCGATACGGATTTTCCTTTATCAAACGAATTGAGTCTTCCCCATAGGCCTTGGTTATTTTTAAGATTTGTTTGTTACCAAGACCATTTGCAATTAGAAACGATACTGCGTCCTCAATCGGGTCTTGGTAGCGTACTTTCTCAAGAATCATAGTCGCCTTCACTGGTGTGATACCTTTGACTTGAAGAACAAATGATTCATCTTCTCGAATATCATCAAGGACAGTTTCGCCATAGGCATCGACAATTGCTTCTGCAGACTTTTGGCCCACTCCAGGAAAATTTGGTCCACTTAAGAAACGCACAATAAAATCACGATGTTGTGGCAGCATTTTCTTAAACGATTCCACTTGAAATTGCATACCATATCGGGGATCTTCACGGTAATAACCACTAAACTCATAGAACGACTCAACCTCAAGTGTCGAAAGTGGTCCTTTGATAATTAAAGGTTTTTGATTGCTATTGAAAAGAACAATCCGGAAGATACCAAATCCAGATTGTTCATTTAGAAATATTTTTGATTCAACTGACCCTTTTACAATTTGTTCCATAGAATCACCTCTTATAATAGAAATAGTATTTGAATTAATCCTAATGCATTATTAAGAAAATGTACAGACATTGCGCCAAATATTGAACCTGTTTTTTCAAAAGCACGAATCATAAACAATGACATCCCTGCATAAGGAATGAAATGGATAAATTCTAATAAATCACCACTAAGTGCAACTTGTGGGAGTACATGAATCGCTCCGAAAATTACAGACGATAGGATAATTGCTTTTTTATATGAGGTATGCGAACGAAATTGTTGATACAGAGCACCACGAAATACAATTTCTTCGACAATCGGTGCGAAGACAACTACAGCGAAACCGTAAAGTACAGGCGCTTCTTTCACACTTTCAATGACACTTAATTGGTTTCCTGACTGTGAGAATTGACCCAAGATCATTTGGATAATAAGGTTGCTCGCAATTGTAAACAAATACAGCAATCCCCATGATTTAAGAATCTCTATAATATTAGTCTTTATGACTTGCGGTGTTGCTGTGAAATGTCGCCAGCTCTTCGCAAGTGGCTTATGCACGATTGCAACAACAGTTATCAAACTAGTAAGATAAATCACCATCATTATTTGCGGATGAACACCACTCTCCATTCCAAAGAACTGTACGGAGATAAATTGTCCGATATGTGGCAATACAAACTGTATACCAAAGAAGTAAAACAAGATAAGTGAAATTGCTTGAATATAACTAAATCTAAATTTTTGATCGTCTATATTAGGATTTCGAGTCATACTTCACCTCTTCGCCATCAAGGTTAAATACGCGGTCAATACGACCACCACCTAACACTTCATCACCAAGGTAGAATACAGCTTCTTGGCCCAGTGTTACTGATTTAACATCATCGATCATGGTAACACGAATGCGATCATCTGCAACCCAAGAAATTTTTACTTTGACATCACTTTGGCGATATCGGAACTTCGCCGTACATTCGATATCTTCTTTTTGTCGATCGGTAAACCAATTCATTTCTGCAATTTCTGCTTCTGAAGCAAAAAGCAAGCGATGGTCAGCACCCTTTCCAACATAAATTGTATTGGTTGATAAGTCTTTACCAACAACAAAAAAAGGACCGACAGAAGCATGAATGTTTAATCCATGGCGTTGTCCAATGGTATAAAACATAACTCCTTGATGTTTCCCAACTTCTACACCCGTATCGACATCAACAATACTGCCTTCAGAGTCTTTAAGATAATTTTTCAAAAAATCACGATATTCTCTTTCACCAATGAAACAAATACCAGTTGAATCTTTCTTTGTAGCAACGGGCAGATCCAATGAGAGTGCAATTTTACGAACTTCTTCTTTCGTTAAATCTCCCAAAGGAAAAAGAACACGTGGTAAGACTTCTGGTTTTACACGGCTCAAGAAATATGTTTGATCCTTGTTTTGATCAACTGCTCGGAACATTTTACCGTCTTTTGTCATGGCATAATGACCTGTCGCTAACATATCAAATCCGTTTTTATCCATAAAATCATAAAACGAATCAAACTTAACGTAACGATTACACAAAATGTCCGGATTTGGTGTGTGGCCGCGTTCTGTTTCCGCAAGGAAGAAAGAGAATACATTATCCCAATATTCTTTGACATAGTCGACACGAAGCAATGGAAGTCCAAGATGCTTAGCAACACGCATAGCATCATCATAATCGACTTCTTGTGAACACATATCATCGGAAATTGTTGGATTCCCTAATATATCGTTATTGGCAAATGAATCCCAATTACGCATAAAAGCGCAAGTGACATCATGCCCTTGCGACTTTAGTAAGTGAGCGGCGACAGCACTGTCGACCCCACCTGATAAACCTACTAATACTTTCATAATCATCAACCTTCTAATTCTTTATAATTACACGTTATTATCGCTAAGCGGGTCAAACGGTTTCCGATGAATATTACGTAATTCAGACGGAAGAAATGCATCGATTTCCTCTTCATCATAACCCACTAAGAATGTTTTTTCATTCATAACGATTGGTCGTTTTAAAATTGAAGGGTGTCTTTGAATGAAAATTATTAACTCATTCATTGACAAATCATCCAAATCAACTTGTGATTCTTGCATAACTTTTGAACGTTTGGAAATAATATCCTCAGTTCCATTTTCACTACGCATTAATAAATGTTTGATTTCTTTATCGCTAAGAACTGACGTAAAAATATTCTTTTCGATAAATTTCAAATTCCGATCCTTGAGCCACTGACGGACCTTCCGGCAGGACGCACATCCAGGAGATGAATATAATACTATCATAAGTGACCTCCTTTTATTATCATTATTATAGCCTTTATTTAGTTACATTGAAAGACATTTTTTAACACTAGGTTTTATAGGTCTTACTTCCAGTCCAACCCCATAGCCTTTTGAACTTTATCAAGCATAGCCTGTGCACCTGGTCGCATTTTGTCGGCACCTTGTCGTAATACATCATCTACGAAACCACCTTGTGCAAATTTGTCATAACCTTCATGCAACATTTCAAGCTCGTCGCAGACAACATCTGCTACTGCCTTCTTAAATGTTCCATATTGGACATCCACAAACTGAGCTTCTGCTTCCTTGATTGATATGTTTTTTAAAGCTGCGTAAATTGTTAAGAGATTTGCGATGCCTGGTTGATTTTCTACATCATATTTGACAACACCAAGGCTATCTGTCACCGCTGACATAATCTTCTTACGCGCGACTTTAAGATCGTCTTTAAGATAAACAACCCCTTTTTCGCCCTCTTTATCAGATTTACTCATTTTCTTGGTTGGATCTTGTAAGGACATAATTTTACTGCCGACTTTTGCAATCACCGGTTCTGGGATCACAAAGGTCTCACCAAAACGGTTGTTGAATCTTTCTGCAGTATTGCGCGCAAGCTCAACATGTTGTTTTTGGTCCTCACCAACTGGAACTAAATCCGCCTGATGAATCACAATATCGGCAGTCATTAATGTTGGATATGTATAGAAACCACCACTTAGTGACATCCCGGTATCCTTTTTATCTTTAAACTGAGTCATGCGATTCAACTCGCCCATCGGTGTGAGGCAAGACATAATAAAACCCAATTGTGCGATTTCTGGAATATCACTTTGTAAGAAAATATTGGATCGTTTTGGATCCAATCCACTCGCAAGATAGAAAAGAAGGACATCTTTTAAGTTTGTTTCCAATTCTTCAGGATCAATTGGCATTGTAATGCAGTGCAAGTTTGCAATAAATACATTCACATCGTATTCCTCTTGTGACAAGACAAAAGGACGCAATGCTCCAATGTAATTCCCTAGTGTCAGTTGAGCGGTTGGCTTAATACCACTAATCATTTTTTTTCTCATCATTTTAACCTCCATATACATTGATTGCGAAAATATCATCCGCCTGTTGTTGGGTGATAATACCTTCATCAACCATGCGTGATAATACATGTTTTTGACGTTCACGTGCACCCTCAAAGTTTGTGCTCAGAGCATAATAAGAAGGTGCTTGTGGTAGGCCTGCTAATAACGTCGCCTGCCCATCGTTTAAATCTTTAGGATGAACCTTAAAATATCCATAGCTGGCGTCATAGATACCATAGAATCCATCACCGTAATAGTTCATATTCAAATAAAGTTCAAGAATTTCATCTTTCGAGTAATTCTGCAGCAAATCTCGTGTTACAAAATACTCAGCAACTTTGCGTGTAAATGTTGTTGTTTCTTCAAAATACAAGTTCTTTGCGACTTGTTGAGGAATTGTTGAGGCACCCTCGACAAGCGACTTTGCACGCAAGTTCTGAAGTGTCGCCCTTCCCAAAGCTTCAAAATCTAAGATCGCTTTCCGCGTGTAGAATCGCGAATCTTCAGTATTTATCGTTGCACTGATAAACAAGGGATTCATTGCATCAAGATGTACAAATTCTTGTTTATTTTCGACGGCATCAACAGTATCCGAAAGGCTTTTATCATTAATAACCGCAAGGTATTGTTGATGCCCCCGAAAAACAATTATCCCACATACGAGAACGATAATCGCAATGAGAGCGATTATGCCTCGTTTAATATATTTTTTCATTGTTGTTAAGAAAAAACACAGTCGCCTGTGTTTTTCTATTGACCCATCGACTTCATAATTTGACGAATCTGTGCTTCAGAAGGTTTACGTCCCATCTGCATGTACATTGCACGAATCATCTTTTCATTAATTGGGGGATTTTCTTTTAATTGTTTTTCAAACATTCTCTTTGTGAAGAAAAATGCAGCAACACCACCAATGACTGCTCCTAAAAGCACCCATAGGAAACTTGCAAGAGTTTCGTTCATTGCTAGAATATATAACATGGTTTCACCATCCTTATTTACATAACGTTTATGATTACATTTTATACTTTTTTCACGATAAACACAAGTGAACCTTGTGAATCCATATAAAAACCCAAAAGGTGTGATATTGTCCCTGTTTACTACAGGTGGGTGTCCTGGTCTTAAGATTGGGATTCTGGCAAGCCAGCTTTCACACTACCTAAGGCACATCCGAACTCCCTTATATCAAAGTGTCGGAAAAATACTAATCCTTTTGGGCATCTATATTATAACACACTTTTTACCGTTTCATGGTATACTATATAAGAAAATTAATGAGGTGACTTATGAAATTAAACAAAAGTTTCTTTTACACAATTCGAGAAGATGTAAAAGATGAAGATTCAACAAGTGGAAACTTACTTGTAAGGGCTGGATACATCAAAAAGAGTTCATCCGGTGTTTACATGTATATGCCACTTGGATTACGCGTAAAAAATAAGATCGAAACCATAATCCGTGAGGAAATGAATGCCATTGATTCACAAGAAATGACCATGCCTACCCTCATCCCAGAAGATGTATACATTGCTTCGGGTCGACGCGACATTATTGGTTCCAGCATGTTCACATTGAAAGATCGCTTTCAAAAGCCTTTTGTTCTTGGCCCAACACACGAAGAGTTGTTTGCGCAAGCCGCGCAAATGAAGATTCGTTCTTACAAGGACATGCCTTTCAGTTTGTACCAATTTCAAACAAAATTCCGCGACGAAGCCAGACCACGTTTTGGATTGATTCGTGTACGTGAGTTTGTTATGAAGGACGCATATACATTTGATGCAAATCTTGAGGATGCTGATCGCTCTTACGATGCGATGTTTAACGCATACAAACGTATTTTTGACCGTATGGGTCTTAACTATCGAATTGTGCGCGCTGACACTGGAATTATGGGTGGTTTACTCTCGGAAGAATTCCAAGCAGTCACCGATATCGGTGAAGATGTTCTCGTTCTTGGTGAAGAGACAGGTTATGCAAGTAATTTAGAAGTAGCTGAAAACATCAATCGCATTGAAAGTGATGAAGTAATACTTCCTCGTGAAAAAGTCCATACACCAAATGCAAAAACAATTGAAGAGGTTTCGGCCTTCTTGAATCAACCCGTAACACGTTTTGTTAAAACACTAATTTATAAAGTTGATGATGCGCTCGTAGCAGTTTGCGTTTTGGGTGATCGTGAAGTTAACGAAACAAAGCTTGGTAAGTTATACGGTGCAACTGAGGTTGAACTTGCAGATTTCGAATCTGTACAGAGCAGCACAGGCGCAGCTGTTGGTTTTGCTGGACCCATCGGTTTATCCATCGACATTGTTGTGGACCAACAAATCGCCGGATTGCGAAACTTTACAATTGGAGCCAATGAAAATGATTACCACTTTATCAATGCCAATCACTCTGAGTTTGAAGCAACACACATCGCTGATGTAACAAATGTTAAAGAAGGCGATCCAAACCCTGAAGGAAAAGGTGTACTTACATTCTCCAAAGGAATTGAAGTAGGAAATACATTCAAGTTGGGAACAAAATACTCACAAGCAATGAACTTAGATTATCTCGATCAAAACAACAAGCTCCAAGATGTTTATATGGGATCGTATGGAATTGGTCTTGGACGAAGTCTGGCTGCAGTGGTAGAACAAAACAACGATGCGAACGGTATTGTCTGGCCAATGCAATTGGCACCGTATCATGTAGCCATTGTTGTGATTAACACAAAAAACGAAGATCATGTTGCTTATGCAAACGCTATGTACGATGAGCTCACAGCAGCAGGCATTGAAGTTATCTTAGATGACAGAAACCAGCGCCCGGGTGTTAAATTCAATGACATGGATCTTATTGGAATTCCATTGAGAATTACAATTGGTCGTGATGTGGATGCTGGTCAAGTTGAATTTAAAGAACGATCAGGCGAAGAAGCAGTTAAGCTCAATCGCGAAGATGTTCTTACCAAAGTTAAATCTTATTTCTAGAACTACGATGAAGGGATGCACATGTGCATCCCTTTTTTTAGGTTAAAAGCAAAATAAAGTCATAGAGAAACCATAAACTAAACATGAGATTGAAAATAATACGCCATGTTTTTCTATTACAATACGCAGCATACGCCCCATATATAAACAGACCAAAGCCTATGAGATTAAATAATACTCTGACACTATACCAAAACATATATATCCACCCCATTCTATAGGATATTTGAGATACCTCCATCTTAGTACATCATATATGAAACGTCAAACCAAACATTAAAAGACCACTCTGTTAAGAGTGGCTCACATTAATCAATAATTTCAATATCTTGTTTCTTGTAGACATCGCGGGGTTTACTTCCGTTTGCAGGACCGATTACACCGTTTTGTTCAAGTGCATCAATTAGGTTTGCAGCACGGTTATAACCAACTTTAAACTTACGTTGTAACAGTGATGTTGATGCGCGTTGCTCCATTACAACAAAGTCAAACGCCTCGTCATACAAGGGGTCTTCATTGGATGAGAGCATCCCATTATTACCTTCGACACCATCCAAACGAATGAACGCATCATCAAACCTTGGTTTGGCTTGCACACTCGCCTTTTCAGCGATTGTACGCACCTCATCATCGCTAACATAAACACCTTGAACACGGATTGGATTGGGTTCACCCATGGGAATATAAAGCATATCACCATAGCCGAGAAGTTTATCTGCACCGGTTGCATCAAGAATTGTCCGCGAATCAATGGCACTGGAAACTGCAAAAGCAATTCGCGAAGGAATATTGGCCTTAATAACTCCCGTTACAACATCCACAGATGGCCTTTGAGTTGCAACAATCAAGTGAATTCCTGCAGCACGAGCCAGTTGAGTAATACGTTGAATACTTGTCTCAACATCTTTACCAGCAACGGCCATCAAGTCAGCAAGTTCATCAATAATAACAACAATCCAAGGCATACGTTGACGCCCTTCTTCTGGATGTAGCTTGATTTGTTCATTGTAAGAACCGATGTTTCGTACGCCGCCCTTTGAAAAGAGATCGTAGCGTGTTTCCATTTCATCAACAATGACCTTAAGAGCCATCGACGCTTGCATTGGGTCTGAAATAACAGGACCAATCAAATGTGGGATATTCGTATACGGCGTAAATTCAACCTTTTTAGGATCAATCAGAAGCAGTTTAAGATCATCCGGCGTTTTTGTCAGAAGTATGGATGTAATAATCGAATTCATACACACAGACTTCCCACTTCCAGTTGCTCCAGCAACCAAAAGGTGAGGCATCTTGTTCAACGCAACTGTGATTGGTTTTCCCATCAAGTCCTTACCCAAAGCGACTTGAATGTTGTCTGGATCAGTGAATGTCGGTGATTGGTTAATAACATCACGCATTTTTACTGGAATCATCTCGACGTTTGGGATTTCAATACCAACGGCAGACTTACCCGGAATCGGTGCTTCGATACGAAGTGTCTTCACAGCCAACTCCATCATGAGGTTGTCTTGAATTGAAGAAATCTTCGATATTTTAACATTGCTATCTGGTTTAATTTCAAATTTTGTAACCGCAGGACCAATATGAGTATCCATTAAAGATGACTCAATTCCAAATTGTTTAAGCACCGAAATTAAGCGCTCACCGCGTTCTTCAGCACTTCGTTTGTTTGCAGCAGAAATTGTACTTCCACGACTTGAATCCAAATTACTTACTGCGGGAATTCGATATTTCTCATACGAACTTGGACGGTTGTCCTTGTCACCCAACTCACGCAGTTGTGTCTCAGTTTGGGAAGGTAACGTGATTTCATCAACAATTTCCGGTGTCATCACATCGACACTCACTTCATCGCTAGTTTCAATGTGATTTTGAGTCGGTTGACCCTCATCGATGGACATAAAAAGTGACGATTTCTTTTGAATCTTAGGTATCTCAATGCGTTCGGCATCATCCAAAGACAAGAAACCGGCTTTTACTGGTTCACTCGACTCCGCAAAATCTGCTTCTATCAGTGCATCAAAAGCTTGTCGTTCTTTTTCTTCTTTTCGCATTCGACGTGCTTCTTTTCGTTTTTCAAAGAAAGAACTTGTCTTTTCGCTTCCTTTGCTCGCCGACTCCAACATGCGCGCTGGCGTAATCAACAATGCAAGGCCAACCATCGCGAAAACGACGATGAAAATAATAACACCACCACGATCAAGCAAGTAAGAGAGACCGCCATAGAGAATTGCTCCCATGAGCCCTCCCCGTGCCGGAAAGTCGACACTTGCAAATATTTTTGGTATGTCACTAAAGAATGATGAGATAACATTCATTCCAACAAGATTTACATCAAATGATAATGAAAGAACGAGAATCATTGCCATAAAAATCAATGCAATACCAGACCAGAACTTTCCTGACTTCTTAAAACTCTCAGGCTTTATAAGTAACAATCCGGCAATTGCGATAATTAGAATGTAGTAAGGTAATGTATACTCCCCGATGATAACACGCATCGTATTGTCAAGTATCTCACCAACAAGACCATAACGAAAATTAGCGACCAGCGATAGTCCGATGACTACAATTGCCGATATAAATCGTATAAGTTCTTTTTGTTTTTGTATACTTGCTTTAGTTTTCTTTTTCTTTTTGGAAGTCACATCCACAGCCCCCTATCAAACGTGAATTTCAATTATTACAGGAAGAATCATTGGACGTTTCCCTGTTTGTTTAAATATGTATTTTGAGATCAAATCACGCGCATCATTACGCGCATCAATATTCGAGTATTTCTTTTCTTTTACAAGCTTGCTAATCGTGTTTTCTAAGAGTGTTCCGACTTCTTTCATGATATTATCGGCATCCTTAAGATAAATAACACCACGAGATTGAATATCTGGTCCACCCAACACTTCTTTTGTACGATTGTTGATGACGACACCCACGATAATCGCACCATCTGTTGCAAGAATTTGGCGATCGCGTAGAACAAGTCCAGATGTATCAAGATGATCTTTACCGTCGATGAGTACATCTTCAAGTTTAATAATTTCTGAAGTTGATTTTAAGCGTCCATCTTGGAACTCAGCAACTTGCCCATTATCTAGAATCACGATGTTTGCAGCGCTAATTCCCATATCGATAGCAACACTGGCGTTTGCCACCAAGTTTTGATAATCACCTTTTACCGGAACATAGTATTTTGGTTTCAATAGTGAAATCATCATTTTCAAGTCTTCAATTGAGGCATGCATCGCAAACACTTCTTTGTAGCTCATCGAAGTAACTGCAACACCATCTTTGTAGAGCTCATTGACCATGAGTCCCGCTTCAGCCTCAGTCCCAGGAACTTCGGGTGATGCAACAATAACACTGTCTGTTTCACGGATATCAATAATTTGGTCTTCACCCATAGCAATACGCGCCATTTTACGGAACACATTGGGTCCAACATCTGAGACAATTACAACAATTTTTTCTGCATCGTTTTTAAAGTCAGCATGTTTTACTTCAAGGCCTTTAGGCATTCTAAAGTAATTGAGTTTATCCAAGTGCGTGAGTAAACGACGTTGTGTATCACCATAGAAATAAACTTTACGCCCAAATTTCTGTGCCATCTCGATAACTTCGATTAAGCGGAAAATGTTTTGTTCGTACAGTGTCACCAAGATACGGTTATCTGTTGCTTCAAAAGCACGTTCCAAACGGCGACCAACACGGTGGTTTGGTGATGTAAATCCTTCACGCTTGGCGTAAACAGATTCAGCAGTTAGTAAGAATACACCCTTTTTACCAATCTCCGAGATGTTCGCAACATCTGTAGTAAAGCCACGACTTTGAATGTTAAAGTCAATCATAAACTCACTTGCATGAACAATGTACCCTTGATCTGTATCAATGGCAATTCCAAAAGAATCCGGAATTGAGTGTGTAACACCAAAAGAAATACATTGGCGACTGTCAATTTTAAAACGACTGTCGCGTTTGATTCTGAAGATAGTTGCATTCTTAATGCGATTCTCTTTAAGCATATCCTCAATCATCAAGGCAATTAATGGTGTGGTATAAATTGGTGCATTAACCTCGCGAATTAAGTACGGCAACGCTCCCATAACATCATCATGACCTTGAGTAATAAAAACAGCTTTAACACGTTTCTTATTCTTTTTTAAATAAGACATATCAGGGATTACAATTTCAACCCCCAGTTGTTCTGTGCGCGGATACTTTATACCCGCTTCAATAACATATATCTCGTCGTCGATTTCAATGATTGATAGGTTTTTACCTTCTTCATCGAGTCCTCCCAACGCGAGAAATCTAATTTTTTCCATAAAAAAATCTCCTTCATTTTATATTAAGTTTTAAAAGTTAGAACTCATTAGTACTATTATACACTAGATTGCAATTTACTTCATTAAAAAATACCAAGACGGGCTTGGTATTTTCACTAAATTACAAGTCGTGTAATTGCGGTAGACTCCATTGTCTCATCATCGACATCAATGATGACTGCATTCAAGAACGCTTCACCTAACGCAACAGTATAACGTGTTTTCTCAGCGAGGATGACGTTACGATACAATTCCTCAACATCACGTCCGATTATGCTCTCTTTAGCCCCACACATCCCTACATCCGTAATATAGGCAACACGACCAATCAATCGTTCGTCGGCTGTTTGAACATGAGTATGGGTTCCGACCACAGCGTTAATGTCATTCTCATACACATATGCGAAAAGCATTTTCTCGCTTGTTGACTCAGCATGAAAATCAACAAAGTAATAATCAGCAGTAGTCTCTTCAAGAAGCGCATCCATGTATGGATATGGGCTGCCACCCACGCGATTCATAAATGCTTCACCATACATATTTGCAACACAAATTTTCTTCCCTTTGACTTCAAAAATCTTATAATAGTTTCCAAAGTCAACCGGTTCTATATTTGCAGGCACGAGTAAATTTGGGCAATCATCGTAATCATCAAAGATTTCGCGCTTTGCAAACGTATGATTTCCCATCGTTACGCACTCAATTCCCGCATTTGTGAGTTGATTGTAAATCTTCTTTGTAATTCCTTTACCATGGGCACTGTTTTCGCCGTTGGCAATTGTGAAATCGATATTGTGTTGTTCCTTTATCATGGATAAGTGGTCGACAACAATTTGTCGACCACTTGCTCCTACGATATCCCCAATAAAGAGAATTCGCATTATTTTGCTAACTCCATGGCTCTAAGTTCACGAATAACCGTAACTTTGATTTGTCCAGGATAGGTTAATTTTTCTTCAATCTCTTCACGAATTTCACGTGCCATCTTTATGGTACCGAGATCGTCGACATCATCAGGAACAACAATGACGCGAAGTTCACGACCTGCTTGAATTGCAAATGCACGTTGAACACCATCACGGGTTGACGCCACTGCTTCCAAGTCTTCAAGACGTTGAATATAACTTTCAAAGGATTCAAACCGAGCACCTGGACGCGCAGCACTTAATGTATCCGCTGCTGCGACTAACACTGCAATGGCACTGGTTGCTTCTGTATCCCCATGGTGACTTGCAATTGCATTAATGACAACGGGATGTTCATTATGCTTTTTAGCCAAACGTACGCCCAATTCAACGTGTGAACCTTCTAGTTCAAAATCAAGTCCTTTACCAATATCATGTAAGAGACCTGCACGCTTGGCAAGTTTTTGATTGAGGCCGAGTTCAGCTGCCATCATGCCAGCTAAGTTTGCAACCTCAACACTGTGAGCCAATGCATTTTGTCCGTACGAATAACGATATTTCAATCGACCCAATACATGAACAATTTCCTTGTCCATTTTACTGATGCCTAACTCAAACAATGTATCTTGGCCTGTTTTTTGTATAATAACATTTAATTCTTTACGTGCTTTATCCACTGCTTCTTCGATGCGACCAGGTTGAATGCGACCATCAGACATCAATGTTTCTAATGCCATACGACCGATTTCACGGCGAATCGGATCAAAACAGGATAAAGTGATAACCTCTGGTGTATCGTCAATTAGCAAGTCAACACCCGTTGCATTTTCAAATGCACGAATATTACGTCCTTCTCGACCAATAATACGACCCTTCATCTCTTCACTTGGTAATGATACCGTTGAAGATGTACGTTGTGTTGTTTCTTCTTGAGCATATCTTGAGATTGCAAGAGAAATTATATTACGTGCGATGTCATCTGCTCTTTGGCGAGCAGTTTCCTCTTGATCCTTAATATATGATAGAACTTCTTGTTCCATTTGCTTTTCAACGATTTCAAAAAGTTCGCTTTTTGCTTCTGATGCAGGCATCGATGCAACACGTTCGAGTTCTTGTAATTGAACTTCTGTGCGTTCATTGATTGCTTGCTCCATCTTTTCCAGTTTGGAATTCTTCACTTCTAAATCACGTTGTTTATCCAACAATTCCTTATCCTTGGAAACTAAGTTGGCATCTCGCATATTTAAATTTTCATCTCGGCGCTCCAATTTGCTTTCAAATTCTTGGAGTTCCAAACGCTGTTCTTGTGCTTCACGTTCAGCGTTAAGTTTAATTTCATAAGCGTGCGTCTTTGCTTCTAATTGTGCTTGACGCGTTGTTGTCTCTGCTTTTTCTTTAGCTTCGTTAATTATTGAATTCGCTTGTTCTTTAGAGCGATTTAATCCTTGTTTGTTAATGATGAACATCGCAATAATCATCACAACAAACACTACTATACCGGTAATGATGGAATATAATACTGTATTAGTCATTATAGTCCCTACCTTCTTTAAATGTTTAATCGTTAGTTACCTAACATATATATAATACTTTATTTTACGAACTTTCACAACAACTATTGTAAAAGGCTTTCACACAACTGAAAACACATTCATTCATTCATAAAAAAGAGGATTCCGAAGAACCCTCTCTATAAATGATTATGCTTCTTTAACTTCCGTTGGTGTTTTTTCAGGAAGTATGATATTACGAACTTGTAAAGCAATCTCTTCTTGAAGTTTTGGATTGTCTTCTAAGAATGATCGAACCGCTTCACGTCCTTGCCCAATTTTTTCATCTTTATATGAGTACCATGAGCCGCTTTTGTTAATAATATCGTACTGGACACCCAAATCAATGACCTCACCGATATAACTAATTCCTTTACCATATATTATTTCCACTTGAACAGCCTTGAAAGGTGGAGCAACTTTATTCTTTACGACTTTGATGTTTGTTTTATTACCGACGATGTCAGTTCCTTGTTTGATTTGTTCTGAACGACGAATATCCAAACGAACTGAAGAGTAAAACTTCAAAGCACGGCCCCCCGGTGTTGTCTCAGGGTTCCCAAACATAATTCCGACTTTTTCACGAAGTTGGTTAATGAAGATTGCAGTACAGTTACCGCGATTCATACCACCCGATAGTTTACGCATTGCTTTTGACATCATACGAGCTTGGAGTCCAACTTGAGCATCAGACATCTCGCCATCAAGTTCCGCTTGCGGAACAAGTGCCGCTACACTATCAATAACGATTAAATCAACAGCACCACTTCTAACAAGAACATCGACGATTTCAAGACCTTGCTCACCAGAATCCGGTTGTGACAAAATAAGTTCATCAATGTTAACGCCGAGATTTTGGGCATAGATTGGATCAATTGCATTCTCAGCATCAATAAAAGCTGCTTTTCCACCAGTTTTTTGCACTTGTGCAATTGCGTGCAATGCAAGGGTTGTCTTACCACTTGATTCAGGACCGTATATTTCAATGATTCTCCCTTTTGGATAGCCACCGATACCTAAAGCGGCATCAAGACTTAACGAACCCGAACTGATTGCATCAACATCAACACCAGAACGATCACCCAATTTCATGATTGAACCTTTACCAAATTGTTTCTCAATTTGTTTTATTGTATCATCAAGAATTTTATCTCTTTTTTCTTTTTCCATAATGTCTCCTCTAGTTCACAGTACTCATTGACAGCCTGTTTTCCTACATACTTTCTGTTAGATAAGAGCGTGCTTGTATTAAATAAGACGCGCCACTTAATACTGACATTAATGTTGCAAACCAAACCATGATTGATGCAACAGGTAAACCAAACAATTCAAATGGTAAGTTATTCATCAAAACAAAAATTATCGCAACCATTTGAGCAACAGTCTTCACTTTACCCAAATATCCTGCCGCCATGACCATACCACGCTGTGACACAAGCATTCGTACCGCATCAACAATCGTATCACGCCAAATCATCACAATAACAGCAATGATTGGAACAACACCTTGAGCTGCGAAAATAATAAACAATGTGTTTACAAGAAGTTTATCAGCAATTGGATCTAAGAACTTTCCAAAAACTGTAATCATGTTTTTACTGCGGGCGAGGTATCCGTCAAGGAAGTCTGTAAATGATGCAACAATAAAGAGCACCAATACCACGATATTTTTAACACTCAAAGTTACATGTTCAACCGTGAGATACGGCATTGATATTCCTAATTGGCTGTAGGGAAAAAACTCTACCAGGACAATTACGGGAATTAAAATAATTCTAAATACAGTAAGTTTATTTGCAATATTCATTAATTCGTTGCTCCTTCTACAAATTTAAAAGTCAAAGTCGCAACATCAGTAGTAGCAATTGCAGGATCAATTTCAACTTTTACGCCATTTAAATTAATTGTATTTCCGTTTATATTTCCAAAGTTAGCATCAAAAACCTTGCCTTTTGAAGCCTTAACAATTGCTTTCGCATTTGATCCTGCTTCGTATACAGCTTGGTTAGGAGTTGGCATAAGGTTGCCATCTTCCATGAAACTCATCCATGACGCATTTACAAATTGAAACTCGAAGGTCGTATCAGCCCCCTCTTTCCATCCTGAAATTTCATAATTGGTTTCATCAATTTTCTTAACGACCAATTCGCTGGTTGGTTTTTCGGGCTCGGTTGGTTTCTCTTCAGGTTTTTCTGCTTCACCTTCACCTGGTTTTTCAGTTCCAGGAATGGATATTTCAGGCTTTTGAATTGGATCGTCATCGCGATTTGCAAGCATTGGCCCAACGTACTTAATTCCTACATAAACCATAGATACTAAGATTGCGATTGCCAATACCAGTAAACCGATTGTTGGAACATCCATTTTCAACGGTCTTTTCGCACGCTTCATTGTCGTTGAAGGGCCGCGATTTGAAGAATTTGCTTTCTTTTTTACATTTGATGTGATTTCATCTTGTTTTTGAATTTGTGATAAGGATACAGAATCTGTATAAGCATTAATTGTATTATCAAGTTCTAATCGTAATTCATCATAATTAATATTTAATGCATTCGCGTAATAACGAACAAAATAACTTAAATACGATAAATCATCTTTAAAAAACTGAATGTTTCCCTCTTCAATTGCGTTCAGCTGGATTGTCGAGAGTTTTGTTTTGGAACTCATGTCTTCAAGGGTGTAACCCAATTCAAGACGTCTTTCTTTTAAAATTAAACCGATTTTTTCCAAGATGTACTCACCTTCCTTAAATAACTGCAGTTTTTAACACATTCATACATGTTGATTATATCAATGTCTTAACGATTTTACAACGTAAGAAAAAATATTAAAAAAGAGTACTCGAATTCCAAAGTAGTATCAAAGAAAAAAACTTAAATCTAACACTTAAGATTTAAGTTTCTCCTACATAATATGATGCATATACACTCAATAAGCCATGTTCTGTTGCGATAATCATTTATCTACGTCATAGACGTCCGGCACATCTCTTTGATTCGATAGTGCCAGTTCCCCTACCAAATTTGGGTTTCTCGCTTATGGGGTTTACCTCGTTCCACTCCCAGTCTTTCGAAAGGGACTTCGTCACTGTGGCACTTTCAAGCCGCCTCCCATAGTTTCCCTTAGGGATTTGGTCTGCCGTCATAGATGCCTCTATGCTTCGACTTATTTTTTTGTCGAACACAAACACTACCACCATCACAGGTGGTGCGAGCATGGACTTTCCTCTACACATTAAATGCAGCGATTATCTTTCGTGTATTCCTATTATTCTTTTGTATTAAAAACCGCTTCTTCCAAGCGTGAAACACGTTTTAATATATCAACGTGGCTAAACTGACTTGGTGCTTGTTCGCTTTGTGCGCGATTTTTGCCTTCATGTTCTAATAACATGCGACGTTGTTGGGCTAATGACTCTTCATAACGGTCCAACAATTCCTTTTGTTCTTTAATGATACCCTCGAAAAATTCGTAATCTTGCATAACATCATCGAGAAATTGATCAACCTCGACAGCACTATACCCCTTAAAATCAATATTGAATTCTTTACCCAAGATAGCATCTGTCGTTAGTTTTTGTGCCATATTATTCACCTCTCGTCTATTATCTCAAAATTGGTACACTTCTTCAAGCATACGTTAACCAAAACTTCCCATATTTCAAGTGTATGATATTTGTGTGTATTTATAGTATAATATCGTTGGTGATACAATGATACAATATCCGAGTGGAAAAAAAGGATACCAGAAACCCAAAGGGTCTGGAATAACAAGTCGTCGTGGGATGAGTTTGGAAGAAGATATAAACGCAACCAACGATCACTACCTCATAAAGAACAAGGCTGTTGTTCATAAAAAACCAACACCCATCCAAATTGTTAATGTTGACTATCCATCGCGTAATAAAGCGAAGATAACGGAAGCATACTTCCGGCAAGCATCAACAACGGATTATCAAGGTGTTTGGAAGGGTTTAGCCCTTGACTTTGAAGCCAAAGAGACGAAGAATAAAACACTTTTTCCTCTTACAGCTCTGCACCAACATCAGATCGACCATATTAAAGCAGTCCATGAGCATGGCGCAGTCGCATTCCTCATTATACGTTTTAATGCATTTGATGAAACCTATTTAATTTTCGCACAAGAACTGTTGGCATATATTGCTGATAAGGAAGTGCGTTCGTTACCATTTACTTGGATTCAAGCAAGTGGTCATCGAATTACAACGTCGTACCAAATACCATGTGATTACCTTGAGGTTATCGCATCTGTATATAAAAAGGAGTAATTATGACTGAGAAGAATGATAAAACGATGGAAATGAAGAAACCTTCAAATCCAAAGCCTACACCAAAGAAAAAGAAACCTAAGGGTCCTCATCGTGGTGCCCGCATTGTAGCATCAATCCTTATTTTTATTACTGCAAGTGCAGTTTTAGTCACAGGTGTCGTAGGAATTTATGCCGCAAACCAGATTTCCAAAACACAAAATTACACAACAGAAGATTTCATTTCCATGGCAAACTCGAAAATTTATGCAGCGGATGGCGATGAAGATGGTGTTGAAATACATAACGCAGGTATTAAGAAGCGTGAAAACATTTCATATGATGAACTATCAACATCTTTAATCGATGCTTTTGTTGCAACCGAAGACTCTCGATTCTTCGAACATAACGGTTTTGATATTCCCCGTTTTACCAAAGCGGCAATCGAAAACGTTCTTGACTCATTGAAGTCAGGAAGCCTATCTTTTGGTCAAGGTGGTTCTACCTTTACCATGCAGTTAATTAAAAACACCGTCTTTATGAATGACGGTTCAGATGGTGGTGAAGTTATTGCTGTTGAAGGCGGATCGAGTGGCATTAGCCGTAAGGTCCAAGAAATCTACCTGGCGCAACACCTTGAAAGTACGGGTGTATTGAGTAAAAAGTTAATTTTGGAACTATATTTGAATCGCATTGATTTTGGTGCTGGTAATAATATCGTAGGTGTTGAGAATTCATCCCAAGCTTACTTTGGAAAATCAGCTTCCGATTTAAATACTGTTGAGTCTGCATTTATGGCCGGTGTTATTAATGCCCCATTTGCTTATTCACCATATTCATCTTTAAAACTTGCAAATGAGCGAACACAAAATGTGTTGTACTTAATGCACTATCACGGATACATATCAGATGAAGAATACGAATTGTCAAAAAATGTAAAAATCGAAGACCTACTCTCTGATAAATCAACAGGACTTAGCCCTGATCTTCCGTATCAAGCTTATATTGATGCAGTCTACAAAGAAGTCGAAGATTTGACAGGTCTCAATCCAGCAACAACACCAATGCGCATTTACACCGCGATGAATGTTGATGTACAAGAAAGCATTGATAAAGTTCAAAACCGAGAAGTTGATTACTTGAACTATGATTACGGATATGACAAACCTACAAAGGTTCAAATTGGTTCTGCAGTTGTAAACAACCAAACTGGTGAAATCATAGGAACATTTGGTGGTTACGATCGAAATGCAGCGCTTCTAAACGACCGCGCTACACGCATCGCTGTACAGCCGGCATCGACAATGAAACCCGTTGTCAGCTATGCTCCAGCCTTTGAATATCTAGGTTGGGCAACCGACCACATCATTGAGGATGTCCCTATTGAAGCAAATGGTTTAATCTTAAAGAACTATGATGACCGCTACGAAGGACAAATTCCTTTAAACCGCGCAATTGGTGATTCACGTAATATTCCCGCAATTAAAGCCTTCTTAGATGTGCAAGATACACTCGGATATGACGGATACATGAAGTATTTTGAAAATCTTGGGTTACCTTATAATGAAGATAACTTTGGTTGGCCTTATGCAATCGGAAACGATTCATTCAAATTAACACCTGCACAAATGGCCGCAGCAACAGGTGCACTGTTCAATGAAGGTAAATACAATAAACCTCATACAGTTCGTCGCATCGAGTTTGAAGATGGTCGTGAACCATATTATCCAGATAGCACACCAACTCAAGCATTATCACCAGGAGCAGCTTATATGGCGACTCGCGGTATGAAATACGTTGTAGATAGCAATACCAACTCATATACTCAACCCCTAATGAGAAGTTACACTACTTTTGGAAAAACAGGTACCAATGAGTGGGATGCTGAATCAGCTGCTCATATTGGTGTTCCAGCTTATAGCTCGAAATCACGCCTCATGATTGCTGCCACAGATCAATTTACAATCGCAACATGGGCTGGATTTGATGAGAGTGATGAAAACTCATGGTTTGATAATTACCAAAAAGATCTAAACATCCCAGGCGAACTTAACAGTTACCTACTCGATGTCTTATATGACTCATATGGTCCAGGTTATGATCTTGCAGTACCGGGTGATGTTGTACAAATTTCACACATAAAGGGTCCATTCCCTTACCAATCCCCTGTTGCTGATATGGATCCAGAACTTGTATCAACTGGATATATTCTATCCAAGTATGCTAAATTAACAGAAGCAAAACCACAAGAACTTCTAGAACTTGCTTCAAATCCTAAACTAGCACATACACAAAATGGTGCAGATGTTAAATTAACAGTTACAATGGATCCTTACCCAGATGAAACAAAAGTTACCGCTTCCGACAATCGAGACCTAACCGTCACATATCCGGGTGGAGGTACCTACACGATTCCAGGTGGAAAAATCTATGATGAAGCTTGGATCTTTGGAGCTGTACGCTATAAATCTGAAGTTTATGTCAACGGCGTACTTGTCGAAGAAAAAATGGACGATAAGAATATCCAGGCATTTGACATTAAAGTTGATCCGACGATCAAATCAGAGATTAAAGTTGTTTCTTACTACACGTTTGATAAATCTGGCAAGAAATCAAGCCCTCGCGAATCTATCTTATCGATTGAAGCAACAAAGGATAATAGTGTCACTGCCCCATCGTTTGTTGGACGTTCTCTTGGAGAGTTCATGCAATGGGTTAATGCAAATAAAATTCCAACACCAACTGTGAATTATACAGTTGACAATACAGTCGATTATGCGACAATCCGATCATTGACTCCTGATCCAAGTGGTAAGTCCTACAAACCACAAGAACTTCTAGGACTTAAACTTACTGTTGATGTTAGTGATTACCAAATAAGCGCTGATGGAGCACTCACTGTTGGACAATTCCGACAATCATTTGGAACGATGGTAGCACCATCAAATCCAGCAGCTGATGACGATAAAATCATCACCGGCTTCATCTTTGGAGGCGAAACCGTAAACTCATTCAGAATGAGCGACCGATTCGGTGGAAGCGTTACATTAAAGATTGATTAAGAATCCTAAGTCATGTTCTAATTTCCTAGAACATGGCTTTTTTATTTGAGTGATTATAATACTGCCATTGACTTGATAATGAACGATGTTCATTATATAATTACACTATAGATGGAGGAACTATGAAAAAAATTGCAAATTTATCGTTTATTTATATGATTATGGGACTTGTCGGCGGTGTGTTTTATCGCGAGTTCACAAAATTCAATGGGTTCACAGGCACAACCCAACTCAGTGTCATACACACGCATCTGTTGATGCTGGGAATGTTTATGATGCTCATTATCTTAATCTTGATCAAACTCTTTAAGATTAATGAACATAAAGGATTCAAACGCTTCATGATGTTTTATAATGGTGGCCTTCACCTAACTGTGCTAATGATGCTCATTCGTGGTATCGTTCAAGTTATTGGGACCGATTTATCCAAAGGACTTAATGCGGCTATTTCAGGAATGTCAGGACTCGGCCATATCGCTCTAGCAATTGGCCTTGTATATCTCTTCATATCCCTTAAGGCACAAATTGCACTCGAAGAAAAATAAAAAACAATCCCAAAATCGTGATGATTGCGATCTTGGGATTGTTTTTTTATTTGGTATTAATATAAATGCGCGGAATAGTGTATCTTAAATGACTAATCATCTCATTAATCGATTGTCCCGTTATTCCGATATAGTCATAAATTGATTGGTGTGTGTTTCCAAATATCGTAACAACATCTTCAGCTTTACAATCAATATGAGATACATCAACCATAAATTGAGACATGGCAATATCACCAAGAATCGGACACCATGTATCATTAATGTAGACACCGCCACCATTCAGAGATAATGCCTTCATAATGCCATCACAGTATCCAGCGGAGATTGTGGCAAGACGAATATCATGGTCAGCGTAATATGCACGACCATAGCTAACATACTCTCCTGCTTTAATATTGCGAACCATCGCTACACGACTTTGAAGTTGCATTGTTGGTAAATAGCCTTGTTCCTTTGAATATTGAAGTTGCGAGGGATGAAATAACCCAAACATCACCATACCACAACGAACCGCATCAAATCCTAAATCACCAAAATTAAGGATGGATGGACTGTTTTGCATATGTGTTAAACCCGGATTGATTCCCTCATTTTTAAGTTTATCTAAAACTGTCTTAAACTTATGGATTTGCATTTGTGAGAAATCCAATCCATCGGATGTGTAGCTCTGTGCTTCAGTAAAATGACTGTATATTCCTAAAACATCAATACCTGGAAGCCTATAGCACTCCCTAATTTCCTCGTAAACGTCGATCCCCAAGCGATTAAGACCTGTATTAACCTTTACATGTGTTTTTATCTTAGTTCCGTGTTTAACGCCGTATGCGCTCATTTTGTGGGCATATTCATTATCAATAATGACTTGTATGAGATCATACTCAATCAAATACTGAAAGTTAGCTTCAAGTGTTGCCCCCATAAGTAGTATGGGTGAAGTTACACCACCCTCACGTAACTCTTGAGCTTGTTCAACATCTAATACTGCAAGAACATCTATGCCCATCTTCATGCATGTATGACCAATTTCAACAATTCCCAAACCATAGCCATTTGCTTTGATAACGGAAATTATTTGTGTCGATGGATTCAATGTTTTACGTAACAATGCGGTATTATGAAATACTGCACTCTCATCAACAATGATATTAACACTTTCAATCATAGGACATCTTCCACCATTTTTGTAATCAACGTTGTATAGTCAACCCCTTGTCGGGCAATCATGCTTGGATAACGGGATGTTTTCGTAAAGCCAGGAATTGTGTTAACTTCATTGAGATAAATCTGATGTTCATCTGTTACGAAGAAATCAATACGCGCAAATGTTTCGCAATCTAAGAGTTTAAAAACTTTCTCCCCGATACTTTGAACTTGTTGGCGTACTTCTTTAGGAAATTCTGATACAGGTAACGTCTCTGTAGCATGAGGGTGATACTTTTCTTGGAAATCAAAAACATCGCCGGACACATTAACTTGATCCACTTCACTAACGATATAGTCTTGTTTCGTCTTTAGAATTCCCATTCCCACTTCTGTACCTTTAATATATTCTTCAATGAGAACACGACTGTCAAATTCGAATGCAAACGCAACCGCTTTTTCTAGCGAATCCTTATCTTCAACAAACGTCACACCAAACGAAGAACCTTCACGACTCGGCTTTACAATGCATGGATATTCAATCGAAGCAAAATCAATATCGTAAGCATCCGTAATCAATTGATGCTTAGCCATTTGAATCCCACTCGCTTCGCAAACCAAGTGTGTGTAGCCTTTATCCATGCATAAAGCAGATGATAATAGATCACAACCTGTGAACGGAATATTGGCAATTCGAAGCAGACCTTGAATTTGTCCGCCCTCGCCCATGCGACCGTGAAGCATTAAGAATGCAGCATCAATATTGATTATCTTACCGTCAATTACTTGAACAAAACCAGGGTTCTCATAATCGAAGCGCAAATTAAGTTCACGATGACCCGCAAGTTCGTTCGCTTCCATTGCAGCAAGTGAGTAGTCACCTGTATACCATTTTCCATTCTTCCCAATATAAATCGGTACAAGGTCAAAGACATCATTTGGGAAATTTGCCATCACTGATGCAGCGGATGCAACCGATATATCGTGTTCACTATTAACTGATCCAAAGATTAATGCGACTTGTTTTTTCATACTATACCTCTTTCATTAAGCGTTCTAGTGAGTAGAATCGCGACCCTTTGATTAAAATCATTTGATGTTCTTTATACAATGGAACGACTGCATCATGCAAAGCTTCGAACGTTGAAAAAAACGTAAATCGTTCCAAATCTAATGTCACCATATCACTGGCCTTTCGAAACTCAGGTCCGAGAAGGTAGACATGTGATAGATTTAGTGTCTTTAGATGATTTAACATATCGGCATGTAATGCAACACTATCATCACCCAATTCAACCATGTCACTGAGTACTGCAATTCGTTTTCCATCATAGTCATATGTTGTCAGTAAATCTAACGCATATTTGGCACTGATAGGATTTGATTTATAGGCATCCATAAGAACAAGCGATGCCTCTTTATTCACCAATTCAGTACGAAGTGATGTTAGAGCTACGTGATTCAATCCCTCTCGAATTACATTCTGCGCGATTCCCATCTTCGTGAGTAATGCAATAATTCCAGCACAATTACTCGCTTGATGCCCTCCTAACAAGTTACAAGAATAGTTCATGTCATTGACCTTAAACTGAATTCCGTTGTTATTAGATGCTACTTCACTCACAACAAATTCATTATCCTTGTCATAACCAAATGTATGCCACCCTTCATCAAGTTTTCGATATTCATCAAAATCTCCTTGATAAAAGGCATAGTCATTATTGATGCCATGTGCAAATATTCTAAGTTTCTGTTCAGCAATATGATGGATATCACGAAAGTTCGCCATATGTGCCGGCGCTAAGCTCATGACCAATGCGGCATCCGGATGCACAACCTCAGCCATGAGATCAACATCCCCATCATAATCAAGCCCCATTTCAAACACTCCATATTTTGTGTTGGTATCCATTCGGAAAAGATTCAAATATGTTCCAATTTCGGTGTTTTGATTCTTATATGTAGCAATAGTCTCACCAACACGAGAAAGAACACTATAAAGAATATCTTTTGTCGATGTCTTTCCATTGCTGCCAGTAATCCCGATAAAAAATGCTGGAAGTGTTTCTCGATAAGCACGTGCAAACATACGAAGCCCTTCAAGACTATCGGAAACGAGTATTTGTGGGATATCGAGATTGAGCTTGCGATCAACGAGCAGTGCAACTGCTCCATTATCTATTGCCTGTTGCGCAAAATCATGACCATCGACACGCTCACCATGCAGGCAAACATAAAGATCCCCGGTTGAAATAAAACGTGTATCAACTTTTACACCCTGTATAAATCCATCCGCAGTATACGAACCCTGCGTCCATTCCGCTATTTTAGCAATACTTAAATCAATCATAAATTATGTTTCTCCTTCAATCCCACAAGGATAGCGTCAATGTTCTCTGTTGAACGCGCAGTACTGTAGTAGCGTCCAAAAAGCAAGAGTAGCAAATGCGCACGTGCCCACTTTTCTTTGGGTATTTTTTTCATCAATTTTTGTTCTACCTGCAGCACATTATCATCTTTTTTTGCCAGTCCAAGCCGCTTTGCAACTCTTTCAATGTGCGTGTCAACCGCAATTGCTGGAATCCCAAAACCCTCGGATAAGACAACATTCGCAGTTTTTCTACCTACTCCCGAAAGCGTCACAAGCTCATCGCGAGTTCTTGGAACAACGCCATTGAAATTATTCACAAGTTGTTGGGAACAGGCAATGATGAACTTTGTTTTATTTCTATAAAGTCCGATCTTACTTAATATCTTCTCAACATCTTCAGGATCAGCATGTGACAGCAACTCTGGCGTTGGATAAGATGCAAATAATTTTGGCGTTACTTTATTAACCGCTGCATCTGTAGTTTGTGCAGATAAGGTAACAGCAATCAACAATTCAAACGGATTCGAATAATTCAATTCACCGTGCGTCTCAGGAAACTCATGATCAAGAATGTTCAAAATCTCATCAATTGAGAATTTAGACACCTTGTTGCTCCTTCATTTTATTTGCTAAAATCGAATTAATATAATTCATCGAGACTTTTTTATAGACCATTGCACTACGTAAAGCATCCAAAATCTCCTCTTCTTGATATTTTGATAGCCAACCATTCAACATCATAAGCTCATTTTGTGAGAGTAATCTCCCAAACTCACCTTCAAACACCGCGAAGATACTTTCATTAACATATTCATATGATATACCATCTTGAAACAATCCATCCATTACAAACTTAACAGATTCCGGTTGGACTTTAATGCTCAGCATGTTGCCGCGAATAAGGTCATGTATTGTTGTATCAATCTCTGATACATCCATGGCACAGCGTCCCGCTAAGTCTTCTAAAGTTATCGGTTGACCTTGTTCATTCATGAAGTCAATCATTAACAAGATAAGTGTTTGATTCGCACTTAGTTTCAATGCACCCAAATTTTCAAGTATCCAATCGCGTCGATTGATATACGATTTGTTCCACCACATATTAAATTCCACTCCCCCTATCATAGACTAGTTTCAGTGTCTCAACATCTATAAATTTTTCATATTGTCTATTTTTTAGTACGTATACAAGTCTCTCGTTGAACACACCAAATGAAATTTCATGATCCTTAATTCCAAAATTCGAAGCTATTTCAAGAACAGGGTCAAAACCTACATTCTCATGCTCACCAGTTGTATCCATATCTTTGTTGAACCAAAAAATGAAAGTTCTATCTTCTTCAGTTATTTCCGTAATGTAATAAACTTGTTCATATGCAAAGCGACCTAAAATCCGACCATGTGAGTATCCTTTTTGTTCCATCATCGTCTCTACATAAAGTTGGTCTTCACGTTCGTAGGCACGAGCAGGACCACCAATAAAACCAACATACCCTATCCAAAGGACCGTACAAATTACGGCGATAAGTATGACAGAAATTGAAAATGACTTGATATGTTTTTTCATGTACGTACCTCTTGTAATATTTTACCATATTTACGACATCATTAACTCAAAAAGGATGGATTTTCATACGAAAAGACGCTCTTTTCAGGAGCGTCTCTTTTTAGAATTATTCTTTAGGTAACAATGTCGCTTTCTTGCGTTTTTGATCGATGAAGATATAACTTCCAAAAGAACCACTTACGACAACGAGCAACCCAGTTGCAACATATGCCCACAGTTTATATGATTGGTTAACTTTATCAAATCCGACAACTGCTGTCTTCACTACGTTCTTAGCATCCTTGTAATAAGGACCCTCTACACCATCAACAGTCATTCCATAAACAACTTCACCATCATCAAATGCCCAACCATCATAATTATTCTTAAATTTCATGGTTGAATCTACAGCTTGAAGTTTTGGATCAATTACAATTTCCTTAGATGTGTATTTCTCATCTTGTAATGTAAGCACAGCACTTTCCTCTGGTGCCCCAGTAATTACAAACGGCGTTAACTTCTCATCACTAATTAAAATGACTTCCTTGCTTAATGCATTTTCTTTGGTGAGTGTATGCCATGATGCATTCTTTTGATCATCAACAAGAAGTTGCATTTTCACTGCACCCTTTTCATAAAAGAATGATGGAATTTCTCCTTCTTTATAGTCTTTGCGAGCAAAACCTAACGTCTTCATATAAGCATCCAGCCCATCGTCATCATAGACTTTCTTTTTAACACCCTCAACATCACGAATAATATCCGGCGTTTCATCTTTGGTAACATTCAACTTAAATTCTTGCGTAATCTCACCTTTGACAGCACGAACTATAATCTCTTTGAGCACCTT
The DNA here is from genome assembly GCF_011299615.1 of Erysipelothrix sp. HDW6C. GTDB lineage: Bacteria > Bacillota_I > Bacilli_A > Erysipelotrichales > Erysipelotrichaceae > Erysipelothrix. Next base: position 1,381,739 of record NZ_CP049861.1, on the reverse strand, counting down.
ATCACCATCTTTATATTCGTAGTTTTTGTCGTATGTAAGAACTACATCTTCCTCGACTCCTCGAATCTCAAGTAAAAACTTATCAACTTGTTTTGGAAGTTTATATGCGTACTCAAAAGTATCAAACTCAGGAACTATCTTCGTTAATACATCGCCAAGTCGTTTGTCAGCTGTAGAAACAATATCAATTTCCTTAATTAACGGCGTTTTTTGAGCAGTTTCTTTTTCTTCTTTTTCAGCTGCTTCACGTTCAGCTGTCTCGCGTTCCTCACGTTCAGCAGCTGTTTCTTGTGCTCCTGATGGAGTGCCAGTGCCACCTGTATTTCCACCGCCAGGATTTTCTCCACCAGAGTTACCACCTGTGTTAGGTGCAACAACATTAACTGTTGCTGAAGCACTGAGTCCAAATGGTGAATAATCGGATAAAGTAGCGCCTTCACCACTAACCGAAATATAACCAGTTCCTTCAGAACCCGCAGTCATCGTTAAACTCGTTGATCCAGCGACATCAGCAGTATGGTGTGTACCACCAGAAATTGCTCCGCTTCCTCCAATTGAAAAATCATAAACTGAGACCTCAGATGCACTGTAGCTAATTGTTACTGTAAATGATTCTCCAGGCGATACAGTACCTGGCGCAGAAATTGAAACGTAGCCAGATGCAGCATAAATGGGTAGTACCATCGTTAGCATTAATAAAAATGTTATTGTTATGTTAGTTATTCTCTTCATTATGTCTCCTAGTTAAGTGGTTTTATACCCATCATATGGCTTTTTAGCATTGCTAAGTCAACCACAGTTATTTTACCATCACCATTAATATCGGCTCGCTTAAATTGATCACCTGCCAATGTTCTGACGCCCATCATGTGACTTTTCATCATGGCAAGATCAACAACTGTGACTTTACCATCACCATTAATATCTCCGCGCGGTAGAGCAGTTACTGGTGGCTTTGGAGCATCCTTACCTGCTACAATTCTTACATTTGATGAATGAATGTAGACATAACTATTATCATAGTTGTAATTCGCTTCTCGATTTGCACCACCAGTTATCCACGGCAATAAGTTACGATTACTATCTAAAAGTGGATCGGAAGCAATTTTATACCAGATATTGTTGCCATTGATTGATTCTCCAGTTGTGCTTCCTAAAATTAGAACAGACTGCCCTAAAATTTCCGTATTATAAACCTTCGCTGATGCAGTGCTCGGTTCCTTTCTAAGATTCACTTGCGATGCATTGAGTGTAATTCCAATCGTTTGTTTGTTGTAATCAATACTGCCAAAGTGCTTATCTAGTGCATAATAATGGGCCGCTGCTTTTTCACCCCAATGCGGATCAGATGCGTATGAAACGTTAATTCCTGAGGACTTGTCACCAAGGTATCCTCCGCGTGATACAGGAGAATCAAAATCTAAATAGAACCAATTTAGAAAGTAAGTACTGTGAACTTTAATTCCGAAATCTACTGTAGGGTAATCATCAGCTTCATTCGGCTTAGAATCGTACGCGCTATGGCCAAACATATTATTTTTATTTATCGCAAGCCAACTTCTCCCCCAACCACTTTCATTAATTGCAATCCCAAAAGAAATCAAGGGATTATGGCCGAATTTTGTCCCATATGCAAAAAATGATGCAGGAGCGCCAACGAACATTGATTGGTTCTTCGCAGCATCTTGCCCCTTCGGAACAACTTGGGTAAATCCTTTCTGATTTTTAATATAAGAATCCAATTGCGCTGCAGTAATATTTGATTTGGTTCGATATGACAAGTATTGATAATAATTATAAAATGGATAACTCTGATTTACTGAGTTAGTTCTCGAACCTGACGCATAGTCAGAAATCATTGTGTTAACATTACTGTAAAAGTAATGCCCATCCGAGGAATAATAGAGTGATCCTGCCTTTAAATAGCTTGGTGCTGGTCCGTTAAGAATTTCTCCATAACCCTTGCCTCCAACAGCACCGTAGCTGATATAGTGATAAAGGTTTCCATTTTTCACTTCGTAGTGACTCGGCCCCTTAGTCTGAGCAGGGGTATATTCAAGAAAGTCTTCCGTATTTACCCACCCTTCCATTCCAGAGATTGTTATTTTGTATCTGCCATTTGCACGGTCATAAAAAGGAATAACACCTGAGAAAAAAACACTTCCCGATACATATCGATACCTGACCGAGGATGTTGAAGTTTCATAGATATACACTAATTCTTTGTCGCTTAAGTTAAATTGAATAAATCCCGATGATACTGCTCTCGCCTCAGCAACAGCTCGCAATGCATCTGGGTTATCTCCGCCAAATGCATATATATCGTCAGTTGCATTTTCCAATTCAATATCGTCTTTGTATACCGGTTCTAAAAAGGATGCCTCCAATGCTTCTTGAGACTGAACTATCTCTTCTTTACTATTTTTTTCTCCATTATCTGTAATTTCTTCAATATAGACATCCTCGTTAGAGAATATTGCTAATGGACTCGAAAAGAAAATTGCTACTGCAAGTATGACTGTCAAGACATATTTTGGTATATTATACATTGTTGTTTTAATATGCGGTGAACTCTTCTTATTCATTAAAAACCTCCCAAAAGTAATACTAATCTTAACTAAATTTTAACACATACTCCTGTTACAAACAAATTTCATAGTACAAAAATGCATCATTAATTAAGATACTTTCATTATTTTCACATATATACGCTTTAGTACCTTAGATTGATGGATTCATTACACTAACGTTTCATTAGTATCGGCTCGAAGATTGTGTTAAAATAGTCTAGATTAAGGAGATTTTAGCATGACAAAAAAAGATGTATCCATGAAAGATTACAAACGGCTTTCTTTTGGTGAGGAAGTTGCAAATTCTGTATCGCATGGAATTATGGTCGTATTTTTACTCGTAATGTATCCCTATGTATCCGTTAGAGCATATGCTCAAGGTGGGTGGCTCCTAGTATTTGGTGATGCAGTATTTATTATTTCATTATTTCTAATGTTTATGGGCTCTACCCTCTACCATGCTATGGAAAATGATTCCAAGGCAAAGTATATATTCCGTATTCTTGATCACAGTTTCATATTCGTTGCGATAGCAGGAACATATACGCCAATCGCACTAACTGTATTGGATGGTTGGATTGGATACGCAGTTGTATTTATTCAATGGTTTATGGTTATTGTTGGAATTCTTCAGAAAACAGTCGCGAAACGGTCGATGCCAAAATTATCCGTTGCAATCTACTTGGTAATGGGATGGGCAGCCGTAATGTTGATGCCACAACTCATCAAGAATACGAGCGCAATCTTCATCGGTCTCATTATTCTTGGCGGTGTTTTCTACTCAATTGGAACATACTTCTACCTTCAAAAAGATAAAAAGTATTATCACTTTATCTGGCATTTATTCATCAATGCAGCGTCATTATCACATTTTATTGCTATAGTTTACTTCATGGTTTAATGAATGATTACTCAGACTGTTCCAACAAGGAGCAGTTTTTTTCAAAAAAAAAAACGAGATTATTCTCGTTTTAAAATTTAATTAATCTTCTGCTCGTTTCACTGGGCTATCGAACACGTGCTTAGTCTCATCATCGACAAGAACACGGCGAACATCACCAGCAGCAATATAATCATTATCATGCATCCACTCCGCCAATCCGGTATGAACATCTTCAAACGAATCCGCGACAATGCGAATAATTTCTTCTTCTGGCTGCTCAATAAACTTTATACTTGTTGTTCCTTCGCCAGGAGCATCAACAGCAACAAAAAGTTTTATATCGACAAGTTCGACACGATCGTTTGTATCATAACCGATAATAAAGTTATATTCAGGTGTTCTAAGTTTGACACCCAACCGTTTGAGTTCGGAACGAATAGATTGCATCGCACGCGAATCAAGATCTTTAGAAAAATCTGGAATTGTAAATTCTGTAATTGCAAGCCACATTTTTGCGGGTTCAATTTTATCTACTGAATATGCCATAAGTCACCTCTTCAATATATTATACCATAAGAAAAGAGGCTTTCGCCCCTTATTCTCTATTAATATTAAATTTAGAACAATCTTGAAATGTCATTGAACATGATGAAAGCAAAGAATGCAAGAATTAATACGAGTCCTGTCATCATAACAAAGTTTTCAATTTTCTCTGGAATTGGACGTCCGATGATCATTTCTATAACCGTCAGAACGACACGTCCTCCATCCATAACTGGTATTGGCAATAAGTTAACAACTGCAAGATTAACTGATAGCAATGCAACCAAGTTCAAGAAGTAAATAAAGCCATAAGTCTGAATTTCAGCGGTCATCCCAAAAATTGCAATAGGACCACCCAGACTATCTGCACCGATTCCACGCACAACACGAGACAACAGGAACCACATTTGCGCAATCACATTCCCAATCTCTGCGAATGCCAATGGAATTGATTGAAAGAAACCAACATCTCGTTGTGTCGCTGGCGGTGATTGAACACCGATTTGATAGACTTTATCTGTTTCATTAAACTTCGGTGTCAGTACCAATTCATGTTCGACACCGGAACGGTCGATTGTAATTTTGATAGGCTGATCCTTGTAGACTGCAACACCCATCTGCAATTCGGAGAATGTTGTTGGAATTACAACTGACCCGTCTGCAAATTCCATTTGAACCATCATATCGCCTTCTTGCAATCCCGCCTCAGAGGCTGGAGAGTTTTCAACAACTGCAGCAACAATCGGTTGTGGAGCATCTACAATACCATTTGCAGTGAATATTGCTGTATAAATTACAACTGCAAGTACAAGATTCATAAAGATACCTGCAAGCATGATAATAAGACGTTTCCATCGCGCAATACCTAGCATGGTACGTTCAATTGGGACGTCCATATCTTCTTCACCAGGTTCACCTGCCATCGATACAAAACCACCCAAAGGGAGTGCACGAATGCTGTATGTGGTTTCCCAATGAGGTTTCTTTATTTTGAACAGTGTTGGTCCCATTCCAATTGCGAATTCCTTACAGAAAACACCAAATCGCTTTGCAGCAATAAGGTGGCCTAACTCGTGAATAAATACCAAGATACTAAGTACCACGGCAAAATATACAATACTTAATAGAAAATTCATAGACTACCTCCTACCCCAAGAACATGATGATGAGATTAAACGTGAAAAGTGTAAAAATGACACTATCTACGCGGTCTAGGACACCACCGTGACCTGGGAAAATCGAACCAAAATCTTTGACATTAAAGTGTCTTTTTATAAGACTAAATGCTAAATCTCCAAATTGCCCTACAACAGGAATTAGAAGTGAGCTTGCAATTATAACCGGCATGTTGATGTAACTTTGCGCAAATGTAACTCCGAATACAAAGGTAACTATTGCAGATACAACATAGCCAATAACTGCACCCTCAACCGTCTTTTTAGGAGATATACGCTCAATGAGTTTATGTTTACCAAAGAATCGGCCTCCGAAATATGCAGCAGTATCTGTCATGTATGTTCCAAGAAGAATATAGAAAAACACCACACGGTCAATATCTAATACAACTCTTATTGATTGAATGGCAAGTACCAACATCATCATAAGAATAAAAATATAAGACACATGTTCAAATTTAAACCATTCAAAAACAACAGTTAATGAAAACATCAACATGATGCTAAACATTGCAAATCCTGATACATAGGCATTATCTAAGATGCCACCTACGATAGTTAAAACAATGATTAAAGCTAAGATAATTGGACGTAATTCCTGTTTTCGCAATGCATAGATTTCATAAGCTCCAATTAATACTACCCCTAAAAGTAATACAAAAAGAGCTTGATTACCCATCACAAGTGCCAAACTAAAAACGGCAATTAGAGTAAATGCTGTAATCGAACGCTCTTTCATACTAAAGACCTCCAAATCTCCGTTGACGAGACTGATAGTCATCAATGCATTTAATGAACGCTTCAGGACCAAATAATGGCCATTCCATATCTACAAAGACTAATTCGGAATAGGCTAATTGCCACAATAAGTAATTGGACAACCTTTGGTCTCCTCCGGTTCGAATGAGGAGATCAACATCTGGAAGACCAGCTGTATCAAGATACGATGTTAATAAGGATTCAGTGACTTCAGTAACACCATCATCAATCATTCTCTGGGTTGCACGGACTATTTCATCACGCGATCCATAATTCAATGCAAAGTTTAGCGTCAACTTCGTGTTGTGCTTCGTCTTTTCCACTGCATTATGCATTACTTTGCGTGTACGATCGGGAATTTTCGATAAATCCCCAATCGTACACACGCGTATTCCTTTTTCATTGAGTTCTTTTAAGAAACGTTCAAAGAAAATTGCAGGCAACTTCATCAAGTAATCAATTTCCTTTTGAGGACGCTTCCAATTTTCAGTTGAAAATGCATAAAGTGTAATTACTTCCACATCCATATCCAAAGCCGCCAAAGCAATTTCGCGGACATTTTCACTTCCGAAGTAATGTCCAACTTTACGATCTTTATCACGTTTCTTTGCCCAACGACCATTGCCATCCATAATTATGGCAATATGTTTTAGGTCACTCATATTAGATTGACATTATGTCAGCGACTTTAGCCTTCGCGATATCATCAATTTTCTTAATGAACTCGTCTGTCAATTTTTGAACATCTTCAAGAATTCCACGTTCTTGGTCTTCAGGTAGGTCTGTATCTTTCTTTACTTCGTCATTAAGGTCACGACGTACATTACGAATTGCAATCTTTGCCTCTTCTGAGAAAGTACCCACTGATTTTGAAACTTCGCGACGTGTGTCTTCTGTTAATTGAGGAACATTAATGCGAATAAGTGTTCCATCATTTTGAGTTGGTAAGTCCAGTGTTGACTCATTCAACGCACGTTCAATATCTTTAAGACTTGAAGGGTCAAATGGTTTGATTACAAGTTGACGTCCTTCAACAACTGATAATTGTGAAATTTGTTCAATCGGTGTTGGTGAACCATAGTATTCAACACTAATGCCATGGAGCACTGATACGTTAGCACGGCCAGTACGAAGCGTACCCAAGCGTGATTCAAATGTTTCAATGACGTCGTCCATTAACATGCGACCGTCTGTTACGATATTACTCATTTAATTTCCTCCCTTAGAGACGCGTGTTGCCACTGCTTCGCCTCTTACTGCTTTAATTATATTATTTTTTTCATTCATATTAAATACTAAAAGATCAATATCATTATCCATACACATTGAGGTTGCAGTTGCATCCATGACAGCAAGTTCTTTTTGGAGTACTTCCATATATGTCAATGATTCGAGTCGCTTAGCATTTGGATTGGTACGTGGATCTGAATCATAGATACCATCGACTCCATTTTTTGCCATTAAAATGACATCTGCCTTGATTTCAGAAGCGCGCAATGCTGCAGTGGTATCCGTTGAGAAAAATGCAGATCCTGTGCCGGCACCAAAGACAACAACACGTCCTTTTTCTAAGTGACGAATCGCGCGGCGTGGAATATACGGTTCCGCAACCTTTGTCATATCAATCGCAGTTTGAACGCGTGTATGAACACCATGACGTTCCAATGCACCTTGAACAGCTAATGCATTAATTACGGTCCCTAACATCCCCATGTAGTCAACTTGCATACGATCAATTCCTAAGTCATCGGCCATACGACCACGGATAAAGTTTCCGCCACCTACTACAATGGCAACTTCGACTCCATCGTCAACTACCGTCTTAATTTGTGCTGAGATATCATCCAATACGGCTGCATTAAAGATTTCACCATCAGCAGAGAGCGCTTCACCGCTCAATTTTAATAATACGCGTTTATACATGTCTCAATGTCCTTTCAAAAAGGACACGTAAAGTGTCCTTATTTTTATTTTACTTGTGATGCTTTTGCAACTTCAGCTGCAAAGTCTTCTTCACGTTTTTCAATTCCTTCACCAACAGCGTAGCGAACGAAACGAACAACTTCAGTTCCTGCATCTTTTAAGACTTGAGCAACTTTGGCTTTTCCATCTTTAAAGAAGATTTGGTCTACTAAAGAAATTTCTTGCATTTGTTTGCTTACACGTCCTTTGATGATTCCGTTAACAACTTGTTCTGGCTTATTAGCTAAGTCAGCATCGTTTTTAACGATTTCAACTTGGATTGCTGTTTCTTTTTCAATAATATCACTTGGAATTTCCTTTTGTGATACATATTGTGGGCTCATTGAAGCAACTTGCATTGCCATATCACGCGCTAATTCTGCGTTATCGCCTTTAAGAACAGTTAAAGCTGAGATTTTTCCACCCATGTGAATGTAATCTCCAAATACTTCATCATCTGATTTTTCAACAACTTCCAAACGGCGAAGTGTAATTTTTTCTCCGATTGTTGCTGTTGCTGAGATAACTGCATCACTCACACTTTGGCCTTTAAGGTCTAATGCTAATGCTGCATCTAAGTCTGTTGGTTTGTTTGCTAAGAATGTAGCTGCTAAATCTTTAACCAATTCAACGAATTGTTCGTTTTTAGCAACAAAATCTGTTTCTGAGTTAACTTCAAGAATAACAGCAGTGTTACCTTCTGTTAATACTGTACTTGTACCTTCAGCTGCGATACGGCCAGATTTCTTAGCTGCACTTGCCATACCTTTTTCGCGTAACCAGTCGATAGCTGCTTCGATGTTTCCATCTGTTGCTTCAAGAGCTTTCTTGCAGTCCATCATTCCGGCTCCAGTACGTTCACGAAGTTCTTTTACTAAACTTGCTGTAATCATAATTTACGCCTCACTTTTTACTTCATCTGTTTTTGTTTCAGCTTTTACTTCAGTTTTTGGTTCTTCAGTTTTAGCATCACGGTTATCTGTACGGTTGTCTGTACGTGGTGTAAAACGTGTTTGACGACGACGGTCATCACGTTTACGACGTTCGTCAAAACGAGCACGACGGCGACGATCGTTTTCAGCAGCTTGTTGTTCTACGTTAACGATAACATCTTCCATTGTAATATCATCTTGATCTTGGTCTTGGTATGCAACTTGTAATACGCCACCTTTTGGTTCAACCATAGCATCAGCCATAGCACCAACGATTGTACGGATTGCGCGGATTGCATCATCATTACCTGGGATTGCATAATCTACTGCTTCAGGATCACAGTTTGTATCAACGATACCGAATACTGGGATTCCTAATTTACGTGCTTCTGCAACTGCATTAGCATCTTCAATTGGGTCAACAACAAATACTGCATCTGGTAATTTCTTCATTTCTTTAATTCCGCCTAAGAAGTTTTCTAAACGGTCTTTTTCTTTAAGTAATAATGAAATTTCTTTCTTTGTATAGACTTGGATTGATCCGCTTGCTTCCATCTCTTCGATTTCAACTAAACGACGGATACTCTTTTGAATTGTACGGAAGTTTGTTAATGTTCCACCTAACCAACGTTGGTTGATAAAGAATGAACCACTACGTAATGCTTCTTCTACAACGATTGTTTGTGCTTGTTTTTTAGTACCAACAATCAATAATTTACCGTTCTTTTCAGCGATTTCTCTTAATGCTGCATAAGCTACATCTAATTTTTCTTGAGTTTTGTTCAAGTCAATGATGTAAATACGGTTTTTAGCTGCATAAATATACGGCTTCATTTTTGGGTTCCAACGACGTGTTTGATGTCCGTAATGAACCCCACTTTCTAATAACTTTCTCATTGTCACAACTGACATATGTAATTCCTACCTTTCCGTTACTCCTCCACCATTTCTAAAGCAAACAACTCTTGCGAGCACGGAGTTTGCAAATCCATGGTGTGCGAATATGGGTGCCTCTTGCACCATTAATTATTCTACCATAATACTTTGTACGTTTCAACCATAAATTGGTCGAATCTATGCTGTATATGCCCAGTCGTCAAGGGATTCAATAGCAATGAGTTCGACAGGTTTTCCATTAATGTTTAACGTTGTTTTTCCATAAGGATTTTCTCTTTGCTCATTCCATGAGTTAAACTGGCCAAAGAATCGACAAATTACAGTCCCTAACCATACATAACCATCCAATCGCCCGACAACAACAATTTTATCAGGATCAATTGATTTAATTTCATCACGGATTACAGCTACCTGACTTGGCTCAACCACTTCGAATATTTCCATAATGTCACTGACATCCTCATGACCACGACGTAATGTCAAATATTCTGTTACATTTTCTTTTTTCTTTGCTTCTTCAGCAATATTCATTCCATCTCCAACCACTAATATTTTCATAACTACCTCCACGTCTCTTTATCTTAACATATATCTTAAATGATACACGTACTTTGCTTGTTCACCTACATTCCATATTGTTGTTAAGAAATAGACACAGAATTGTGGTATATTAATCCTAGTAAAAAGGAGTTATGTATGAAACGAATCTTAACTTTCTTTCTTGTTCTTGGATTATTAACTGGAGTTTCCGCCCCGGTTCATGCCGAGATTAAAGAAGATATTATCCCTCTTGACACCCTCATGTTATACAGTTCAAACTATCTGTTAATGGATCAGGATGATGGAACGATTCTTGCCCAAAACAATGGGTATGAGCGCGTCAGTCCTGCTTCAATAACAAAGGTGCTAACAGTTATCACTGCATTGGAAATGATGGAATCGCAAAACATTTCTTTACAGGAAACCTACTTAATCCCAGATGAGGTCTTTGATGGTCTTTCATCAATTGCTTCGATTGCTGATTTTGACCGTGGTGATACCGTAGTTCTCGAAGATGTTCTTTATGGTATTATGCTTCCATCCGGTGCTGACGCTACACGAACTTTGTCCATGCGCTTAACGGGCGATCCTGAAGGATTGTCGAAGTATATGAATGAATTAGCGATGCGAATCGGCATGACAAACTCGAACTTCGAGAACACAAGTGGTCTTGACGATGAAAATCACTATTCAACGCCCTATGAATTAGCATTATTAGTACAGTACGCATTGAGAAACGAGACTTTCAAGAAAATATACACCACTGAAACACATACAACAAAGCCATTAATCAACCACCCCGACGGTATCTCCTTTACAAACCTTTCACTTTACAAAGCACGAAACCTCGGATCAAAGACGCTTAAGGGAGCGAAATCTGGGTATACCGAAAATGCCGAACGTGCTTTATCCAGCGTCGCAAGTAAAGACGGAACAAACTTGATTTTTATAAGTACAAATGCTCCAAATGAAGAAACTGAGAGCACAGCAGTTCTTGACGCAGTCAACGTCTACAATCGTGTCTTTGATGATTTCAACAAGACAACAGTTATTAATGCGAAAACAATCATCAAAGAAATTCCTGTCACGTATTCCAAAGAAGATTTCCCTGTTATTTTTGAAAACGATGTCACAACATACCTTCCTAAAGATTTATCGCTTGATGATGTGATTGTTACAGTAACACCAGCAAGCACTGAATTTGTAGCACCGGTTGAGGCAGGTACAGTCATGGGTACCCTCACAATTTCTTACAGTAATAAAATAGTTCATGAGCAAACATTACTGGCAACAGATACAATCCCTGTTCGCCTTTCAAAAGTACTCCTTGATTATTGCATCGCCATCTTGAAAATCGTTGGTATTGCAATACTCATTCTAATTGCGCTTATCTTTATGATCCGTGAAATCAACCGTGCCCGTTATCGCAAGCGCCGCGAACGCCGACGCGCTGAAATCATGAAACGACGTGCCCAACAGCAAAACGAGTAGCCTCAAGCTACTCGTTTTCTATTTCATGCAATAATTTGATTTCTAAATCAGTCATCTCACGCGATTCCAATAAATCAGGACGAACGCGTTTTGTCTTACGAAGTGACTCCTTAAGTCGAAATGTCCGTACATTTTCATGGTGACCACTGATGAGAACATCTGGAACAACAAGACCTTCATAATCACGCGGGCGTGTATAATGTGGGTACTCAAGCAGTCCATTACTAAATGAGTCGTCTTCATGAGACTCTTTTGTAATCACACCGTCTACAAGACGAATAACTGCATCCGAAATAACCATTGCAGCTGTTTCGCCACCAGTTAAGACATAATCACCAATCGACATTTCCATATCGACATAGTGACGGATGCGTTCATCAAATCCTTCATAGTGTCCACACAACAAAATAAGGTGGTCATATGTGCTCAATTCATAAGCAATGGATTGTTTAAGGGTTCTTCCTTGCGGTGTCAACATGACAACAACAGATGATTCCGTACGCGTTGCCTTAATAGCGTCAATCACTGGTTGACACATTAAAACAAGTCCTGCACCACCACCATATGGATAATCATCAACACGGTTGTGCTTATCTTCAGTAAAAGAGCGCATATCGATGACTTCGTAGTCAACCAACCCTTTTAATATTGCTTTCTTAATAATTGACGTTTCTTGAAATCCTGTGAAGATTTCCGGAAACAAGGTTAAGACACTAATTTTCATTAAAGCCCCTCCATCCAATCAACATCAATACGTTTATCTACAATATTAACATCGAGAATAAAGCGTTCGACAAACGGAATTAAAATATCACGCTCTGTCCCTTTTACACGCATAACGGGATGTGCTGGTGTCTCAATCATCTCACTCACACTTCCTATCGTTGCGCCTTCAACATAGACATCACAACCAACAAGATCTACAAAGTAATATTCATTATCTGGTAGGTCATGCATTTCGTCACGCGGAATGAAGAGTTCACCCTTATGAAAAAACTCGACATCGTTGAGGTTATCCAACCCTACGAATTTAACGAGGACTGAACCCTGATGTTTACGCACCGTATCAATGACGTAATGTGTTGTTTTACCATTTAAGAGCAAGTCAATTTCTTGACCTTTTTTAAATCGCTCTTCAACGAAATCTGTTTTAGGGAATACTTTGACTTCACCACGAACTCCGTGGGGTTTTTGAATTATTCCGATACTTATTTTTTCCATTATAGCCTCCAAAAAAGGGATGTACAGAGTACATCCCTAATATGATTCAAATTTAATTGAAATTCTTTGATCAAGGACGCGTGAACCAATTGCCATTGTTTGACGAATAGCATGAGCCATCACACCTTGACGACCAATTAGACGTGCAATATCTGAACTCTCAGCATAAATTGCAAGAATAATCTCTTTCTCATCTAAGCTCGGTAACCTTTTGACACTCAAACTCTTCTCATCTTCCACAAGTGGAAGTACCAAATCATATAGAATATCTTCAACCGGTCTCATAATTATTTCGCTAATTTAGCTTCATGATGTTTCGTCATGATACCTTGTTTTGATAGAATGCTACGAACTGTGTCTGAAGGTTGAGCTCCTACTGATAACCATTTTAATGCTAATGCTTCATCAACTTTGACAACTGCTGGTGAAGTTGTTGGGTCATAGTAACCAACGATTTCAATGAAACGTCCGTCACGTGGTGCACGTGAGTCTGCTGCAACAATTCTGTAGAATGGTTTTTGTTTTGAACCCATTCGTCTTAAACGTAATTTAACTGCCATTTAATATAGCCTCCTGATTATTTTATTTTCCTTAGTGATTATAACACAGATAAAAAAGAGGTGTCAAGTCTTTTTACTTAACACCCTTTGCTTTATAAAAATTACGATTATCGAGTGCAAACATGCGCGAACTGAATTCTCCTTCACCCAAGTCACCATAGAATTTATCAAACATATTTGTGCGTGCGTCCATATTGTCAATGAAATTCAACATTTCTGCTTCTTTAACCATTGGCATTACGGGAGAACCATAATCAAGTTGACCGTGGTGCGACAAAATCATGTGACGCAACAATAAGGTTTGTTCTTTATCAGCGTAACCAAGTTGTGTAGCAATCATGGTAAAGTTTGCTTGCATAATGGATATATGCCCAAGCAAACGTCCCGCAACCGAATATTCACTCAATAAAGGCGCTGTGTACTCTTCAATTTTCCCCATGTCATGCAAGATAACGCCTGCAAGCAAGAGATCACGGTTATAGATTGGATAAAGTTCACATACTGATTCTGCAAGTTTAGCCATGCCGTATACATGCGTTGCCAATCCACCTACAAAATCATGATGATTGCGTGTTGCTGCTGGATACTGGTAGAACTGCTCGCCTACAGCATCCATGTTTGCAACAACAAGATCCTTAATGATTGGGTCTGCAATTGTTTCAATCATTGCCGTGATTTCACTTCTTAGAAAGTTAATATCAAACTGGCCCGCATTTACAAATTCTTCTAAAACATAGTTCTTTTGGTCTTTAATCTCAAGATCATGGACGCGGAGTTGAAGTGCTTGTTTGTATTGATTTACATCAAACTTCACTTCTGCAATCAAGCCAACTTGAATGCGTGCTTCTTGTTCCGCTTTAACATCCCAAATCTTTCCCTCAATCTCTCCAGAGCTGTCTTGAAATGTTATGGATAAATATGGAGCACCATTTTGTGTTACTCCACGAGTATAGCGCGCAATCAACATTGCATTACTTGTTTTTAAACCACTTGTATATTCTTTAATCTTCACTGTTACGATCCTCCAAAACCTTTGCAATCATGTCGTAGTCATAACCTTTTGAAAGTGCATGTTTTACAACACGATTGGTAATCTCACGTGTGTCGGCGCTGCGTTTTTCATAACGTGCCCATGTTTTATCAATGAGCGTGCGAAGACTTGATAACTCTTCATCTTCACCATATGAACTGTCCAGTCGCGCAATGATGTCTTTAATCACACTGTATTCATAGCCTTGACGTAAAAGATGTTGACTCAACTTATCTTCACGTTGACGTTGCGACCCATCACGTAAAGTTCGCAAATAACTCTCAGAACGTTTTAAGCCACGCTCAATATACGATTCATAATCATCGTCTTCCAATGCTTCTTGGATACGTTCACTACTAAAACCACGTTTCTCCAAGTCTTCAATTATACGATGATTCCCACGCATTTGATCGTGATGATAATCTAGTTTATCACGGAAGTAACGATCATCATCAATGAAACGACGTTTCTTGAGTAAGTCTACCACAATATCAATTTGCTCTTGTGACAAATCCAGTTTCTCATGCAAGAATTGACCCATTTCAAAACTTGTGTAGTCACGGACACCAATGCGTTGAAGCGCTAATTGGTACCCTTGATAGACTTGTTGGTCATCTTCCATCTCATTTAATTCTACACGTGACAATTCTTCACCCACTTCCACTTTGCGACGCTCAAGTATAAACTCATCAACCACTAGCGAGTCACGGTTGCCTTTTGAATCCAAAATCAATTCAATTTGTCCATCACCACGTTCATGAATTTCAACCACTTCAGATTTCCCAAAGTACATATCCACTGCACGACGGTATACTTCAAGCATACTATCCGCAAAAACAGAGCTATCGAACGTTGCTGCTTTAGCAAGTGCATTTTCACGAAGTTTTGAACGCTTATCGGCATCGGCATTTACGAATGCCGATGCTTTGTCGGCAAAGACTTCAGACGTCTCAAAGAGATAGCCCGTTTCATCATCAACAATAATGCCATCCAAAGGACGATCGGGTCGTGCAAAGACGCACAATCCACAGGCTAAAGCCTCAATATAGGTGAGTCCTTGGGTTTCTGTAAGAGAGGCCGATATAAATGCATCCGCCACTTGATAATAACGAACGACTTCACTGCTATCTACAGGCCCTACAAAGACAACCCGTTCAGCAATATTTAAATCCTTTGTTAAATCCTTTAATTCGTCCGCAGAAGGACCACCACCAACAATTAATAATTTCGCATTGATATTACGATTCATCAACTCTTTAAAACCACGAATAACAACATCGATACTCTTCTCTTTTGCTAAACGACCAATATAGACAAATAACGGAGTATCATGAAGATTGAACCGGTCCTTAATGGCTGCAAGCGCAGCTTCATCGCGATTTGCAAATCGCTGTAAATCCAATCCAGTCGGAATTACGGCAATCTCTTTTTTGATATCATAACCCAAGAGCATCTTCTTTGTTTTCTCCGAAGGGGCAATAATAACCTGAGCCGTTTTGGTAAACATGCGGCTCATCTTGGCTACCGCAATTCTCGAAATATGATCGACCGATTTTAGTCCCAAAAGGTTTACATAGTGGGTGTAATCTTCATAAGTCGTATGGTATGTCGAGACCAAAGGAAGATGAAGATTCTTAGCAACAATACGCGCAAACATCCCCACCCCAAATTCTGAATGTACATGAATCACATCCAAACCCATTTCCTTGATCACAGATAGTGCTTGGATATGAAGGGGGCTGCTCAGTACATAACCATACAAGAACTTCAATTCAATACCTGGCAGCCTTAAAACATTATTCTCATAACTCGTATTCAATATTGAGGGTTGGTTGGTGATAATAAAAACTGTGTGTCCCTGTCTCTCCAATGCAACTTGTAGTGTAACGATTGATGTAACAACACCATTAATATCGGGAGTATAGGTATCTGTAAACAATCCAATTCTCATGTTCGTTCTCCTTGTCATGATTTTAAAAATAGAGACTCATGAATGAGTCTCCTTATAGCAATGTTACGCACTCTTCCCCATCAACTTCATTTAACTTTACTTTTACAGATTCATCAATCGACGTCGGGATGTTCTTACCCACAATATCGGCACGAATCGGTAATTCACGATGACCACGATCTACTAAGACAGCAAGTTGGATTTGTTGTGGTCGTCCATTATAAACAATCCCATCCATAGCAGCACGTACTGTACGACCTTTAAATAAAACATCGTCCACAATAACAACAATTCGGTCTTGCACACTAATCGGCAATTTAAAAGCCTGGTCTTTAGACTTTAAATCATCGCGCCAATAACTGACATCAAGGGATGCCACAGGAACATTGATGTGCTCAAATTGTTGCATTAAACGAGCCATTCGAAACGCCAGTGTTGCACCACGAGTCTCAATACCCAATAAAACAACCTTTTCAAGACCTTTATTTCTTTCGATAATTTCATGTGTCATGCGAATTAATGAGCGATTAATTGCACTTTCGTCCATTATAGTTTTCATAGTTTGTACCTCTTGAAACATTATAGCAAATACATGTTGAAATTGATATAAGACTATGATATTATTTGTGAGCAGTTGACCCCAGTAATGGCTTTGCGAATACACAGGGATATAGTTCAACGGTAGAGCAACGGTCTCCAACACCGTTAATGTGGGTTCGAATCCTACTATCCCTGCCATTATACATTTCACCCCACTTTAAAGTGGGCTTTTTATTGTTTTAGCATACCTAAACGCATACAAAGGATAAACTATATAGATGTCTAGAAAAATATCGAAGTTAATTATCCATTGAGCTAACATCGACTAGATTTATTCCATAATCATTCAAAAACTGTTCAAAAAACCACTTTCTCAGTAAACGCGTTTTATACAATTGCTCAAGTTTTGAGTTATTCAATTTCTTTCGGTATTTAGTAAATATTTCTTTGCTTTAACCCAAAATGTCATGCAAAACTCCTCTACAATAAATTTAGTTCTATCTCCGCTTAATATCTTTCTACAATGCTTAACCCATCATTCAATAGTATAGATGCGGTACGCCTGACAGGCAACGTTTTTATGCATTGTAGTAAAGTGCAATGAAATTGTCATTACATTATTTGAGTGACTCATAAGTGTGTCATAACCACATATGATGTTCCCCTAGTTTCTTATGAATATGTATTTGTTTGTATAAACGGGCAATTTTGGGGCAATCAGTAAATCGCTTATTCCACTATCCTAATGTGTATAATATCCGCCCAATCAATCGCTTCATCGCCGAGATATAAGTATTCCTCATCTGCAAAGTCTTCAAACTTACCTACACGGTCACCATACAAGCAATCTACGTTATCCCTGAACTTCAACTGTATAGATATAGTCTTAGAATAAATATAGTCTTAGACTTCAGGAATGCTTCTTGAAGAACTGAGTTTATTTGTGCGTGTTAGATTTATTGCCTTTCCATCTAAAATCATCTATGGTTTACGTACACGGAGAGCTATGAAATGAAAAGAATTAGGCTTTTGTCTCTATTTTTTTTAGTTGCTTTAGTCACCTTTGCGTGGTCTAACACGACTATTCAAAAGGTCGGTACCGATTCATTCGACCTCATCACATGGTTGGACGCAACTATCGTAATGTTAAACAAGGTATTCTTTCCTTCTTTCGTTTTGGGAATATTAACATTAGTAATTGACATATTAATTTCATTTTAAAGAGATACTCAAAAATGAATATCTCTTTTAAACTATCCGTTGCACCCTACACCGACAAACCCCCAATATCCTAAGTTTGCTCTCCGAGGCTCTAGATTCCAAGTTTTTTTAAGCTCTTGGCCAATCTGCGTGGCACACATACTGATCATACATACTGGCATCTGAAGTAGAATTGGTTCGTCTTGCAACAACCCAATTATAATCATTTGCACGTTAATAATAGAGTGCAACCCAAGATCTCTCTTTTACCCGATGTAATAGCTACTTTTGATTGTAATACTAAGAGATTTTTGACCACCACTCACCAACCACGTTACAGAACTGAATGCTGTACGATAATCTATTTCTTTTTGTGGATCGTAAATTCCGGTCCATGTCTTAGGTTTTGAGTCCAAATACTCCTGTGTAAATTTGTTATCATTGTACACTTGTTGAATGAATTGAATATCTTCTGTTCCCTCTTCTCTGTATTGAAGCTTTTCTTCTTCTGTTGCTTCTTTAAATCCTTCTGGAACATAATCCTCATTCGCATCAATCGGCACAATTGCACGGACCATCATCAAAAATAGAAAAACCAAATAGAACAATTGACTTCAATAATCTCTTCGTAATTATTCTCCTTATCTTTTGATTAGTAATTATTCTACAATTAACCCCCTACTACTTCTTCCCCTCTTGTATTTAAAACATATCAAAGAGAAATAGTAATGCAAGCCCTATATTTTTTTGATTTTAGTGTACTATATTTATAATATCGGTGTAAACTTGAGCTTACAATCTTAATAATATTTGTAATCTAAACCAATTTAAAAACCAAGGTAGAAAGAGTTTGTGTGAGTCTTGCTTGTGTGTTGTTTGATGTAATAACTCAATCATATCAAAAGCCTGCTTTATGAAAGGGTCATGTCAATGAAATTGAAGTAATATTTATTGGATAGGACTCGATACTTACAATTTATTAGTGTGTTTATATACTCCTTACCCTTTTACAGTATATATTTTATTTCGCATCGACCTAGATGCATAGAGAACTGTGCCATCATCCATGATTATTTTATGACCATCATAATGTGAGACTCTGCCGCAATTTACTAAGATTGGTGTGAGACGCGTATGAACGTATCTGATTCAAATGATTTCAACGAAGTATAGCACTAAGTAAGTCCATTGTTATGGTGAATGTATATTTTTCTGTGGCTGCAGTCGATGTGAGTGATAGGTCTGTCGTTGATTACATATTTTCCGATTTGCATATGATCACCTCAGTATAAAGTTATTCATAAAACTAATCGCACCTGAAAAGTCCTTCAATTATTTTAAAATTACAAAGACTTGTTGCTAATCTATTACTAGCAAAAAGAAGAAAAAAGCGCGATTTGCGCTTTTCTTATCTAGTATTCTACGTTAACATAAATCATTGGAACCCATTGACTGATCCCAGTGACATTATTATGAGCAATTCGAAACCAAGCCATTCCATTAAAAGTTGCAACTTTATCATACTTCCATTTTGTGTTTGATGGGATGTACCCTACGACAGTTCTGTGGTCGAAATAACTAGTCCAGGTTGCTATTGGGGTTGGGTGATTAACCTTGATTACGCCACTAGTGATAGTTTCCAAATATACAATTGTGATATCAGTCCATTTAATCCACTCGTTATTCGATACACGATACCATCTTTGTCCAGTACTGTCGTATGCTTCTTCATGAACTAGCCATTCGGTTTGAATTGGAAGTTTTTTAACTCTCGCTCCACCGCTATAGCTTGAATATGTGTATGCATTATTAGATGCAACCTTCACCACACCAGTTGCCGGCGAGGTATTTTTTGCTGAGCCTAGTCTTAATTCGCTAACGAATGTGGACTCATCTGCCGAAGTTTCGTTGATACCAATAGGACTTATTGTCAGAACTAATAGACCTAAAACCATAATTTTTTTTTCATGATATACCTCCTCATATGTAAATAATGCATATAAACGAAGGAAAACCACCCTCAATTTAGAAGGTGGCTCGTTTACTATTTCAATATGATCGTCATTACTGCAGTTAGGCAAGCGCCTATCACCGCAAGAGAAACCCATCGTTGATTAGACTCAAGCGAAGAAAGCCTGCGGTCATGATCTTTGAATCTTGCTTCAACCGCATTGTCGAGATTTGATTTTAACTCAACTACTTTGGAATCAACCTCATGTATCGCTCTTAACAATTTTGTATCGTTACTATCCATTAACTAAAGGTTCCCCAATCAGGTTCTCCTTGAACGTTTGGGCTTGATACCATATAACGACGTTCTCCAGTGGCAGAACTGACATAGGTCAACCAAATGTACCCTTCATTCTTTACATACCCCTCATAGGCTACCGATTCTCCTGGCTCATATGTCGCAACAACGTTACCATTTTTTGTGCTTGGGTTATCGCGAACGTTAATAACGCGGTCAGGTGAGAAGTTTCCAACCTCTACAACAATCGGTAGTTCACTTCCACCAGCAACTACGAATGGTACTGCTGGTTTAACACGCATACCACGTACATATTGGTCTGCATATGCATAAACATAGTTATATGGATCAACTCGATACTTATCAAAGTTTGACCAAGTGAACGGAGTTCCCTTCGGCACGATAGATACACGGAAATGGTCATGTGGTCCATGTGATTGACCTGTATTACCCATGCGTCCTAATTGCTGACCTAATTTAACGGTTTCACCTGCTTTAAGCGTTGGTAATGACTCCATATGAGCATTCGCAAGCCAAAGGTCATGAGTATTTGAATACTGCGAACCAAGCACAATAAGATTACCTGCAGCACTGTCATAACTTACTTCAAATACTTTTGCATCCGCTGACGCGTGAATTAGTTGATTTGTAGGCTCTCCAATGAAGAATCCTAGATCCATTGCTGAACCGTCTTTGTGACCTTCGAAATTAACCCACGATGAATTAACTGGACTTCGCAGGTAGTCTAACATTTTTGGTAATAACACTATTTCTTTTCCTCCTGCAGACAAAACGTCCTGTCTTTTTGGCTTTTTACTCTATCACTTTCAATCGTTACTGTTGTTGACGTTCTCCACACTAGTTGAAGGATCTTAAATGTATCAATTATGTACACCATTACCGCACCCATAATAATCACCGTTACCCCATTTACGAGTGTGTAAGTCACATCATTAATCACCACAAATAATTCGTTTGATAACAAAGACATCAACGAAATAATGCCTATACCCAAGTATATTAGTATCCCTTTGAATAGCCCTCGTTTGAGATAATTCAAATTAAATGCATTTTCTTGGATCGAATGCCCTGCACCAATTAGATTCTTAGCCAATATTGAAAGCGGAAGTAAAGCTAATGCAACACCAAGGGGGGGTTCGATAATTCTCAAAATTAATTCCTTCATATTTCCTCCTAATAATATATACTTTCACAAATTTTGCAGCTTGAAATTGCCAAGATTTACAAAAGCATTCCCATAACCCGTAAATTTCACCCGTCATTTTTATTTTCATTTCAACGATTAAGTGTTTTAGAGTTCTTTAACAGTTAAGCCAGTTGAGTGATAGGTAAGAATAGCTCCTGCCGTCGCAAATTGACATTGCATATAAAGAACATCGCCGGCTTTGCAATCTACTATAGCGCTACAACTTTGAGCAGTATATCCAGAACTATCTATACCTTGTACCGACCGTGTAACTATCGACTCTGTACCGTTCCGAAGTAAAGCTATTTGAAGAATTCCGTACCCTGTTGCAGTTGATTTCGTGAAAACGTGTGTAGTTGCAAATTCAACTCTCGCATCTTTTGTTATGTAAATAGAGCGATTATTAGGATTTTTAAAGAACAGTCCAGTTTTCGAATCACTTATTATCCTTAATAATGTAAAACCATAATTCGTATTTGCAACGGCGTTCCAATTCTCATTTTGCCCATTCCCATTTCCACGAATTATGTTAATTGAGTCCTTTTCTGACGCAACTTTTATACCATCATTCTGATAAATTTGTCCCTTAACATCTAACGATCCTCTTCCTGGCGTAAATATGCCACCAACACCAATGTTATCAACGCCGACATCAAGAGCTACTTTAGTTGTTGTAACAACTTGCTCAGATTCAACAACCATCGGTTTTGTAAGTGGTGTAAAGGGATTATAGAAACTTGCTACAACAAGTCTCATATCATATGATTTTGTAACGCTTAATTCCGGAAGAAATAAATACTCTTGTTGACCAGGCATATTTACATTAGTCATTCGATCTAAGAAGTGTAGTTCAGCACCCTCTGCGACTATATTAATGAGTGATCCTATAGGAGTTCTTACTCCCTCTTTATCAGTATTCAAACTTTGCCATTGTGTCGTACCACGCTCTTTGTATATTAAATAAATATAATGTCGACCTTTTCCTGATATCTTGCCAACAGGGCGCCCATATTTCCCAAATTGATTAACTGTTCCATCCTTATCACACCGGACAAATGATATATTCATTTTCGGAAACTCAAACTCAGACACCTTTAATTTTGAACTAACTGTAGCTGTTCTTCCCCGACTGTCTGTGACAAGTGCAGTAACTGTCTTATCACCTGATTTTGTGAATAGATTTTCTTTTGATGAAAAATCAGTAGCAGTTATATCAATTTTCTTCACTACCGATCCAAATTTACCACTTGTTGGCCCTGCCTTTAATGTCATGAGAGTAAATCCAGCATAAATGGCTTCCCAATGCAGTGGATAGTTTGGATTGACTTCAATTGGTTCTGCTGTAACATTTTGAATTGAAGGCACAACATTTCCAGGAACATTTGCAATTACTGCGGTTGATGTTGATCCTAACGATTTAGATCCATCAAGCGTCTCAACCCATACGTATACTGTAATTTTAGTATCATTAGGTACTCGACGGCAGAGACTTTCAATTTGAGCATCATTCATCTGTAACACCGTATTTGTGGCAACATTTGAAACAGAGATTATATCAGTTCCTGTACCTGGACGTATCGTCAGAACAACGCGATGATTGAAGCGACTGTGGGCCCTCCCTAGAGATACGGGTAATGGATTACCCATTACAAATGAATTAGGAACAGAAACTGTAGATTTTCGCGGAATAGCACTCAAATTCAGTGAAGCACTTGACGTTGCTGAACCTAGAGAGGCATGCGCTGAAAAGCTGCCACTTGCATATACTGTTTTTGTACCATCATCATTATGTTTAATTGTTAGCGTAGTGCTCGTCAACTCCAGTTCTTTATAGTTGCGAAAATCATATGCTTTGTTACCTGTGGCAACAACGCTACCATTTACCGTCAAACTATAGGGAAAAACTAACCCACCACTATAATATCCAGAACCATATGATATATTTCTCATAACAAGAGAAACAGCAATCGTAGATGTGTTATTTACGACATTTTGACTACGTTGTGATAAGCGTATATCCAACACATAATCTCTATTATTATTAAATGCACCCATTATGTCTTCACTCCTCTCCACAATGTTCTATTACTATCAAAAGGAGATTTCTCAATAATATGATTCCCAACATTAAGACTTTCTCGAATTGTAACTTTTGTTGTAAATAGTTGTTGCCTACTTATTTCAGTTTGAACTTGATTATTATTCATAAATTTCATACTTTCACTTCCCAGGATGAGTTTGTAGGGACTATCGACTTTCCCAATCGTTAGCGCTTCAGAGAACTCAAAGTATGTTTTAACTTGACTCATCTCTTCATTTAATCCATCTACATTCTCTTCCATTTTGGTAATTTCAAGTCGAATTGACTCCGTTGTTTGGTCAATTAACGTAGAGGTTTGAGAGATTAGATCCTCACCTTGCTTAATTCGATCTGCTATTTCAATCTGTAAATTTGAATCTGTTAGAGAGATAATTCCGCTTTGTTCTTGTAATTTTTCTCCTAGTTCGTCGATGATTGATGTTTTTTCAGCGATAGCCTTTATTCGGCCATCAAGTTTATTAACAAGGATTTCTGTTCTCCGTTTTTCTGATAGCTTACTCCACTTATTTTCAGTCTCTTCAACCGTCTGCGAATCCGCGGAATACTTCGTAATAATTGACCCTTGCTTCGTCGTGGTATTACCCAAAACAACAAGTCTTGAATTACTGTTATCTTCAGCCAAGCCGCTCTGAGAAATAGTATCTCCAATTTCATACATAAACATCTTATCCTCAAGAGTAAATGCTTTATATTTAAATCCTTTTATCTCATCGAACATCGTATTAATGACTTCTCGTTTTAAGTCATCATTCCATATGAATGGAATATCATCTAAGCGCAACTCAACAACGCCATCATAGGATACCATTAAGTCATCTGAGTGACTGACATTTTCACTATCGATATCAGTAATTAAACCAAGTACCAAGGTGTTGATTCCTAAACTCATGAAGTTATCTCCGCTTTGTTGGAACGCTTTCACAGACCCATCGAAATTGTGAATCGAGTCGGCATTTGTTATTTCACTCGCTCTAACAAATTTAATCACATTCATCGAATTAACAAATTGTACAGACAGGGCGAATTTCCCAATATCACGTGCAACCTGAAGTGCACTCGTGCCACTATCATAAGCAGGTTTCGATTCGATTAGAAAATCACTCATGAATAAATTGGATAAATCGGCATCAATACCATGAAACTCATAGAACGATTTTACGAAAGATTTGAATGTTGTAGGGTACTCAATATCAATATTGATGTATTCTACGTTGAGTTTATTTGCTATGTCGTACCCTTCGAATGTTGTCGTCTTAGATCCTTTATCAAATTCAATACTCGTAATTTGATATCTTTTTCCTACAACGGATTCATTCTCACCATCATCAAATTCGTATATATCAGTAATCACAACATCGTATAATCCATTTACAGAGAATCTATGTGTTACATCTCCAACTAAATCAAATCGGATAGATCCGATTGGAAATTTCCCAATCGGATTACCGTCAATTCCAATATCTTCAACAATTAAATTAATGCCAGCAGCAATAATTTGAACCTCACCCGTTTCACGATTACTGATGGACGCTTGATGACGAAGAGTCTTAACTGTTTGTGAAGCATATGCTTCAACTAACTTTTTACTTACATTTAACATAAACGTTATCTCCTATCCATTATCAATCTTTAATCTTCGTACATTATAAGAATTCAATTCAATCGTAATTCCTGCATTATATAGATACTGACCATTCCCGAGTAACTGGTAAGGAACTTTACTAATCGTTCCTCGATAAAATAAACCTTCAAGAACTTGATCAGTTTTATCAAACTCTTCATATTCAACAACAAGTTCCCCAGTTGTCACGATACTTAAAAGCATCTCAAAGTCAGATTCATACATGGCCGGAAATGCGAGTGTAAATTTATCTTTAACTCCAAGTATATTTCTATGCAAATTACCATTTATATCCTCATAGCTATCACGCTCAATTATGGCCATTTCATGAACAACAGACTGGGGAAGAATATTCATTTTTTTTCCATTAACCGAACGAATAGTCCAATTGGGACGTTTTTCAAATGAATTTATCAATGACTTTTCCATATATATATCTACCCCCTTACCATTTCTAACTCTAGTCCACGGAGCATTACTTTCTTCGCGATATCTTTGCTGTCTAAATATACATTGATACTTGGTTCATTTTTCTTAGAACCTAATGACATAACTTTTATCATCGCTGCAGTAACTCCTCGTTCAATACCACTGACAATTTGCTCATTGTTAGCAACCGCAGTTTTACCATTTGTGAATCGACCAACGAGTTCGGTGCTATTAGCAAAGAATAATCCATTTTCACCATCTGGAAAACCTCCTGTTGCGTAGGATGATATTCCAAAAGTTCCAAGAATCGCTTTAAAACCTTCCGGCCCAAAGAAATTAAAATTTTTCGGTACAGAGGTGACGGATACATCCATATTGGGACTAATATCACTTATGTCACTCTCTAACTCCTTTACTTTAGAGAAAGCATTACTCGTATTTGCTCTGACATTTAATTCACCAGGATTCGAGGCAATCCAACCGGTTGCACGTGCTACTCCTGCTGTCAGCTCTCCATAAAGCTCTGAACCTGCATCCTCTCCAAGTGTTCCATATCCTTCAAGTATATTTCCTTCTGCATCTTTAATACTCTTTAAAAATCCAGGTTCAACATCAACTTGATAACCCATTTGAGTGAGCTTTGCAACGATTTCATCACTCATCTCAATTGCTTCATCTGTCATACCATTACCAGTAGAATGCATTTGGTTTAACATGTTAGCAAATGACGAAGCAGTTAACTTATCGAGTTTGTCACTCTCATTTTCAAATGATGTCGTCAAACCTTCTCGAGTTTCCTTAAGAGCCGTTAACTCCTCTTGTATTTTTACGTACTCCGCAGTCTCCTTCTCACCATTTTTTTCCATAATGGCTATTTGATTTTCACTTGCCTCTATTGCTTCTTGATTACTCGTCAACATAAGGTTGTGATTATCCCTTAGAGCCTTGCCTTGTAATGAATATGCATCACTAATTTCTTCAGTAGCTTCACGTACTGCTGTAAAGTTTTTAAGATCAATTTTTTCATTGAGTCCTAGGTTAATACCCTCTAATGCCTTGGAATATTTGTCCGATACTTCTACATTCTTATTAAACTCTTCGCTCAATTTCTGTGATTGAACCCGGAACTCTTCATTTGAAATAGCGCCTTGATCTAATTGCGATTGAAGATCCTTCATTTTTGTAGAGTATTCCGTTGCGGCATCACCTTCTGCTTGAGCTTTTCGAATTGCATTTGATACTACTAAATCAGCAGTTTCTTGACTGATTATTCCCTCTTCTACAAGCTTCTGGGTTGCTGAAATTGATGCATTGGTAAATGCATCACCACTCTCCTTAACTGAGTCAGTTAGATTTTCCAGCGATTTATTCATCAAGTTAATATCATCAATATTCATTGAATATGCACTATTTGATAATTTAGAATTTAACAGTTCCAAATCAGAAATTGTATTTCCAATAACCTCTCTGGAATCATTATAAGTATTTATCCATTCAACTGTTTTCTGAGATGATTTACCAATTGCAACCATTGCATCAGTAACTGAAGTGGCAAACTCTTCAATTGGTAAACCAATTCCATCAAAGAGGGCTGCCTCAAACTTAACTTTCTTCATTTCTTCCGTACAGGTTGAAAATGAAGTAACCAGACCAACTGTTAAACCGACTAGTCCTCCAATAGCTGCACCCACCAGTCCAAATGCTGATCCAGTTACAGCTCCCGATGCTGCGGCAGATAGCGCACTCCCACCAACATTTAAAAGTGATGTAGCGGTCATTTCACCTTCTTCAGCAAGTTTCTTTCCTGCAGAAGCCGCCCATTCAATGCTGGCAGTCATCAAACTCAATCCCATACTCACTTTCTCAACAGGTGTGAAATTTTTCCATACAGTCGAGACTGTCTCGGATAATAGACTGAAACTATCCATTAACCTAGTACTCATCTTAGTGCCCATCGCAGATGCAAGAGAAAAACTCGTTTCTAATGTGAGGATTGGGCTTGCTATGCCTTCAATCTTCCTTGCAAGTGTATTATCAAATACACCTTTTATAGTTTTATGTAATTCCTGAAAATTCTTTGATACTTTGGTTACTCCTAATAATGATTTTGTCCAGTTTGTTGTCTCCTTGTTGGATTTCGCAACACTGGCTTGTATTTTGTCAGTATTCGACACTAGACTTTTGAGCGACTTGTTAAAGCCATTAGTCATCTCAGTTAAGCCCGAAAAACTATCAAGCATTTTTTGTATCGACTCAGATATTTTGTCGATACTTTCTGGAGCATAATCATTTACAATTTCTAATTGACTTTTCATTTATCACCACTCCCTTCCGTTCTCTCTTTGTTCAAAAGTGACATTACACGCGCAATTTGTATCTGCGATAGAGATACAGCGTGCCTTTGGTCTTCTTGAAGAATTTCTTCACTCGTCATCTCTGATCTTCTTTCAATATCATCTAAGTTAATAGGCTCAGTATATTCCGACTTTGAGAAACACGACCCTATTGCACTTCGAATATATAACCCACTCAACCACACCATTTGATTATCATAATCGCGCTTTCGTTTCTGCATTAATTGATTTGCTTCAACATAAGCCCAAAAAAGAGTTTCATCTGAATGGCACCAATAATCCTCATACGTCATTCCATACTCAATTGCATACGGAAAAAGATAATCAAAATACTGATGTGTACTTTGATATTCTCCAGAACTATCTAAGTTTTTCGATGTATCTTGATTATCTTCAATTTGAGGCTTATTTAATCTTTTTCTACTGTATTTGTTTGAGTGGGACTGACGAAAGCTGTAATTCGATTAATGAGATAACTCACAATCGTCATTGAAAGACCCTTTTCTTCATTGTATTGATCATACAAATCCATTCTTTTTTCAATTGATATATTTGAATGATGCATATCTAATCCAGCGCACCAAAGTTTGTAAGACTGGCTGATTACACGTGACTGCATATCAACCAGTGATACACCATATACTTCTTCTGCTTTGATAATTTGACGTCGATTCAATTCGAATGTATATTCTTCACCATTAATCTCAATTTTTTTGTTTTCTACCATGTGTTATTCTGTCTTCCCAGTCTATTTCGCTAAATATGCTGCGACATCTGATACTTCAATAATTGATTCTGCAACTACTGAAAGTGTTCCTTCATGAATTGCATTTAGTGAAATCCCATTAGAATAGTAGTTGAGGACCCCAACAATTAAGAAACCATTGCCTTCAGGCAAAGTTTCTAAGAAAGCATGGCGTTTACCTGCAACGTCTTTTAATTTCTCTGAATTATCTTTCGTATAATTGAAAGTATATTGTAGTGCTGGAATGGATTGTCTTCCTGGAATTGATGCTGAACGGTCATCATGAAGTTCTGTTGCATCTAATTGCTCAGGATCTTGTCCCTTTGCTGGTGTTGCTTTAACACCAATTAACATCTCAAATCCAGTAGCTGGAATAACTCCATCTACGCCAATTGCTGCGTGGTTTAATTTTGTTCCTACATCTGATACTGCTTTTACTGTTGCCATAATTTATAATCCTCCTATTGTTATTTTCTATAAATTATTTGTTTTTCGATATCGTACATACATGTGAATTTCATCACACTTCCGCATGTATTGATTTCTAGATCTTCAACAATTTGATTTTGCTCAAAGTCAAAACCATACTCATTGAATAAAACTTTAAAAACATATTCCTGTAATTCTGTACTTATTTTTTGTCGTTTCAATTCATCCAGTTCATTAACAACTACAAACGCATCAATATTAATCGACCATATCTTCTCATTCTTATCTAGAGTTTCCCCATTTCGATAGATATTCCCCAATCCCAAAACGATGGATGGGGCCCTCTTCCAATCAGAACCATTTAATATAATCTGGATATCATCACGTTCAGAATCTAAGTCAATTAACCCATTCTTCATTACCTCAAAAATCTGAAGGAATAGGTCATTTATAAAATTTAAGTCATTCATACTTTCTCTATCTACTCCTTATTTTTAGTTGGCAAACACCATATTTATAAGAATATCAATTGTGAGCCACCAATTGTCTTTGCAGTGTAAACTACAGAGTAAATCACTTCGTACATATATCGCTTGCGACAATTTATGCTCTGATAACTCTTTGTACGAAATATTCAACTTATTTGTGCTCCTTTCCTCGTTTACATGCATATTATATGCCACGATTTCACAATTTAATAACAATGAAAAGAACCTCGTTTTTTTTAGAAAACAAACGCAAGAAAAAAGTATATAGCACACTTTTGTAATCAATTGTATTCTTTTATTAAACATGGTGATTACAGACTCATACAAAAAACACCAGCTAAGAATCTCTGGTGTTTAAGTTTGGATATTTAGGACTTATCAGACTTGTTTCGAAGCAGCCAATCACAAGTAACTTCGAAGTAATCGGCGTAGGCAATAATTATTTGAACGTTAGGTTCTACAACACCGCGTTCATAAAATCCTATTGTTGAAGCAGTTGTATTGAACAATGCGGCAACTTCATACTGTTTCATATCATTAACAAGTCTTAAGTGTTTTAATCGTTTAGAAATTGAATCTAGTTTTCTTAGCTTAACTTTCATTCCGACCTCCATGGTTAATTTTAGTGTCTCGATTCGATATAAGTAAAAAATACTAACTACATTGATAGAACGAAACATATTACAGATTATACTGGAAATCCAGCATTCAATTATATTATTTTAATCTTTAAGCGAATGCGTATGTTTCGATTCAATATACAATGATCGAAATTGGTTATTATCAATTAAGATTTGAGTCAGTGCAACAGACAGTTTCGAAATGTGTTCTTCATCATAGAAAAGCGCATCATCGAATTGATCATAGATTGCATGAAGGACCTCGTGCATTAGTGTAATTCTTAATTCTTGCACATCCAATTCATTATTGATTGATATTTCATTAATTAGAACATTGCATCGTCCATATATAATTGCATTTTCATCGTGTTCACTACTTAAATCTATAGAATCCTTGAATACTACATTATAATTCTTAGCAAGAATTCTTAGCTTCATACTGTCGAAACTCTTTTAGAACGAAAAAAAATATCACTATAGTGTGAGAATTCATTCGGAAGTATAACGTAGTGATGCAGATGCCACCACTCCTGTTTAAACCGAAAAAAAACCATTAATAAACTCTGATTCATTGTGCCACTCTCCTTATCTTCTACTCTACATTTTAGCGTAAGTATACGACAAATTTGGTGCACCAATTAATATTCTTATGAATCTATTATGCCACAGCCATATTGAGAGTCAACGATTAAATAATAAAAATATTGTTGTATACTTTTATTTACTAAGTTCAACATTGTTATTTTTAACCATGATAAAAAGCTCGTGCTTAATTGCTTAAAAATTGGGGACTGTTATTTATTGCTTCTAAGAAGTTGTGTGTAGGAGGAAATCCCCTTCTGAGTAGATGTTTCGTTTTGGTTGAGGTTTGTACATATGTTACGAGGAATACACTAACTCTAAATTAACTTAATATAAAAAAAAACGCATATGCGTTTTTTAGTTAATTGCAAGACGGCATGTTACGCCACTTGTTTGGATTGATTCCATCAGCGTAGATGCTTTAAAATCTGTTGCAGTCGGTTCAGCTTTGAACAATGTTTGAATCAATGCGCCATTATCAGCCTCTGTAAGGATGTATGACAATTCAACATTTGTATCTGATAACTCCTTTACTGTAAAAGGAATGCTTGCATAATCAGCAAGGTATGTTGCACTTGATGGGTTATCAAGAATTGCCTTAATTTCCTCAGGTGTTTCTGCCTTAATATCAATTAGCATTTCATATGATGCAATATCGTCTCCAGTATGTACTACGTTAATTTGATAAGGAACAAAGCTCTCCTTAACATCATTTCGGCAGTTATGTGTTTGTTCAACGACTTCCTCTTTCTTTGAACATCCCACTAGCACGAATAAGACCATTAATGTAACTAAAATCTTTTTCATTCTAATTTCCTCCTATTTCCATTGTATATTATATAACCTTTCGATATTTAATACCAATTTTTCTTGAATTTCACAAAAAAAAGACAGTCCCCAACAATTGGACTGTCCCTTGCGACGTTTGCGTGTTTAATGGTCGCACACTTATAATACACCAAAAAACATGTATTTACACACTATTATTTTTGAATCATGCTTGCGATGCCAATTCCAATTACTGCAAACTGAGATCCGATGAATAAACCCATCTCCCAATTTTTATACATAAACCCCAGTACACATCCACCCAAAAAAGCGAGCAATGCGACTATCTTAAATTTCCGATACTCGTCTCTACGTTTCATAATGATCCCCTCAGATACATGAGTGTATTATACCACATCTTTACGTTTAAGGCATTGCCGTTTGCTGTTCAATTCGGTACACTATATGAAAGGAGTTTATTCATGAAACTTAAAATTATACCCTATGCAGTCCTTAATGTTCTGGGATTCGGAATGATTGCATACGCACTATACCTAGGGTTATCAAATCAAGTGGTATATGCTTTAATCCTCGGAACGGCAGGTTTACTGAGTTCTGGTCTAAGCATACACTTAATGCTTAAATTGTTGATTGCCGCCGACACGACCACTAATACACTCGCAACCGATGTTCTTAGTGAAGATGAGATGACAGAAACTATTGAAGATATCATTGACCAAGAACCGGAAATTGACGATGATGTCGTATCTGATGATGCCTTTGAAGACACTTCAAACCAAAGTGTATCAACCGTTGTTGAACCTGAATGTATTTATCAGTTTGATATAATCAATTTATCGCGATTCCAATCTGAAGTATTAGAACTCGCAAAAGTAATGAATGCCTACGACCTCATTCAAGAAAATCCAGTCTACGACCACAGACTCGAAGTACTCTTGAAATCTGGTCATATCGATAAGAAAATTTGGCGATATCAGTATGGCGACCTTCCTTTTGTTACAATTCGTGTTAATAATACTGCTGATGGTTTGGATATTCATGCGGGAGTCAAACAAACAGAGCATTTCCACATTGGTTCTGTTCCATCAGACAATGTGAACTTCATAAATCAATTATTACGCGAAGATATACACGTTAAAGCCTACTTCACAAACGGAAGCTACCGCTATATATCAAGTTTGGACCACAGTTTTGTCACTTCCAAAGAACCCATATCCCTACATGTGTCTCTATACAAGTAAAGCAGCCGAGTGGCTGCTTTTTAGATGTCTGATTCGGCGACTTCATCATAGAACGAAACATAAAACTGGTCCATTAATGCATGGCGTTTAGCAGCGATTACTTTCGCCTTAGGTGTTTCAATCCAGTCAATGAGTTTCAAGAGTTTTTCATCAAAATGTGCAATCGCATTTCGTTGAACACTTCGATACTCTTCTTCTGTCGTATAGGTGACATTTTCAAGTTTTGGATCATAAAGCGGTGTCCCCTTGGACCCAGCATAATAGAATGTTCGCGCGATACCCATCGCTCCCATTGAATCCAGGATGTCGGCATCACTAACATACTGTGCCGCATAGGTTTTATGACGTACGCCATAACCCCCTTTGTATCCAATCTGTGCAACACCATTAATGATATCTTCAGTAAGTTCTGCAAAATCAAGATTCCAATCACTAAAAAGACTCATAAGCGAGCTCTTTAGATCGTGTGTTGGGTTGACCTTGTCATCGAAGACGTCATGAAAGTAAGCAATCAATAAAGCCAGATAGCGCTGAGGGTCGTCAATAGCAATCAAGCGTGACGTAAGATTTACGACACGCTTGATATGATTATAGTCATGACCACTTTGTTCATGGGCAAAATACACCTGAATGTGAGTGTCAATCTGCTTTAATGTTGCTACTTGTTCCTTAAGCAACATGTTTTGCCAACAACTCAAGGACTTCCTCAGTTGTTGACATATTCAATGCTGTATTGGCAAGTTCTTGCATTTCAGCAAAACTTAAGTCGCGAATAATACGACGTGCTTCTAAAATGGATGATGCTGACATTGAGAATTCATCAAGGCCAAGACCAAGTAATAATGGAATTGCTTTTTCGTCTCCAGCCATTTCACCACACATACCACACCATTTACCCTCTTTATGTGCACCATCGATTGTCATCTTAACAAGGCGTAAGATTGATGGGTTATACGGTTGGTAAAGGTATGAAACTTTTTCATTCATTCGGTCTGCTGCCATTGAATATTGAATTAAATCATTGGTTCCAATACTGAAGAAATCAGCCTCTTTAGCAAATTGATCTGCTAAGATTGCTGCAGCAGGAATTTCAACCATCATACCAAGTTCGATATCATCACTAACTGCAACGCCTTCTTTAGTTAAGTTTTTCTTTTCTTCTAAGAATAGTGCTTTGGCGTCACGGAATTCTTGAATTGTTGCGATCATTGGGAACATGATGCTCAATTTACCATGGACACTTGCACGTAACAATGCACGTAACTGAACACGGAAAATATCAGTGCGGTCTAAACAAAGTCGAATTGCACGGTATCCAAGGAATGGATTCATTTCGTGTGGGAACTTCAAATATGATAATTCTTTGTCTCCACCAATATCTAAGGTACGAACAACAACACGTCCAGGTGCCATGTTTTCTAACACTGTTTTGTAAGCATTGTATTGATCTTCTTCGTTTGGTAATTCAGATGCGTCCATGTACAAGAATTCTGTACGGTAAAGTCCAACACCCTCACCACCATTGTTGACAACACCTTCAACATCATTGGGTGTACCGATGTTCCCAGCAAGTTCAACATGATGACCATCTGTTGTTACAGATTCAGCATCTTTAAGCGCTTTTAAGCTTTCTTTGTGGGCTGCAAATGCTTCACCTTTTGCAGTGTACTCAGCGATTTGAGCTTCCGTTGGTTTGAAAATGATTGCACCATCGATTGCATCAAGAATAATACTGTCACCGTGTTCACATTTATCTAAAAGTGAGCCCGCACCAACAACAGCAGGAATTTCAAGGCTACGTGCCATGATTGCTGAGTGGGATGTACGACCACCGATTTCAGTTGCAAATCCTTTGACGAATTGGCGATTTAACTGTGCTGTATCTGAAGGTGTTAGGTCTTCAGCAACAATCACAACTTCTTCATTAATAGTTGTAAGGTCAGGAATAATCAAGCCTAAGATATGCGTTTGCATACGGTATGTAACATCTTTAATATCAGCTGCACGTTCACGGAAATATGGATCTTCCATGGACTCAAACATGCCGATAAACATGGATGATACTTCGTGTACTGCATACTCAGCATTGACCGAGTCGTTTTTAATTTGTTCTTCGATTTGTCCAATGAACTCAGGATCTTGTGTAACCATCAAGTGAGCATCAAAAATTGCAAGTTCCTCATCTGCAAGACGTCCGACAGCATTCGCTTTGATTGCTTCAATGTCTTTTTGTGTTGCCACAATTGCATCTTGTAATTTCTTGATTTCTTCTTCTACGTTTGCTTCACGTTTTTCAATATTGACAACAGGATGTTGTAATTTAAAAACTTTTGAAACTGACACACCTGCCGAAGCAGCAATTCCTTTAATCATAATTTAAATCTCCTTTTTCCTAATCACATCATACTCATTCTATCATTTTTGATACCGTTATCAAAGTCTTTCCGAAAGATTTCTTATGAGAAAAAAGAGACGTTTGTCTCTTTCGGCAATTATTTTATCTTCTTGAGTAATCTTTGTTGTTTTTTTAACTTTTTGATGGCCCATTCATAATGACTCGGAGCCGTGCTCACAAAATACGATCCTAAAACAGTGTCTCCTGTCCAGGCATATTCGTAACGTTTGAAAAGTTGCGTGTTTGTATGATTATTCATCATTTCCATAACTTTGGCATGACTGGCCATAAAACGACTGCACGTCTCTTCGTAAGAAACGTTCGCATAATCAGCGACAATCGCTTCATTCAATCCCCCGATTGTGCTCCATGTAAAGCCTTCTTTCGGTATCGCTGGGATGTCTCCAGCCATTCCAATTTCATACCAAACAAAAAATAAATTATGCCATTCGTGAAGATGAGCGAGTACATCCCTTACTGAACGGTCCCGATCCTCAAAAAGAAACTCAGTGTGCAAATCCGATTCCATGTTTTCAATAAGTGCCATTAGATCACGATATCCTACATTGGAGTCAAGAATTAAATCCTCTTTAATCGAAGCTCTTGCCATAGTTTTTCTCCCTACTTTCTTCTTCAATTTTAATATGTTTAAGTATATCATGCAAGCTGTGCGTTAACGGACTTTGATTTGGGTTTGCAAAACCTTAAACTAAGTATCTTTGAATTCACATTTACACTTGCACCACAGCAACATGATTCGCACGTTTTGAGCCTCAACACATCTTCAAAATCGTTCATGATTGGTGTATGATACTTCATGAGAGGTAACACTATGAAACGTAAAGAAATAATGAACGCAAAACGCATTGTAATTAAGATTGGGTCCTCATCACTCACCCATAAAGAAACCGGTGATATCAACTATGCAAAGCTCGAACAGTTGGCACGAGTGTTAGCAGACCTTCGAAGCCAAGGTAAGGAACTTATTCTTGTCTCCTCAGGTGCACAAGCTGTAGGGCGTCAAGCCCTACAGCTCAACCAAATTCCCCGTGAAATGGCAAAAAAACAAGCTCTTGCAGCAATTGGGCAAGCAAAACTCATGACGAACTACCAACGTTTGTTTGCGGAATACAATATCGTGGTTGCGCAAGTGTTAATGACAAAATATACCGTTCTAAAGGGTGAAGCACGTGATAATGCATGTAACACCTTCTCAGAGCTCTTAGCAATGGGTGTGATTCCCATCGTTAATGAAAATGATACGGTAGCCACCCACGAAATTGAGTTCGGTGATAATGATCACTTGTCTGCATTTGTTGTAGCGCTTATTGACGCCGATGCATTGATAATCTTATCGGACATTGATGGTTTTTACACCGACGATCCCAACACAAACCCCACTGCATCCCTAATTAGTCATATTGAACAGATCACAGACAGCCACTTGGCAATGGGAAAAGAAACCAGTTCATCTACGGTTGGAACCGGTGGCATGCATGCTAAGATTGATGCTGCTAAGATTGTTACGGAATATGGTGCTTGTATGGTTCTCGCAAACGGTCATGATGTGCGAATTATTCAAGACATCACTACTGGTTCAGAGATTGGGACATATTTCGCACCACAGCCAACAGCACAATTCAGAATTGAAGATTATCTCTAGGAGGACCTATGAAAACAATTGGAAACAATGCACTTCAAGCAAAGCACGATGCACTCAAGCTAACAACTACACAGAAAAATAGCATCCTAAAAGATCTCGCTATCGCTTTGGATACGCATAAAGAGCGGATTCAAACGATCAATCAATTGGATGTCAATAACGCACGCGAAGCTGGCTATGATCTCGCATTCGTTGATCGCTTGATTCTTAATGATGCACGTATTGACTGCATGATTGCAGGCCTTGCGTCCCTCATTAATGCTCTTGATCCTATCGGTGTGAGCCAAGAAACCATTTACCCTGAAAACGGGCTTGATATCGAACGCGTAAGTGTCCCTTTGGGTGTAATTGGCATTATCTACGAATCCCGTCCAAATGTTACCCTTGATGCTTTTGCCTTATGTTTTAAAAGTAGCAACGTTGTTATTTTAAAAGGCGGTAAGGAATCCATCAAAACAAATACAATGTTAGAAACAATCATTCAGGATGTCTTAATTCAACACAATTGCAATCCCTACCTGATTCAACTAATCAAAGATACCAGCCGTGTTTCTACAAACGAAATGATGACCATGAACGGTATCATTGATGTGCTTATTCCCCGTGGAAGCTCAGGGCTTATCCAAACTGTTGTCGCTCATGCAACAATCCCTGTCATTGAAACGGGTGCTGGTAATTGTCATATTTATGTCGATAAAGATGCTGATGGTGCGATGGCTCTTGAAATCATCAAAAATGCCAAGTTACAGCGTCTGAGTGTCTGCAATACAATGGAATCACTTGTTGTTCATCAAGATATAGCGTCACAATTTTTGCCAATGCTTATTCACTCAATGCCATCCGTAACATTCTATGGGGACGAACACAGTCGCAACGTTGTTGATATTCTTCCTGCACACGACGAAGACTTTGCACGGGAATATCTTGCTGAAGCAATGTCCATCAAGGTAGTTGCAGACATTGATGAGGCAATAAAGCACATTAATCATTACAGTACCCATCACTCTGAAGCAATTATCACAGAGAATCAAGAAACAGCCAGACAATTCCAACACGAAGTTGATTCCGCAGTCGTGTATGTAAATGCCTCTACCCGCTTTACAGATGGTGCTGAATTTGGATTTGGAGCAGAGATTGGGATCAGCACGCAAAAACTTCACGTGCGTGGACCAGTCGGCCTTAGAAATCTAACGTCCTATAAATACCTCGTTCATGGTAATGGACACATCCGCCCTTAGTCATCTAAAGAGGACTTGCCACTTAAAACATGAAGCTCACGATTAACTCAGTGGCAATCACGCGTTAGATTTCTTCTTTTCTGACACATATACTAACTATCAAAAAAAGACAAACTCTAACGATGTTTGTCTTTTTTGTCATGGACACAACGTCCTCTACATTTTTTTTACAAGTTTCATGCGGATAAATTCTTCACGTTCTTTCTCTTCAAGCGCTTCAGAAATTATCTTGATGTTCTTTTTTAAGTCTGGAATCACAATGAGATTCAAAGCGTTAGCACGTTTACGACTCTTTTCAATCGCTTTGGCCAACCGATACATGCCATTGTCCAGTTCGGCTAACTTCACTGTGTAGTATTTAACTTGCCGCATTTTGAGATAAACTTCATCCAATCTTGAATTGGAAAGACCCAGTGCGTACGGAATCTTCACATCGGATTCCTGCAATGTTACTTTGGGAATGTCAATTCCCATTACGGAGCGATACACGATGGTGATATCCTCTTCAACAGGCATTAACTGAGCAAGCCGATCAATGACACCATAGCTGACGTTTGCGCGTTGCAACGCGCGGTATGCTTCATCATAGGCAGCATCAATAACATCTCTTAACTCTTTTACATCATCCATCATTTTTGATAGTTCTTGCATCAGAATGATGCGCTTGCGATCCATCAACTCATAGCCCAAGTTCGCTAAACGCAGTGATTCTTTACTGGCAAGTAAATTTCCCTTGGTAATTAGCATTCTAGTTTGATCCTGAGAACAAGACTGGGTCTACAAGTGATGGGCTGTTTTGATTAAAGTAGATGACCGCTTCTTCATTGTTATAGTATGTATTGAGTGTTTCTTCATCCAAGCGATCAAGATCGTATTTTGGAAGCAGCGACAACAAATACCAGCCAATATTCAGTGTTTCTTCAATACTACGATTTGCTTTATCACCTTGACCTACAAAGTAGTGTTCGAATAATTTTCCAAACGACAAGTACTTTTGGTCATGTAAGGATAACTCATCCAAACCAATAACTGAGGCTAAGTTTCGCACATCAATAACTTTCGCGTAGGCTGCAAACAATTGTGCCGACACACTGGAATGATCCACACGTGTTAACCCTTCCCCAATTCCGTCCTTCATCAATCGTGAGAGAGATGGCAATACGTTTATGGGTGGATAAATTCCTTGTTGGGTCATATTTCGATCCAATACAATTTGTCCTTCGGTAATATATCCAGTACAATCCGGAATCGGATGAGATATGTCATCATTAGGCATTGTTAAAATTGGAATTTGTGTTAGTGATCCCGTACTTCCTTCAATACAACCTGCACGCTCATACATTGAAGCTAAATCAGAGTAGAGGTAACCCGGATAGCCTTTTCGGCCAGGAACTTCCTCTTTTGATGAACTGTACTCACGCAACGCTTCACAGTATGATGTAATATCCGTCATGACAACAAGAATATGCATGTTCTTCTCAAAGGCAAGATATTCAGCTGCTGTTAAGGCAAAACGTGGCGTGAGAATGCGTTCAATGATTGGATCATTGGCAAGATTTAGAAACATGGTAACATGATCCATAACCCCATGATCCAAAAATGTTTGCTTAAAGAATGCAGCAACATCATGTTTTACACCCATTGCTGCAAAAATAATCGCAAAGTCCTCACCACTGGCGCCATGCAGTTTTGCTTGGCGGACGATTTGTGCTGCCAATTCATTGTGTGACAAACCACTTCCTGAAAAAATCGGCAACTTCTGACCGCGGATAAGTGTATTCAATCCATCAATTGCACTAACACCTGTATTGATGAAATTACGCGGATAGATGCGGGATACAGGATTAATGACACGACCATTGATATCGGCACTCTTTTCAATAAAATTGGGGCCAAGTCCATCAATTGGTTGTCCTGAGCCATTGAATGCACGACCCAAAATTTCTTCAGAAAGACCAATTTCAATGGGTCTTCCTGTCAACTTGGAAACAACATTGTTCTTGGAAAGACCTTCTGTGCTTTCGAAAACTTGAATCAAGGCACGATCACCTTGGAGTTCAATAATACGACCCAAGCGCGTATGACCGTTGTCATCAACAAGTTCTACCAACTCATCAAACGAGGCATTTTCAACACCTTCTAAGGCAACAAGAGGACCATTAATACTTGATAATCCTTTAAAATAGACACTCATAGTTGGTACCTCCTACGCTACTGATGCGAGTGCATCATCAACTTTTTTAGTATATGCATCGAATTGCGTTAAATCTTCATCGATAACATATTTTAGTCCAATAATTTCTTCGAATATACGGGTTTCAACGATGGCAGACATCGTTTTGCGTTGATGCAAGAGTTCTTGACATTGTTCCATCGTATATTTATACAACTTAAGCATGGCATATTGTTTCTGTAACGATACCGAACTGTCAAACTTATGGAAGGCATTTTGTTGTAAATAACCAACACGTATGACGCGCGCCATCTCAAGTGTTAACTTTTGACGGTC
Source organism: Erysipelothrix sp. HDW6C (assembly GCF_011299615.1). GTDB lineage: Bacteria > Bacillota_I > Bacilli_A > Erysipelotrichales > Erysipelotrichaceae > Erysipelothrix. The sequence continues at coordinate 1,340,826 of NZ_CP049861.1, read as the reverse complement.
AGCAAGAACATCTTGCCCGATAAGTTTCACAATTTCCATCAAACTTGTTTCTTCGTTTAAAATAGACAATACCATTTGTCGTAAGTCCGTAAAGTCTTCAGCAATGTTTTCTTTATACCATCCTTGCAACTGAACTGTGTACTCGGAATAACTCTGTACATAGTTGATGGATGGAAAGTGACGAATGTATGCAAGTGACTTATCCAATGCCCAGAAGCATCCAATAAATCGTTGTGTATTTTGAGTTACAGGTTCTGAGAAATCAGCACCTTGAGGAGAAATTGCGCCAACAATGCTTATTGAACCAATATCGCCATTAAGTGTGTCCACAAAAGAGCTGCGTTCATAAAATTGCGCGAGACGCGAAGCCAAATATGCTGGGAAACCCTCTTCAGCTGGCATCTCTTCAAGACGACCAGACAACTCTCGCAACGCTTCAGCCCAACGGGACGTCGAATCCGCCATAAGAGCCACATGGTAGCCCATGTCGCGGTAATATTCAGCAAATGTGATTCCAGTATAGATCGATGCCTCTCGAGCCGCTACCGGCATATTAGAGGTGTTTGCGATTAAAATTGTACGCTCCATCAATGTGCGACCTGTTTTAGGGTCAACAAGCTCTGAAAACTCTTCAAGAACTTGCGCCATCTCATTACCACGTTCACCACAACCAATATAAACGATGATATCTGCATCACACCATTTTGCCAATTGGTGTTGAAGCATGGTTTTCCCTGCTCCAAAGCCTCCTGGTATTGCTGCGCTCCCACCCTTTACAATGGGAAACAAAGTATCGATAACGCGTTGACCTGTAATCAGAGGTTCTTTCGCATCTATGCGACGTGCAACAGGGCGTTCATGACGTATTGCCCATTTCTCTGATAATGTAAATGATGCACCATTATCAAGTGTTAAAACAGTATCATCAAGCCTGAAGTCGCCGTCAATACAATCACTTGTAACAACACCCGACGACTGCGCCATCAAGCGGTGCTCAATTGAACCTGTTTCTGCAAATGTTGCATAAATTTGCCCGTGAGATACGGTATCTCCTTTTGAAACGCGGTATGAAACGGACCATGTCTTATCATCAGGTAATGTACGCATCGACTGACCCACATCTAAATATGAGCCATACTTCGCGGATAAACCTTTTAGAGGACGGCCAATTCCATCGTAGATATTTCCCAAAAGTCCGGGTCCCAGTTCAACACTTAAGGGTAAACCAGTATGTGTAATTGCCTCTCCGACTCGCATGGATGTCGTTGATTCATAAACTTGAATGGTAACAAAGTCATCAGCGATCCCAATAACCTCACCCATGATCTGTTTATCACCAACAAAAACCATTTCCGACATTACAAAGTTATCAACGTCTTTACTTTTAAGAATCGGACCATTAATCCAATAAACTGTACTCATTGTGATCCCTCCTAAATTCCGACATTGCTTTGCGCAATGAATGTTTTGATGGCATCTTGATATCGTGTTTCAAGTGTAAAATCATACACTTGTTTTCCATGCTCACAGATAAAACCACCCAAAGGCAGATCCGTGATTTCATAGTTTAATCCTTCGACAAAAGACCGATCTTCTTCACGAACTTTAAATGTTGATTCTTTCAAATCAAATTCGTGCTTCAGTGTTTCCAGTGCCGATTCAAAATAATGCTTATACTGATCAGAGTGTGAAAATGCGACAACATCATCATGCAACGAATTCGAAAATTCTTTCATGAGTTCTGCACGCTTGGCACGCAATTTCTTTGCCACATCAAAACGCATTTCAGCCTCAAGCTTGCTTTGTTCTTTTGCAGCTTGATTTTCAATTCTTTCAATCTGTGTTCGGAGTGCGCCTTCCTTTTGATTTCGGTATGAGCGCACTTCTTCTTCAATCTGTGTTTTAAAGCCTTCATTGATCTCGACGGTTCTCGCTTGTACATCTTCGACAATCGAATCGACAATTTCAAGAGTAATTTTTGCTTTCTCGCCTGCCATCTAGACCACCTTTCCAATAATTTTAGAAATCGTCGCATCAATCATTGATTGAACTTCGTGTGATTTGTGACGATCGGATATTTCAACAATTAACGGTTCTGTCCTGTTGAGCTTTAAATCCAACAAGGTTTCACGATCAAGATCAAAAACAACTGAAGTCAAAAGAAGAATTCCAATTGATTTATCGGCAAAGACGGAATCCAATGCTAATTTTAAAGCATCAATATCATGAACGACAACCCCTTCGATACCAGCGAGTCTGAGTCCCATTTGGGTATCGACGTTGTCACTGATAACAAACATTTTCATAGTTTATTGATGATCAAGATTGCGATAAGTAGACCATAGATAGCAACCCCTTCTGCCAAAGCAACAAAGATCATCGCTTTACCGAAGTTATCTGAATTCTCAGAAATTGCGCCAATAGCTGCCGGTGCAGCTTGCCCTACCGCATAACCAGCACCAATTACAGAAGCACTGACAGCAAGCGCAGCAGCAAGGAATCCCATTCCTTGAGCACTACTTCCAGCAAAACCAGCCACTTGCTCTTCAGCAGCAAATGTTGTCCCACCTATAACCACAATACCAACTAAAACAACAAAGAATGATGAAACTTGCATCCAAACTCTAAATTTAGCGCTGCGTGCATCTACTTTGCCACGGAATACCGGAATGAGCGGTAAGGTAATAACGGCCACTAACACAAGTGGTAAAATAATTTCAAATGTACTTAACATATATACTTTCCTCCTAATTAACAGATTTAAATGGCTTTCCGCCACCGTCGTAGAAACGACTAAACATTTCATAGTATTCCAAACGCAAGGTTTGAATACCAACAATCAGTCCTTCAAGACCAATTACCAAAATATTTCCAAGGATCATAACCAGAATCCCTGCATTTCCTGACATATCTTTCAATGTCATAACAACACTCATCATTCCCGCATGACTGAGTATAAAACCGCCTACGCGTAGAAACGACATGGTATTGGTTACAAATCCAAGCAGAACTTCAAAGAGTTCGAAGAAGCCCTCGACAATGTAACCGCCCCACCCTTCATGCGGTGTTACACGAACTTTATTCATAAAGTTTGTGAGCGGTTCTTTAAATAAAATAACCGCGAGTGGTATCGCAATAAACAACACAATTGTAAGCGGGTTGATGATGCTTGACCCCAAAGCCATTGCAACAATTGCAGCCATTACAAATCCATAGAAGATTAAACCCGCAAGGCCATTTTGAGAAAAAAGGCCACGATCATAATCTTTACGTCGGATAGACAAGAATGTATTCATTGCAATGGCTGTTAGGATTAAAACAACGCCAATTGCAACTGTTGAAATCAACAAGTTCATGGTCATACTTGGGCTTTGAACGTGAATCGGAAGTCCAATTGGCTTTAGCAATGGCATCAGTAATTCCTCATTCCCAAATACCGATCCATATAAGAATCCAAAGAATGTTGAGAAGATACCAATGCGTGCCATGACGCCACCCAGTTTCATGCCCTTCTTCTTATAAAGATAATAGCCCATCAATGAAATAACAATTCCCTGTCCCACATCTCCAAACATAATTCCAAACAAGAGTGCGTAAGTAATTGCAAAGAATTTAGTTGGATCAAATTGCCCATATTTTGGCAATCCATACATTTCCACAAGCATCTCAAACGGAGCGGCAAACCATCCGTTAACAAGACGTGTTGGCGCCAAGAGATTGGGTTGTGCTTCAGGTTCGAACTCATGTGTTTTTACTCGATCATCAAACAAACCTTCAAATTTTTGAATCCGCGCTTCAGGAATAAATCCAGCAATCGTTGCTTCTTCATTATAGATTGTAATGTACTTATAGTACGACTCTTTCAATGATTGGTTTTTAACATACCCATAAACAGCATCCAAAGCTTCGTTAAAGTTGTAATCTGTATGTTCCTCTGTTGATTTTGGAACAACTAAGGGTTCAAAATAGAGACTTTCAAAAAGTTCTTCAAAGTATGCAGTATCTTCTTTCAAACACACATAGAGAATCCAACCATAATGTTTGGTGCGATGTAACTCAGTAAAGACAAAGCGTTCATTATAATGAGTCACAATTTTCGAAAGGGAATTAGTTGGAACGCGTCCGAACCCAATACTTACAAAGCCATTCTCAATATCGTCTAAGGGATACTCATGCAGTTTATCCAAGGCAATACGATCATCATCGGTCAAACTTGATAATGTCGACTCCACATCGTGAATGGTATTGTAGATTTGTTCTGCTTCCACTAATTTCTTTTCCACCTGGTCTGGCGTAAATACCGTTCCCAGTTGTGGTTGTAAATTCAGTTTTAAGTCCTGATTTAAGCGTTCGAGGCGCGATAAATAATTTTCATAAATACGTTCACTGGGATACGCTAAACCACCATCCCCTTCGGTCATAATATCGGTTGACAATTCCGGATGGAAGTTCTTACAATTCATGATGCCCTCAATCATATTGAGTACATTGTCAGGATTTGTGACTGCAAGAACAAAACTCATTTTTTCAATTGCCACTTCAACACCTCCTACACAATTAGCAATTTATAGATTTCTTCAGGATTCATGTTATAGCGAACCCCTTCAATAATATCGGTGATATTCTCAATCTCTCGATGTAACAAGAACATGTACGCAAACAATGTTAAGTTTGTATTTGTTGCAAATCGCATCATACGACGAAATATCTTAAAGCGAATTGAATTCAAGTGCAATTCAATATTAACGGTTTCTGGGATTGCAGCATACTTTCCGTAAGGTGACTGGTGGAATGCATCCAAAAATTGATCTGCATCCAATTTCACAATCCAATCATTCATCACACGTTCTGGAATAAAATGAGGATGATAGTGGATACGTGCGAAGATATCACGCGGTTCAAAATTATAATACTTCTTCATTCGATACACATAACCAATCGTATCCAACTCTTCATTCATAAATATGACACCTTCGAGTTCTTTTCTGTTTGACTCTTTGGCAACCAATTTAAGTAAGAAGTTTTGATAATAAACACGCAATGCATCTTCACTGACACTCAAATCAACATCTTCATCCAATAGATTATTTAAAATATTTTTATAGTCTGTCGTACTTAGAAATTCATGCACCTCAGCAAAAGTCTTACATTGTGCAAGTTTATGAATATCAATTGTTAACAAATCATTCAAGTCCCCTACATAATAATTAATGTGATGGCTGACATTGGATTCAATTGCATGAAGAACATAAAGAATTTGGTCTATTTCTGTACGCTTTGTATAGAATTGATAAAACTTCATATGCTCTGGTTGTACATAACGCATAAGTTTGAGAAACTCAAGTTGCCCTTTTAAACGAATGCGCTGTTCAAGTACATCACGATGGATCGCCTTCTCATTAATTCCATCAAGTACATCACCATACCGCGTTTCATTTTTGAGATATGCGGCAATACCAGGAACATCGCCTTGATTAATCAGTGTTCGATACTGACTGCCGGTCAAATGTTGCGCATAAAAGGAACGCGCTTTGGTAGACATTGCATAATCACTGGCCATCTATTGTAGTGATCCTTTCAAATAGCGTTTGATACCATTCTTCCGATGCACTCGCAAACCGTTTTATTAAGTCTTCGACACGTTCCTCATATTGTTGATCATACTTTGGCTGTAACTCATTCATAAACGCTACAGACGCCGCTTCCGTCGCTGCAGTTTTTTCGATAAGTCGTTGCGCAATCTCTTGATCGATTTCTTTTTTAGTTGCTTTTAATTTTTCTTCTTCATCAGCGTGCGATACAACACAAGTCTCTATATCAGACTTGGCTTCCGCATTGGCTTTTAGAATTCTTAGAATGTAATCATCCATACATATCCTCCTTAAAAGACAGAATCAATAATACTCCTTTAATACCCCAAATTCAAGAAAATTGTTTCATTTACTGTTTTAATTTGTTATAATACAAATCGATGGAGCAGTACCCAAGAGGCTGAAGGGGTCGGTCTCGAAAACCGATAGGAGTTCACGCTCGCGGAGGTTCAAATCCTCTCTGCTCCGCCATTTAATTTTCAACCTTAACCTTGTTTCGGCAAGGTTTTTTTATTGTTCTTTTTAATTAAAACACTTGCATAGTTCTTAGTCAACAGTCTAGCATACATTCACATATAAAGAGCGCTTTCAGCAACATATTCAAGGCATATTCATAATTCTTAAAGAAAAGAACAACCCGTAGGTTGCTCTTGTTTTTAACGCATGTAGTATGGTTTTACTTGACGTGGTAAACCTTTTTCATCATACATGATTTCTGGTTGACCAACTAATAGTGGTTCAAAGTAAGCGTGTGCTTCTTTTGAGATTCCTTCGAAGTTTGGTAAGATCCATTCTTCTGGGAAGTGACGTACATGGTTTGCAATGTTGCTTGATGCTGTAGCACCATAAGTAACATCGTATTTGTCACCTTCAACACGTGTAACATAAACTGTCATACCTGTGAATGATGGGTCAATTGAACGCATGTGTGCTGACATTCCTAATTGGAATGATTCTTCAACGTCAACTTTTGATTGTTCCGTTGCATGTGAACGTTGTGCATTGCTTAAATCTTGAACTTTTGCACGTTCTGAGATTCCTGCTTCCAAGATCATTTCCTTGATAGCATTTCCTGCTCCACCTAAAACAGCATGTCCGAATGTATCATTTTTTGATTCACCCGCTGCAAGGTATGTACCATCAGCGTAGTGAACACCTTCTGATACAACAATGTAGCATTTGTTTTTTGCATCAACATGTTTTTTAACAGCTGCTAAGAATGCTTCTTTTTCAAATGGGTGTTCTGGTAAGACAAGAACATCAACAATTCCAGAAACACATGAACTTGCTGCTAACCAACCTGCATCGCGTCCCATTGTTTCAAGAATAAATACATCTTGACGTGTATAAACAGTTGAATCTGTCCATGTTTGTAATGCTGTTGTTGCGATGAATTTTGCTGCTGAAGCAAATCCTGGCGCATGGTCCATAACCATTAAGTCGTTATCGACAGTTTTTGGGCAACCAACAAATTGGTGTCCTGTAATGTTGTTTGCTTTTGCATATTCATCCAAAGCAGCAACAGTATCCATTGAGTCGTTTCCACCTGTGTAGAAAACAGTACGGATATCATGTTTTTTAAGAATTGCGAACAATTTCTCAAAATCAGCAACGTTTTCACGTTTTAATTTGTAACGGCATGATCCCAATGCACTTGATGGTGATTGACGTAACACACGGTTTTCGTCATCACTCATATTTGTGAGGTCATAGAATTTCTCGTCTAAGATTCCTTCAATTCCGTGTAAACCACCCAATACTGTATCATAAACAGGATTCAGTTGGTTTGCTTTAACGACACCTGCAACAGTAGCGTTAATAACTGATGTTGGCCCTCCTGATTGAGCCACTAAACATTTAGCCATATAGTATACATACTCCTTTTTTTACCATATACATTATACACAAAATAAGCAGAAATAACCAACGAGATTATGAAATACCCTACTAAAAAGGAAACGTTTGCGACGTTTCCTTATGTTTATTCATTTTCTTCCAATGTTTCAGCGATTTGTGCCCACTCTTCTTCCAAGTGTTTGATTTCATTATGGATATCGTCTATGACTTGATTCAAGGTATCCATCTTTTCATAATCGTGGTAGAAGTCAGGATCAAAACGTGATTCACGCTGCAATTCCAAATCTTCTGATAAAACAACAAGTTCTTCCTCAATTTTCTTTTGGCGATTCTTCATCCGTTTTAATGATTGAAATGATTCTTTACTTGTTTCTTTCTTAGCCTGAGTTTTTGTTTTTTCTTCCGCTAGGATTTCTTGCATGTTCTTTTCTGTATGAGAAACATTGCCATCTTTGATAACCAAAATATCACTGGCTAGTTTATCAATAAAGTATCGGTCATGTGATACAAAAATCATGGTACCATCATAACTTTCCAATGCTTTCTCAAGTGCCTCTTTCCCTTGGATGTCCAAGTGATTGGTTGGCTCATCGAGAATCAAGAGATTGTCTTGCTTCAACATCAGTTTAACAAGTGCCAAACGAACGCGCTCGCCACCCGAGAGTACATGGACAGATTTGAAGACATCTTCCCCTTGAATAGGAAACGGCCAAGAGCAGTTCTAATTTCCGTATGGTCCAGCCCTGGAAAAGCGTCCCATACTTCTTCTAAAACCGTTTTATTCATGGTGAAATCCAGCAATTGTTGATCAAAGTAACCCATTTCAATTTGATGTCCCAGCATAATTTCACCCTTCAAGGGTTCCATACGGCCAGAAACAGTTTTAAGAAGCGTCGACTTTCCTGTACCATTGTCTCCAACGATGGCATAGCGTCTTCCTTTCATAAATGTTCCGGTATATTCAAACAACGGCTTATCATAACCTACTTGAAGTTCATTAACACTAAGGACTTCTTTTCCCCCGCGTAAACGCGCTTTAAACTCAGCCTTAAACTCACGGGTAGAAACATCTTTCTTTTCCAGTTTGTCCATGCGATCCAAGTATTTAATTTTAGATTGTGCAAAAGCAGCTTTGTTTTTCTTGTAGCGGAATTTCTCAATTAATTTCTCAATCCGTTCAATTTCACGTTGTTGATTTTGAAACTTGATATTATGACGCTCGATTGCAGTTTCTTTAATCTTTTGATACCCACTATAATTGCTTTCGTAGCGCGTTGCTTCCATGTCTTCAATCTCAACCACAACATTGCAAACGCGATCAAGAAATAAACGGTCATGAGAAACGACAACCACAGCGCCATCGTATGAATTTAAATAACCTTCCAGCCACTCAATCGTGGAGATATCTAAATGGTTGGTTGGCTCATCAAGAAATAGGATATCCGGTTTACTTAAGAGTAAACGGATAAATGCCAGACGCGTTACTTGTCCACCCGAAAAGGTATTTAAATCCCGTTCTAAGTCACTAACACTGAAATTGAATTGCGTTAGAATGGTATGAATTTCTGTTTCGTAAGTGTAACCACCGCGTCGCATAAATTCTGTTTGAATGCGATCGTATTGATTCAGCACCTTTTCACTGTGATCGGTCTTCATGAGCTCTTCAAGTTCTTGAAGTCGATCGCGCAGTGCGAATACATCAACAAAAACCTCGTCAAAATAATCTTTAACTAAAACTTTCTCATCACTAATATGAATTTGTTCTAAAAAGCCACGACGCATTCCCGTTTTCCAGAACACATCGCCACTATCAAGAGACTCTTCACCCGAGAGCACACGAAAAAGTGTTGTTTTACCAACACCATTTGCACCAATGAGGGCAACTTTTTCATTTTCTTTGATTAATACACTTAAATCTTTAAAGAGTTCTTGACTCCCAAATGATTTATTTGCATCTCGTACTTGTACAATCATAACGTTTCACCTATTACTTACCGAGTTCTGTCATTATCGCAGCGGCAAGCGTTTCAATTATCTGTTGTTTTTCATTTGTCCAGACAGTCTTCGTTTCAGCATCTGAGATATACCCAAACTCAACGAGAACTGACTGCATACCTTTATCCGATCCCAATGCGAATGCATTGAGTCGCTTATAATCGTCATTGATCTCTGCTGCACCGGTAAACTTCCCACCAGCCTCACGAATCAATGAGTTGTAATCAAAACCATCCTCGAGTGCTGTATTAATGACACCAATATTATCTTCATAGCCATAATCGTAGCCTGGAAGCGATGTATTGGCAAGAAGTTGTCCCATAATTGTATTCGCAAGACGTGGGGACGAGAAATTAGAGTGTACCACGGATGCTCCCTTTGTATTTGGATACGGTGTCGATAACATACTCAAATGAACGTAGTACTTTGCGCCTGCTTGGTAACCAGCATGAATTCGACCATCATTGCCATGAAACTCACGTTCTTGGTCACGTTTGCGCGAAATCATGGCACGATAGCCATTGTCTTGAAGAATTTTCTGTACACCTTCTGCAACATCATACATTTCATCCGCTTCAATAAAATCTCCATCGACAACACCCGATGTAATATAGCCATCATACTCGTCATACAGTCCGTTAGGATCCAAAACGACATCATATTGATTGGATGGGGTTGTCATTGCATTCACCTCAAGGTATGCATACGCTTTGTCCAACGTGGAATCATCACCATAATCAAACAATGTTTGATTGGCGAGTAAGCGTACTTGCTTATGCTCTCCTTGTCGAGAAACAGACTCAAAAAGGGCATCGATTGGTGCATTCGCAACAATGCGTGAGCGTGTAAATCCATCTAATATTTGGATTTCATAGAATCCCGGTTCCAGCGTTTCCATTGGAATTTTACTATCAAGTTCCAGACCCATCATAAATGTTTGTTCAACACCACTGCATAGGTTCTTAAGGAAAACAGTTCGACCATTAAACGGATCAGCCTCGCCCACTTTATATTCATTTTTATAAAGACCCAATGTTTGCCCATAAGAGCCATAATCTGCGAATTCAACAACATCATCGGTAAGGCCTTTTTTTACAAGCGCACGCGACTCGCTACCGCTCATTTTACAAATCGTAAATTCATCCCCTTGACCACCATTGTTTCGTGTCAAGGTAACAATAACAACGGATATGAGCGTCGCCAGAATTAGTAGAAAAGGAACTACAATTTTGTAGTTCACTTTTCTTACTTTGGGTACATATCCTGTTTTAAACTCCATAAATCCTGCTCCTAATAGTCCAAGTTTTTCGGTGTTCTTGGGAAAGGAATTACATCTCTAATATTTTGCATTGCTGTAATATACATGAGGAATCGTTCAAAGCCAATTCCAAACCCGGCATGCTTGACGCCACCATAGCGACGCAAATCAAGATACCACTCTAAGTGCTCTTTAGGAATATCCAACGCTGCCATTCGTTCTTCAAGTAAGTCTAGACGTTCTTCACGTTGAGATCCACCGACAAGTTCGCCAACAAATGGCACTAGCAAGTCACATGCAGCGACTGTTTTATTATCATCATTCATACGCATGTAGAATGATTTGATATCTATCGGATAATCAGTAAGGAACACCGGTCCCTTAACAACTTCTTCACTGATGTAGCGCTCATGCTCAGATTGCAAGTCTGCACCCCATGATACTTTATATTCAAAACGATCATTCTCTTTTTCAAGAAGCGCAACAGCCTCTGTATAAGTCATACGTTTGAAGTCAGAACCAATGAGACCATTTAAGCGTTCTAAGAGTGTTGAATCAATGCGATCGTTGAAGAATTTCATTTCTTCAGGTGCATTTTCCAAAACATACTCAATGCAATACTTAACGAGGTCTTCGATTAAGTTCATATTGTCTTCTAAGTCTGCAAAGGCAATTTCAGGTTCAACCATCCAAAACTCACTTGCATGACGCGCAGTGTTTGATTTCTCTGCACGGAAAGTTGGTCCAAATGTATAGATGTCGCGGAATGCTAGCGCAAACGCTTCACCATGTAATTGCCCAGATACAGTTAAACTTGCCTTTTTACCAAAGAAGTCTTTTTCATACTGATCATCTTTACGTGTTGTGACAACAAAAGCCTCTCCTGCGCCTTCAGCATCATTACCTGTGATGATTGGCGTATGGACATAAACAAAACCTTGATTTTGGAAAAACTCATGAATTGCCATGGACAATACGGAACGCACACGGAATACAGCCATAAAAGTATTAGTACGCGTTCTCAAATGTGCTATTTCGCGTAAATACTCGTAGCTATGACGTTTCTTTTGTAATGGATAATCTGAACTTGCTTCACCTTCAAGAACAACCTCAGTAACCTCAATCTCAAAGGGTTGACGCCCTTCGGGAGTAACTTTGAATTTACCGGTTACAGTTAATGCAGTTCCAGTATTGTACTTACCGATTGCATCATAATTAGCAAGGTCTGCACCATAGACGCATTGTGCGTTTCTAAAATAGGTTCCATCATTTAATTCGATGAAGCCAACATTTTTTCCACTACGATTGGTACGAACCCAACCTTGAAGTTGCACATACTCGATTGCATCAACTTCCAAATCAGATCCGAGCGCGAGCAAATCATAACACTCGCGAATTGTTAAATAAGAAATCATCTTTACACCTCAATTTTTTAACGTATATTATTAGTTTGGAAAATTAATTCCTGAATTGTTGATACTACATCAACAGTTTTTACAACAACATCCTTTGGTACCTGGATATGTTCACTTGAGAAGTCAACAATCCCTACAATGCCAAGGTCAACCAAACGGTCAATTGTTTCTTGAACATTTTTTGATACCGTAACAATAGCAATACGGCAACCTTTTGGAATGCGCTCTTCAAGTTCACTCATGTGATAGATTGGGATATCTGACGCTTCCCCCAGTTTGTTGGGGTCAATATCAAATGCACAAACGATCTCGCCGACAACGTGGTTCCAACGGTTATAGTTTAGAATCGCGCGGCCCAAGTTCCCTGCACCTACCAAAATCAGTTCTTCTTCAAAACTGACACCGAGCAGATTATCAAAGGTTTCAATGAGTGTTTTCACATCATAGCCATAACCCTGTTTTCCCAACGATCCAATAAAAGAAAAATCACGTCGGATTGTCGTTGACTCTATGTCAACAAAAAGTGAAAGTTCTCGCGAAAGAATTCTTTCAACTCCCATATTATACAGTTTTCGCAACGCTTTTAAGTAAATTGGATAGCGTTGCATTGTTGCCTTTGGCACATTTGCCGATATTTGATTTGTCATGTTATCACCACCGTGTAAATCATATCACAAAGTTACCCATGTTTAAATGTGAAAAGTTTAATAAGACAGGAGTTGTTTGTTAGAATTTGCTGTAATTTCACAATTTCCGCGAATACCTTTTTCCATCGCCACAGCACCAGCAAGCCCAATCATGGCGGCTTGATCCATACATGCCCACAACGGTGGTTGAAGTACATTTAAGTCTGGATGTTCGCTTGCCAATGCACTTACACGGGAACGTACTTCAGAATTCGCAGCAACGCCTCCTGCAAGAACAAAGGACTTTACCTCATACATCTCTAGTGCTAAGTTAACTCGGCGCATTAATTCATCCACCGCAGCATGTTGAAATGCATACGCAACATCTTCTACAATGACCTCACGTTCAAATCGTTCTTCTCTTAGAACTAATTGACGTACAGCCGATTTCAGTCCACTGAAAGAAAAATCCAATGGGTTTTCAGTCTTAACTTTCGGGAGTTGATAGTTTTTCTTTCCTGTTTTTGCCAAACGATCAATAATAGGACCACCCGGATAATCCAACCCTAAAAGACGTGCTACTTTATCATAGGCTTCACCAACTGCATCATCTTGTGTTTTACCGATAACTTCAAATTGATAATCATCTTTCATATAGACAAGTTCGGTATGCCCACCAGAAATTACCAAAGAGAGTAATGGGAACTTAAGCTCCCCAACAAGTTTGTTTGCATAAATATGACCCGCGATATGATGAACTGGAATAAGTGGCTTATTCAACGACCACGATAATGTTTTTGCCGCCATCACACCAATATGAAGCGACCCAACCAAACCTGGACCTTCAGTCACCGCAATCGCATCAATATCATCCAAGGTTACTGATGCTTTACTCAAGGCATCTTTGATCACAATATTAATGTTCTCAATATGTAATCGCGAGGCGATTTCAGGGAATACCCCGCCATATTCTTTGTGAATATCGATTTGTGATGATACAGAATTACTCAACACCTCTGTGCCATCTTTTACGATTGCACATGATGTCTCATCACAACTTGATTCAATTGCTAATATTAACATAACTATAACACCTTTCTCATTACCCATGCATGGTCATCAGGACCATAATAATTATTACGTTGACGCATTCGTTCAAAATCAAACTTTTTATAAAATGATACTGCACGATCATTGTGTTCACGAACTTCCAAAAAGACTGTACTTACACCCTTTTCTCGCAATTCAACAAGTACATTCTCAAACAATACAGTTCCAAACCCTTGATGCATAAAATCGACATGTACTGCAAATTGCAACAAATCCGCAATCTCGTTATTAATGCGGAATAAAATGAAACCCATCACATGGCCGTCAACATCAAGAACATCAAAAACTGATTGTTCCCCGACAATTTCATCAATGTAGAGGCGTTCGTGCCAATTGGTTACGAGTTGCACGGCATCAATTTCAAGAATCTCCTGAAGGTCAGCCATGCGTGCTTTACGGATACTCATTTCAGATAATTCGGAACAAGGGTATCCGGATTATCGACAGGAACCCATTGGGATTCGAGCGCGACAACATTTTCGATAATATTCCCATATGTCGTTTCAGTGCCAACGAGTATTGTGTCACCGAACAGATTTTGGGAAATAGCAGCGAGTTCCTCAACGTGGTAGACCTTTTCATCGGTGACAACGCCATCCTTGACGAAAGCACCAAATACACGGCCAGAACGCGCATCAATAAAGGCAAACCCTTCACGATTACCAACCAGTGTTGCAAGTGTATCAATTGTAAACACGTGAACCGAAGGATTTGCAAGCGCATATGTTTTTGCAAAGGTCAAGCCAATGCGCATTCCTGTATAACTTCCGGGTCCATTCGTCACTACAATTTGATCGATGTCTAAAGGTGTTAAGTGAGAACGTGACATGACTTCATCAATATACACTAAAAGTAGTTCCGATTGTTTCTTGTTTACATTCTCTTGCTTTGAAGCAATAATTTCACCATTTTGAACGACACCCACTGCAAGAATAGAATGCGATGTATCAATAATTAATGTATTCATGATGCAACCTCCATTAATGTAATTTTTCGACTCGTTTCGCCAACATATGAAATGGTAATTTCATAATCAACACGGAAATCAAGATCATCCAAAAAATTACCCCATTCCAAGACAACGACCGTTTCATCGTCAATTAAATCAAACAAACTGAGAGCATCCGAATCAACACCTTCAAGCCGATATGCATCAATATGTTTAAGACCCAGCCTGCCTTCGTATTCTTTGAGAAGCGTAAATGTTGGACTTGTAACTGTCTCAGAGATATCAAGACCTTGGGCGATACCTTTGGTGAACGCAGTCTTCCCAACACCCAAATCACCTGCCAACGATATGACACACCCCTGTTTTAGATTTCGGGCAAAATCGGCTGCAAAAGCCATTGTTTCATTTACTGAATTTGTAATTATTTCTTTCTTCATATTTATCACCATCGCTCACTATTATATCATAGCGAACACAAATACACGTTTAAATAGATTCATTATTACTCATAATTGCTTAATAATGGTTCATAATTCATTCGAAATTCCCATATCACAGATATCAATATTGTAAGGTTTCGAAGATTGACTGTTTTTCATGTGTGAGTGTATTATAATAGAAGACGAGTAATATAACATATTAAAGGAGATAGTATGAAACCTTATACAATAACAACCGAGGTCACAGCAGATATTAACCCTACCCTTGCTGATGAACTCGCAATCAAATTTATACCGATGGCATTCAACTTGGACGATGTCCCATTTAAACATTACACAGATTTCCGTGAAATGGCAGCAAAGGAATTTTACGAACGACTTTCACAAGGCCAAGTATCAACGACGTCACAACCAAATCCAACCGAATATATCGATTACTTTGAACCCCTTCTCAAAGACGGTTCTGATATTTTGCACATCAGTTTTACATCGGGCTTGAGTGGGTCGTATAACTCAGCAGTCATTGCCTTGGATATGCTTAAAGAGAAGTATCCAGAGCGGACGATAATTTGCATCGACAGCCTCTGTGCTTCATCAGGACAAGGACTCCTTGTATATGAAGCTCAAAACCTACAGAAAGCGGGTAACAGCATCGAAACTGTTGCACAATGGGTTGAAGATACCAAACAAAAGATTGCCCATCATGTTATCGTGAGTGATCTGTTTCATCTTAAAAGAGGGGGCCGTGTTTCTGGAGCAACCGCAGCTGTTGGGAGTGTATTGGCAATCATGCCTGTACTTCGCATTGATGAGCAAGGAAAACTTGAAGTCATCAGTAAAGTCCGTGGCAAGAAACGTGCCATCGCTTATTTCATTGATGCATTCCAAGAAAATGCTGATGCGATGCATGCACAGAATCTCATGATTTCTCACAGTGATAATCTCGACGAGGCATTGAAGCTTAAATCCGCTATCGAGCAATTGAATCCAGAACATACTGTGTTCATTAATGAAATCAGCCCTGTCATTGGGAGCCATACTGGAAGTGGTACTCTAACCTTGTTCTACATTCGCAAATAAAGAAAAGACACCTTGGATGGTGTCTTTTCTTTATTTAATCACTATTTTTGAGAATCGTTGTATTCTTGTTCGCGTGCAAAAATACTCTCATATTGATTCTTTTTGATCTCACCAATATTTCCGCGAATTCCTGGTAACTTAAACGCCAATACATTGGAAATCTTCGCATTATTTTCATAAGCTTCAGGATACATATTGTTAAGAGAGTAAACTGTCGCAAGCGACTGGTAGTAGTTGTTTTTAGCAATTTTAGACTTTGGTTTGTTTTTGATTGCCGTAAAATCATGCAGTGCTTGTGCTGATGATTCTGCATCAAATTCAATCCCTTGATAGCGTTGCACAACTTCCTTCATCTCAGCATCAAATCCACGATCAAGGAGTCGATACGAAACCATTGGAAGAAACAATACAATGATAAAGAGAATGGGTAAAGCAATCATCAACGGAATGATGAATTGTCCATATTTTGGATTCTGTGATGCAATTAAAAGTATAAATATAAGTACACCAATCGGAAACATTTTAATAAAATAATTTAGAAAATTACGTTGTTTATTCATAGTAGAAAGCCTCTTTCGTTCATGGTCTATTATATCATAAAAAAAGACATCCTGATAAAGGATGTCGAATTACCCGGCAATGAGCTATCTTCACTAGCGCAGGGCTAGATATTGTCGCCGCTAAAGTGCTTAACTTCTGTGTTCGGGATGGGAACAGGTGTGACCACTTCGCTAATATCACCAGATCATTGAGAGAATCTCTCAAAACTGAATAACAGAATTCATAAACTTTGGAATCTTTTCAAATAGTCGTATCAATTGTGATTAAAACCTCGACCTATTAGTATCAGTCAGCTACACATATCACTATGCTTCCACCTCTGACCTATCAACCTGATCGTCTCTCAGGGGTCTTACTACTTGCGTATGGGAAATCTCATCTTGGAGTTGGCTTCGTGCTTAGATGCTTTCAGCGCTTATCCAGTCCATACTTAGCTACCCAGCGATGCTCTTGGCAGAACAACTGGTACACCAGCGGTATGTCCATCCCGGTCCTCTCGTACTAGGGACAGCGCTCCTCAAATTTCCTACGCCCACAACAGATAGGGACCGAACTGTCTCACGACGTTCTGAACCCAGCTCGCGTACCGCTTTAATGGGCGGACAGCCCAACCCTTGGAACCTAATTCAGCTCCAGGATGCGATGAGCCGACATCGAGGTGCCAAACCTCGCCGTCGATGTGAACTCTTGGGCGAGATCAGCCTGTTATCCCCAGGGTAGCTTTTATCCGTTAAGCGACGGCCCTTCCACGTGGTACCGCCGGATCACTAAGCCCGACTTTCGTCCCTGCTCGACTTGTAGGTCTCGCAGTCAAGCACCCTTCTGCCTTTACGCTCGTCGATTGATTTCCAACCAATCTGAGGGTACCTTTGGGCGCCTCCGTTACTCTTTAGGAGGCGACCGCCCCAGTCAAACTGCCCACCTGGCACTCTCCCGGACCCGGATCACGGGTCGCGGTTAGAACTTCAAACTTACAAGAGTGGTATCCCAATGGCGACTCCACATAGACTAGCGTCCATGCTTCAGTGTCTCCCACCTATCCTGTACATGTAAATTCAAAGTTCAATACCAAGCTACAGTAAAGCTCCATGGGGTCTTTCCGTCTAGTTGCGGGTAACCGGCATCTTTACCGGTACTAAGATTTCACCGAGTCTGCTGCCGAGACAGCGCCCAAATCGTTACGCCTTTCGTGCGGGTCGGAACTTACCCGACAAGGAATTTCGCTACCTTAGGACCGTTATAGTTACGGCCGCCGTTCACTGGGGCTTCAGTTCAATGCTTCGTTCCGAAGAACTAACACATCCCCTTAACCTTCCAGCACCGGGCAGGCGTCACCCCCTATACTTCGTCTTGCGACTTTGCAGAGAGCTGTGTTTTAGTTAAACAGTCGCTTGGGCCTCTTCACTGCGGCTCTCTTTTACAAGAGCACCCCTTCTCCCGAAGTTACGGGGTCATTTTGCCGAGTTCCTTGGCAACAGTTCTCTCGCTCACCTCAGGATTCTCTCCTTGCCTACCTGTGTCGGTTTTGGTACGGGCCAATCCATAATTAACGCTAGAAACTTTTCTTGAGAGCTGGCATCGGTTACTTCGCTACTTCCTCACGGGTTCACTCCTCATAACGCCTTTGCTTTATAGGACGGATTTGCCTATCCTACGGCTCCTTCGCTTAAACCGGCTCTTCCATTCGCCGGCTTAACCTAGCCTTCTCTGTCATTCCTTCACTTATGGATCGGGTACAGGAATATCAACCTGTTGTCCATCGACTACGCTTTTCAGCCTCATCTTAGGTCCCGACTTACCCAGGGAGGACGAGCCTTCCCCTGGAATCCTTAGGCAATCGGTGGGTCAGATTCTCACTGACCTTTCGCTACTCACACCGGCATTCTCACTTCTATACACTCCACTGCTCCTTACGGTACAGCTTCAACGCAGTATAGAACGCTCCCCTACCACTTAAAATAAATTTTAAATTCGCAGTTTCGGTATCATACTTAGCCCCGGTACATTTTCGGCGCAGGGTCACTCGACTAGTGAGCTGTTACGCACTCTTTCAAGGGTGGCTGCTTCTAAGCCAACCTCCTAGTTGTCTGTGCATCCCCACATCCTTTTCCACTTAGCATGAATTTTGGGACCTTAACTGGCGATCTGGGCTGTTTCCCTTTTGACTACGGACCTTATCACCCATAGTCTGACTGCCGTCTACATATCCGTTGGCATTCGGAGTTTGATTATATTCAGTACCCCGAGATGGGGCCATCATACATTCAGTGCTCTACCTCCAACGGCCTTCCAACGACGCTAGCCCTAAAGCTATTTCGGGGAGAACCAGCTATATCAGAGTTCGATTGGTATTTCACCCCTAGCCACAGTTCATCCGCTAACTTTTCAACGTTAGTCGGTTCGGTCCTCCATTTGGTTTCACCCAAACTTCAACCTGACCATGGCTAGATCACTCTGTTTCGGGTCTACCACAATGTACTTCGCGCCCTATTAAGACTCGCTTTCGCTTCGGCTCCGCTCTTTCCAGCTTAACCTTGCACATTATGAGTAACTCGCCGGTTCATTCTACAAAAGGCACGCCATCACCCTTTAACGGGCTCTGACTTCTTGTAAGCATACGGTTTCAGGATCTATTTCACTCCGCTTCCGCGGTTCTTTTCACCTTTCCCTCACGGTACTGGTTCACTATCGGTCACTAAGGAGTATTTAGCCTTACCGGGTGGTCCCGGTTGATTCCGACAAGGTTTCACGTGCCTCGCCGTACTCAGGATTCCACTAGGGTCATCGCCGCTTTCGTCTACAGGGTTTGCACCTTCTTTGACTGGCCTTTCAATGCCATTCGACTAGCTTTAATGAATCCCACATTGTGGTCCTACTACCCCTTCTCGAAGAAGGTTTGGGCTCTTCCCGTTTCGCTCGCCACTACTCAGGGAATCACTGTTGTTTTCTTTTCCTCCTGCTACTAAGATGTTTCAATTCGCAGGGTTGCTTCTCCATAGGCTATGTATTCACCTATGAGTAATACTGCATTACCAGTACTGGGTTCCCCCATTCGGAGACCTCCGGATCGTTGAGTACGTACCTCTCCCCGGAGCATTTCGCTGTTAGTCGCGTCCTTCATCAGCTCTTAGTGCCTAGGCATCCACCGTACGCCCTTACATATTTAATCACATGTAATTTCGCGCCTGATATATTTCAATCAGTTCTTTTTTTGTCTATCGCTTCGATAAACGTGTGTTCGCTTATTTGATTACTGTTTTTGTTTAACTTGATGTAAATCTAGTTTTGTTACAACTATTCGAAAAGATTTCTGTTGATAACTTTTTAATGTCTGTATCTCTATCTATTCTTTTCTGTTATTCAGTTTTCAAAGATCATCATTGCTTCTTACCTGAGATTTCGCTCTTTCAAACGGACTCTCAAAACTAAACAGGAAACCCTTGTCAATTCCACTTCTTACTAAGTTATTCTCCTTAGAAAGGAGGTGATCCATCCCCACCTTCCGGTAGGGATACCTTGTTACGACTTAACCCCAATCATCGGTCCTACCTTCGACGGCTTCCTCCATTTACATGGTTAGACCACCGGCTTCGGGTATTACCAACTCTCATGGTTTGACGGGCGGTGTGTACAAGGCCCGAGAACGTATTCACCGCGACATTCTGATTCGCGATTACTAGCGATTCCGACTTCATGGAGTCGAGTTGCAGACTCCAATCCGAACTGAGACGTACTTTCTGAGATTCGCTCAACATCACTGTCTTGCTGCCCTCTGTATACGCCATTGTAGTACGTGTGTAGCCCAGATCATAAGGGGCATGATGATTTGACGTCATCCCCACCTTCCTCCGGTTTATCACCGGCAGTCTCTCCAGAGTCCCCAACTTAATGCTGGTAACTGAAGACAAGGGTTGCGCTCGTTGCGGGACTTAACCCAACATCTCACGACACGAGCTGACGACAACCATGCACCACCTGTATCCGCCATAACTATTACATATCTCTATGCTTTTGCGCGGTATGTCAAGACCTGGTAAGGTTCTTCGCGTTGCTTCGAATTAAACCACATACTCCACCGCTTGTGCGGGCCCCCGTCAATTCCTTTGAGTTTTACGCTTGCGCGCATACTCCCCAGGCGGGATACTTATTGCGTTAACTACAGCACTGAATTTCTCCAACACTTAGTATCCATCGTTTACGGCGTGGACTACTAGGGTATCTAATCCTATTTGCTCCCCACGCTTTCGAGCCTCAGCGTCAGTTACAGGCCAGTAAGCCGCCTTCGCCACTGGTGTTCCTCCATATATCTACGCATTTTACCGCTACACATGGAATTCCACTTACCTCTCCTGCACTCAAGTCTACCAGTTTCTATGGCGTCACGGGGTTGAGCCCCGAACTTTCACCATAAACTTAATAAACCGCCTGCGCTCCCTTTACGCCCAATAATTCCGGATAACGCTTGCCACCTACGTATTACCGCGGCTGCTGGCACGTAGTTAGCCGTGGCTTTCTGGTAAGGTACCGTCATAGTACGAGCATTCCCTCTCATACTTGTTCTTCCCTTACAACAGAGCTTTACAACCCGAAGGCCTTCTTCACTCACGCGGCGTTGCTCGGTCAGGGTTTCCCCCATTGCCGAAAATTCCCTACTGCTGCCTCCCGTAGGAGTCTGGGCCGTGTCTCAGTCCCAGTGTGGCCGGTCACCCTCTCAGGTCGGCTACGCATCATCGTCTTGGTAGGCCGTTACCCCACCAACTAACTAATGCGCCATAAGCCCATCTCATTGTGATGTATTCCATCTTTAATTAACTCAAGATTCCTTAAGTTAACCTATCCGGTATTAGCTGACGTTTCCATCAGTTATCCCAGGCATTGAGGCAGGTTGCTTATGTATTACTCACCCGTTCGCCACTAAGATCATTAAGAAGCAAGCTTCTCAAGTCTCTTCGTTCGACTTGCATGTATTAGGCACGCCGCCAGCGTTCATCCTGAGCCAGGATCAAACTCTCCATTTGATTCTTTCTCTTTGTTTTTAAACTCGCTGACGAGTTTGTTTTTTGTTTCGTTTATTTCTTTTGAAATTGACGTTTCCTGTTTAGTTTTCAAAGACCATTTCGCGCCAAGTTCCCTTGAACGCTTGTACATAATATCACCGCAACTCGTTTGTGTCAACGCCTTTTTGAACATTAGTTGAATATTTCAACATTTGTCATAAAATAGTCTCAAAAAGCCGTCAGTTAACACCAAATATCACAAAATATATGTGTTAAAAAGATTCGTTAGAGTTTAATTTGATGAGTCGCAGTTTCCGAATCGACACGTACAAAGCCCAGTGATTTGTAAAACGCATCAACCCCAGCTTCATTAATATTGGAAATCTTTAAATTGACCATCTGATAATGGGTTACCGAAAAATTCAAAATCAAGGTCACAATATTTCGAGCAATACCCAAGTTTCGATACTGTGGCGCCACGTAAAGACGTCTCAATCGTCCCATTCTATCCTGAAAAGGATCACGATTGATGCCACACACACCAACAATATGATTGTGACTCAGTGCAACCATCAGACACTCACCAGGTTTATCAAAGCGATTGGCCCCAGATTTGTAGTCATCGACTAATTTTTGAAGATGGTTAAATCCTTCATCCTTACTATGTGAAACCAACTGCTCAATTTCTGCAATATCTAAATAATCTACTTCTTGATAGTGAATCATCATGATCTCCCTTCATAAAAAAAGACATCCTGATAAAGGATGTCGAATTACCCGGCAATGAGCTATCTTCACTAGCGCAGGGCTAGATATTGTCGCCGCTAAAGTGCTTAACTTCTGTGTTCGGGATGGGAACAGGTGTGACCACTTCGCTAATATCACCAGATCATTGAGAGAATCTCTCAAAACTGAATAACAGAATTCATAAACTTTGGAATCTTTTCAAATAGTCGTATCAATTGTGATTAAAACCTCGACCTATTAGTATCAGTCAGCTACACATATCACTATGCTTCCACCTCTGACCTATCAACCTGATCGTCTCTCAGGGGTCTTACTACTTGCGTATGGGAAATCTCATCTTGGAGTTGGCTTCGTGCTTAGATGCTTTCAGCGCTTATCCAGTCCATACTTAGCTACCCAGCGATGCTCTTGGCAGAACAACTGGTACACCAGCGGTATGTCCATCCCGGTCCTCTCGTACTAGGGACAGCGCTCCTCAAATTTCCTACGCCCACAACAGATAGGGACCGAACTGTCTCACGACGTTCTGAACCCAGCTCGCGTACCGCTTTAATGGGCGGACAGCCCAACCCTTGGAACCTAATTCAGCTCCAGGATGCGATGAGCCGACATCGAGGTGCCAAACCTCGCCGTCGATGTGAACTCTTGGGCGAGATCAGCCTGTTATCCCCAGGGTAGCTTTTATCCGTTAAGCGACGGCCCTTCCACGTGGTACCGCCGGATCACTAAGCCCGACTTTCGTCCCTGCTCGACTTGTAGGTCTCGCAGTCAAGCACCCTTCTGCCTTTACGCTCGTCGATTGATTTCCAACCAATCTGAGGGTACCTTTGGGCGCCTCCGTTACTCTTTAGGAGGCGACCGCCCCAGTCAAACTGCCCACCTGGCACTCTCCCGGACCCGGATCACGGGTCGCGGTTAGAACTTCAAACTTACAAGAGTGGTATCCCAATGGCGACTCCACATAGACTAGCGTCCATGCTTCAGTGTCTCCCACCTATCCTGTACATGTAAATTCAAAGTTCAATACCAAGCTACAGTAAAGCTCCATGGGGTCTTTCCGTCTAGTTGCGGGTAACCGGCATCTTTACCGGTACTAAGATTTCACCGAGTCTGCTGCCGAGACAGCGCCCAAATCGTTACGCCTTTCGTGCGGGTCGGAACTTACCCGACAAGGAATTTCGCTACCTTAGGACCGTTATAGTTACGGCCGCCGTTCACTGGGGCTTCAGTTCAATGCTTCGTTCCGAAGAACTAACACATCCCCTTAACCTTCCAGCACCGGGCAGGCGTCACCCCCTATACTTCGTCTTGCGACTTTGCAGAGAGCTGTGTTTTAGTTAAACAGTCGCTTGGGCCTCTTCACTGCGGCTCTCTTTTACAAGAGCACCCCTTCTCCCGAAGTTACGGGGTCATTTTGCCGAGTTCCTTGGCAACAGTTCTCTCGCTCACCTCAGGATTCTCTCCTTGCCTACCTGTGTCGGTTTTGGTACGGGCCAATCCATAATTAACGCTAGAAACTTTTCTTGAGAGCTGGCATCGGTTACTTCGCTACTTCCTCACGGGTTCACTCCTCATAACGCCTTTGCTTTATAGGACGGATTTGCCTATCCTACGGCTCCTTCGCTTAAACCGGCTCTTCCATTCGCCGGCTTAACCTAGCCTTCTCTGTCATTCCTTCACTTATGGATCGGGTACAGGAATATCAACCTGTTGTCCATCGACTACGCTTTTCAGCCTCATCTTAGGTCCCGACTTACCCAGGGAGGACGAGCCTTCCCCTGGAATCCTTAGGCAATCGGTGGGTCAGATTCTCACTGACCTTTCGCTACTCACACCGGCATTCTCACTTCTATACACTCCACTGCTCCTTACGGTACAGCTTCAACGCAGTATAGAACGCTCCCCTACCACTTAAAATAAATTTTAAATTCGCAGTTTCGGTATCATACTTAGCCCCGGTACATTTTCGGCGCAGGGTCACTCGACTAGTGAGCTGTTACGCACTCTTTCAAGGGTGGCTGCTTCTAAGCCAACCTCCTAGTTGTCTGTGCATCCCCACATCCTTTTCCACTTAGCATGAATTTTGGGACCTTAACTGGCGATCTGGGCTGTTTCCCTTTTGACTACGGACCTTATCACCCATAGTCTGACTGCCGTCTACATATCCGTTGGCATTCGGAGTTTGATTATATTCAGTACCCCGAGATGGGGCCATCATACATTCAGTGCTCTACCTCCAACGGCCTTCCAACGACGCTAGCCCTAAAGCTATTTCGGGGAGAACCAGCTATATCAGAGTTCGATTGGTATTTCACCCCTAGCCACAGTTCATCCGCTAACTTTTCAACGTTAGTCGGTTCGGTCCTCCATTTGGTTTCACCCAAACTTCAACCTGACCATGGCTAGATCACTCTGTTTCGGGTCTACCACAATGTACTTCGCGCCCTATTAAGACTCGCTTTCGCTTCGGCTCCGCTCTTTCCAGCTTAACCTTGCACATTATGAGTAACTCGCCGGTTCATTCTACAAAAGGCACGCCATCACCCTTTAACGGGCTCTGACTTCTTGTAAGCATACGGTTTCAGGATCTATTTCACTCCGCTTCCGCGGTTCTTTTCACCTTTCCCTCACGGTACTGGTTCACTATCGGTCACTAAGGAGTATTTAGCCTTACCGGGTGGTCCCGGTTGATTCCGACAAGGTTTCACGTGCCTCGCCGTACTCAGGATTCCACTAGGGTCATCGCCGCTTTCGTCTACAGGGTTTGCACCTTCTTTGACTGGCCTTTCAATGCCATTCGACTAGCTTTAATGAATCCCACATTGTGGTCCTACTACCCCTTCTCGAAGAAGGTTTGGGCTCTTCCCGTTTCGCTCGCCACTACTCAGGGAATCACTGTTGTTTTCTTTTCCTCCTGCTACTAAGATGTTTCAATTCGCAGGGTTGCTTCTCCATAGGCTATGTATTCACCTATGAGTAATACTGCATTACCAGTACTGGGTTCCCCCATTCGGAGACCTCCGGATCGTTGAGTACGTACCTCTCCCCGGAGCATTTCGCTGTTAGTCGCGTCCTTCATCAGCTCTTAGTGCCTAGGCATCCACCGTACGCCCTTACATATTTAATCACATGTAATTTCGCGCCTGATATATTTCAATCAGTTCTTTTTTTGTCTATCGCTTCGATAAACGTGTGTTCGCTTATTTGATTACTGTTTTTGTTTAACTTGATGTAAATCTAGTTTTGTTACAACTATTCGAAAAGATTTCTGTTGATAACTTTTTAATGTCTGTATCTCTATCTATTCTTTTCTGTTATTCAGTTTTCAAAGATCATCATTGCTTCTTACCTGAGATTTCGCTCTTTCAAACGGACTCTCAAAACTAAACAGGAAACCCTTGTCAATTCCACTTCTTACTAAGTTATTCTCCTTAGAAAGGAGGTGATCCATCCCCACCTTCCGGTAGGGATACCTTGTTACGACTTAACCCCAATCATCGGTCCTACCTTCGACGGCTTCCTCCATTTACATGGTTAGACCACCGGCTTCGGGTATTACCAACTCTCATGGTTTGACGGGCGGTGTGTACAAGGCCCGAGAACGTATTCACCGCGACATTCTGATTCGCGATTACTAGCGATTCCGACTTCATGGAGTCGAGTTGCAGACTCCAATCCGAACTGAGACGTACTTTCTGAGATTCGCTCAACATCACTGTCTTGCTGCCCTCTGTATACGCCATTGTAGTACGTGTGTAGCCCAGATCATAAGGGGCATGATGATTTGACGTCATCCCCACCTTCCTCCGGTTTATCACCGGCAGTCTCTCCAGAGTCCCCAACTTAATGCTGGTAACTGAAGACAAGGGTTGCGCTCGTTGCGGGACTTAACCCAACATCTCACGACACGAGCTGACGACAACCATGCACCACCTGTATCCGCCATAACTATTACATATCTCTATGCTTTTGCGCGGTATGTCAAGACCTGGTAAGGTTCTTCGCGTTGCTTCGAATTAAACCACATACTCCACCGCTTGTGCGGGCCCCCGTCAATTCCTTTGAGTTTTACGCTTGCGCGCATACTCCCCAGGCGGGATACTTATTGCGTTAACTACAGCACTGAATTTCTCCAACACTTAGTATCCATCGTTTACGGCGTGGACTACTAGGGTATCTAATCCTATTTGCTCCCCACGCTTTCGAGCCTCAGCGTCAGTTACAGGCCAGTAAGCCGCCTTCGCCACTGGTGTTCCTCCATATATCTACGCATTTTACCGCTACACATGGAATTCCACTTACCTCTCCTGCACTCAAGTCTACCAGTTTCTATGGCGTCACGGGGTTGAGCCCCGAACTTTCACCATAAACTTAATAAACCGCCTGCGCTCCCTTTACGCCCAATAATTCCGGATAACGCTTGCCACCTACGTATTACCGCGGCTGCTGGCACGTAGTTAGCCGTGGCTTTCTGGTAAGGTACCGTCATAGTACGAGCATTCCCTCTCATACTTGTTCTTCCCTTACAACAGAGCTTTACAACCCGAAGGCCTTCTTCACTCACGCGGCGTTGCTCGGTCAGGGTTTCCCCCATTGCCGAAAATTCCCTACTGCTGCCTCCCGTAGGAGTCTGGGCCGTGTCTCAGTCCCAGTGTGGCCGGTCACCCTCTCAGGTCGGCTACGCATCATCGTCTTGGTAGGCCGTTACCCCACCAACTAACTAATGCGCCATAAGCCCATCTCATTGTGATGTATTCCATCTTTAATTAACTCAAGATTCCTTAAGTTAACCTATCCGGTATTAGCTGACGTTTCCATCAGTTATCCCAGGCATTGAGGCAGGTTGCTTATGTATTACTCACCCGTTCGCCACTAAGATCATTAAGAAGCAAGCTTCTCAAGTCTCTTCGTTCGACTTGCATGTATTAGGCACGCCGCCAGCGTTCATCCTGAGCCAGGATCAAACTCTCCATTTGATTCTTTCTCTTTGTTTTTAAACTCGCTGACGAGTTTGTTTTTTGTTTCGTTTATTTCTTTTGAAATTGACGTTTCCTGTTTAGTTTTCAAAGACCATTTCGCTCTCGAAGCGTTTGCCTCATGAGTGCTTTATTACAATACCACTTTTTGACCAATGAGTCAACAAAAAAATGATTATTAATTATGCAAAATACGTGATGCGTCGTAAATCGTCGTTAATAAGGTATATCGTTGCACAAGACGGCAGCACAGCAAACACAAATAACACGACGCCTTGCGTACCCTGCTTCATATTAGTAATTTTGTTTACCGGGAATGACACCGCGAACACCACCCTTAGGATCTCGCATATCTCCTCTATACCTTGGAATAAGATGTACGTGAAGATGCATCACTGATTGGCCCGCTACTTCACCGATGTTCATACCAATATTAAAACCATCTGGTTGGAACTCCGTATCCAACAAGCATTTCGCTTCATCAATCAATGACCATAACTGTTCTCTATAAATTGCATCCAAATGAAAATAATGCTCAACATGGAATTTGGGAATAATTAACAAATGCCCTTCACTCACCGGCAACCTATCATATATAGCAACGAACGCATCATTCTCTAAGATAATATCACCCCTAGAAAGGTGACAGAAAATACATTGTTCTAATCCTTTCATACTTAGCATTGAAGCTTTCCTCCTTGAAATTCAACATCACACACATTCATTCTAAAGTTATTGTGACACCACGCGTCTTTATAATTCAAACACAGCAAATAAAAACGTGCAACCAAATGGTCACACGCACTTCCCGCAAAGCAATTACTTAAATTCCTGAATGGATAAGTATTTATCAAAGTAATCGTAGATGACTTGTTCATCAAACGGATAACTATCCGATGCAACTAAACTAACAAGTCGATCTTTTTCCAAACGGATGATGTCAATGATTTCTTGACTGTAGTTCATTTGTCGCTGATGAAGGAGAAATTCATCTTCATCAAGAATAATGTGCTTTCCATCAGGAAATATCTTAACATCCAAATCATAATCAATATTCTTCAGAGCCTCTTCATCATATACACTGGGCGATGCAAGGTTGCAGTAATAGTAGACACCTTTACTTCGAATCATCGAAATTACATTATACCAACGATTTAGATAATAGAAACAAATCGCCGGTTCACGTGTAAACCATCGTCTGCCATCCGACTCAACCACCCATGTTTTATATGTGATGAAGACTATCTTTTCATCATCAACATCCAGCACTGTTCCACTCGACCATGTTCTATGTAATGACCCATCATGTTTAAAGCTTTGAATGTAGATGACTTCGCCAACTTTTGGCAACGTCATACTAGCACCTCTATTTCTTTACCTTTATATTATAAACTTAATTTGATTTATTGAAAGCCCTAGTTGAACTCTTTCTCAAGTCGCGGCTTCACAACCATGACTGTTAGAGTACTCAAAATCATGGTAGGTAGCATATATGTTGCATTATAAATGCTTACACCCCACAACACATCGCCAGGGTAATATTCTGCAAAGAAGAACCAACCCGCAATATTGTGGGCCATAAATCCAAGGAATGTTGTGACAATGACACCTGTCGGTATTGAAACATTGCCAACTTTAATGTCACGAAAACAGCATGCAAAAGCATAAACCGCAAAAGCGAGTATGTAATCTGCCAAAAATTGAATCCAATGAACAATAAACGGTGGTTCTATAAGGAACATAATCACAAAACTTACGCCGACAACCATCAACGATTTTTTTACACCCAAATGATAACTCGCAATGATCAACACAATAATACTGAGTGAGATACTGCCTCCTTGTGGCATTTTTAAAAATCCAAAAGTAACAGTCACATATTCCAACACACCAAACAACGCACTATAAAATGATATCAACACAAGATCTTTAGTTTTCATAAAAAAACACCTCCATATGAGGCGCAGGAAAATCCGAACTCCCTACGCTAGTATAATCTAGATCAGGTGATAAGGGTTTTCTTCTCAACTGTTGCCAGTTCCCCTGTTCACAAGTAATACGATTTAAAACTGTTTTTGTGCAAACTGAATGAGATCATGGAATGTAATTCCATAAATTCGCGAATCTCCCACAGTCTCATAAAGAAGCACATTTGATTTCAAAAGTGCCGCCACAATACGATCACTATCAATGTCATAGTCAAGATAGCTTTTAATTTCATGATCGCGATAACATGTGTTCTTTTTAATGATTGGCGCGCGCATTGTTGTTGCGACATAATGTAATTCGGGAACATCTTGGGGTTCCCCAACAAACACAACAACCGCATTTAACTCATACAAATCATTGAAAATTGATTTTTCTCCATAAGGAAAATCCAAGGTAACATGTCGCGCTAAGAATTTCGAAAATTTACCTACACTCCCTAACATGAGCGACGGATGATGGGCAAATGTTGTTTGCGCATCTAAAACGAGTAATTGTAACATTTTCCCAGATGACAAGACCAAACGTTCTTGATTATTCAGTTGTGGCAGTGCATCTTTTGCGACTACATTTGTATTAAATGCAACATCGCCAAAGATACTTAATGTGCCAGGTTTCAAATAGTCCTTAAACGCTTCTAAAAAGCGTTTACTATTATAAGGTGCCGTTTTATCGTTCTCATGCAAAAGCACAACTCCCTCTGGAGAAACATCCAAACGTTTCATAAGTTTGCGTACACTAACGTCGATTTGATTGCTTTGAACCATAAAATGAGCCTCCTATCTATTTCACTGCTTGTGAATGGGCAAGTTTACTTGCCGCTGCTGCTGCAATTGCTCCAACAATATCATCAATAAAGGTATTGCATTGCCCAGCATCGTGATCATTTAAAGTACCAATGATGCCCGGTTTCACTTTATCGATATAACCATAGTTTGTGAGTGCAATGGATCCATAGAGATTACAGATTCCGTAGGCAAGCACTTCATCAATTCCATACAATCCTTCATCGGTTCCGATAATTTGTTGAATCGTTTCCGATCCAAACGCTCCCTTATCAACTTGAATATCAATATTGATGCCAGTCATTAAGGCATGTTGAACTTCTCTTTTTCGAATAACACTTTCTACAATTTCATGAATATTAATTTCTTCAATGTTTTTTACATATTGCTTCTGTAAGAAAACGACGCAATCAACGATATCATCGACTGTAACCCCGCGCTCTTCCAGCAATGCAATGCATTCTTCATACATAGATATTCCCTCCACTTACTTTAGCGTGTTTCTATTATACATTATCTTATCTTTAAAACATAGTGCCCTCATTCGAGATTTGGAGTACAATAGTACTAGATTATAGAGGAGGTTTTTATGACATACCAAGATTTACTTGATCAACTTAATGCTTATGCATTGGCACTCAACACTATGAGTTTTGATGCCCAGACAATTGCCCCCAAAGAAGGTGCAACTTATCGAAATAAGGCAATGGCACTCATGGCTGGAGAATATTTCAAACTCTACACAAGCGATGAAGCATACGAAATCTTAAAAAACGAAGAAAACAGTGAAGATGTTTATGTTCGTGAGGGCGTGCGCGTCTTACTAAAAGATCTCGAAAAGATAAAAAATGTACCTTATGCAGAGTTTGTAGCATTTCAAGAACTTCAAAACAATGCACAAATCAGTTGGGAAACAGCACGCGAAAAGAAAGACTACAATCTCTTTAAAGCGGATCTAGATGCCCTCATTGCAACACACCGCAAGATGATTGCATATCGTAATGTTAATCTGAGCGATTATGATGCATCACTCGATGATTATGAAGAAGGACTCCGCATGGAACAAGTGGATACTTTCTTCAAGACTCTGGAGTCTGATTTGGTTCCTTTCATTGATACTGTGATTGCACATCAAGGCGAAAGACCTGCATTTTTAAGCGCATTCGTCGCCATCGACAAACAACGTCAAATTTCTGAATTGGTGATGAAACACCTGTGCTATTCCCGAGACTTTGGTTTGCTAGGAGAAGCAGCGCACCCATTTAGCAGTACATTCTCAATCAATGACACACGTATCACAACGCACTACCATGAAAACGACTTTACCCAAAGCATTTTCTCAATCATCCACGAAATTGGGCATTCGATGTACAATCATCAAGTCAACCCATTATTTGAAGGAACTCCCCTCGCAGATAACATGAGTATGAGCATTCATGAATCACAAAGTCGTTTCTTAGAAAACATGATCGGTCGTTCTCAAGCATTCTGGACACCAATCTATGGTGATTTGGTTGCAATTATTCCCGATGTATTAAGCTCTGTATCCATCGAAGATTTTATAAAAGGCATCAACTATGTTCAACGCGATGTTATCCGAATCGAAGCTGATGAAATCACCTATCCACTTCACATCATGGTTCGTTACAATCTTGAGCGCGCGATGTTTGAAGAAAACCATTCTGCCGATGGATTGGATTCACTTTTTGCTGCAGAAATGGAGCGCTTAATCAAAGTCGCGCCTAAGGATGCAAGCCAAGGGATCCTTCAAGATGTACACTGGTCTGGGGCATCCTTCGGATACTTCCCAACTTATGCACTCGGAACTGCTTATGCAGCACAATTCATGGTTGCAATGCGCCGCGACCTCAATGTGGAAGAATTACTGGAACGCGGAGAGCTTTCGGTCATGTTTGCGTGGTTGCGTGAAAACATCCATCAATACAGCGGTTCAATCACAACACAAGCCCTTATCCAACAGGTTTCAGGCGAATCATTCAACCCTCATTACTATGTTTCGTACATTAAAGAAAAGTATTCAAAATTGCTAGGCATAGATTTTGAATGACCTTTGTTTGTGTGCTATGATGAAGTCCTTAGGAGGAAATAGATTATGACATATGAATTACCAAAATTACCTTATGCTTATGACGCATTGGAACCACAAATTGATGCACGTACAATGGAAATCCATTATACAAAACATCATCAAACTTATATTACAAATTTAAACGGTGCTTTGGACAAACATCCTTCATTAAAAGACACCCCACTTGTTGATTTAATCAAGAACATCAATGATGTTCCTGAAGACATTCGTGTTGCTGTCCGTAATAACGGGGGTGGTCATTTAAACCACTCAATGTTCTGGGAAATTATGAGTCCTGCAAGTGGCCAAGCCCCTGAAGGCGCACTTCTAGACGCAATCAACCGCGATCTTGGATCTGTTGAAGCATTCAAAGAAAAATTTGATGCTGCAGCAAAAACACGTTTCGGTTCAGGTTGGGCATGGTTAGTTGTTAAAGCAGATAAGACATTAGATGTTATCTCTACAGCAAACCAAGATAATCCACTTATGGATGGTGTGACACCAATCCTTGGTTTGGATGTTTGGGAACATGCTTACTACTTAAACTATCAAAACCGTCGTCCTGACTATATTCAAAGTTGGTTTGACGTTGTTAATTGGGCAAAAGTTGGCGAAAACTTCGCGGCTGCTGTTTAAGCTGAATGCAAAGATTACAGATGTTACAGTCTGTAATCTTTTTTTATACACCGAGAGTGATTTGGCTTTGCTTTTGGGTACAACTTGTATATCATAGTTGCAATGAGTTCATCGGTTTTGAACTGATGCACCGGAGGGATTCTTATGCAAAAAAATAAAGAAGAAAAAGAGACACTTGATTCCATAACAATCGCATTTCTGCGTGGAACACTCATTGCTGTCATTCTCGTTTTTTTAACAGATGATTTGTTACTAGGATTGTTCGGCTTCATAGTAGGTGCAACAGGATTCCCTAAAATTCGCAAATAATTCAATGATTTTGTGAATAAAAAACCCGAAATACACTACCATGCGATTTCGGGTTTTCTTTGTAATTAAATTACTTTACTTCTTGTGTCTTTCTCAAACGATTGTAAATTAGAAATGCTGCACCAAGACTTACAACTCCGAATCCAGCGAAGCCTTGCGACACCCCTGTCGATGGTAGAACGGGAGTATTTCTATCTGTTTCTTCTTCACCTTCGGAATTTGACGATGGGATAATATTAACGGTAACTTCATGCGTATCGCCAATTGCACGTAAGCCAAGTGTCAATGTCACTTTGTATGCTCCTACGGTATTAAAATCAACATCCGTAAAGTTAGCAAGAACCGTGGCATCCCCATTGATTGAGAGACCAATATCCTCAAAGAATTGTGCTTGTGTTACAGGATTGCCAACAACGTAGTCAATTGTGTCTGTACTAATATTGAAAGTTGGATCGTTCACAAGTGGTATATCAATAATCTTTACGGTAATCTTCAATTGATCACTGAACTCTCGTTGTGCAAGACTCACAGTCACCTCATTTTCAGAAAGAACATCAAAGTCAATCCTGTTGAAATCGGATAAGAGTTTTGCTTGAGCAAGGCTATCATTCAGAATTTCGACACCAATATCTTTCAAGAATTGAGCTTCTGTAACTGATGAACCAATATAATATTCAATCACAGTCTTTTGACTTGTTAGCGTTGGTTGTCCAAGTACATTTGCAGTTGCACGGGTAGAGTGAGCAATTTGCGGTGTGCTGATTGCACCCGAGCTTGCAGCCATATAGTCATAACTATAAACATAGAACGTATTGTAAAATTCATCATCTTGCGGTGTTGCAGTTGGGAACATGACATGATAATCATCCATTACTTCGATTGCACCACGCTCCACGTCGCCCGCACCCACAACATCTTCATAAGAATAGATGAATTGACTTTTATCTTCATTCATAGGTTTTAACATATTTAATGCCATTGGGATGTTTGAATAGGTATCACCAACATCAATAATTTGCGCCATTGCTGAAATGATTGTTTTTGTGTTTTGATCAAAACGTTGCATTGGTGTAAAGTCCGTTATTTTATTGTAGCTCAATGATATCGCAGTGTCTTCATCAAATTCAATCGTGTCTAGAAATGAAATGTCCTCAATTTGATTTTTATTCAAAAATATTGCTGCTTCATAACCATCCGTTGATTTTGGAAACTTCATTCTCCCCATAACCGACGCATCTTTAATTTTGTTGTTGGTGAGTTGGAGGTATGTAAGTTTGGTATTCCCACCATTCACACCATAAACACCTGTAATATCTTCAATTTCGTTATCAAATAAGAATGCTGTTTCAAGGTTTACCAAGGTACTCATAAAATCAATATTTGTAATTGGCGATTGGGTTAGTTGAATTGATTGTACCTTTGTTGCAAATGCTGCTCTTGAAGGGTCCGTCAATTCAGCGTTTTCGCGCAAGGTAAACCCACGTAACTCACTGGTTTCATTAATGAAGTAAAGGGATTGAACATCCGTATTTTCTAGCGTGAAGTCCCATAACTTTGGTAGCGTATCAACATTCAATGTTGTTCCAAAGTTTACGCTCTTCAATTTGAAAGATGATAGTTTGGGTAAATCATGCAAGAAAGAAACATCCAACTCTTTGCGCTCTGCATCATTGACAAATTCCACACGTGTCAATTCCTTAAGCCCGGTAACAAAGGAATAGTCTTGAACCATTGCAGTGTCCGTAAACTTTACTGTTTTCATGGAAGCAGCTGGTAGTAAATATAATTGTGACTCATCAGCAATGATTGTTGGTGAATACAGTGCAAAGTAGAATAGATTCGTATGTTGTAGCGGACTGATGTCATCAAGTGTTACCACGGCATTATCTTTAACGCTTACTGAAAAGTTGATAAATTGCTTTGCATATTCCATCCCCACAAGTGAGTAGTGACCGCCTTCTGTGATTGTTATTCCACGCAAGTTAAGCATGTCTTGCGCAGTAATTGGCTGATCTGCTGGAATTCTCAACTCATCACGAACAATGGATTCCAGTGCCGGTGTCTCAAAATACACACTTTCTTCTTCACCTTCATAACTTGAGTGTGCATGCTGCAGTGTATTCTTGAGCGAATTACTCTCTTGGTCCATGGCGATCGTGTGATCGTCTTCAATGCGACCAATTGTTTCATTTTCCCATGCGCTTGCTAGGTTGGCGCTCGAATTTTCCATTGTGGAAAAGTTCTCTTCTCGTTTGGGATTGACTTCGCCTTCATTAGGCTCTTGCGCCCCAACACTCAAGAGTGTCATGCTCGTCATTAATAACGTAATCATCAAATGTTTGATTGGTTTCATGTCGTCTCCTTTGTGCAATTATGCACTTTGTTTGTCATGTTATGATAATGTAGTTTGTTTATTTTGGGTTAAGAACGTAACCAATCACACTTATTTTGACACCGCGCAATTCACTTTTGCACAAAAAAAAGAATCTTCCGAAGAAGATCCCTAAATATATCTCTAACGATCAATAATCATTTGTTCGTAGGCAATAAAATCGTAGCCCAAACGTTTGTAGAGTTTCTTTGCACTCTCATTTGATGGTGCAACTTCAAGACGGAAACGTTTCACTTCTGGGAACATTTCAATAAGACTATTCAATGTCTTACTTCCAATGCCCTTTCCTTGAAAACCATCTTCAACACTGAGTTCTTCAACCCACAGTGACAGTCCACCAACTTCAGTCGAATACATCATTGAGCATAGCACATAGCCACAAACATAACCTTCTTCGTAAATAAACCATCCGAAGGCGGAATCGTGATTCACGATATAATCAAAATTTCGTTCAAATATCGCAACATCGGGTGCCGTAAAACTTGCTGGGCCACTGTGAAATTTTGTGGCGAGCGTAATATACCCTTCCAAATCCTGGGGTGTAAATTCTTGTAGTTTCATAGTTCCTCCATTACTTACGCAAAGCGTAACATACAATACCTGTTGCGATTGCAACATTGAGTGATTCAAATTGCGATGTTTCAATCTTTACGGTACCATTCGATGCTTGAACAACACTGTCGGAAACACCATTTCCTTCTGAACCCATTACAATTGCTAATTTGGGAGCATCCAGGGAAGCAAGTCCCACAGTATCGTTGCCCAGATAAGTACTGTAAACACGAACGCCATCACTTTGTAACTCTTTAATCATCTCGACAAGATTTCCGCGCAAAACCGGAATATGAAATAACGCCCCCTGTGTTGCTCGAATAACTTTGTCGTTATACTCGTCAACACAAGACTCTGATAAATACAGGGCATCAAAACCAAAACTGTGGGCAGTACGAATCATTGTCCCAAGATTTCCAGGGTCCTGAATTCCATCACAAAGAAGATAACGTGATCCTTTTACGTGTTTGTAATCTGGTTTTCGTACCAATCCGAAAACAGTTGAACCAGACTTTGTTGTTGAGAGCTTTTCAGCAATATGTTCGGTAATTTCAAAATCATAATCCGTCCCGATACCAATACTCTTTTCAAGAAGTCCCGATGCTTTTGCTTCTTGCAGAAGGTGTTCTCCTTCAACAAGAAACATACCACTGGCATCGCGATTCTTTTTTGAGCCCAGTTTTACAAGCATCTTAATTGTATCGTTTTGTAGCGATGTTATTCTCATACTTATCCCTTTAAAACCGATTCACAACGTGGACATAGGCCGTCTGTATTTACAGTCGTTACAACATTCCAGCAACGCGAACATGTGTGACCTTCTGTCTTTTGGACACCCACTCTATATCCTGAAACTTCAGGAAGGTCTTCGTTTGTGAATTTAACATCAGAAACAATAAACCATTGGGCAAGATGTTCACCAAGAATTGCTTGAACTTTATCACCAAAGCCAGATTCGAGGTTTAAATGAACTTCAGCCTCCAACGATTTTCCAATTGTTTTCTCAGCACGTTTTTCTTCCAATGCTTTAAACACAGATTCACGCAATTTGAAGAGTTCGTTCATGTCTGCTTTTTCTTGGACACTTACAATCTCATCCTGAGGTGCCACAAATTTTGTCAGATGGATGCTGCCTTGGTTTGGTTTGAAGATTGCGTACATTTCCTCGCTTGTATGAACCAAGATTGGTGACAAGAGTTTGAGGAAGATATCTAAAGTATGATAGATAACCGTTTGAATCTCGCGACGACTGCGTGCATCTGATTTCTCAATATAAAGGATGTCTTTCGTATAATCGAGATAGTACGATGACATTGTATTAATAAGGGAATTCAAGACTGCAGTTGTTGCTTTTTGATAGTCGTATTGTGCGTATGATTTTTGTGCTTCAGCATTGATGCGCACTGCATCGTTAAGGACATATCGGTTGAGGAGTGAAAGTTCTTCAATCGCAATACCATCACGTTCAATATCAAAATCTGCCAAGTTTCCATGCATAAATCGGAATGTGTTTCGAATTTTTCGGTAGGATTCGCTGACTTGTTTCAAGAGATCTTGAGACATCGTAATGTCTGAGTGATAGTCTACACTCGCAACCCACAGACGAAGAATATCCGCACCAAGTGTGCTTGTGATTTCATTAGGACTGAGTCCATTTGATTTTGACTTACTCATTTTCTCGCCACCATCTAATTTGATGAAGCCGTGTGTAATAACGTTTTTATACGGCGCAATACCGTAGAGCGCAACTGAAATGATAAGTGATGAGTTAAACCATCCGCGATATTGGTCAGCCCCCTCTGCATATGCATCCACCGGAAGTGGTGTTTCCTTGTGGTTTAATGCTGCTGTGTGTGATGACCCGGAATCAAACCATACATCCATGATATCTTTTTCCTTGGTAAATTCACCATTTGGTGAATTCGGATGTGTATAGCCGTCTGGAAGGAGGTCTTTGGCTTCTTTTTCAAACCAAATGTTTGAACCAAATTCATCAAAAAGATCTGCTACATGATCAAACACTTTCGCATCAATGATTGGTGTTCCATCTTCAGCATAGAAAATTGGAATCGGCACACCCCACGCACGTTGGCGTGAAATGGTCCAATCACCACGATCAGCGATCATGTTGTGCATGCGCTTTTCACCCCATGCAGGGTACCATGTGACACTTGCAATTTCATCAAGAATTTGTTGACGAATGCCATCAATCGATGCAAACCATTGTGTGGTTGCACGATAAATAATTGGTTTCTTAGTGCGCCAGTCATGAGCATAACTATGCGTAATCCAACCCATCTTTAAGAGTGCTTGTTCTTCTTCCAAACGAAGTGTAACTTCTTTATTCGCCTTTTCAAAGAACATTCCCGCAAATTCACCGGTTTTCTCGTTTAAATGACCTTGTGCATCAACCGGTCCAATTGGTTTGATTCCGTATTTTGCGCAAACATCAAAGTCTTCCGCTCCATGGTCAGGTGCCGTATGGACACACCCTGTACCCGCTTCATCCGTAACGTGATCACCATTTAAAACAGGAGATACACGATCATACAACGGGTGTTTGTAGGTAACATATTCAATTTCCGAACCCATAAACGATTTCAGGATGCCTTCGTTTTCAAGTTCAAGTTCTTTGAGTGCATTCTCCATAAGGGACTTCATTAAAACAAGATTCCCCTTAGCGGTCTTAACAAGAACATATTCCATATTCGCATTCACTGAGATTGCTAAGTTTGCAGGAATTGTCCATGGTGTCGTTGTCCAAATGACCAAACGGTCACCAGCATCAAGAACCCCTTTGCCATCTACAACATCAAATGCAATAAAGATAGCGGGGTCTTTACGATCATAGTATTCAATTTCAGCTTCTGCCAATGCAGTTTCGCTGGATGGTGACCAATAGACTGGTTTTAGTCCCTTATAGATCATACCTTTGAGAGCCATTTGCGCAAAAACACGAATTTGAGTTGCTTCATAGTCTTTATTTAAGGTGATGTATGGATTTTTATAGTCACCAATTTTACCCAATGATTTAAAATCTTTCATTTGAATTGCAACTTGCTCGCGTGCATACTTCTCACATAAAGCACGGAACTCATGCAACGGGATTGACTTGCGATCAACACCTAATTTTTGAATTGCCGTTTCGATTGGCAAGCCATGTGTATCCCATCCCGGACGGAATGGCGTTCTAAATCCTGCCATGTGTTTTGTACGTACCAATAAATCTTTTTGAATTCCATTCAACGCATGTCCCAAATGGATGTTACCATTTGCATAGGGAGGACCATCGTGCAACACAAAAAGGGGTGCGCCTTCTTCCTCACGAACCTTTAGCATTGCTTCATAGAGATTTTCTTCATCCCATTGTTGTTGGATCAGGGGTTCTTTTTTATTAAGATTCCCGCGCATTTCAAAATCTGTTTTGGGTAATAATAGTGTATCTTTGTAATCCATATCTTTCCTCCTAAATAATAAAAAGACGTCCTAATAAGGACGTCTTAAACGTGGTACCACCTTAATTCACATACAGTGTATGTGCACTTAAATGCGTTAACGCCGCCCACGTGTTTTCTACTCGATTCAAAAACAAGCTCACAAGTGATATCAATACAGGTCCCTCTTCATTTTCACCAACCATGAAGTCTCTAGAATGGATTGCTATTTTGATGTGTCTTGGTCATCGCTATATAAGTTCAAATTTGGAGCATCCGGCAATTCTAGACCGTCGATTGCTTCCTCTAAATCTTTAATTCTAAATTTCAATTCATCTCGGAGCTCATTTGACTCGTTTGAGATTCGTGCAATTTCTACAAGAACCTGACGCGAAGTCGACATTGCTTCACGGACAATCATATCAGCGTTTGAGCGGGCATTATCAATGATTGAGTTTGCTTCGCGAAGTGCCAATCGTGACATTTCTTCAGCTGCTCGTTCTCGAACTGCTATTTCACCTACCAATTGCTGGTAGCGTTTCTTGATTATATCACGTTGTTCTTGAAGTGTCTCGACTTGTTTCTTAAAGATTTGCATTTGTTTTTGCATCACTTTATTCTCATGCTCTAAATCATTAACGACTTGATCCACTTCAAAGCGATCATAGCCCTGACGCATAATACGAAATTCGTGTTTGTTTGACATCATTTCTCCTTATTAGGAATCAAGGTCTTCCAGGTTCATGCTAATTTCCCCTTGTACCCCAATTGTACGTGGTGTACAGAGAATGACGTTATGTCCAATCTTTTGGATTGTGCCATCTAGCGCAAACACTACCCCAGTAAGGAAATCAATGGTGCGTTGTGCATAATCACGTTGTAAACGGTGAAGATTAACAACTGCAGCACGTTTTTCTTTTAGATAACGTGCAACTTCTTCCGATTCCTCAAATGAGCGAGGCTCAAAAAGTACCATCTTTGTATCGGTTGGAAGCTTGGATGCTGATTTGGAACCTGATGTTTCATAATCACTCAAACTTTCTGCCTCCTCGTCGGAGAACTCAAGATACTCATCTTCTACTGGTGTTAAAATATTTTTTAATTTGTCTTTAAAGCTCATGCCTAAACCTCCGTTTTGATTATTATACCACAAATAAGTGGGAATTAATCATTTTCTCTTTCAACTTCAAGTAACCCATAATCACCGTCAAGACGCTTGTAAACAACTGCAATTTCGTTGGTTTCATCATCGGTATAAATAAAGAATGTGTGTCCCAACATTTCCATGTCTAATACTGCGTCATTAAGGTTCATTGATTCTGCGACAACTGTCTTTGTACGAACCAATTGTGCTTCATCAGCTGCTTCCGGTTTTGCTTCGTAATCATCAATCATCGATACGAATGCTTGTGATAAACCTTCGCGGTTACGTTTTGAGAGACGTGTTTTGTGACGACGAATTTGATCTTCAAGTTTATGAACAACTTTATCCAAAGCTGCATAGAAATCTTCGTTCATCACTTCTGCACGTAGTGGGCTAAATTTCGAAGTAATCGTAACTTCTACTTTGGCTCCAGCTGGATATGTATTAACGACAACATTTGCACGCCATGAATCATCAATTTCGAAATACTTGTGTAAGAACTCAAGTTTGTCTTCAACTGCTGCATGCATTGCGTCTGTAATTTCTACATTTTTTCCATGGATATTGATTAACATAATAAAACCCTCCCTATTATTTGTTGTAAATTGAATTGTAAAACTTCATTTTGATGCCAACAGGTCGCCCTGTATCGTACTGACAATCATTTAAGATTTCGTCAAAGTTAACGGCATCGCCCAGCAAGGCATCATCGAATCGATCGAGTAAGAGTAACCCCAATTTAATGGAATAATCATACAAGTCAACAAACGATAGTGTTGATGTGTCGTTGATGTCTGTTGGATTTGACCATACATCGTGTTTTAAGTTCAAAACATCGTATTCTGCGTCAATGTTTGCATTGACGATATGACTTGATAATGCCCAAGGCTCCAAGAACTTATTTTCGTAGGCTTTAATTGCCGATGTCTTGACGTTATGGGGATCATACAGAAATCCTAATGCTTTTTTGAATGAAGCAATTGCTTCATCAATAACTTCTGGTTCGGTATCAATGTGAAATACACGAGCCAACATCATTTGATAAAACGATGCAATAACACGGCGTTCACTCGCAGATACATCCACGAAGCGTATAGCCTTCAAACTGTTCATATCGCGTTTCTTAACATAGGTAATCATAAGTGCGTCTATCATTGATTCGTAACGATAGTGCCAAAACTTTGTAGCTCCAGCAATTTCACCACTTCTATAGAAGATAAAAGGGTGTGCTAATGAATCAAGTGACCAGTGTAAGAAATGACCCGCAAGATAAGAAATCAAAATATCTTGGCGTTCTGGGTCTTTCATATCCCCTACAAATCTCACCGCTTCCCTAAAGAAGTCATTGATGTGAGTTTCGTGCACCGCATTTCCGTAGCCAGCGACGTGTTTATTCAGCTTTTGGTCTTGCCAAGGCAGAACTTTGTAGTAGAACAAAATGTCCGGTCCATTACTCCCAAGCAAGTACGCTTTCGGATGTTTCTCAATCGCTTTTTGAACCGCTGACATCTCAAGTTTATTATAAACATCGAGAGCCATCAGTCCATGTGTTATGACATTTGGTATGACGGCCACCTCCTTTAACATATTGTAACAAATTACGCTTAAGACTTCACGTATTTAACGCACTTTTCATAATCAACAAATTCAAGATTCAGCGCTTTGGCAACTGCTCTATTTGTGACTTGTGCTCCGAAGGTATTTAAACCGTCTTTTAAGTGGACATCTGACATAATGGCATCATGCAAACCAAGGTTGGCAATTTTTAAGCCATACGGTAACGTTGCATTACCTAATGCGTATGTTGATGTTTTTGGAACAGCCCCTGGCATGTTCGTAACGCAGTAATGCACAATTCCTTCTTCGATAAAAATCGGATCAACATGTGATGTCGGACGACTTGTTTCGAAGCATCCTCCCTGATCAATGGCAACATCGATTAAAACAGTACCTTTACCCATGAGGGCAAGATGCTCACGGCGAACAATCTTGGGTGCTTTATCTCCGGGAATCAAAACACTCCCAACAACAATATCTGCGCGCATTAGTTCCGCTCTAAGATTTGTTTCATCACTATAGATTGTTGAAATTTGTCCATTGAATACATCTTCAAGATAAGCAAGTCTATTGAGATCACGATCCAAGACGCTTACAGTCGCTCCTGTTCCAAGTGCAGTTTTAACAGCACTTGTCCCAACAACACCTGCTCCGATGATGACAACATGACCGCCACGAACCCCGGGGACTCCTGATAGCAGAATTCCTTTTCCACCATAGTGGCCTTCAAGGTATTTCTCGCCTTCTTGAATTGATAAGCGTCCGGCAACTTCAGACATGGGACGTAGCAAGGGCAAGCGTCCGTTTGCATCTGTTACGGTTTCATAGGCAACTGCACTGATGCGTTTTTCTAACAAGACTGATGCCAATGGTTTGTTATCTGCAAGATGGAAATAGGTGAAAATAATCGAATCCGGTTTCATCAAATCGTATTCAGATGCCATTGGTTCCTTGACCTTTATCATCATTTCGGCCAAATCCCACACCGCTTTCGCATCATCCAACACTGTCGCTCCAGCATCGCGATATTCTTGATTATTGAATCCACTTCCGATTCCTAAGTCACGTTCAACAAAAACACTGTGACCCGCATTTACATATTCAAAGACGTGTGAAGGCATCAAGCCAACACGATTCTCAGCGTTCTTAACTTCTTTTACGCATCCAATTATCATTAGAAGACCTCCTTGATATGAGCCAGCAAGTCTTGTCGACTTCCGCGCCAGTCAAATGTCATTTCTCCTCCACGGTGAATTAAATTATCATCAATCAACCACGCATCCATACCTAAAGATTTTGCCATCATATCTTCTTGAACATCATTTCCAATCATGACACATTCTTTTGGATCAAGATTGTTGATGCGCATGATTTCTTGATAGTAGCTTGGATTGGGCTTGCAAAAGTGATCAACTTCAAAACGCGTCACATAGTCAAAATCTTCAGGTGTAAAGCCAGCCCATAGAATACGTTTATCAGTAGCCATTTTAGGGAACATTGGGTTTGTTGCAAGAATAACTTTGTGTCCCTTTTCTTTCAAATAACGAACGGCTTCAACAACATTATCATCAATAAATGTAATATCTTTAACAACATCAAAGCCCGTACTGTAATAATCATCCAAGACTGCTAACAGTTTATCTGATGTTTCTTTTCCAACAAGTTTATCAAACTCGCCATAGAACACTTCTTCATTTGTTTTTGTATCATCATTACTTTGAACCATAACCGCCGAGGCTTGCCATAGACTTTCTGCCATTTTACGTGGTTCTAAAATGTCTTTTACAAAAGATGTAATTGACGTAATATAACTCGTTTCAAATTCCTTGTTATCCAACGGTAATAGTGTGCCGTCTAAATCAAATAAAATAGTTTTTTTCATATATAAAACCTCCCACTGATAAAAAGTATAACACATGTGAATGCGGGTTAAAACTTCTGTTCAAACAACGCCTGTCTAATTGCCCTTTTGCGATATCTTTGTTATAATCGATAAGAAAGCGAGGTGGTACCATGGAAGTTCAAAGTTGCAGTTTTACAGAGAATAGTGAGCGATCAATTGATGACGATCCCTTGGGGACCACA
This sequence comes from Erysipelothrix sp. HDW6C, assembly GCF_011299615.1. GTDB lineage: Bacteria > Bacillota_I > Bacilli_A > Erysipelotrichales > Erysipelotrichaceae > Erysipelothrix. The sequence goes on along the minus strand of NZ_CP049861.1, from coordinate 1,296,255 downwards.
ACCGAGGCAATCGTATCTTAAATTCGTTCATACTTTAAGTATGAAAGGAGTTAGGTTATGGCTAACACAAAAAACGAATTATTAAAAACACTGCAATTACCACAAGATGAGCTCTTTGAAAGTCTTAACACTGTGGAAACAGGTTATACTCAAGCAATTGCAGAAGAAAAATTGGAGGAGTTTGGTCCAAATCAAATTTCACCAAGTAAGAAGCGTCATCCGATTATCGGATTTGTTAATGTTTTAATCAATCCATTTAACTTAGTACTCATGGTGGTTATTGCAATCACTTTTGTAACTGACATTCTACTCACACAACAACGTGACTATCTCACAATTACAATATTGTCCGTTATTGTTATTATTTCAACACTTATATCATTCATTCAAGATGAGCGTTCGAGTGCCGCAAGTGAGAAACTGCTGCACATGGTATCGAATACAACTGCAGCCTTGCGTGATGGTGCTTTTATTGAAATCCCGATTGATCAATTAGTTGTCGGTGATATCGTTCGATTATCTGCAGGTGATATTGTTCCTGCTGATATGCGCGTTATTTCAGCAAAGGATTTATTCTTATCGCAAGCAACTCTCACAGGAGAATCCCAACCTATTGAAAAATTTGTCAGCTTCAATGATGAAGAGACATCCAATGAAGCCGATTATTCTAACCTTTGTCTAATGGGGACAAACGTAGTATCTGGAACAGCACGTGCGGTCGTTATTCGTACTGGTGATGACACTTACCTCGGTAAGATGAGCACAAGCTTAAAGGAAACACGTCGCCCAAATAGTTTTGAAAATAGCATTTCAACAATCAGTAGACTCTTAATGAGATTGATGATTATCATGCTTCCAATCATTATTGTCATTAATGGACTATTTAAAAAAGACTTCATTGATGCACTACTCTTTGCATTAACGGTCGCTGTTGGTTTAACACCTGAGATGCTCCCTGTTGTATTAAGCAGTGGGCTTGCACGGGGTGCAATCAACATGGCGAAACATCAAACTATTGTTAAGTCACAAAGTTCAATTTCTTCGTTTGGAGAAATGGATGTCCTTTGTACAGACAAAACCGGAACCATTACTCAAGATGATATCATTCTTGAGCGCTACATGAACGTTACCGGTGAAGATGACATGCGCGTATTACGCCATGCTTTCTTAAATTCACAATTCCAAAGTGGGCTCAAGAATCTTATTGATCTTGCAATTATTGAACGCGCAAACATGTATAACATGGGTGACTTAATTCACTACTACACAGTTGTAGATGAAATTCCGTTCGACTTTGCACGACGACGTATGAGTGTTATTCTTGAAGACTCCAATGACAAACGCCAATTAATTACCAAAGGTGCTGTCGAAGAAATCATGAGTCTTTGTAAGTATATTGATCGTGATGGCGAAGCAATCTTACTAACCGATGAAATCCGCGCTGAAGCGATGGATGTTTACTCACAACACAATCATGACGGACTCCGTATGATTGCTGTTGCACAAAAAAATGATGTTCCTACAGATCATGAGTTTAGCGTTGAAGATGAAAAGGACCTCGTTCTTATCGGATTTATTGGATTCCTTGACCCACCTAAAGAAAGTGCAAAACCAACCATTGAAAGCCTCAACCGCCATGGCGTTGACGTTGTCGTTATTACAGGAGATAGCCTTGGTGTAGCCAAGAAAGTCTGTAGTAAGGTTGGCATTGATACTGAAGTTACCTATATGGGTGATGATATTGAGGCCATGACTGATAAAGAACTTGGTGAAGCAGTCAAACACTGCCATCTCTTTGCAAAAATATCACCAAGTCAAAAGCAACGAATTGTTAAAGCATTCCAAGATAATCACCATACCGTAGGTTTCATGGGCGATGGTATCAATGATGCCCTTGCTCTCAAACAAGCAGATGTTGGAATTTCCGTAGATACAGCGGTTGATATCGCTAAAGAGTCTGCTGATATCATTCTCTTGAAGAAAGACTTAAGTGTTCTTGAAGAAGGTGTCCTCGAAGGACGTAAGACAATCGTCAACATGGTTAAGTACCTTGAGATGGCGGTAAGTGGCAACGTCGGTAATATGATTTCTGTTATTGTCGCAAGTATCTTCTTACCCTTCTTACCACTGCTTCCTGTTCATATCTTGGTACAGAATCTCTTGAGTGACCTGGCTCAAACCGGTATTCCATTTGATAACTGTACACCTGAAGAACTCGAAAAACCACGTAAGCTCGAAACGAAGTCACTGGTTCGATTCATGTCAATATTTGGACCCTTAAGTTCCATATTTGATATTGCCTGTTTCCTTGTACTCTACTTTGTATTCAATGTACGTACTGTAGAACAACAAACATTATTCCATACATTCTGGTTCGCATTTGGTATTATGTCACAAGCATTAATCATCTTTGTGATCCGTTCCAAAAAACCACTCTCACGAAAGAATCCACCATCATTCACATTGGTATTAGTAACTGTAGTCGCTATTGCAATTACATTACTGTTTGTACTTACACCGATGGCTGCTTCAATCGAATTGCAAATGTTACAACCTGTACATATTGCATGGGTATTTGGAATCATTGCCATGTACTTAATGACAACCACAATTGTGAAGAAATTTGTATATACACCGTTAGACTAAGTAGCAAGGGGAACCATTACGGTTCCCCTTTTATCTTGCACAAAAAAGAGAACCTTTATGGGGTTCTCTTTCTAATCTAGCGTGGCTGAAGGATCGTCCAAACGGCCAAAGCATTCAGGAATAAAATGAATGCTAACAAGATAATAAGGCTTTTCTTTCGTGATCCGCGCGGATCATTTTCATAATCAAATCGGAAAAGAATTGAAATTCCAATAACCAATCGATTCAGTATTTGTTCCATGGTTTCCCCTTTTAGTCGAGTTGTTCTAACACAACTTTTAATTGACGTTTGTATTCATCAAGTTTTGCTTTTTCTTCATCAACTTTCGCAGCTGGTGCCTTTACAATAAAGTTTTGATTGCTTAGCATTTTCTCAGCACGATTAATCTCGTTTTCTAGACGTGTTTTCTCTGAGGATAATTTCTCAATTAGTGCTGCTTTATCCACTAATTCTTCCTTAACCAAACGGATGGATCCCCCTTTGATTGGTTGAATGAGCGCATCCGCACTAAGTTCGCTCAACGTTACTTTTGCCATTGTCTCAAACATCTTCGCTAACACATCACTCATGGCGTACGTTTGATTGTGCGCGTCAATTAGTTGTGCGCGTAATGGTTTCGATGGTTTCACATCGTAACTTACGCGTGTTTCACGAACAGCAAGAATTGCTGCAATCATGAAGTCAACTTGCTCAAGTCCTTCAGTATCCACTGCAAACTCAATTGGCCACGACTCTTTATTAATGGTTTCAATTGAATCGGGTAGACTGAGATAGATTTCTTCAGTTACAAATGGCATAAATGGATGGAGTGTAATCACAATATTCTTGAGAATGTAGTGCAATGTCGCCTTTGTAGCATACACAACCGTTTCATCCTCACTTTGAAGTCCTGACTTGCTTAACTCAATATACCAGTTACAGAAGTCATCCCAAACAAATCGCGTTAAAGTATTCCCAACAAGCGCGTATTCATATTTATCCATATTACGATTTACTTCTTCAAGTGTTTGGTTGAACTTATGAATAATATGACGGTCAACTTGCGATAGTGATGCGTTGTTAATATCAAAGTGATCATCACCAATGTGCATTTTAACAAATCGTGATGCATTCCAAATCTTGTTGATAAAATTCCAAGATGCCTCAACTTTTTCAGGAATATAGCGCATATCTTGACCCGGTGTCGAATTGGTAGTCAGAAAGAAACGCAGCGCATCCACACCGTATTCTTCAATAACGTCCATTGGATCAACACCATTACCCAATGACTTACTCATTTTCAAACCATTTTCATCACGAATAAGGCCATGCATTAACACATGTTTAAATGGGCTCTTTCCTGTGAAATGACGACCTTGAAATGCCATACGTGCAACCCAGAAGAAAATAATATCATAACCTGTAACCATGAGACTGTTTGGATAGTATCGTTCAAAATCTTCGGTTTCCTCTGGCCATCCTAATGTTGAAAATGGCCATAGAGCTGATGAGAACCATGTATCGAGAACATCCTCGTCTTGTTGCCAATTCTCACTATCGACCGGGGCTTCAAGACCAACATAAGTCTGCCCTGTTTCCTTATGGAACCATGCAGGAATACGATGTCCCCACCATAACTGACGTGAAATAGTCCAATCTTCAATTTTTTCTAGCCATTGTGTAAATGTGTGGTTGAAGCGTTCTGGGTAGAATACGATTGCATCATCCCCTTTTTGAGCCTCAAGAACATCCGCAGCGAGGGGTTTCATCTTAACAAACCATTGTTCTGACAAATAGGGTTCAACAATAACACCCGTACGTTCGGAGTGTCCTACGGAGTGAACATGTTTTTCAATAGATATGAGTTTACCTTGCTCGCGAATATATTCAACTAGCGCCTTACGTGCTTCAAAACGCTCCATACCTTCAAATTTATGGGCAAGAGCATTCATCGTTCCATCCGGATTCATACAAATTGGCATTTCAAGATTATGGCGTTTTCCAATTTCATAGTCATTGGGATCATGAGCAGGTGTACATTTCATTACCCCAGTTCCAAACTCTATGTCAATATAGTCATCGGCAATAATTGGTAATGCTTCCCCATTTGCTGGATTAATTGCATGTTTTCCAATGAGATGTTGATAGCGTGTGTCGTCGGGATGGACAACAATGCAAACATCACCGAACATCGTTTCCGGACGTGTTGTTGCTACCGCAAGCTTCTCACCTGTCTCTTCCACAGTATACTCAAATGTATAGAAGTTTCCTTCAATCTCAAGATGATCAACCTCAATATTTGATAAAGCAGTTTGTGCTTGTACATCCCAGTTGATGATACGGTAACCACGGTAGATTAAGCCTTCATTGTAAAGATCAACAAATACTTTATTGACGGCATCATTGAGCCCTTGATCCAATGTGAATCGTTCACGACTGTAATCCACTGAAATTCCAATTTTTTCCCATTGATCGCGAATATGTCCAGCATATTCTTCTTTCCATTCCCATGACTTTTCAAGGAACCCATCACGTCCTAAATCATAGCGCGAAATTCCCTGTTCACGTAAACGTTCATCAACTTTGGCTTGCGTTGCGATTCCAGCATGATCCATCCCCGGTAGATACAAGGCATCTTTTCCTAAAAGACGTTGGTAACGTATCGCAATATCTTGTAAGGTATTATCCCAAGCATGACCTAAGTGAAGTTTACCTGTAACATTGGGAGGTGGGATTACAATTGAATAAGGCTGTTTGTTTTTATCCCCTGCTGTAAAATACCCTTTTTCAACCCACTTTTGATATTTATCTTTTTCAACCTCAAGATGGTTGTATTTTTGTGCTAGTTCTTTTGTCATAATGTTCTCCTATTTAAACTCTTCATCTAAAATACTATAAATTAATAAATCAACATAGCGATTCTCTAATTTTGTGACGCGTCGGGTTGTGCCTTCATAAACAAACCCTTGTTTAATCGCGACTTTTCGAGAGCCCACATTATCTGCGTGATGGCGAAGCACCATGCGTCTCACACCAAAATCGTTGAACGCAAACTTTAAGACAGCGCGAGCCGCCTCCGACATTATCCCTTTGCCCCAATATGATTTGTTGAGAATATAACCCATCTCATAGGTTTCATCGCCGGCAACCTTCCAAAAATCACAGGTTCCAATCATTTTGCCGCTGTCCTTAAGTACAATGGCAAATGATTCAGGGCTTTCGTTTTCGGGACGTTTCATAAATATCTCGCGTATTGCATACTCACTGTCCTGAATACTTTGGTGAGCATCAAACGAGAGATAGTATGTTGTCTCAGCATCTGAAGCATATTCATACATGTCGGCTGCATCGCTAGGATTGAGTGCTCGCAATAAGAGTCGATTTGTTTCAATTTCTGGTATATGATAACGTGACATAAGTTTGCCTCCTTCTTCTAAAAAATAAAAAAACATCATCCATAAAGGACGATGTTAATCGTGGTACCACCTTAGTTTATTTCTCAATTGAGAAACCTCTAGATTCTGTTAACGCCAGATTACGAACTATCTTACTTCGTGTTTCAGATAATTATCTTCCATGTGACATTCTCTTTTGTAATGATTGCTTCACACCACCCAGCAACTCTCTTTGCATTAATCCAAGATACTATTCATGGTCATCGATTTTTTTCATTATAACAATACCGTCTCTGATAGTCAATCACAACTTAGTGTGTCTCTTGATGTAAATCATAGGTAAGTATGATTACTTCAATCCCACCCCGCACTTCAATAAGTTGGCTCTCATCCTTCGTTAGATAATCAAATGAATGTGGGGTGCGATCATCAAATTGAATCCGCGTATTTTCAACGCCATCATCCGTAAGTGTCGACATGGTTAACTCGTTCACATTGGATACTTGAATCAATGAATTTTCATCGATACGCATTTGATTGCCCAATGCTATCGGACGGCGTTCAAGTTTCAACATCTTACCATGCTTAAAATTGTAAATATAGTAGTTCCCATAGGGATCTGATCCATCGTTTCGGTCAAAGAAAACACCTTTTTCTCCAACAAAATCGTAATTATAGACATCCTTCAATTCCAGTGTTTGGTGTTTATTTTCAGCAATATAATGCAATGTTGTGTAGTTTTGTCCCCATCTTGAGGTAACAAACGAAATGGGAGATCCAAATTGGGAAAAACTTGGACTGCGGACTTCTTCACGCTCGTCTTGGGTCTCATAAACATTTTCAATAAAATCAAGTGTGTGAAAACTTCGTACGAAATGTTTTGGAAATTGAGCATCCCCATCTACAACGTTCTCCAACGACTCGAACGTATAATAAATACGATCCCCCTGCTTCGAAAACACATTTGTATCTGCGAATGTTTGAGAGAATCCTTTTTCAAGAATCACAGTCTCGCCACTCTCTTTTACATAGCGAATTTCAAAGGGTACTTGATTTTCATCCAAATCATTGATTGGCAGATAAACTTGCATAATGATGTCCTTATCCAAGACAAGATAATCCCCTACGCGACTGCCATCATTCAATGATTTCAGAATACGGATTTCATGTGATTGGAGATCAATTGCAAGTATATTTACGGTAAGCAATTCATACTCTGACCCAAGCTGCCATTGTTGTTGGGTCAGATAAAGCGTATCGCCATCAATTGCTTTGATTGTGTAATAGTAGACATCATTACCAAACATCTGCTGAAGCGCCTCAGTATAGTCATGCGCTCTACTAAACTTCGCATTAATTTCTATTTCATTAACATTTGCTGGATAGACACGACCATCCGTACACGCAGTTCCAAGTAACACAACACTTAAGAGAATCACTATTAATTTGAGAGAACGCGATTTTTTCATGCAACCTGCCTCCACAAGAAGAAATAAAAAAAGACACATAGAAGCGTCTTAACTACTGTTATATTATCATATTTTTGTCAATTTTTCAAGACTGATTTTTCCTATCAAACTGGTGTATAACTTATGTACAGTGAGGTAAATACATGGAAAAACACAACATCTTGGACATTACACGTTTTAGCGCTTTGGATCTCGACTCGATAAATACGGAACTGAGACCCTATGGTTTTCGAATTTCTGATGAAGACTTAGTGTACCTTGAACATGAGCGTAGTCGCTCTCTCGATCGGTACGAACTTGTTGACTTCAGTTTAGCGATTCTTGACGATGCAATCGCTAAACTGATGAACGCTCCTTACTTAAATCAACAAACATTTGTTAAGGCAACCGCCCATTTTGTAGATGCCTTTTATTACACAAGAGCACACTCGAAACTGCGACTCGATGATCCCTCATTGGTTGAACTAATGTATACCTGTTACATGCAAAATTTTGGAATCTTCGATAGGTCTTTCCATACATCAATACTAAAAACATTATCTAAGGCGGTGAGTGAATGACTTCAATTCGAAGATTCTATACATTCCAGTCTTTCTTTGAAACGCACCCGCCATTACAAAAACAACTCATGTTTGAATTTCAAGAGATCATTGAGGCAATGATTCGCCAATACAATCACAACCTCAGTACGGTTATTTCAAGACAACTCTATTTCGAATTTAAAGAATCAGTCTACTACGTTCTTGATCATGGGTTCAGAAACTACGATGCGATTCATCTTAATACAGTCAATATTTGCCGGCAGATTTACTCTCAAGGATGGGACATCATTCACGAAGATCTTAGAGAAATCTCAAACATACTCTCATACTTGCATCAACATCCTCTCCCACTTGATAACGAACGATTCAACAACATTATCGCAGAACAACTTCCCGGATTTCTTGAGGCCTACGATGTCCGTTTTGGTGCAATCTTTTGCGAGTACGACCTTGACTATCCACTGATTGATGGTATTCCAATGGACCACAACATGTATGATTTAACCGGAAGCGATTTGGTGCTCGAATATGCAAAGCGATATTTAATTGAGTATGATTTTCTATTGCATCAAAATGAAAAAGAATTGAATTTCTTTATTCACACTTACGAACAGGCAAAAGGAATCGCTACAATTTATCTGGGACTCAACTACGTTGATATTCTTTTGACACAAATGATACTTAATACAATGCAATTTTCAAGACCCGCCAATTTATTAGAAACACTGAATTCAGCAGATTTCGATAGTTTGGTTGAATCATCTAATCCACAGAGAATCCTTGAGAGCGAACTGATTCAACTAACACGAGTGTATGGGGATTACTTTCACCGTATTCAACCATTTCTATGGGCACGTATTAAAATTGCCATCAAGAACAATTCTTTTCATGACTTGTATATATCAACACCTTCAGAGAGTGAGTCCTTCACATTCCACGATAAGAAGGCACTCAGTGATGATGAATTCAAAAATCTCATCAGCCAACTCCAACAGTGCTCATCCCCACAACAGCAAATTGATTTACTGTTTCGCAGTTCCCTTTCGCTTCGTGACCTCATGGATGTTTTAGATCATGACGTGTTCTTTTCTGATGGTGTCCTTTATGATTGTTTTCATCATTTAGATCCTCATGTTATTGGCTACATGGTGTATCTAATTTGGCCGACAATGTTTGTATTCAATCAAACACCTACAAAAACAGATTTTCGTCGCGACGACACCGTCCTTTCCCCTTGGCAACATACTTTCCAAAGATACATCGTACACCTCAATGCTGAAATGTTTCGTAATCGTGTTGCAATTGCAAAAGGATTTCGTTCAATTCACACTGAGTGGAATGAATGACCTTTCATTGTAAGCCGTTCTTCCATGATGTATAATAGATGAAGAAAAAGAGATGGTGAAGGTAACAAATGAAAAAGTTAAAATACATGATGCAACGCATCTTAAAAATGGATTACGGTCGCATGTGGGAAACCGCAAAAGAAGTTCATAAGAGAACCGGTAAGAATACACTTCTTGTCCTCATCGATATCATCAAAACAGGACTCAAGTATCAAGCCGGATATGTTGACTACCTCGACTTTGAATTGTACAACGTACCTGAAAGTAAACGCGGAACGTTTGTTACACGCGGTGTCAATAATGCCTACGTTGCAAAATTCAACAGTAAAGAAAAATGGGACACTTTGGATAACAAGGTAAACTTTTTGAAATTCTTCGATGGCTATCACGGCCGTGGTTGGATGGATTTGGAGGCTTCTACTTACGAAGACTTTGATGCCTTCCTTAAAAAATACAAACGCATTGCCGCAAAGCCAGTAGACGGCATTTGCGGGCATGGTATTGACTTTTATGACTACGAAGAAGGTATGGACACCCGCAAGGTGTTTGACACGCTGATGGCGAACCAACAGTATCTGGCAGAGGAATACTTAATCCAAAACAAAGACGTATCGGTACTTCACCCAATGTCAGTCAATACAATCCGTGTTGTGACCATACAAAAAGATGGCAACATCCGTATCCCCTTTGTCTGTATCCGTGTAGGGAATGGTAAAAGCGTTGATAACCTTAACAGCGGTGGATTTGCAGCCCGCGTTAATATTGAAACAGGTATTGTAGAAACTCCAGGCGTTGGTAAATACAACCGCGTTGCTGAAACACATCCTATTACTGGTGTTAAGTTTGAAGGTTTTAAAATCCCAATGTTTGACCAAGTTATTGAACTTGCGAAAACCGCCGCACTTCACATTCCTGAATTAGGGATTGTAGGTTGGGATATTGCGATTCTTGAAGATCGTCCTGTTATTGTTGAAGGAAACCAATTCCCAGGTCATGATATCTATCAGTCACCTGCTTTCTTGGGACCCGAACAAATTGGCGTAAAACCGCTCTTTGATAAATTAATCAAAGAACTTGAAGCTTAATTATTACGAAACACATATCACTACGATATGTGTTTTTTTCATAAAAAAGTGTTCCATTATTAGTGGAACACTTTTCATTAAAACTTGATATTCATGTATTTCTTGTAGATTGGTAGAACGCCCATCTTATCTTTTGATAAGGATGGTATGACTTGGAACGGTCCTGAAGAACTGTTACCTTCAATTAATTCTGCATCACCAGACTCAGCAACAGCAACATCCCAACCAATATAACGAACTTGAGGTACGACTAGGCATGCCTCTTTAACTTGCTCGATTAAACGATCGAAATTAGGAATTTGGAATCCCATTAAGTTTTCGCCAGTCAGTGGATGATTTGTATGATGGTCGCCATGTTTATCTATGAATGGATAGACAACTGTTCCTGACTCATCAAGAATGGTATACATACCACCTTGACCAATGTTATCAACATGTCCGCCAAGACCCGACTTTAGTGCTGTAACAAGAACACGCGGTGTTTGTGTATCATCTAAGAACGTAATAATACGCATGGTGTTCACTGAAGTTGGTGAGAGTTCACTCATCTTAGGATGTTGTTTAAAGAACTCTTCGATTAGATATTGTCGATTGGCTACCAAATCTTTATAAAGTTGGTCGAAATCAATATCAGGATTTTCATTAATATCGATTTTATCAATTCCACGACCAACATAGTCATTGGTACGTTTCGCCATTACTTTACCATGTTTTTCAACAAACGCTTTAAGCCCAGCTGCATCTGTTTCAAGAAGATCCAAATGATCACGATGAACAAATTTGCTGAATCGTTTTACGAAGATTGATTTATCATCAAAAATGTTTACATATTCGCGATCATTGTAGGCACGAACTGCTTTATCCGATTGACCTAAAGTGATGAATGTTTTTCGTTGTTCTCCATTTAAGAGATAGTACTCAAACTCATTATAATCAACATAACCCGCGGTGTATCGAAATGAACACCAAATCATGTCGAAGAAGATTACAATTTTACTTTTACCACTGTGATCGTGTGCATATTGGATTGCATCTTTAAACCCTTGACGATCCATTGCAAACAAACGTTTGAAGTAGTATTTAATACGCCATATAAATTTTTTCATTACATTATCCCTTCGTCTATACCTATTAATAATATAGATAATTCTAAGCAGTGTCAAGGAAACGAAAGTGCATTGTGAGAGATAAAAAAGAGGCAATATTTTTGCCTCTTTCTAATTGATATTTTTCTCTATGAAAGCAATGATTGGCTCACGAGTATCGTAGTCCAAACTTGAGAATTCTAAGATTGTCGTGTCAACATGATCCTTGAACACTTCACGCTTAATATTCGCAATTTTATTGCGGGATAGTTTATCAGTTTTTGTAAGTACGATTGCATGCGCAAGACCGAAGTGTTGTGCAAACTCCAACATCATAATGTCATCTTTACCAATGCCACGGCGGACATCAACAAGAATAAGCATCATTTCTGGATGACGCAGTTCAAAATAACTGTCCATCAATTTTCCATAGTGAATTTGTTCTTGCTTTGAACGGTTTGCGAAACCATATCCTGGAACGTCTGTAAGAATAACATCATCATTAATATGATAGAAGTTAATTAAACGTGTTTTCCCAGGTCGCTGTCCTACATAAGCAAGGCGTTTGCGATTGGTGATTGCGTTAATCAATGAAGATTTACCCACATTGGATTTTCCAACCATCACAATCTCTTTTTGACCTGTTTCAGGAAATTGCGTGGAAGAAGCACACGAGATAATCAGATGTGCTTCTTGTGCATTCAAGTTCATTAAATCAAGGCCTCTTTGAGGACTTGGTCAATGGTTTCAACTGGAATGAACTCTACGCTTTCCCTAACAACGGCTGGAATATCAACAAGATCTTTTTCATTAAGTTTTGGAATTACAATACGGCTAATACCCACGCGGTGCGCAGCAAGAGATTTTTCCTTGAGACCACCAATTGGCAATACATTACCACGAAGTGTAATTTCTCCAGTCATCGCAATATTTGCAGTGACTTTACGGTTTGTAAGTGCTGAAATCAATGCAGTCGTGAATGTTACCCCTGCAGATGGGCCATCTTTTGGAACCGCTCCTTCAGGAACGTGAACTTGAACGTCATGTTTTTCAAAGAAGTCTGGTGAGATCTTGAGTTCTTTCGCATGACTCTTAACGTAACCAAAGGCAATCTCAGCAGATTCCTTCATAACATCACCCAATTGACCTGTAACGATCAAACGACCTTTACCATCAAATGTTGTGACTTCAATTGGAAGCACATCGCCTCCAAACTGCGTAAATGCAAGTCCGGTAACAACTCCAACTTGGTCCTTTTTCTCTTTTTGGCCGTATTCAAAGATAATTTGCCCCAACCACTCGGAAATTAGTTCCTTGGTGATTGTAACGGATTTCTCACCATCTTTAAGAATTGCGAGTACTGTTTTACGTGCAAGAGAAGATATTGTGCGCTCTAACTGACGGACACCGGCTTCGCGAGTATAGTGGCGAATGAGGTAACGTAAGGAAGCATCACTTAGTTTGAATTGGGATTTCTTGAGACCATTTGCTTTTAATTGTTTTGGAATCAAGTGTGCTTTCGCTATGTTTAATTTTTCTTCTTCAGTATAAGAACTGAGGTTGATAATTTCAAGACGATCACGCAATGCCTCAGGAATATCTCCTAAGTAGTTAGCAGTAGCTACGAACATAACTTGTGATAAGTCATACGGCTCTTCGAGATAGTTGTCTGAGAAGAGTTTGTTTTGTTCAGGGTCAAGAACTTCTAACATCGCACTGGTTGGATCCCCTTTATAGTCAGACGCCATCTTATCAATCTCATCAAGTAAGAACACAGGGTTTACAACACCTGCTTTCTTCATGCCTTGAATAATACGTCCTGGTAACGATCCCAAGTAGGTACGACGGTGACCACGAATTTCCGCTTCGTCACGTACCCCACCAAGTGAAGCCTTTACGAATTCACGGTTCAGTGAACTTGCGATTGATTTTGCGAGAGATGTTTTACCAACTCCAGGAGGCCCAACTAAAGCAAGGATTGGCGCATTTAAGGAACCCGTCATTTGTTTTACAGCAAGATACTCCATAATACGATCTTTAACTTTATCCAAGCCAAAGTGATCGGCATCCAGTTGTGCTCGAACGGCATTGAGATCTTCAATGTCATCCGTTGTTTGCCACCATGGTGTTTTTAATAACCAATCAAGATAAGAGCGGACAACTCCGGACTCACCAGAAGCTTGCGGCAACATTTCGTAACGACGAATTTCTTCAATCGCTTTTTCACGAACATGATCAGGGTAAGGATTATTTTCTAAAAGTTGACGGAACTCATCGGAGTCTTCACCAACATCGGTCGCATCACCCAACTCTTCACGAATTGCACGCATTTTTTCACGCAAGTAGTACTCACGTTGATTTTCTTCAACACGATCTTTAACTTTTTCGTTGATTGTGTTTTCGATGGTTGCGAGTGTTTGTTCACGTTGGATTTCTTCGATAATCATCATCAAACGTTCGTTAACATCCAACTCTTCGAGAAGGGCTTGTTTACGTTCAACTTGTAATGGGAAATACTGAGCAAATTGATCACTCAATTGCGCTGCTGAAACACCCAAAGTTAACTGATTAATAAGTTCGGCAGGTATTGTGATATTCGCAGCAGAGACTTTTTCAATCTCAGCAGTAATTCGACGAATCAATGCCATTTCTTCATTTTCAGAACCTGTAACATCTTCCAAGAGATCAATCGTACCAAATAGCATCTTGCCATCATCAACGAGTTGATCAATACGGACACGTTGAAGACCTGAGAACGTTACACGCAGAAACCCTTGTTTTCTTTTTACAGATTTAATATGAACCAATGAACCTACTGTAAAGAGCTCATCTTTTCCTGGATCATCAATGAGAATATCTTTTTGACTGACAAGCACAACGTGTCCGTTGAAGAACTTTTCTGCTTCATCAATCGCATTCATACTCTTGTGACGTCCGACTTCAATCATAATTTCTTGTTCAGGAAATACAATCACCCCGCGTGTTGCAACGACAGGGACATTCATAGTTTTATTTTCGCTCATAGCAATCCCTCCTTTAGGATAAAAAAGACGCTAAGCGTCTTTTATCTAAGCACGAGTTTCTTGAATTAACTCAATGGCTTTACGAAGTAAGATATCGTAGTTTACAGCATCGATAGAAACTAAGTTTTTAACTTGATCTAATTCGATTCCATAAGCTTCAGAAATTGTGTTAAATTCTTTTTCGACTTCTTCATCTTCTACTTTAAGACCTTCAACTTCAGCAATTTTCTCTAAAGTTAAACGTGTGCGAACACGTTTGTCAGCATCTTCTTTCATTTGTTCACGAACGTCTTCTTCAGATTGTCCTAAGATTTGTGAATACAATTCAAAGTTCATTCCTTGTTGTGATAAACGTTGTGTAAACTCATTGAACATTTGGTTCAATTCCTCTTGAATCATTGCCTCAGGCACATCAATTTTTGCGTTTGATGAAACTGTTTGTACTAAGATATCGTTAACACGATCTTCTTCAGCATGTTTGCGGCTGTGTTCGAGGTTTTCTTTGATAGACGCTTTTAATGCATCTAAAGTAGTGATTTTTTCGTCATCTAATAATTCAACAAATTCGTCGTTAAGTTCTGGTAATACTTTCGTTTTTACTTCGTGAAGTGTAACTTTAAATACTACAGGTTGACCTTTTAAGTCTTCAACATGGTATGTATCAGGGAATGTGATATCTAAGTCTTTTGTATCGCCTGTTTTCATACCAATAAGTGCTTCTTCAAATCCTGGAATGAATGAGTTTGAACCGATTACTAATGTATAGTTCTCTCCACTTCCACCTTCGAATGCAACACCGTCTTTAAATCCTTCAAAGTCGATTACAGTTGTATCACCATCGGCAACGACACCTTCTTCTTTGATAACAAGTTCAGCTTGTTCTTCTTGTAATTTGTTTAATTCTGCAGCAACATCTTCGTCTGTGACTTCGATTGCTTCTGCTTCAACTTTAATTCCTTTATATTCACCCAATTCAACTTCAGGTTTTACTGTTACATTGAATGTAAGTGTTAGTTCATCAAATGTCATTTCTTTAACATCTAACTCAGGAGTAGCAACTGGCTCTAACTTATGTTCTACCATACCAGCTACAAATGCTTCATTTGCAATTGCATTCATTGCTTCCATTAAGATTGAGCTATCATTTAATTGTTTACGTGCCAATGCTTTAGGAGCTTGTCCCTTGCGGAACCCTTGTATTTCAACATCTTTTGTTAAAGTATCAATTGCCTTCTCTTGCGCTTTCTTCCAAGCGTCTTGGTTGACCTCAACTGTCAATAGACCTGTTGAGTTCTCATTTAATGTCCATGTAGATTTCATTTTTTCCTCCTAGTACGTATTCTATTATAACACAACTTTTAGCACAGTCAACAGATGAGTGCTAAAACTGTTTTATCCGCGATCTAAATATCCTTTAACACGTTTTAAAACATCATTTGATGCAATCGAATCAAAGTGTTGTGGAAAGTATTCCAGAACCTGCTGATCCAGCTCGGCAATGCATAACATAAGCAAGCTTGGATTGTCCGACTCCAGTGTTGATACCAAGTCATCCAGACAATTCAAATATACCTTACTTCCGATAGGATTCTCAAGTTTGAGTATATCAAGCTCGTGAATGCCACTTTTCAAATGAATGGTCAATGTCGCGTCAATGGATTGATCCATCAAATAAAACACAATTTGCTTCTTAAGCCAGTCATCAATGCGTTTATCCATAAGAATAGACTGTAAATCATCAATCACAGCTCTTAAATTCATTCGCTCTAATGATATTAAAGCTTTATGCTTTAAATTATCATTCCCAAGGAGGGCATCAGAAATTTGGTCCATATCATCAAAATACTTTGCATTGGGTGCATTATCCAATCGCAACGTGTCACGCAATGCCTTGAAGTTACTAAAGTAAGGTTCTGGCACATACGGCATTGATAATTCTTGATCCAGTAGTTCTAACGCTTTCACTTCGTTGCGCTCCTCTATCAGCATTTGGATGGAGGTCAAACATGTTTCATAATAGTTATCCATACGTATCCTTTCATACCCAATCATTTTAACATAATTCCAGCACAATTAAACGGTTTTCACCTGTTTATCTTTCCTTTGAAATTAATTTTCAATATATAGACTTGTTTTTGAAATTTATTTCTGTAAAATGTTGACATTATGCGCTTACAGTGGTTTAATTGAGTAGCTAGCAAGCGTGTATTGTGTATCTTAGAGGGTGTCTCTCCTTCACATGAAAAACAATCACACAAACAAAAGAACGACAATTGGGTCGTTCTTTTTTAGTATCCATACAATTGGACCCAAAACCACTCACCATTACTGTGTTTAAAAACAGCAACAGCGCCCATCGGAAACGGCGATAAAACATTAGCATGGTGTGTTGGGGACTCCATGAATCCTTGCATTGCAGCATCAACACTGAATGCACGCGTTGCAAGATTCTCTGCATAAATCAAATCAGGATTTATGCTATCCCACGAACTTCCATCTGGGCGCTCATGGGCAAATTTAATGGCAATCTCGCGTGCACGAATTATTGCATATTCATACAATGTCGATGACCATTGAAGTTCTTGCAAACCAGCATTGCGACGCTCTGTATTCATTTGTGCAAACATGTTTTGTGCAAGCGTTAAATCCAATTCACCCGTTGTTGGTGCAGGCTCAACCACACCTTCTTTGGTTCCTACGAGTAATATTTCTGGAATTGCTTCTTCAGAAATCTCGCGTGACACTACCTCTGTACCCACAAAAACATTATTTTCGTAATAGTCACGGTATCTTACATCCACGATACCTGCTACACCTGCTTGTACAATACGGGTTTCACCTTTAGCAAGTGTTTCATCATCACGATATTCTGTTTCATAGGCAAATGTCTCTTGAATCAGTTTCTCTTCAACACGCTTTTCGACTGCATGCTTTACGTGGGAGACTGCAGGCGTCCCTGATTCATTTTTGACCGGAACATTGGCTTTATCACTTTTCTTAGATGACACATCCTCAGTTCCATCGCGTTCCAATGCTTGAACTGTATTTGGTTTATCCACATTACCCTTCACTGAACCGGATACAGTAAAATCTAAAGTTAACACCATGATCGTTATAATACAAATCCATAGGGTTCTCTTTGTCATGAATCATGTTCCTCCTGTATATTATATATCACAGTTAAAACATGGAACGGCGTATTTTCATAATAGCATTTTCACACAAAGAAGTGCTTAAAAATGCCCAAGAAAAAAGATAGCCAAAGCTATCTAATTACATCTGGTATTGTGTTGTTGACAACATTTTCAATATCGCTTTTTGATAATATAAAGCTATCACCATGAATTGTATGTGCAAGCACGCCCGCTGCACATGCAAATTCAACTGCATCTTTATCAGAGTACGTCTCGAATTGTGTGTAAATTGCACCGGTCGCAAAACCATCTCCAGCCCCAATACGATCTAATACATCCAGTGTGTACCATTTGCTTTCAGTATAACCATTGTCATTGATCATAAATCCTTGCAATCGATTATCGCTGCGATTGGTACCAAAGAGGGTTTTGATTCCATAATGATTGCGGAAATGGCTAAGCGCTTCAGCATTACTCTTTATTTCCTTTATGGATGTCAGCTTGGTAGCATCTTGAATTCCTGCAAAGACAATCGTAGCTTGTGCTAACATTGCATCGTACATAGCTTGCGAGTCAGCAAGTTTGCGATCATCCCATAATGAGGGTCTAAAATTGCAATCAAAGATAACCTCAATACTCCGGCGTCTTGCTTCAAGCGCAAGATTTAGTGCAGCATCAAATGTCGTATCATTAATGAAAGCAATGCCACAAACATGCAATGCATCAATTCCGTTCAAGATCGAATCATAATCTAAATTACTGTAATCTGCCAGTGCAAAAGAACTGTGAGTTCGATTCATATACGTTACTTTTGAAGAACGAGAACCAAAACCCATCTCCAAGAAATAAGCTCCTAAATGATTTCCTTCGTAGAACACAAGGTCATCATGAATTCCTAAGGCACGTAAACTGCTTGCAGCAGCAAAGCCGACACGGTTATCTGGCAAACACGTCAAAAGCGCAGCCTGATACCCTAATTGATACAAACCCGCAAGTATGTTGACACCCGTTCCGGTATACATCGCATTTAAATGGTGAGTCTGAGTGAGTTCTTTATGACCTTCTGGCATCAGTCGCAACATCACCTCACCGAAAGCAACGATCTTTGTCATTATGCAATCTTCTTAATAATTTCGTACAAAGCTTCGACATCCTCAATGCGTGTCGCACCGGTTTCTGCATCAATGATTGATGAGTAAACATGAGGAATAACACGCTTTACACCAGCATCAAGCGCAATTTGAACAATTTCTTCGAAATTATCCAAATCGATCCCTCCCGTTGGTTCCATCATAAAGTCAAGTTCCGCAACAGCTTTACAAACTTCCACATATTCATCACGTGTACTTAGTCCTTTCATAGGAAAGAACTTAATGGAGTTTGCACCCATTTCTTTAATCATTTGGATGGCTGTACGAACCGGGACTTCAGTCGGGGTTTGTTCTCGACTTAGAATTCCTGTTGCCATGTTTACGTAGCCTACACGTCCTGATGGCGAAATCATACTGTTAATTATTGTCTCTTCTTGTCCAACAAGTGCTCGGGTATATCCCGTTGCCGTACAAGCTTGGTTGATGTGTTGTGGTTGAATTATTTGAGATATCTCAGCGACCATTTTCCATTGCCCAGGATCCCCTGCACCCAAACCAACTGAAATTGCATTATCAATAACATCTTGGTAACGTTTCATATCTGTAACAGCCTCATCGACCGATGGATAGTTCTTCGATAAAATTCCAACAAGTACGTGCCCTTCTGATGCATCGTAAATTGCTTTTGCATTCTCAACTGAATTTGTCAGTACGTTCAGGCAAACGCGGTCATTAAAGTATTTTGCTTTTAAGTTCATATTCATTCTCCTTTTGTAATTGTACGCAATCGTTGCTCAATTGTATTTAAGTCATCTCCGGTAACATCGCGGATATCAATTTCCAAAAATCCTTCATTGGCGCGATAATCACGCGTGTATATTTGCGGATTGCCCGATTTTAAGTGTTCGCGAATCGATACAGCGTCCAAAGGCAAATCAAACGCAATTTCGATGCGCATAATTGGGCGCCCTGCCCCATCTTGAATTGGTTTCGCATGAATGCCCTCAATTTTATTTACTGCATCGATGAACGGAGTCATACGTTCAATTTGAGACGCAATGGATTCTGGCTTTGCATGTGCATAAGCTTCCAAAGCACCCAGCAATCCAAACACACCTTCCTTACCAACCTTCATTACCCGTCCAATTCCTTTTCCTTGTAATTTGAGATAAGGAAGGAATGTGTCCTTAACAACGACAACACCCGATGTTGGGCCTTCAAATGTTTTGGTACCGCTGTAAATAACGGCATCTGCTCCCAAATCAATATAATGTTTGAGATCGCCTTCTGCAGCCGCATCAACAATCACAGGGATCTTGCGCTCATTTCCCAATGCAACAATTTGAGACACTGATGGCATTCCTTTTTGAACGGCATGGTGAGATTTCACATACAGCAATGCTGCCGTATTTTCATTGATTCCCGCTGCAAATTGTTCAAGCGTACATGCATTTGCATATCCCACTTCAACAATAGCACCACCACCCATACGGATTGGAACTTCAATTGAGGTTCCGTAGTCAACGATATGACCCTTCGCAATCACAATTTCTCGTTTTGTGAGTGTGCTTAAGTAGGGATTCATAATTGCATTGTAATTGTCTTTCGCAATTGCTGCACCCACACTTTGTGCAATACCAGAAGATGCTGAGGAAACAATCCATGCATTTGGCAATCCGTAAAGGTCACTCAAATATGTATTGGCAGCATCCATTAAATCTGCAATAACATAAAAGTTTCCAGCACCATCATTCATCGCATCTAATACGTGTTTTTGGAGTTTTGAACCGCCCAAAATTGTCATTTTCCCAGATGCATTAATAACTTGATTGAGTTTTAACTTCTCACGTAGTGTTTGACTCATAACTCGTACACCTTCCCTTTCACGACAACTCCAACTGGTTTGAACCCATGGGTTGTCTCTCGTGTGGATCCATTTGAATCAACCAATTGCTGGTTCAGTGTGTCCAACGTAAATATGGTAATATCCGCAGTCTTTCCTTTTTCAAGCAAACCCAAGTGATTCAAATGCATCACACGTGCTGGCACTGAGGTTACCATAGAGATTACATCAATTGGACTGTATCCAATGGTTAACATTTTGTTCATGGTTGTGGCAAGATCGTATACCGGTCCTCTTTTTCGATTCTCATGATATATGTCACTACTTATTGTATCGCAAAACACACATTCTTTAAATGCTTGTTGTGCGACATCAAAATCAAAACTGTCTCGTCCGTGACCGATATCAAAGATTACACCCCGATTGTGTGCATCGATTACCTCGTGACGAACTTTTCCAAATTCATTAAGAATGCCATTGTCCTTCCCATTGAAAATATGGGTTACAATGTCTCCAGCCTCCAATCGCTCAAGAATTTCAACTAAGAGCGGGGGATTTGAACCAATGTGAACCATAAGTGGGACTTGATGCAAACGATTCATTGTCTTTGCACGATCGAGTGGTTTAATCCCATTATTTCCAATGACCGAGGCACTCATTCTTGCCTTAAGTCCAATCACAAAATGAGGATAACGTTTTAATACATCCGCAACACGTGCGTCATCAATGTTATGCATGTCCGATAATTCATCCTGCTGCTTGATTCCAAGCTTTGAAATATTCAAAAGTGCAAATACTCGGGTAATCTTACTTTGTGAATCTTGATAGAATTGATCAATATCATCAGCACCAGTCGTTCCAGCATCAACAACACTCGTTACACCTGTTTTATATCCTACCTCATCTGCATCGTCGTAGTACAAATCAAATCGTTCATAACAATGGGTATGCATATCAATCCAACCAGCAGAAATAAAGCGTCCTTGTAAATCATAAACTTCTTCGTAGTCACCTTCAATTTTGGGTGCTATGGCAACAATGGTTTCATTGTCAACGAGAACCTCGATTGGTTCGTTGTTTAAGGTTTGTCCATTTATTAAGTGAAGCATCGTATCACTCCTAACTTATAACATTATAATAATACCACAGTCGGTCTCCTTTTTATAGTTTTTAGCGCTTGATTTGTTAACTTCTTTTAGAACTTACAAAAGTAAATTATGTGTCTGTTTTTACTATGAAGCAATCCCAACCGCTGGTATTGAAGCATAAAAAAACCTACTTTAAAGTAGGCTTATTCTTATAATTGGCGTCCTCGGAGGGATTTGAACCCCGGCCACACGCTTAGAAGGCGCGTGCTCTATCCACTGAGCTACGAAGACATAACAACGTCTATTATAATAACAAATAGTCGTTGGTATTACAATCTCTTTTACAAATCTCTTGCAAATAGTTTTTCTACGGTTATTTTACCCGCATCAACGACAACGCGAGCATAACTTGGTTGGCTGCCATCGCGATTGTAATAAAGTGATCCTGGGTTGATGATTTGAATCCCATCTACAACACTATCATCAAAACGGTGTGTATGCCCATAGCAGGCAATCGTGCAATTTTTCGCTTTAGCACGGGCAACCAAATCTTCGATTGTTTTCCCAAATCTTAATTTGTGGCTGTGCGTAAAATAGATACGCACCCCTTCAAAATCAACAACAAGTTCATCTGGAAATGTGTAGTAGTAATCGTTGTTACCTGTTACCACATGAAAACTTGTAAGATCTTTGGGATTCATCTCACTATCTCCACAATGAATAAATCCTGCAGCATTTGGGTATAGCGCTAGGATTGCTTCAAGTTCAGCTGTCTTTCCATGATTATCACTTACGACTATAAATTCCATCTAAATACCTCGCACACTTTCTTTTGAGTTAAAGAGCTTGAACAGTTGTTTTTTCATCGCTTGGGGATCCCCAGTTGTATAAATTTCACACATACCTTGTGTTTCATTGATAACAGGACGTAACATATCGCGTATCGGTTGTTGGGAGTCTAAAATTATTGCAGTGGTATATTTTTGGAACGCGTCTGTAACCAACGGATAGTGAGTACACGCAAGAATCAGGTGTGTGATATTTCCCAGTTTCGGTAACATTACTTCCAGATACGCATCGGCAGATTCCATGCCTTCAATAATCGGCACCAATTGATCAAGCGACATTGATTGAACATGCTGTTGCCCAATAGATTTCAAATTACGCTCATACGCTTTGGAATCGTATGTTGCTTTCGTCGATACAACACCAACTACACCATCATCGCTCGGCACAATTTGTGAGACCGTTAATTCAATAATCCCATAAATATTGAGTGTCGGGAAATCGTGACGCAGTGTATCTAAAGCAACAGCAGATACAGTATTACATGCAATGAGCACATCTTCGATTCCTTTTCCTAAGAACCACTGCATTGCTTGGCGAGCAAGTTCGGTAATGGCTTCATGGCTTCGATTGCCATACGGTGCATTTTTTTGGTCTGCATAGAGTACCATGTTTAATTTCGGAAAAGCGTGGCGCAAATCCTGATAAACACTATACCCACCCAATCCGGAATCAAACACACCCAGAGTCTCAATTTTTTTCATTGTAATCATCCCAATCTATATGAATTATATCATAAAGTTCTTCGGCAACTTCACTTGGAAGGATTGTTTTTAAAGTTTCTTTACTTGCATTGCGAATCCCTCGTAATGATCCAAACTCTTTGTAGAGTTGTTTTTGTCGCTTGGGTCCCAGACCGGGTACCTCATCAAGAATTGATTTTGTCATTGCCTTTTTACGGAGCAGACGGTGGTATCCAATAACATAACGATGCACCTCGTCTTGCATGTGTGTCATAAGCGCGAATAGCGACGAACTCTTATCAATGTCGATCTCTTTACCATCGCTTCGCAAAAGAGCATGGGTGCGGTGTCTGTCATCTTTAACAAGACCTGCGACAGTAATATCTAAGTCCAGCATGTCCATGATTTCTAAGGCAGCATTCAGTTGTGGTTTTCCACCATCAACAAGAATTAAATCTGGGAAGATTCCACCTTCTTTTAAGATTCTAAAATAGCGACGGTATAAGACTTCCTTCATGGATGCAACATCATCATTTCCTTGATTCAAGCGATAACGGCGGTATTGAGACTTATTGGGTTCACCATCATCAAATACAACGCATGCTGAAACAGCAAAGGTTCCCGATATGTGTGAGTTATCAAATACTTCAATACGGTGAATTGTTTCTGTGAATCCAAGAACAGAACTCAAACGAACCAATGCTTCATCTTTAAATTGTTGACGAGCCCGCAGTAACTGGAATTGATCATCCAATTGTTGCTGGGCATTTTTGGCAGCAATTTCGAGGAGGGCTCGTTTTTTTCCGCGTTGAGCATAACTAACGGGTGCACCGATGACCATCGAAACGTCTTCATTATTTATCGACTCGGGAACGTATATCTGCTTTGATTTCGGTTGATGCTGGTAGTACTGAGCAATAAAAGATACAAATGCATCCTCTGGCTCTTCCAGACTTGCTTCAACTGCCATACTTCGTTCCAAAAGACGCCCCGCACGCACGAATAATCCGACAATCGCAATGTACCCTTGATAATATGCATAATGAAACATATCAAAGTGTTCGTTGCGACTGAACTGCACTTGTTGACGATCACTAATATACTCAATTGCTTGCAACTTATCTTTGTAGTTTTGGGCAAGTTCAAAATTCATGTCATGACTCGCTTCATGCATTTTACGCTCAAGTTCATCAAAAAAAGCCTTCGAATTTCCATTTAAGATACTGATGACATTTTGACGCCAATCATTAAGTTCTGCTTCGGTATATTTCTTTTGCGTACGATTAAAACTCGCATATATGGCCTGAGTATTGGGCAAAAGAGTCCCATCATCACTTGGAATTGAATCATTGAGCACACTGGCCATCTCACGTGCAGCAGTTGCATCAGGATAGGGTCCAAAATAAACAAATTTCGGTGAATGTTTCTTATCACGGGATACAATGACCTCAGGTTTCCCTGTTCGGCTAACTTTCAAATAGGGATATGATTTATCATCCATAAAGAGAATGTTGAAACGCGGCCTGTGTTCTTTAATTAAATTAATTTCTAGAATGAGTGATTCTTTCTCAGTTGAAGTAATGATGATGTCAAAATCAGCAATCTGAGCAACCATTTTTGTAGTCTTATAATCATGAGCACCCACAAAATAGGAACTCACGCGGTTTTTAAGCTTTTTGGCTTTACCGACATAAATGATTTCCCCATTTTTGTCCTTCATCATGTAGCACCCAGGTTCTGTTGGTAAGAGCGCTAATTTTTCTTCAACTGTTTTACTTTTCATTATTGTTTGAGTTTTACAACTGTAGCTCCTGTTCCACCTTCACCCAATGAGCCTAACTCAAAGGATGCAACACTTTTATTGCGGCGTAAACGGTCATGGACTGCATTTCGCAGTTGGCCAGTCCCGTGTCCGTGAATGATTCTAAATTGATACACTTTGTTTACAATTGCATCATCGATAAACTTATCGATTTGCGGAATTGCTTCTGCCACCCGCATTCCAATCAAATTCAACTCTGTCTTAAATGATGAGTGAGCGCTGACTGAATGGGAACGTTGTGGTTTCGGTTTTACTTTCTTTGCAGGTCCTGCAACGCGAGTTAACTTATTCAAATCAACACTGACCTTAAGTGAACCAATGGTAACATAGGCTGTTTTCTTCTCAATACTGTCAACCACTCCGACTTGATTGGTTGATTTCAATTGAACACGATCCCCTACTTTAATGGTTTCATCAACAATTTCCCGTTGCATTGATTGAATTTCTTTAACTGCTTTTTGACGGACATCGGGACGGTTTGTCTTATTGAGAACTTCCAATTGCTTCTCAGCCTCTTGAAGCATTGTTTCGAGGTATTGCTCATTCTCTTCAATCATTTGTTCACGCTTCTGCACAAACTCACGTTCCAACTGTACACGTTCAACCTCCACTGATTCTCTCATGTCAGCAATTTCTTGCTCACGTCGATTCAGTGCTTCTTTAAGGTCATCTTGTTCTTTAATTTTCGTTTCAAGAATTTCTAAAAGATGATCCGCTTCATATTGCCCTTCTTGTTTGTACTTAAAGGCTTGATCAATGATATCACCATTAAGACCCAAACGTTTTGCAATTGCGAATGCATTGGACTCTCCCATGATGTTCTCACGGTAGCGGTATGTTGGCTTCAGGTTTTGCAAGTCAAATTCCACACTTGCAATCAGAATATTATCATGTTGGGTTCCATACTTCTTCAATCGTGAAAAGTGTGTTGTTGCAACAACCCAGCATCCAACCTCGCGGAAGTGATCAAGAATCGCCATTGAAAGACTTTCGCCTTCAAGAGGATCTGTTTGTGAGCCAAGTTCATCAAGCAAGACGATAGACTTCGCCGTAGCACGCTCACTTACCGTTGTCATGGTTTGCATATGTGCTGAGAATGATGACAGCGACTTTTCAATAGACTGCTGATCTCCGATATCAACAAAAATTTGATCGACCAGCATCACTTGTGCTTCTTCTGCACAAATTGGACACCCTGAAAGGGCCAGCATCAATGAAAGACCAATAGTCTTAAGAGAGACTGACTTTCCACCTGTATTAGGCCCACTGATTAAAATCATTTTATGGGGTGGTGACAATTCGTATGTATTCGCTACGACTGTTTTGGGATCAATCAAAGGGTGGCGTGCTTTAACAAGTTTTAGTGTATCGGTGGTTAAAGTCGCTACAACTGCATCATTGCGTTTCCCCCATTCTGCCTTGGCAAAAATAGCATCAAGTATTGCAACGGTTTCCAAGTCAGCTTCAAGTTGGTCCGCATCTTCGGCAATTCGCATCGATGCTTCGCGACAGATACGTTCAATTTCATCCGCTTCACGATGGCGAAGGCTTTGCAACTCATTTTGTAAACGCGATAAAAAGGCCGGTTCAAAATAGATTGATTGACCACTGGCCGATTCACCATAAATTGTTCCATCCATTTTATTTTTCTCAGAAGGCTTGATCAAGAATGTTTTGCGACCATGTTGGAGTGAAACAACAGCTTCACTTAACATCGCTTTGTTTTTAACAAGGAAATCCTGAGTTTGTTTTTCAATATTGGCTTCCAGCGATGAAATAGAACGTCGGATTGAACTCAATTCAGAACTCGCACGATCTAAGACTTCGCCTTGCTCACCAAATGCATGTTCGATATGCTTAAGCAATGATTCATTAATGACAAGACTTTCGAAAAGGTCTTCTAAGGCTGGATAACTGCCTTCTACTGTTTTAAATTGTTTCTTCAATCGTTCAATGCCTTGTAGGAATCTTCCCACATCAACGATTTCATCAACACCAAGTACGCCACCTTTGCCAGCAAATCCAAGCGGATAGCTTACATCAGTAATTCCCGCAAATGAAACACCACCATTTGTGATAACCAATTGCAGTGCATCTTTAGCACGGGCGAGATCTCGGCGTACAATTAAAGCAGAAAAAGAAGGCTCTGTTTCGAGTACCCTCTCCTTACCCAACGAAAAGGATGCATGAAATGCAATCCTTTCCAAGACTTTATCGAACTCGAGTCGAGACGATATATTATTCATATTTATTTAAGAACTCCTTTATTTCTTTTTCAGTAAAACCATTTTTGAACAACCACTCCGTTAATGCTTTTTCTTGTTCTTTAGGGAGTTTTTGTTCGAGAATTATTGTTTGAATCGCTTCATTGCGAATCATGAAATCATCAACCGTCGCCATAATTGGTCGTGTAAATGAATCGACATGTTTGAGCCATGAGTTTTCAACAATCTCTTGACCATTTTTAACAACAGGTGTCGATAGAAAGACAATAACCAACATCATCTTCACAAGGAAGAAGACAACTGAGAAAACACCACCAACTGCGGAATTCACTTGTTTTATAAGTGGCATTTTCGAAACAAATGATGCCAACGGCGTCACGATTAGCAAGGCTACGCGAATCACCACAAAGAGAATCGCAAACCAGATCAAACGATTTATTTGATGTCCTACAAGTTGATTGATCGATATAAAGCCATTGCCTTCAATCTGAACAAATGCGTAGACTTTCACAAATATCGGTGATAATATCCATGCTGCGAAGAGTGAAACAAAGGTTCCAACAATGTCCACAAGTTGTAGTAAGAGACCACGCTTATAGCCTCGGTAAAGATCAACAAGGAACCATAGCGCAATAATTATATTGACGTAGAGCATCCACTCAACAGGAAATTTAAACATAGTATCACTCCTTTTAAATATCATAATGTAAAAAAAATTGTTATTCAACTTTAAATAGTCTATATTAATAGTATGACAACTATAACCGTAAAATTAACCAAAAATCAAATCGCTGAATTAAAGAAGCGATACCAAAAGTATCCAATTCGTTATGACATTCAGTATACTGAGTTTCAAATCAAAGGAACGGATGTATCCATAACAGCTTATACCAGTGGTAAAGTTGTTTTTCAAGGCGAAGCTGCCGAATTTCACGCTATGAATTACACAGATTCTGTTTCAGCTCCATCGAAAGCAGTGTCTACACCACATGACATTCCTCAAGGTCAGATTGCCATGGCAGGGTCTGACGAAGTCGGAACTGGAGATTACTTTGGACCCGTTACCGTATGTGCTGCCATAGTATCGGTTGAGAACTACCAACAAATACCTGTGAAAGATATCGTAGACAGTAAACAATTGACAGATGATAAAGTTCGAACACTGGCGCCAATTCTCATGGACGTTCTCGATTATAGCTTGCTTGTTCTCGATAACCGTAAATACAATCACATTCATCAAACGATGAATATGAATGTTATCAAGGCAAAACTACACAATCAAGCGTACCTCAATCTCGCCAAGAAATATACACTGCCTGACTTATGTGTGATTGATCAGTTCATGCCTGAAGCGAGTTACTACAAAGCACTGAAGAATGAATCCGAAGTCTTTCGACAATTACGTTTTGAGACAAAAGCTGAGAATAAATTCATTGCTGTTGCTTGTGGCGCCATCATAGCGCGCTATGCCTTTTTAGATTACTTCGATAAGCTCAGTGAGAAATTCAATTTTGTCTTTCCAAAAGGTGCTGGACCACATGTTGATCAGGCAGGACGTGATTTTGTTGCCCAACACGGTGCAGCATTGCTTGATGACGTTGCCAAGGTTCACTTTGTAAATACAGAACGCATCCTTAAGGACGAATAACCTCAACTGTAATTGGTTGTGCGAGTTGTCTGAGTTTGACTCCAGCTTGATCAAGCATGCGTTTTGAAGCAATCACTGAGTCAGTGTGGGCATACTTGTCATCTTCATAGACAATTTCGCGAATACCACTTTGAACAATCGCCTTTGCACATTCATTGCAAGGGAATAATGATACGTAAATAGTGCAACCATGCAGTGATGTGGTTGCATTTAATATTGCATTGAGTTCTGCATGAACGACATACAGATATTTTGTTTCCAATGAATCACCTTCACGTTCCCAAGGGAATTCATCATCACTCACACCTGTGGGAAAGCCATTGTACCCAATTCCAACAATTTTATTGCGATTGTCAACAATCGCAGCACCCACTTGTGTTGATGGATCTTTAGATCGTTTTGCCGATAAATGTGCGAGTCCCATAAAATACTCATCCCATGAAATTACATCTTTACGTTTTGACATCATATGCCTCCTATTTTAATAGATTTGATAAATGATCACTGTACCACGTGAATCCTAGGTCGCGCCATGACGCAATAACACCTTTATCAATGGCTGACTCAACTGCTGGAACACGTCGTGTAAGCATAACTGCAACAAGTGCAATTACAAATACTGGAACCATAATACGCAACCCTTTTCGCAATAACAACCAGTCATTACGACGTGAAAACATAAACCCAAAGAGCACTCCAATAAAGAGCCCACCTAACAGTGACATGCCACTAACACCGGGAATAAGTGTTAGGAAT
The DNA here is from genome assembly GCF_011299615.1 of Erysipelothrix sp. HDW6C. GTDB lineage: Bacteria > Bacillota_I > Bacilli_A > Erysipelotrichales > Erysipelotrichaceae > Erysipelothrix. Next base: position 1,266,548 of record NZ_CP049861.1, on the reverse strand, counting down.
ATATTTACAAAGAATACTGAGGTCATCTGACTCAAAATCCGCGGATTGCGATACCCTTGTGTTTCATAAAGATAGACAAGTAATGCGCCTAAAAGCGCAAACAATCCGCCGCCCATTCCGATACCAATCAAGGTATCTTCGGCAATAAAGAGAAAGATATTCCCAACAAAAATTCCACTAAAGAATATTGTCACAAACTTCTTCCATCCGAGCGTTGGTTCTAAAATCGCAGCCATATTACGCAATGCCATGAGACTGAGTAAAAGATGGAATAAATCAACATGAACAAACGCTGACGTTATAAATCTCCAAATCTCAAAAGCATCCACAACAAAGCGTTTGTAGAAGCCACCCATCATGATTGCCGCAAAGTCATACTCAATACCGTTAAGTGCAAGCAATGAGATAACCGTAAACATCGCAACTGCAACAATAGAAATCGCTGTTGATCCTGGGAAGAATTTTAAACGTGCTTTCTTTTGCGAGCGATTCATCGTCTTTCGCAAGTCCATTACAGCGCGTGTTAAAGAGCGTTCAGGATTTCCTGTGTTTTTTAAGACACTGGAAATGCCCGTAAATTGAGAAAGCGTTAAAGAGTCTGACTTCACACCCTCACTCACAAGAACGTTGTACTCATCCATTAAAAGGCTTTCTGCATTAACCGATATGTTGAGACCTATTGGTTGCGTTTTGAATACAATTGCCAATGACTCACGATGCTTTCCGACAACATCTCTTTGGAGGTTTTGTGTCGGTTGGGTCGTTATCATAATAATTGGCGTTGTTTTATTTTCTGCATTCACAATCCATATTTCATCATTATTTTTTGACATTGTTATTAATTGATAGCCATAATTTTTAATAAAGTAATTAGAGAGCTCAATAATCCAAGCTCCGTACTGTTTGTTATCCACTAATCCAGCCTCCTAATCTCCTCAATCGCATCTTTCATGACCTGAGGCATTTCACATTCAAACTCCAATACTTCTTTCGTAATTGGATGGTTAAGCTTTAGCTTAAACGCATGCAAGCATTGCCCTTGTGTGTCCATTGTATTCTTATAACTATACGTTTGATCACCAACAATTGGATGCTTGATGTAACTACAGTGAACACGAATTTGATGTGTTCGTCCCGTATCCAGTTTTGCACGTAAGATACTGTAGTCGTTGAATTTTTCAACGAGGAACAGGTGCGTAATGGCTTCCTTACTATTTTTATCCGTTACAGCCATGCGTTGACGACTGCGTGGATCACGACCAATGGGCGCATCTACTGTCGCACTTTGATGTGGAAACGGATGGTGGACAACTGCTAAGTATTCTCTTGATATTTTACGTTGTTTTAAATCTTCCACAAGAATCTCGTGTGCTTCATTAGTCTTTGCGACCACAAGAAGACCTGAAGTATCCTTGTCAATTCGATGCACAATCCCTGGGCGCAATTCTCCATTACAATCACTCAACTGTGTTGTGTGTGCTAGCAAGCCATGAACCAACGTTGGCTGGTTCAATGTTGATGGCGATGGGTGGACAATCAAACCTTTTGGTTTGTTGACAACCATAATATGATCATCCTCATAAACAATATCCAAATCCATTGCCACTGGAGTTATGGTAGTGTCTGCCTCAGTAATTACATATGCAATGACATCTTCTTCTTTAAGTCGATGATTCCGTTTGACAGTTTTATCATTTACCGTTATTTTTCCATCTTCAATCCACGTTTGAATAACGTTTCGTGAATAGTCTTCTAATACCAACGCCATGTACTGATCCAGTCTCATGCCCTCAAATTGTTCATCAATCATTAATTTTTTCATGTTTCGCCCTCACTTCTTCGCGTATCAGTATAAATATTACGATCATCACGCCAAATACTACTGCCATATCGGCGACGTTGAAAACGGGGAAATCATACCCAAAAATATTGAATGAAAACATATCACGGACATAACCAAAGACCAATCGGTCAAACAAGTTACCCGCTGCCCCAGCAAATATTGCGGCAATTGCCAGCAAATGCAAAGGGTCGTTCTCTTTGAAAAAGAAATAGTAAATTAATCCCAAACATACAAGTGGTGTAAGCACCAAGAAAATCCATTGATGTCCTTCGAGAATACTCCAACCTCCTCCAAAGTTTCTAATATAATGTAACTTAAAAAAACCAGGGATTATCGTCATCGATTCACCCAAGTTCAATGTACTTTCAATCCAACTTTTTGACCATAAATCTACTGCGATGACAGCTAAACTCAATATGCTTAATAACTTTTTCATAAAATCCTCGCTTTGTCTTATTATAGCATGACATCACCACTCATGCATTAAAAAAGGACATAGTATCGTACTATATCCCTTTCAGAAATGCAATTAACTTCGTCATTGTCTTTTGTGATGATTCCAAATCCATCTTGAATTGATACTCATGTTGCAACTCTTCAACACTAATATCATAGAATGCATCCGTCACAGGTACTCCCAACTCGCGTAAGCGATCCCGAAGTGCCATACCATCCTCTGTAAAGGTTCCTTTATTTCCATCGGAAATGAAACTGGTTGGAAAATCTTTTGTTACGTGGGGTATGATAGACATTTTATCCAGCATACCATTGGTACGCCATGTCTTATCGCCAAGGTATGCCCACGCAAGACGTTCTGCAAAGAAATTCATAATCCACGAATCGCCCATCATGGTTGCAAGGCCTTGTAAATCATAAGGACCACATAACAACACCATTCCCGCAACGTTACCTTTTTCCATAACCGGTGACAGATTGAGCTGATTTGCATAAGCTGGATCATTTTGAACCATAACAAATTGGGACACAATGTGCGCTCCGGCAGAATCGCCAGCAAGAATTAATGTATCAGCACTGACACCCAACGTTTTTTCATTACCAATAATATATTGATACATCTCACCCAATTGATTCAGCGGCGAGGGAAACGTTGCTTCTGGAGCCAAGCGATAATTCATACTCGCCACTGCGAAACCTTCAGCTGCAATTTGCACTGCATACTCAAGAACATCTTGCTTATCACCCCCAACAAAAGCACCACCATGAACCCAAATGATCAACGGTTCTTTCCCTGTAGCATTCTTGGGTTTGATTAAATCAAACGTGTTTGATTTTTCAGTTGAGTCATAGCTTAAATCAAGCGTAATATCGACTTTTTCAACAATTTCTGCATAATTCGTTGGTTCAACTGCAATACCGCCTTCAAATAATTTTCGAATGAGCATTGATGTCGGATAGGCACTAAAATAAGCAAAAATCCCCAATGACGTGATCAACACAACAATCGCCAAAAGAAATATACCAATAACTTTCAGAATTTTTTTCATTATATATTCCCAATAATTTCCACTTGGAATCCTTCCATTACATTCATTGTTTCAGCATCCAGTTTTTCATCGGCACTGGATGTACACATGCGATCGACGACAATACGCGCTTCCGGGAGTGCTGCCTTTGCGATAACAGCATTGGAGATAACACAAATATTTGACACAAGCCCCATTATTTCAATTTCATCAAACGAATTGTTATGGAGATAAACTCCAAGTTCGTGTGACCCAAATGTTGGTTTATCGAATATTTGTTCTGCACGCGACACATAGGGTTGCAATGCATCCACGATTTCCCACCCTTTTGTTCCTTTAATACAATGTTCAACAGGCAAATGTAGACCTTCTTGAGTTTGTAGATAATCTTCGTGATGGGTATCTCGAGTAAAAATCAAAGCATCGTCCGCCCTTAGATTCAATAGTTTTTTCTCTATCGCAGCAACAACACGTTCCGCTTTCTTAAAACCCAGGCTTCCTGTAACAAAATCATTTTGCACATCAACAACCAGATATAGTTTTCTCATAAACCCACCTCACTAAACCTATAATATCACACTCCACGATTTCGCAACAATGTTTACACACTTCGATATCACAAAACGTAAATTTTGGCTTGTATCTCGCCATGTGTGATGATATAATACATAAGCAATTGCACCAGTGGCGGAATCGGTAGACGCGCACGCTTGAGGGGCGTGTGGGGCAACCCGTGTAAGTTCAAATCTTATTTGGTGCACCAATTGTAAATTTAGACCGGATTAATTTCCGGTTTTTTATTTATCTTAGTGTATATGTGTTTCCCCACTCTATTTTAGTTGGTATAATAATATCAACGAAAGGGGATGGAACATATGTATTTTCAAGTAAAGCAAAGTGCAAAAGCAGGTACATATTATTTTGTTTTAAAGGCAGGAAACCACGAGGTGGTTGCGCAAAGTCAGATGTACACAACAAAAGCATCAGCAAAGAAAACAATAGAGTCAATCAAGGCTGGATTAAGCCCTGAAACTGAAGTTCAAGACCTTACAGACGAAGACTAAAAAAGTAACACCGAACCTTATGTTTGGTGTTACTTTTGATAACGATCAGAAAGAACGAGATGATCAAGTAGATTATATTTAGTTACGTACGTACTGTATAATAAGTCAATCGCCATAAATTGTGCATAGACAGAGTTGGTTAACGCCGTAGGCTCAACACTAACCGGAGCGGTGTACAAGTTATAATCACTATTTCGCGCAATACGACTTTCACCACGACGTGTAATACCCATTGTTTTAAATCCAATGCTCTTAGCAAAAAGTAAGAGTTCCAAAATTTTAGAAGAATTTCCTGAATTTGAAACCGCAATGAAAATGGCATCCTCTCGATGAGAGTACATATTAACACGGTCAACACCATGATCATGCACCGTAAACACTACTTTCCCAAGACGTGCCCACTTCTGCACTATATTATCAGCGGCTAATGATGAGAATCCATCACCACATACGAAAACTACTTTCGATTTATGAATCACAACTGCAAGAGCATCCAGTTCATTTTGTTCCAAATCTTGCGTAGTTTGATTCATCGCCATAAATGCTGAACGCAATAGTTCATTTTTTGCTTCTTGCGGCTTCGATATGTCAAGGAGTTCATCCGCCGACTTATAACTATGTTTCGCAAGTTCACTCGACAACATCACTTTGAAGGTTTGAAAACTTTCTACTCCAATCTTCTTGCAAAGACGACTCACAGCAGATGGACTAGAATCTGCCTGCTCTGCCAGTGATTGTATTGACATTCCCACTACTTTTTGTGGGTTTTTAATGATAAAATCTACAAGTTTAATTTCTGTCATTGTATACTCATCACGATAATTCTCAAGAGCATCCAATACACGCATTTGTTTTCTCATTGTTTACCTCATCTTAGGGATTTCTTTCTATCATAGTATCATTATATTTTTCGATTTACAATTTGCAATAATTCAATCATCATATATACTTTCCTTAAGAGGTGGCACTATGTTACAAACAATTCTAGACAACCAATATGCAGTATTCTTAAACTCAGGTTTCTTTCTCTACATTTTATTTATGCTTATTTTACTCTTCTTTACTCGAAAAATCGATTTTAAACGCAGACTATTGATATTACTATTTGCTGTATACACTTTTAAAATCATCGATTTAACATTTTTCCCTTTGCCGCTAAATCCTATCGCTTTATTGGATATCAAAGTCAATTTCCCCATCGATAATCCTTATTTACAGCCAATAAATCTTGTTCCATTTTCTAACATTACCGCTTTAAAAGACTTGAAGGAACCTTTGCTTAATATTTTGATGATGGCCCCTTTTGGAATCTTTCTCCCAGCTATCTCAAATCGATTCAACTTTAAACGAACAACGATTGCCTCTTTTATATTTTCAGCCACAATTGAATGCCTTCAACTGCTTCTCTCGTTGAGTACTGGTGCCATCATTCGTTATTTCGATGTAACCGACATTATCACGAATACGCTCGGCGGCATGGTTGGCTACAGTCTATTTATAATTGTTGTACAAAGACTCTTTCGCTTCACAGATCGCCATGAACTCTTCAAGCGACGCATCGTCGTCCTTTGTCTCTCTTTTATTTCTGCATTCGTCTTTATCGCAAGCTTTGCAAATGTGTTCGCCGATGACTATGATTACAACCTAAAACAGCGCGGTTTGCGTACATCGGGTAAGGATTTCGGGAGGTTTCAGTCTTTTGAGGCTGGCACCGTCACATTGAGTGGGACGTTTGATTCTCAAAAACGAACTGAACTCTCTGAGGTCACAGCAACAACACCTACAATTTCATTATTTGAGAAGTATCTGGTTTTTGATATTTCTTATGGAAAAATACCAACCTGTCAATTGATTCTCGAGCCTGGTCAAGAAAGCGGTAATTCCTGTGATTTTAGCGTATCGTGGAAAACACGGCATGCCAGCTCACGGTATTACTTTGTGACTGAAACCAACAATTCACGTTTTGTGAAAATAGGTCGCGGTCGCATTGAATTTATACCAAAACCTTAACTGAAACAGAAAAGCGACACTCTATAAGTAGCGGGTGTCTCTTTTTCTTAGGGTGCATCATTAATGAGACGCTCGGTGATGTCCCCAATATCCAATGCTGCAACCATTGCCTTCGGGAGTGCTTCAAACGATAAATAAGTTCCAAGGATATTGCCCAAAATGGAACCTGTAGAATCACCGTCTTCATCATGATAAATCGCCACTTCATAGGCTGAGATAATATCGTCTTGATACCGCAGTGCAACATAGATTGCGATTGCTTCTTCGGCAACCCACCCTCTCCCAGTTTCGATTTATTAATAATATCATCTTCTTGGTTTCCCGATGCAGCAATAGCATTGCGCAGTAAATCTCTATATTCTAACCACGACGCACTCTCAAAACCATTTTCAGTAGCATCCACAGCTTCTTGAACAACGAGTGCGAGCTCTTTCTATGGCACACGAACCATACGTGCAAGAAGTGATCCTAGATGATAGGAAGCAAGCATGCTCAAATCATGACCATGCGTGATTGCTGAAGCACAAACACAAAGTGTACTTATCTCGTGAATACTATAGGTTGTATCATGGGAATAGTAGAGGGCTATGGGCGCAATCCTCATCACACAACCACACCCTTTGCTATCATTGATTCGATTTTCAATAGTCCCCATGACTCCTGACCCCAAAGCATTCATGCATGTAATGCCCGGAGCCCTGCTCACAATCATTCTTGATTCTTCAAGCAACCACGATTTATTGTTATGCGTTATTTGTGTTCGCGTGTTAATAACTTTCAGCAGTGTCCAATCCCAATCAAGATAGGATTGATAAATTGAAGCAAAGGGCGATTCGGGATGATCCATAATCCCCGAGAATGTAAAGAGTGACATTTGAGTATCATCCGACACAACAAAATCCCCCATCCTTCGTATATACCTAAAAGAGAGCCTCTCCCCATCATTAATTGATTGCAGGTCTATCAAACGATCAAATGCAAAGGCATATCCCATTGCATCTCCTATTGCCATCCAAAAACACATGCCTTCATTGATTCAATCGTGATTCTTTCCTTAAATTAATGATTAGTAGTACAGAAAAGCTATCACTCTATACAAGTAATAGCCTAAATTATTTACATCTTAGCATGCTTTGTTACTTACACGTAAAGTTATTTGCTTCAAAGTCTGCAATAGTCTCACTGATTTTTATATCTTTGATATCTCTTCCATCACTAATCATACTGGCAATATCTTGAGCATCTTTTTCTGCATCTAAGGTGTAAAGCATTTGGAATTCTAAATCAGATAGACGCTCAACTGTAAAACCATAATCCTCAGTCTCACCTTCAAGTTCCTTCACAAACGCATCTGCTTCATCCTTTGATGGCGCAACAATGTTAATCTTAACATTCATTTGCTTCAACAAGTCTTCGTCATGTATAAATGTGTATTCATGAGGCATGAAATCAACTTTCTCATCTGCTGTACAAACAGTTGTCGTTCCTTTTGAACCACTACTACATCCAACCAAAACCAATAGCGTTGCTAAAATTGGTAATATTTTTTTCATTATGTTCCTCCTAAAGGGGTATTACTTTCATATTATACAGAAAATTGGATGATTTATCTATGAAGCATTCAAGGGGGAAAGACTTTCAAACTAAGAAATGGCATTCTCTTGTGCATATAATTGTGCACGATCAAGCCAAAACAACATCTGATTGCTCGTTTCTGTAAGACTCGAATCCAAATTTAAAACATCTACATACTGATCGCAAAGAACCTTTCCCGAAGCGTCACCCGTTGAAATCATAATTAAGCCCTTTATGAAAGATGATAAAAGCATGAGACCATGATTTGTAAAATCAAAATCAGGGACAACCTCATGAAAGTAATCAAGCATCCTTTGTGCATGTTCAAACGATTCATTACGAACAAACGTAAGACTCTGATTCAATATAATTTCACCAACATCAACGCTGGGAGATACTTTATAGTTCTTTGTAACGCGTAGAAAGTAACGGTTAAAATCAATGAGTTCATCCGGTGTGAATGTAAAGGACATGCAATGAAATAAGAAAATTTCATATTTATCCCAGGACTCAACGCGCTTAAGATAGTTCTTAATTACATCGACTTTTTCAAAATCATTTAAGGCTGCCTTCGATCCGTAAAATTCGAAGAGAATGGCCATATGATTAAATGTATCAATACCAAATTCATCGTATAATTTCGCATAATGCCGACTCTTGCGAAGTTTGGCGCCATTATCATTGCGATTGCCGCCCACGTCAATAAACTCCTTTATAAGACGATTGATATCAAAGATTGCCTCGCCCTTGAATCGAAATGAAAACTCATCGAAGGTACAGTTAATGCGATTGAGTAAGCGCATAAAATTAGAAAGTTTAATATCTGTATGACCGTTTTCAAACGTCGAAAGCGTCGTTACTGAAACAATATCAGCAGCGACCTCTTTTAAGTTATAGTTCTTTTCTTGACGTATTTCTTTAAATGTTAGACCGAATGCGCTCATGTTTACCTCCAAATATCTTTTATTTTAACATGTAACGTTAAGTATTCTTTATGGTTTCAACTATTTTGATGATTATTTCTTTCAAAAACAAGTATAATTTATGCTACAACCACTAACCTTGTGAATTTGATACGATATCTAAAAGACATTTAGCGAAAGAGGTGCTGTGAAGATGGTATTTAAAGATTTGATGATTTCAATGATAAATATCTATATGCCCGAAAAACCCGTTGTACGTAACACTATGGCAAGACCAATCTTGTCCTCCCACCATCTTACTCGCCCACTTTCTGATTCCTTTGCAATTAACAACCTCACCTTTAAGGTATTGAGGGGTGAGATTTTCGGAATTGTCGGTCCAGCTAAGGCAGGAAAAACAACAATCATTAAATTGCTAACTGGACAACTCGTGGCAACAAGCGGTATTATTTCAATTCTTGGAAAGCCCATTGATCTATGGGATGCTTCACTTCATGAAAAAATCGGAATTCTGATGGACTCTATTCATATTAATTCTAAACTCTCGATTGCACAAGTCTTGGCAAACATTACCACCGAACAATCGCTTGATCCACACTCAATCCTAATTCTTCTTGATTCGATACAGCTCGAAGACACATCTCAATCTGTAAGCTCACTTTCATACTCACAACAACTTGGGTTCGCTATCATTTGTGCTGTACTACAACGTCCCACTCTTTTATTCATAGATATCGATGCCTTTCCAAACGATACACTTGCACTGAAGAAACTCTTGTTCGTAATTCAAAAACTCAAGATAACCATTATTCTCACAACAACATCAATAACTGCTGCTGCATCGGTTTGTAATACTTATATCACCATTGCTAAAGGAAGCATTTTCGAGCATAACAGCGGAATACAAGATATTTCAAGCACCATTGATTAAAAGTTCAACTGAATATAAAAAAGGCAAGATTGCACAATAATCTTGCCTTCCGTTTACTTTATCTCTAGCGAGTACAGCGGATGATACAACCCAGTAGGAGGATACAAGACTTCAGTCTGATATACAAATCCAACTGACTTAAGTAGCGTCTGTGAACCCATATTATTTGGATGGTGACCGGCAACGATATTTGCAATCCCTAGGGTTTCTGTCGCATAGTCAATTATGCCTGTAACGGCTTCACGAGCGAATCCTTGGCCCCAACTGGATTCACAAAGATGAACACCCACTTCAAAAGTATTTTGTTTATCTGCGTATGGACGTACTCCACAGCATCCTATAAACATGCCGCTGTCCAACTCAAAGATTGGATAATATTGAATTCCAAAATTCATAAACATCGTAATCTCATCATAAAGACGCTTGTGAATTGCCGCTTCATCCATAATACCGTTAGCAACAATAAACTGTGTTACACCTGGATTTCCCCACAGCGATTGCGCAAGATATAAATCATCCTGATGCCACGTTGAAAATCCAATGCGTTTCGTTTCAAGAAGATATTTTCTCATACAGGACTCACCTTCCTATTTGTATACTAATTTTATAACACCTTAGTGAGAATTCAAGTAAAAACGACTCATAATGAGTCGTTTAACGGTTTTTTGGCGTCCCCGCTAGGAATCGAACCTAGAACTAAACCTTAGGAGGGTCTTGTAATATCCGTTTTACTACGAGGACAAATATAGAGTATCTAAGATACTCTTTTTGTTTATTCCTTATAATATTTGTAGAGTCTTGTAGCAACATTTGCGGGTACAAACCCCTCCAAATTACCACCATAGCGTGCTACTTCTCGCGCAACCGATGATGAGATGTGTGAGTACTTTGGATCTGCAACCAGAAACAATGTTTCCAGATCTTTAATAAGGACACGGTTGGCGGTTGCTTGTTGAAGCTCATACTCATAATCCATGACAGCACGAATACCGCGGACAAGAACGTTGCAATTGCGTTTAACGGCAAAATCAGCGGTAAGCCCATTTCCAATTTCGACGGTAACATTATCAAGGTGGGCAACACATTCGTTAGCAATTTCTAAGCGTTCTTCTCTTGAGAACGTACCGCTTTTACTTTCATTAACCATTATTGCGACAATTACCTCATCAAACATTCGTGAACAACGCTCAATTAAATCAAGATGGCCGGTTGTGATTGGATCAAAGGAGCCAGGATACATAACTTTCATAGTGATACCTCTCTTGAACAATTATACAACAAAACATAATAAAACACACCCTGTGGTGTGTTTTATTAGGAGACGATTCGTTTCTACATTTATGGAGGAAATTTAGGTTTCATAATTGAGGAAATAGAGTTGAACGAATCACCGTTTGAGGACAAGTATTATTAAGATAGTTTTGCTATCTATAAGTACATTATACACTTAAAAAGTGATGTGTCAACAGAATTTACATCATTTGTTACAAATATTTACACCGTTCTTTCATTCTTGAAAGAATTTTCATTTAGAATAGACTTGTTACAGTTGCTTTTATGGTTTCTATCTGTTCTTCTGTTGGTTCCCATTGCACTTGAATTTTCTCAGCAACTGTAATGTTTGCATCGACCATCTCTTGATTCCAATTGATCATCCATTCCCCGTCACCCCAATCATAGGATCCAAATAAGACGACTTTCTTTCCAGTGATCAATGGCTTTAAGTCATCTAGGAATGGACGGAATTCATATTCTTCGACATCTTCACCCGACATTGCTGGGCATCCTAAAAAGAACAAATCAGCATCCGCAACATCTGATGCTTGGACATCACTGACATAATTACTTGGACATTCGTAACCGAGCGCTTCAACGGATTCCTGAATCGCATCCGCAATAATCTGAGTATTCCCAGACCCTGTCCAATAAATAATTGTTGGTTTCATTTCTATACTCCTTTTAAATTAAAAAAAATGTTAGTTGCCTAACATTTTTTTATGACTAGTCACCTAATACTTTTTTAACTTCGGCAATAACAGCTTCACCGTTCATGGTACCGTATGCACGCATATCGATAACTTCGATTGGTTTCTCAGGAAGTTGTTTTTGGACTGTGCTCAAGTTAAAACGAACTTGTGGTCCTAACAAAATGATATCTGCATCTGCACCAACGCGTGATGCTTCGCTAACTGAATGCGCTGAAATTTCAACGTCGTAGTTTTGTGCTGCAGCTGCTTCTTGCATCTTAGTTACTAAGATACTTGTTGACATTCCTGCTGAACAAAGTAAAATGATTTTTCTCATAAAACCCTCCTTGATACTACAACAACATTATAACAATTAAATTCACGTGAGTCTATAAGAAAGCGTTAACAATCGTTTTCTTGTTATCGTTTCTTTCCACCAAAGGTCCCAAGAATCCCTCTGACAATTGAACGTCCTATTTCACGGCCCATTGAAGTCACTGCAGAATTGAAACCTTTCGTGAGTGGGTTGTTTTTTTGGCTTTGTTTTGCTTGCCGTTTTGCTTTCTCGTTTTCTTTTGCCTCATCTGCCAATTGTTTCGCTACCTGTGCTTGTTTTTCAGCTTGCTGTGCCATTTCCTCTGCTTCAAGTTGTTTTGCAGAGAGAAGTTCAAATGCGGATTCGCGATCAATCGCTTCACGATATTTTGCATTCAAAGGACTCATTGCGATGAGCTGAGTACGGTGTGCAGAATCTATCTCACCCATAAAACTTTGCGGTGGAAGTATGAATGCACGTTCAACAACCGTGGGGATGCCATTTTCATCAAGTGAAGATACCAGCGCCTCACCGGTCGCAAGTTCTGTAATAACAGTTGCAGTATCGAACGCAGGATTAACCCGAAATGCATTGGCAGCGGCTTTGACTTGTTTTTGCTCTCCTGGAGTATAGGCTCGAAGAGCATGTTGGACACGGTTTCCGAGCTGGCTTAGCACGATATCTGGAATATCTGCGGGATTTTGTGTTATAAAAAAGACTCCGACACCTTTTGAACGGATTAATTTAACGACCAACTCAATGCGATCAATAAGACTCTTTGGCATATCTTTAAAAAGCAGATGTGCTTCGTCAAAGAAGAATACAATTTTGGGCTTTTCAAGATCACCAACCTCTGGAAGCATCTCAAATAATTCAGATAGCATCCATAACAAGAAGGTTGCGTAGAGTACTGGGGTGTGGAAGAGTTTTACTGCATGGAGTATGTTAATGATTCCCTTTCCCGAACTGTCATGGGCAATCCAATCAAAGATATCAAGTGCAGGTTCACCAAAGAAAATATCCGCACCCTGCTCTTCAAGATAAATGAGTTTTCGAATAACCGCACCGATTGACTGTGAAGACATATAACCGTATTGAGATTCAAGTTCCTTGGCATTTTTTGATACAAAATCAAGTGCTGCTTTTAAGTCTTTGAAATCCAATAGAAGCAGTCCCTGTTCATCCGCAATTTTAAATAGAAGTGTTAGTATACTTGCTTGTGTTTCATTTAATTCCAAGAGTTTTGAAAGCATGATTGGGCCCATATCGGATATTGTTGTTCGAATTGGAATTCCAGATTCGCCAAAAATGTCCCAAAACACAACCGGAAATGCCTTGTGTGAAAAATCATTGATTGCAAATTTTTCGACGCGCTTGTCAACATTTTCATTACTTACACCAATGGCAGCAAGTCCAGAAACATCTCCCTTTATATCTGCAAGAAATGTTGGAACTCCCAGTTCACTCAATGCTTCAACAAGAACCTTTAAAGTAACTGTTTTACCCGTTCCTGTAGCTCCTGTAATTAATCCATGACGATTCAGTTGTTTCGGAAATAAGTAGACTGAATCATCATTTTGTGCAATCCAGATTTTACCATCTTTAATCATGTTTTACCCCTTTTTGTAGTACTTGCCCGATAAGCGTTGCATCACGTATTCCATATCACCGAGCGGAAGACGGAGTTTAAATGCTTGTCCTTTGATGAGAAATTTCATGACACCTTTTTCATAGGTCACACGTGACAAATCTGTCAACTTGAATGAATGTTCCAAAATAAAAATCACTTTCTTTCCAATCACTACAAGGCGGCGTGTGTGGAAGAACGTAACAGCTAGCATAACAAATGCATAAAACGTAAGAAAAACAACATTTTGTTCCACATTTGGGTAAACCATCAGACCGATATTTAGACCCCCGACAACAATAACTTCAATCCATGATCGGATATCAAATTTCACTTTAATCGTGTTGTCCAATCTTTTGGCACGATTGTATCGCATGAATTCAAAACCATAAAGTACCGCAATTACTAATTTTGCAATTATTACTACAATGACACTCATATTCATTTTATAAATCCCTCGCTTTTCTCAAATTGTACCATGCTAACCCCATAAAAAAAAGAGCCGCAGCTCTTATTGAATTCGTTTATGAATGTCAATTAGTTCTGCAGCAATAATTTTCAATACTTCTGCGCTCATCATTTGGTCTTCAGCATGAATTAACAATAGGTTAACAGCTGTGCTTCCTTCTTGAGCTTCTTGTTGGATCAATTGCGCATGAACACGGTGTCCTTCAATGAATTGTTCTTCACCTTCAGCCATTAATTGTTCTGCGCGCTCAAAGTCGCCTTCTTTAGCAGCAGTAATTGCTTCAACAAAGCATGAACGTGCTGATCCGTTAAATGAAATCATTTGAAAACTTAGTAGTTCTAGTCCTTCCATGATACTCTCCTTTTTTACTCATTCATTATAACAAAATCGGAAACGCTTTCCTAGTCTCTTACAAAGATTAACACATTCATCAATTCTCATTAATGACATACACATGACAGGATTGCGTTTTTGCAATAAAAAAGACTCCGAAGAGTCATGTCTATTTGTTAAATGGTGCCGACTAGAGGACTTGAACCCCCAACCTACTGATTACGATTCAGTTGCTCTACCAATTGAGCTAAGTCGGCAATGAATATATTGTAGCGCTTTGGTTTACAAATTTCAATATGAAAAAGAAAAAAGCCCCAAAGGGCTTTATGATTCTTTGCACTGAGAAGCTTCAACAATTCGTAATTCTTTAAAATCAGTAAGTTCTCCCTTGGTTCGGGATAATTGATGATTTTCGAGTTCGATAATCACAATTTCAGCAGTTGACTGGACATGACATCCCATGACGATATGTCCTCCGTATACTTTGAATTCACGATCACTCACTGACGCATGAATGTGCATTCCTTGGCGTGAGAGCGTGCCTACACACGATACAATTTCAAAAGGTCCATCCATAACAAAGAGAGTTCGTTCGAATCCTTTGCGGAAGGCAACCTTAGCAAGGCTTCCGACCATTGTACCAATATACGCAGCTTCAATTTCATGTTTCTTGCAATAACCATCCAATGCAGTAACCAGATCTTGGCCTGGCATAAGTTTTAGTACGTGTTCTTTCATTATTCTACTTCCTTACTTAATGAAATCGGCAATTTCAGCAATCATCAGATCTTCACGGTCCACAAGGACACCATTCAATTTAATAAGCCCAACCGTATAAAGGTTTACATATGAGAATTGTGACTCCCCAAGTTGAGCGAGCGCATCGTGTTTCTTTTGGTTATTGAACCCTTGTTGGCGCGAATCAGTATAAAGCCCAATAACAGGAATTCCCGCTTGGTAAGCAACCCCAATCTCGGAAGCAACACCTGCATCAATGGTAATTCCATCAATGACTGCAACCAATACATCTGAAGCCAATAAAGCCTCTGTATCCAGTTTCGCTATCATCATTGAATCGGCATAACTATTTTTATCATTAATATCGCCTTGTTCTTGCGGCAAATAGACCGCCAAGTCAGGATATGCCTTACGAATGTCAGCGACAACTGATGCATTGTACCGATACTCCATATTTGAGAAAAGCGGACTTGCAAAATATAGTTTCTTCATCTAAATTCCTCCATGTCTCTCTTATCATTTTAACCAACTTCTTCCCTAAAGTCACGCATAAGAAAAGGCGCACATATGTGCACCTCCATTATTCGCGTAATAAACCACCTTTAACGTAGTCAGCGATATTAATAGCATGATCACCAATTCGTTCAAGGATACTTAGCAAGTCAATGTACAATGAACTTGCAAATTGTGTATCGCAGATTCCTTCTGCCATACGGCGGAAGTGTTTCTCACGATACTTCGCATCAATAAGGTCAAGGTATTCCTCGTCCTTAGTCAGCGTTGCATGACCAGATGCATCATCTTTTTCAAACATACCAATTGCGCGTGAAACCATGTCAATTACCAAACTATACATCGTATCGAGGTCCTCGAGCGCTTCGGTTGTGAATGACTCGCGGTTATCATAAATTGTTTGATAGTATTCTGCAGTATTGGTTGTTAAGTCGGCAATTCGCTCTAAGTTCTTAACAATCTCTAGACTGGTTGAATAGTATTCTGCCACACCATCCATTGAGTTGGAGTGTTTGGCGATTTCAAGAAGATATTTTGTAAGTTGTTTGTCCAAGTCATTAATCATTTCTTCGACTTGCATAATAACATCAAAGTCTTCTTCATCTTTTGTTTTCAAATAGTTGCGTGATGTTTCAAGTGATTCAACAACTAAGTCAGACATCTTATCAATACCTTGTTTCGCAAGTTGCATAGCCCCTTCGGGATAACTTTGAATCAATCCATAATCCAAAGGTTTAATTTTCTCACGTTCCTTAATTCTATCTTCTCCAGGAATAAGAATTTTCAACATGCGAATACACAATGGAATGAATGGAATAATTCCCACAACCCAGATTAAGTTGAACACAAAGTGGTTAATACCAACAGCCATTTCTGGCCCACCACCAAGCCATCCATTAATCACAAGTATCAAGTCAGAATACGGTTTGATAACTATCATCATCACCAATGCCCCAAGGATGTTGTAGAGGGCATGGAACCACCCAGCACGGCGTGTTGAGACAGAGCCACCCACAGAAGCAAGGACTGCAGTCAAAGTCGTACCAACATTGGATCCGAATACGAATGCAGAAGCGGCGACCATTGTCATTCCACCAGCTCCATAAATCGTTTGTACAAGCGCAATAACCGCCATGGAAGAGTTAATCACTGCTGTAGCAACAGTACCCGCTATCAATGCAAGCCATGGGTTTTGTGACATATAGAGCATGAATTGCTCGAATTGTGGTAAATCAGAAAGTAGAATGAGTTGGTCACTCATTAATTGCAATCCGATAAAGACAATACCAAAACCAAATAATATCTGTCCAATATTTTTCCAGAAACTACGTTTCACAAACATCAGCATCATTGCACCAATAAATGCAAAATAATAGCCGAATTCTTCAATATTTAAACCAATCATCAAGGCGGTAACAGTTGTCCCTAAGTTTGCCCCGACAGAAATTCCAATGGCTTGTTCCAAGCGCATCAAACCAGCGCGTACAAGACTGATTGAAATAACCGTTGCAGCAGTACTTGACTGCATAATTGCAGTGATAACAGTACCGACGAGAATAGCCGAAAAAATATTTCCTGTATACTTTTCAATATAGTCACGAATCTTTGGGCCTGCAGCCTCTTTAAATCCATCACCTAAAAATTTAATTCCCAATAGGAACAATCCAAATCCACCTAAAATAACATTAAATTTGATATCACCAAGAGTCGTTTGCTGGATAGCCACACTCATCATAGTTTCTTTCCTCCATCAATTTAATTGTATGTCTACATCGTATATATTAAAAGTATCAAAGCCCCTCATGGTTTCGTCAATTGGCGTCGCCACACTTTGATACACTAGACCTTTTCTATACACATTGGTATTACAACAAAATGGTAGACCCCATTTTGTTCTGCCAGCAAAATAGACAGATTAAACTAATAATAGCATTATATTTACAATAAATCATGAAAAAATTTTAACAATTATACATTTTTACGTTGATACTCCAAATGAAGGATTGGAAATGGGCGTCCAGCATCATCAAAATCGGAGCGACTCACCGTAACAAACCCCATCGAATTGTAGAATCCAACAGCTTGAAAATTCTGTTCATTAACATCTACAAAGCGCACATCATAATCATTAAGAGCTGCATTAACGAGTATTGCACCAATTCCCATTCCGCGATAGTAGGGATCCAAGAACAACATCTCGATCTTTTTATTGAGAATTCCCATAAACCCTGTTACAGCATCGTTTCGTGTGTAGATTAAGACTTTGTCCATACTTGCAAAACCACGTAAAACTTCTGGGCGCATACTTTCAATCATTTCTTTTGAGATGAAATTATGCGTTTCAATAACCGAACGTTCCCAAATATCAAGAAGCTTGTTTAAATCATAATGATAAACATCAATTGCCTCAATCATAAAAACACCACCTTCTTAGTGTTATTATACCTAATTTACTTCAATAACGGTAAATATCTATCAAAATATTTACCTACAAAGTAAAAAGAAAAGAAGTAGTATACTACTTCTTTGTCACTTTCATGATGCGAGCCTGTTGACTTCGTACTTGATCGTCCAGTCGCAACTTGATGTAGGTTATCGTTTCCTCAATATCAGGAATTGTCTTGTGTTCCAGTGCATTCACACGGCGTCGGGTCGCTTTAATCTCTGCACCGAGAATGAAACACGTCTTTTCAACTTCTGCCAATTCAACAAGAAGCATTTTCACTGTCGGATGCATGTCGGCTACTTTATCAATGCGATAGTGAGACGACATCACGACAGGGTGATACTGTTGGCGAGTTTCACCCGTAAGTTTATATTTTGGAATCGTCGTTCCCATAACGCTATCACGGCGTTCAGTCACATGCATTCCCTCCGCCGATGCTTGGAGTGCCTGAAGTACGTATGCTTCATCACTTTCAAGTGTTGCCAAATTGTAATTTCGATTCATCTTTGATATATCAATCTCAAGTTGCTTACGCAAAACATTTGCCTGATCATAGTATTCTATGAATTCGCGAATCATTGAGTCTTGCTTCTCCTTGAGTAGCTTATGACCTTGGCGAGCAATGGAAAGTTTTTGATGCAACTCATTCATCACCATCCTCGTTGGATTTACATGAAGCCGTGTCATAGGACTTCCTTATAATATGTATCAATGTAAACATCGCGAACACGTTTTAGTTCCGATTTCGGCAACATCGACAAGAGCTCCCATCCCAAATCCAGAGAGGTTTCAATGCTTCGGTTGGTATAGAATCCTTGGTGTAAGAAACGCTCTTCAAATGCCTCAGTAAACCTCACATAGCGACGGTCGAGGTCTGTAAGTGAACCTTCACCTAAGATACTCGCCATCTCTTTTGTCTTTTTACCATGTGCATATGATGCAAAGAGTTGATTCATTAAATCAGAGTGGTCACTTCTTGTTTTTCCCTCGCCAATTCCTTTGTCTTTCAATCGACTCAAACTCGGTAGCACATCAAGTGGTGGGGCAATATTAACACGGTGCAAATCATTATCTAGAATAAGTTGACCCTCAGTAATATACCCTGTTAAGTCAGGGATTGGATGGGTCTTGTCATTTTCGGGCATCGTCAAAATGGGTAACATTGTTAACGAACCGACTTTCCCTTTCAATCGACCTGCGCGCTCATAAAGTGTTGCCAAATCGGTATACATGTATCCTGGGTAACCACGACGACCGGGAATCTCTTTACGAGATGCGGATATCTCGCGTAATGATTCCGCATAATAACTCATGTCGCTCATGATTAAAATCACATGCATATCTTTTTCAAAGGCAAGATATTCAGCAGCCGTAATGGCCATTCTTGGTGCGATAATTCGCTCAATTGCTGGATCATTTGCAAGATTGGTGAACATAACTGTTCGATCAATGGCGCCTGTTCTTTGAAATTCATCCTCAAAGAAGCGTGCTTCTTCATATGAAATCCCCATTGCACAGAACACCACTGCAAATTCAATATCATCATCCAAAACTTTTGCTTGGCGAGCAATTTGTGCTGCCAACTCATTATGCGGCAAACCTGCCCCAGAAAAAATTGGGAGTTTCTGACCTACAACGAGTGTATTGAGTACATCAATCGATGATATCCCTGTTTGAATAAATTCGTTGGGATAATCCCGATGAAGTGGATTCATGACAGCACCATTAATGTCTCGTTCATCAAAGGAAACAAGCGTTGAACCTTCATCGCGTAAAATTCCTTTACCATCAAAATTGCGGCCAATCATCCCTTCCGAAACTTGTAGTGTCATCGGTTTTCCCATAAAACGAACGCGAGTCTCATCTGGTTGTATTCCCATACTCGATTCATACAACTGAATCACCGCTGCCGATCCATCAACCTCAAGAACACGACCAATGCGACGTTCATTATTTTCGATGTAAATTTCTACGAGTTCATCAAATGCGACATCTTCAACATTATCAACGATAAGGAGCGGTCCAACCACTTCACGAATTGTTTTGTAACTTCTCATTAGTATTGGTCTCCTTCCTTCAATGATTCGAATTCGGTCTGAATTATTGCCACAAGTGCTTCGAGTTTCTCAAGTCTTGGTTCATACTTCATTCTTGAAATTTGATACATCGCTTCCATATTCACAATATCCGCTAAATAGATGTGATCGTGGCTTAGGTAACGTTTTGCATGCGAATAGAATTCCATGATTGTCGCCAGCATCACGGTTTGTTTGTGATACGAAGTAAACGTATCCTCATCCTGGAATGCATTCTGCTGTAGAAAGTCTTCTCGAATCATACGTGCCACTTCAAGTTTTAATACATCGTGATCCGAAAGTGTGTCGCGGCCCACAAGTTGTACGATTTCTTGAAGACGGTGTTCTTCTTTTAACAACACGACGGCTTGTTGGTGGTAACGGCTGAAATTGCGATAGCCATTCTTCTTCATATAGCGATCCATCGACCCTTGATATAGAGAATAACTTTCCAACCAATGAATTGCTGGGAAATGGCGTGTATAAGCAAGTTGTGCATCCAATGCCCAAAATACTTTAACAATACGTAATGTTGCTTGGGTTACAGGTTCGGATAAATCCCCACCTGCTGGTGATACAGCACCAATCATAGTTACTGAGCCATCCTCAAGTCCATTGCCCAATGGTGTTACAACGCCAGCACGCTCATAGACTTGTGCGAGTCGTGAACTCAAATAAGCAGGATACCCTTCATCGCCTGGCATCTCCTCAAGTCGACCACTCATTTCGCGAAGTGCTTCTGCCCAACGTGATGTTGAATCCGCCATCATCGATACGTCGTATCCCATGTCACGGAAATACTCAGCAATGGTTATTCCAGTATAGATTGACGCTTCGCGAGCGGCAACTGGCATATTTGAAGTATTGGCAATTAAGACCGTTTTCTCCATGAGTGGTCTTTGTGTGCGAGGGTCTTCAATTTCCGGAAATTCATTGAGTACATCCGTGATTTCATTCCCACGTTCTCCACATCCGACATAGATGACAACATCAGCATCCGACCATTTTGCAATTTGATGTTGTACTACAGTTTTTCCTGAACCAAAAGGACCAGGAACACATGCAGTACCTCCTTTAGCAATCGGAAAGAATGTATCAATGACGCGTTGGCCTGTGATGAGTGGCTCACTCGGTAAGTGCTTCGCTTTAAAAGGACGCTCTTTTCGAATTGGCCAACGTGTTGCCATCACTACATCGTGTTTCTGTGTGTCCGTTGCAATTGTTGCAACAGTTTCCTGAACCGTGAACAATCCTGCTTCAATATGGGTAAGTGTCCCCGATACCGTATGAGGAACCATGATAAAGTGCTTCAGATGGTATTCATAAACATAACCTAATGGATCACCTGGGTTTACAAAGTCCCCCACTTTAACAAGCGGTGTAAATTCCCATTTTTTTTCTAAATCAAGGGATTCAAAATGCAATCCCGTTGTAAGATAATCTCCTGACTTGTCGGCATAATCTTTAAGATTACGTCCGACCCCATCAATTATTTGTGACAGGATTCCAGGTCCTAAGAGAACACTTAAGGGATGATTTGTAGAGACAACTTTCTCCCCTACCTTTATTCCTGATGTTTCTTCATAAACCTGAATTGATGCTTTGGGTCCGCGAATTTCAATAATTTCACCTAACAGCTTTTTATCAGATACATAAACTGTATCAAATAGGCGTGCTTTGGGTATATTATCAGCAACTACTAACGGACCCGATACTTTTGATATTATTCCATAATCCATCAACGAGCCTCCTAACGTGTTTTAATGCCTATTGATGATTCCAATAAATGGCGCATACGTCGCACACCTTGTGGACGCAACGACTCATGTGTGTCAAATACAATAAGTGTTAATGTATCTGCGTTGTAACCATCAATGAGGTCTTGGTTGTTTTTATATACTTCATTACTTACATAGATTATTGTTGTATTTTGATTCACAAGTTCCCGTAATGTATGCCGCAATGGTGCTGTTTGTGAGAGTGTTACAATTTGCATACCAAAACTTGCCATCAAGGGTTCAACATCTCTGTATGTTAAATATACGATATTAGTTTCCATAATTTCGTACCACCTCATCAACATCCAAGCCCAACATTCTTCCTTTTTGAATAATGCGGTAATTGTTGAGTTTTAAACAATATAAGATTGACTTTGCGATAACACCATTTAAACTCATCGCCTCATAGGCATGCGACTTGAATGTTTTATGTGTAAATTCATCCATGAGTTTGGGATAGTTTTTACGGTTGATGTTTTCAAAGTCGCGAAAATACATGGATGTGTAGATCAAATCGCGAACTGTGTGTGATTGATTCACAACAGTCGAAGGTATGGTTCCATAGCTATCCAACATTGGTTTACGATCAAATCGCAGTCTCGATTCGATAACATAAAAATCAATCAACATCTTTGCGTAGGTATTGGCAACATCACTTCCCATATCTTGACCTAAAAAGTTCATTATTTCTGAATCATTGGGATTTCCTTGATACAAATAGGACTCATGAAAAATAAGTTTCATCAAGTGAGGTGGAACACCTTCTTGTAAAAGTTTCCGAGCGAGAAATTCTTGTTTCTCAAGAATTGTTTCATCGACAGCATCACTCATTCCCAAGTGGTCCAAGCCATCAAGCAATTGCATCAACTCAATATTTAACCGACCATAACTTACACTCATTGGTTATCTCCAAAGAGTTGGTGAAGCGCAATCTTTGTGAAGTCATCATTGTTATAACGAAGAACATGGCTAAACTCATAGTCAATATCATAGTCAGCATAGTGCAAAACAAATCCAGCCGATATTGCTTCATCTTCAATGACTTGATATTGACTCCCATGGGAACTCATGATATCCGAAAAATGTCTCGAATCGACACGGATTCGGGGTCTTTGTGATCCATTTTCTTTTTCAAGTATCCGATCTAGAAGTGCTGCAAACTCATGAGAATCGAGTTGCTTCAATACTGCATCTGTTGCACTGATGAGTTCTTGTGCCAAGGTATTCTTCAAGGCATCAATTGCTTTTTGTGCTTCTTTGCGATTTGCGGTTGTTTCGCGGCGGTAGAGTTGACGTAGTTCTTCATTATGATTTTTTTCATCATTTTTTAGTTTCTTTTTTGCATCCGCAATCATCTCATCGTAACGATGCTTTCCAGCATCATGCGCAGTTTGTAGGTACGCTTGTCGTTGCATGTCGACATCGTTTTCGATTGAAGTAATGATGCGATCAATACTTCCTGCAGACATTAGAATGTCACCGTGCTTAGAATAATGATTGATGAAACAAATGCCAACAATGCATACGTTTCAACCATTACAGCATAGATAATATTCTTGGTCATCTCATTTTCGTTGCGGGCAAGAAGTTGAACACCACTTACCGCAACCCGTGCTTGCGCGATTGCCGTTGGTCCACCGACGATTGCCATCGGCAGACACGCCATAAGGATGTATAAGCCCTCTTGGAGACCCATACCAGTATGAAGTCGCCCTAAGGTCATAATCGCGATAACGAAGCCATATAAGCCTTGTGAGGCAGGCATCATTTGAAGTAAAAGGCTTTTCCCAAACTTCTCGGGTTCATCCATAATTAGGCCGGTCGCAGCCTCTCCAACCATCCCAACACCTTTACCACTGTTGTATCCAGGTATGATTACAACAAGTGCCATTCCGAGGACAGCCATGATAAGACCACCATATTGCAGTAAAAATTCAAAAAATGTCATATTATTCTCTCTCCAATTCTATATATGTGGGTGCAGCAATAAACGGCTCAAATGCACGTCCACCACCAACAAAAAACTTTCCGAAGAATTCAACGTATGTGAGTCGAGCAGCGTGAACGTACGAACTTAACCCACTAATAAGGAGGTTAAATGTGTGTCCAAAAATGAAAACAACCGCTCCAAAAATGACACCAAGTGTGCCCATTTCTGCTGCCATTGAAACCATCATATTAAAAGCAACACCAATCGATGCGCCTGCAAGCCCCAATGCCATTAGACGTGAGTAAGACACCACATCTCCAATGTAGTTAGTAATGCCATACAAACTATATAAGCCCGATGCCCCTTTTCCAAAGACAGTCTTTGCCTCACGCCCATTTGTCAGCACAATTCCAACCATCCCAATTATCATGATGATCGTAGCACTTGAAGCATACGGTGAAAGGAAATCGGTAAACATTTGTGATACCAGGACAATGATTCCAATTAACGTCATATACCAAAACAGAACATCGTAAATTATGTAACGTTTCTTATAATCTCTAAAGTAAATATATCCTTTAACACCAAGTCCAACAAACAAATGAATGATTCCAAATCCCAGTGCCATGACCAAGACATGATTGAATTGATTGTTGATGTCAATGATTGGAGTTAAAGGAATCATGCCACCAAAGAATGATCCATAAATGATCCCCCAAAACATCGTTGGTACGCTGACATACAAGAGGAGTCGAAGCATATCACGCGTTGAAGGTTTTAGATTTAGAAGTTTGAGCGCCGCAAACATGACAACCCCCATGATAAGTCCATATCCTACATCAGCAAGCATCATCCCAAAAAAGAATGCATAGAATGGTGCAAAAATAGGTGTTGGGTCCAATTCATCATAACGCGGTTGCGAATACATATTTGTAATGGGCTCGAATGCTCGCGCAAAACGATTATTCTTTAACTTAATTGGGATATCCGGTGAATGAAGTGGAGCTGCAATAATTTCCAAGTCAAATACACCATCTGTTGCTTCATTAACAATTGACGAGAACTCAGCAACCTGATCTGTCATAATCCAACCTTTTAAATAAGTCACATGCTCAGAAGCAATGAAATTCTCACACATTGATTCACGTAATGCCTCATTTCGCAAGGATTCGTAATGTGCTTTAAGTATTTCCTGATACAAGCCAATGCGAGATAAGCGATCACCAATGTTCAGTCGTTTATCAATCATTTGCGATAAGAAATAGCGCATCATCACAACTTTATCCTCAATATGTAGTGATACAGAGGAGCGAGATTCCATTTCATACTTTTCAATTAATACTTCAACATTTTCCCGACGCTTCGGTGTCGGAATGATTACAAAAATCGATTCATCCATTGTATCCGGTTGGTACATAAAATATACATCCTCTAACCCTTCGAGTTCGTGAACGAGGCGGTGGGTATATTTTGATGGTACCTTCCCTATTATCGGACGGACCCCATCGAGGCTCAGAAGTGCATCACTCGTGAATGTTTCAACTTCCCACGGCATGTGCATTTTGAATGACTCCACAAAATGAGATTCACTTTCATAGAACTCAGCATACATGTTGAGAATACTGTCTAAATCTGTTTCTTTTACAATCGATTCCATTTCATCATACGTCATTGTTTGTAGATTTAATTTATCAAACATTTGACCCTTCTTCGGGCCTTCCTGTTTCTTTATAGAACTTAAACGTTTTAATATCGATTGAATGTGTTCCTGCTTTGCTGTATTGCTCTCACGATCAAATGATCGGGTTATGTGTTTAAAGTTTCCAATTTCTTCCACTTTTTGGTCAAACATCACATTCCCATAGCGTTGCAGTGAAACCAATAAATGATCCAATTGATCATTACGTACGAGCATTTCAAATTCACTCATTTTAACGATTGCCATGTTCTAAAACCTCCTCTACGAGATGTTTCAGAACCTTATTCGCATTTTCACTATAAAGTTTTGCAACGTACTCTAAGTCTTCATCCCGTTGCTTTTCGATAGTTTCTTTTTCTTGATTGGTTTTTTCCATAATTAATTGAACTTCATGCTCATGTGCTGCCTCAGACTCACGATATAATTTCGCAATCTTTTGCTGCGCCTTGGCACGGTATTCTCCCATTATAGAATCTTCCTGTATTGATAAACTATCACGTTCATCAATAAATTTTTGCTCTAAAGCTGTTATTTTATCTAGCTTGTCGCGCAATATTCATCACCTCTCTCAATTTACAAAATGAGTTAGGAGTGACGCACCCTTTTCCTTTAATGAGTGACGGGGGAGGTTTAACGATTGCTCAATCATTTCCACGACTTGATCACGTGTAATCTGACGGTAACGACTTAATCCAAATATACCTTCGAGGGTCATAATAATCATCATCTTCGGATACTGTAGTTCAAAGTATCCATCTTTTTGACCTTGTTCAACAATTTGTGTCAGGACGTTGTCAATTCGCTGTAAATAGATTTTGTGAAATGTCTCCACAAAAGCATTTTGCATAAACCATCGCGTTGACGACTCAGTTTCTGTATAAGGATGAATTTCATAATATGCATCCATAAGCAACAACAAACGATCATAAAAATCATTCGCATGTTCATCAATTTGAATCATTAAGCGTTCAACATGTTGTTGGCACATATCTTCGACAACACATTCGAGTATTTCTTCTTTCGATTCAAAATAGTAGTAAACCAATCCCTTGGCAACATCTACGGCTTTCGCAATTTGAGATACCGATGTTTTCTCGTACCCTTGTTTTAAAAACAGATGCATTGCATAATCCACAATTTCTTGCTTTCTGATAGTTGGTTCCTTATGTTTCACCATATTAATCTCCTAATCGTTACTATTATAACGCAAAACTGACCGTCGGTCAATTTATGTGACTTCTCAGTTCTATTCCTCAATTATACCGAAATAATCTAATAAATACACGTTAAAACAGGAAGTCGTAATGACTTCCTGTTCAATTTGATTTAGAATACAAACTTATTGTTTTTTCTTACGTTTCGTTATCACGACGAATGCAAGACCAACAAGTATAATCCCAGCACCAATCGCTACCAAATAGCCACTTTCAACTCCCGTACTTGGAAGAAGCGGATTTGGTTTTTCTGGTGTAATGGGTTTAACAGGGTTTTTAGGATCTTTTTCTGTATAAACAAGACTTAAGGTCCAACGAATACCACCGTTCGCTAACGCTTCTTGTTTGACCTCACCTACCGCAACAGTATATCCATTAAGATCTGAAGGTGTAAGTGTGTAAGAATTTCCAGTCACAAGTTTATTTATTTCTAGTGATGCATTTTGTGTATCATCCAACATCATTTGATGCGCTGATTCATCAATTGTATTTCCTGCACCATTAATTGTATTGACTGTCGGTGTAACCGAAGCAATTCGCGTGTTTGCATCAAGACTGTTAACAGTGACATTCACATCTACGATATCATAAATCTTCTGTACATAGTTCGCAGTTAGTGTCCATTCTGTTGTATTATCTCTATCCACAACCTTTGTTATCGTAGTTGTTGGGATTTCAAAGTCTTCATACTCATGAGCACGAATTTCATATCGATGTCCTACCGGAAGATTGTAAATCCATTCATTATTTGACCAGTTTCCTTCGCTGAGTTTCGCAACATTCAATGTATGCGTGTTTCGCGCAACTTCCACGTTATCACCGTCAAATTCAATAACATCAACATCGAAACTGGTGATTGTTGGTTCAGTTTCAGTTGATTCAACATTAACCACAAGATTCACACGATCTTTAATAACTTTAGCTGTTGCGGAAACAGGCAAGGGTTCTGAGTTAACTGAAATACCATTTCCAATTGTTACACGGTAACCAAAGCTATCATTGACTTCTAGATTTGAAATATTGTAGTCCTTGAGAACAACTGAGAATTTTACACTTAATGATTGACCATTAACAATATTGAATGTTTTATCCATTACTGCACGAACCGCCGTTACATTATCGGGGTTGATTCCTGCAGCGATGAGTTCGTCATGGGTCATCCATTGAGCATTTGTATCTTCACCTTTCCAGTCATTTGCCGTAAATTGATAATCTACTGCTGCAACTGAGTATTGAATTTGATACATTGCTGGATCCACGTTCTCGATGAATGCGCCAGTTTTAACATTGTAGAGGGCTACATTAAAGTCACCGTCTCCCGCAAGTACTGAATCAACTTGACTGTTACGTGGTTTATTTTGAACTGTCATTGTATCACCAATTTTCGGAAGGCGATTAATCATGACAATACTATGAATATTTGAATCGGATTTGTCGACATTAACACGCATGTCATATCGTAATGTATTAACACGATCAGCCATTTGTAAGGTTCTGCTGAGTCCACGACTTGAAACAGT
Organism: Erysipelothrix sp. HDW6C; assembly: GCF_011299615.1. GTDB lineage: Bacteria > Bacillota_I > Bacilli_A > Erysipelotrichales > Erysipelotrichaceae > Erysipelothrix. The sequence continues at coordinate 1,238,093 of NZ_CP049861.1, read as the reverse complement.
GTTACCCGTTTCAACTTCGGTCTCTAAGAGAACAGTACTAATACCAATTGTTCCATATACATCTAACTGTGTGTCACTATATACGAAATGTGATTCTCCCGCTAAATTTTCATTAAGAGCGGAAATATCTCGCGTGTCAGTTTCAAACTTGTATGACACATATTCGCTTGACTTCTTAACTTTTGAATCAAAGAAAATCTGTTTTGGCGTCGCATTTGGGGCAAAGTATGCACGTGCACCATATGTAGCATAATTGTTTTGATTGGTTGCTGTTCGTATTGTGAATGCAAGACGCTTATTCGCCGGCATTGCATCTGTAACTGTCCACGATACGACCGTTTCATTCGCAGCATTCTTTATAACACGTTCGTTTGTTAAATAGCTTGGTGTTTGTATGTCACCATTTGTATCCTTGGCAAAACCGAGGTATGTAATACCTTGCGGTAATACTACAGATATCTCTGAGTTTGCAAGTATTTCTGGTGTATTCGCTTGATTTGCATTTCCAAATGTAATATTCCATGCCACGATATCGCCTGGCTCTACAGCACTCGTACCTTGTACGTAGTCAACGTAGGACTCACCAGCACCAACTTGACGGGCAATTTGAGCTTTTGCTTTTACATATGGCGATATTGCACTCGCAATATTTTTAACGACCACTTGATTTTGATATCGATTTTTTGTATTCAAATTGGAATCCCAATCTGTTTCTACGACATCATCATTTGTCATATAACTTGCAAGAGCAGCGTTGGTTGAACGAATCAACATGGTTGCATCATCTGCAAGATACATTGCAACTCGGTTTGCATCAGAAACTTCTGGATTATCTGTTGCAATCATCGACTCGTATGCTGATACTCCATCAACTTTAGTTGTATAAGTTATCTTCATGAGTGATGCTTTGTTGTATTCCGTCGACCCATCTACTTCTAGTGGAAGAACGGTATTTCCAACTTTATAACCCTTCACAGTAAGTCTACCATAGGTCGTCTCACCAAGTTTTACAGAGTCCACAGCGTAGACAGCATCATAGCTATCCCCTTTAGAATCAATAACTTTGACACCAATAGCAGGATCAATCGTCTCGTAATGCGGTAATAAATCAACAACTTGGTGCGCTTTCAACTTAACAAAGCTGTAGTTCTCAATTTGCACTGTGTAGTTACGGACCAAGTTATCCGACGATACAACGTCAACAATTGGTCGATCAACACTTTTACTAATGTTTCCGAATAAGGCATATTCATTGATTACCTTTACATTGGCAACACTGTTTAAGTACGACTCAGTCGATGGATCATTATCCAAATCATTAACATCGGCTTCAAGTTTTCCACCACTCTTAAACACAAGTTCAGAAATCGGTTCAATGTAGAATACATCAACATTATTCGAACGTGTCACGATTGGTTGATTTACCGGAATTTTTTCAAATTTATCAGATTGCGTATCAACAGCAACATCATAGGAGATGACATAACGATAGTGAACTTCTTCTTTACCATTAATCTTTACAAGTCCACCAAAAAGTTGTTGTGCATCATTAAAGCGAACACTTAATTGATTCTCGACTTCATCGTAGTCAACTGCATATTTGCTCTCATCAATTGGTGTCACAACTTTATTAATGTCATTATCTTTACTTTCAATTTGCTCGATCTTTAGTGTTCCAGGAACAAAGACGAGGTTATCACCCAGTTGATCAACAACATTCTTGAAGTGAACAACATGATTTTCACGTGTATGGTAATTTGAAACGGTTACACTGTAACGAATTTTATCACCATCACGTAAGGCCGCTGTGTTGGGTGTCACTTGACCTTCAGTTTCAATCGGTAATACTGACTTAATGACAGAAACAAGTCCTTTTTTACCAATGAGACTGTTTGCTTGCCATTTATGACGACCCGTATTGAGTAAAATGCCATCCATGTTAACAACAAAATTATTGAGAATGACCTCATTTTTCTCTGCATTCGGTCTGAGTTGCATTGTATAGTTTAGTTTTACTGATTCCCCTGGTTTTAACACATTTGTACCCAAACTAACTGAAAATTCATTGTAGGGGTTATTCAATGTTACACTGATTTCTTCTTCTTTAAACCCTTCAGGCATAATCATATTGCCGGCAAGTTTAGCAACCGCCATATTAAGTGGTTGTGCATCATTCAAGCGATAGTTTTCCAAGAAGGTATCCGGTATCAGTCCGAATCCACTTACCGGGCTCACATTTGCTGAATAGTTATCACGAACAATGATTTCACGATCCCAAATAAAATTAGTCGTGTTTTCAATTGTTATTGTATACATGATGACATCTGAACCATATGGAAGTTCTGTTACCGAGTTCCCATTGGCATTAACTGCTGATTTGTCTTTGATGTAATTATGCAGCCCAGGAGTGGGTACAGACCACCAGAACTCACCTGTTCCTAATAGAACATCATTTTTATCATAGGATAGGAATTGGTTCCCTATCGTTGCATTTGTTTTAAACTCATCGTTAACACTCATCGTATATGTCAATTTCAACGTTTCACCAGGCTGTAAAACAATGCCATCGTTTGCGAATGAAATATCAAATTTACCGTATGATTTTCCAACTGGATCGGTGTTTGTCATCGATACTACAGACTGGTCGCTCAACACTTCTTGATTGTTTGCAGGATCCCAGACGACAAGATTAGAAATGTTTGGATTTTGCGTCGATAAGTAGGATTCGTCAATTGGTTTGGAATCGGGATTGCTAACATTGCCCAACGCACCGTTGTATGGTGACAAGTTGTAGGTATAATTATCAACAATAGATTTTACAGCAACCGGATTCGCTTTATCATTTGTCATTGTTATCGTAAAGAGAATCGAGTCTCCAACTACAGGACGTTGTCCTGTAGCGAGATTAGCTCCAGTTTTGTTGTGTGAATAAAGACCATCAGCGTCTGTTTCACGATCTTTATAATAGAAAGAAACGGTATTACTGTTCTTATCAAAACTAAAGTCATCGCCATCTTTATTTGTATAGGTATAGCTCATGTTTGCAGTATTCATGAACTTGTTACCATTAATTGTTGGATCTGCTTGTTCTAACACCAAATATTCAATGCTTGGTGGCGTTGTAAGTTTAAAGCCAGGTTCAACATTTTTAAAGATATAAGTAATGGAATCAATGTTCGCTACTGAGTCAGGATCTACAGGAATTGTCTTTGATTTCGCCAATTCTTCTGTGGATAATGAAATTCTAGACTCTGAACTATCTTTATACTTGATGACAACATCCAATGTTGTCGACTGTAACGCCGTATTATTCTCAAGGCGAGAAACTCCAGTTCTAATATTTAGTGGTTGCAACTCGTCTGTTTGGTAACCAAATTCATGATTGGCACGTTCTGTGAAACGAAGTTCAGTAAGACTTCCATCTTGAAGGTTACGGAAGTTTTCTCCAAAGGAAAAGACCACTTTATCTCCCTTGAATGCAGCTAAGTTACTTTCAGCTGTATTGGACGAGCCAACCCCACCCACACTGGTTATTTTCTTAGGGAAATTTTGATTTAGTGTTTCATCGCCCAATTCAGCAACATTTGTATATGTAACTTTTACAGTTTGATTGCTGCTTTGTGGTAACACAATTGCATCTTTACCTGTTCCACTGACAGAACGTGAAGGAGTTACCCTATGATTTGTTGATTCTGTAGTAATTGAGAAATCAGCACTCTCACTCAAAGCAAGATCAAAATTATCAATTACATAACTTGGATCTACTTTTGCACCAATGATTCGGAACGAATAACTTGGATTTACTAACTCGCTCCCCGCAGTAGCTGCAATTGTTTTAGTCACTGTGAACGTTTTTATGTATCCATCTGGAGTATACTCAGCGACAAAATCAGTTCCCTCAACCAATGCTATACCCGAAGTATCCACGAGGTTCTCTGGTTTTACAAGAATCAATGGATAGCCGTCGGTACCTAAGGGTATATTATATTTGGTCTCAAAATCAACACGCTCAGCAAACACGAGTCCATTGGTATTTCCAGACAATGAACGGGTTGATTCTGTGAATGTCATCTGATTAAGCGTTGTTGTTTTGATTGTAGTCATAATCGCCGTCGGTGATACCGTAGAACGAACATTTTCCCAATTAAATTTATCTGCAATCGCTGTGAAAGAATTCTTTCCTTGTGATTGGGAACTTACAGTACTCCCTGAATGAAGGTCATAAGCAACGACATGCATTGGTAATTCTGTACCATCATCCGTAACACCTTTTGAGAATGGAATAAAATCAAAATTGAATCGAATTGCTTCACCACTCGATAAACTTTGCTTGTATGTCACCCATAGATATTCTTGCGTTCCGTCGGAAGTATCATTAGGTCCATTGGGTCCACCAATCTTATATTCGTAAATATCGGAAGAGTTTGCATTAAAGATTGCACCTTTTGGATACTCAATCCGGAATGCAAGTTGATTTGGTTCAACGTCTGATTCATCAGCAAGCAAGGAAAAAACTACCCACGCTTTTGATTCTGCTCCGGTTGCAACGCCCATTGGTTCACCAGCAGGTTTCCCAACATCACCGAGCACTAGTCCAACTGCGGTAACCTCAAAAGCAGGTGTGACTCCACCTTCGTTTTCATCATTATTTACAACAGGATCCTCTTGTCCATCGGTAGTAACTGCCGGTGTTTCAATTTCTTTGGATTCCTCATTCTTCGATGTCTCAGCAACCGGTTCTTTTTCAACCGTTGCATCGCCTTGGGTACGTTCTTGATTCCCAAAGATTGGAATTGCACCTTGCACAATGACCAATGCGGTCACCAAAAAAATTAAGAATCTGTTTGTTTTCTTAGTTTTCATACATATATCTCCTTCAGCCACAACAAATATCCCCTAATTGTTAACTATCTTAAGAATATCATTTTTGTAAAGTTTGTTCAATATGTGCATTTTGTACATATGTTAGCAAATTGACCTAAAACCCCTTTGATAGTGGTTATTATTATAATATTTTTAATATGTCAAGTTCTAATTATAAATGTTTTTTTATTTAAAACACATATAACTCGCGAAATTATTAATAAATACACTTACTCAAAATATGGATCCATTGATATTTCGTTATGAACGGACGATTTGCATGTTGAGATATGATTATAATTGAATTCACACCGTGAATAACCTAAGATATGAATATACTCAAAGTACAATAGATGAGATAAAGGATGGACATACTATGAACAATAAGACCATACAAATGATTGTCACGGATGAGTTTGCAAACGAGCAAACCATAACGCTTCCCCTGACCATGCCATTGGAAATCAATGATACAGAAATCAAAATTCCATTGCAGAAAAAAAAGCGACTTCGTAAATCGCCTTTGAGTTTTATTATAGTCGCTAGTTTAACACTACTAATCTGTATTCTTGTGTTTCATGGATACCGTCAAATACCTTTAGTTGGAGATCAATCTGCAGCAACGTTAATCTTACTAATAGGACTGATTAGTGGAATGATAAACTTTACGTTACAGTTTATACAACATAAAGGCAAAGCAGATGAGCATGCCGCGCACTATATAAGCTGGCGTATTTTTCCAGTTTTACTCCTATCATTTTCTCTCTTAATTTTTGTAGGAACCTTATTTCTTTTTAGGGTTCTGGGACAACTTTTCTATGGTGCATCTTTTGATATCTACACCACAACGATTATCGTCATACTTTTTGTTACAATCATGAACAATATTATGATGACTCTCGCTAACAACTTATCACCAACAAGCATTATACGATCACTTGTCGCAATAATTTTTGGTGGTGTAGGCATTGCAATGATTACGAACAAGGATCAACAGTGGTGGCTTGCAAATCTTAGTTTTCTTGGAACACCAGAGGCGACAAGAAGTTGGGAGTTCAACCTAACCCTCATACTTTCTGCTTTCCTGATGATGGCTTTAATTGACTATTTGTTTGTGTTACTTTATCAAAAAATGGGGAAAAATAATGGATTGCGAATTTTAAAAGGTCTCTTGCTCGCAACTGCACTCTGTCTTGGTGGTGTTGGCTTCTTCCCATACAATGAAAGTGCATTCTACCAAAACATGCATAATAGGGTCGCTGGATATTTAGTATACTTGTTTTTGATTCTCATCATCTCAATCAAGTGGTTACTCCCTACTATTGAAAGACGCTTCTTGCAACTATCATATGCAATCGGCGGACTTCTAATCGTATCTGTTTATCTATTTCTTGGAATCCATTACTTATCATTAACAGCATTCGAACTTATAGCGTTCGTACTTGCTTTTTCATGGCTACTCATGTTGTTGCAAGCACTTATAAATATTATAAATAAACCCGATTCTACGTACACCATCGTCATTAAAAGAATGCCTACATACAAATAACAGCACTCAAAAAGGGAACAGCGCTTATATGCCGTTCCCTTTACTCATTGATGATTAAATATTACGATATTCTCACGTCCAACTTCAACCAGGTTATCTAACATGGAATCCAAAGTTTTAGCATGTGCTATCTTCATTGCAAGTTCAAGGACCATGCCAAGGTTTGCCCCAGCAACGACTCTTATGTTTGAATCCTGCATCGCCATCAAGGCTGCCTGTCGAAATGGTGTGCCACCGTATAGATCGGTCAGAATCAATGTCGGTGTCATGTTACTCTGCTTTTTTAGTGCGGTGGCAAGTCTACTTCCGTCATCTGCACCATCGAAATCGATTGCGCAAATTTGTGCATTCTCACCAGCAATTAAAGCGAGCGCTGACATCATGCCACTTGCAAAGTGACCGTGCCCTGTTATGATAATTTGCATTCTATTTTCTCCCTCTCAATTCATTAATTTTATCAACATATCGCTTTGTTATGACCTCAGGACGGGTTATAGATGTTCCGACAACAACTGCATGGGCCCCCGCTTCAAGTGCCAACCGAGCCCCTTCAGGGGTTTCAATTTTCCCTTCAGCAATCACGGGTAAATGTGTTTGATGCGATATTTGACGAATAAGTTCTAAATTCGTCCTAGATACTTCCTTTGAAGCCTCTGTATAGCCGGATAAGGTCGTAGATATTAAATCAATATCCATATTCATAATTTCAGATGCTTCGGAAAATGTTGAAATTTCTCCCATGATTAAGGTATCCGGGTAGTCGCGACGAATTTGTGTCACAATACCTGCAAATGTCTCACCATTAGGGCGGGGTCGATTGGTTGCATCTAAAGCAATAATATCAACACCTAAGTCCAAAATTTCTTTTGCACTGGCAAAGGTTGGCGTAATGTAGACGTCATAATTTTCATCGAAAATCTTGTTGATGGCGAGAATGGGCAAATCAACTCTTTCTTTAATCGCAATAATGTTATCTTTTCCCGTTGCGCGAATTGCCACTGCACCGCCTTCTTGTGCCGCAGCGGCAAATGAAGCCATAATTTCTGGTCCATACATCGCCCAACCAGGCCGTGCCTGACACGATACAATGAGTTTGCCTTGAATTTCACGAAGTAGTGTGTCTCTATTTTTCATAAGACTAGAATAACCCAATTACTTTCCCAGCAATTCCAATTATGAAACTTAAAACAATACATGTAAACATGCCCCTTTTTTGCTTTGTCAAAATCTTATAAAAACCCAACACCAAGAGTAATGACAGAATCCCTGGAACTATTGAGTTGATAAGATCAAGGAGCACAATTTCAATCTCACCAAAATTCCAAGTTAAGGCAACCGGAACCTTTACAAAACTAACACTCATTGCCCCAACAACCATCAATCCAACTACGGTTGCCCCTTCGATAAATTTATCGATGACTTGGCTCCCTCTCATTTTCATGATAATTGTTGATCCAAACTCATAACCATACTTAATAAAATACCAACGTGATAATACATTTAATGTGACGTTGGGTACAATAAATATAATCGGACCAATTACGTTGCCTTCCATTGCCATCCCTGCGCCAATTGCTGCAAAGATTGTCATGAACACTGCCTTAAAGACTGAATCACCAATGCCCGATAAAGGACCCATAAGTGCAGATTTCGTGGCTGATATCGCTTCTGAATTTACACCCTCAGTTCCCAATGCAAGGCTTTCCTCCAGTGCAATTGAAACTCCCATGACTGCATTTCCAGTATACGGATAGCAATTAAAGAATTCATTATGGCGCTTCAGTGCCGCGATTTGATCTTCAGGTTTATCGTACAGTTTCTTAATCGTTGGAATCATGGCATAACAGAATCCTAAGGATGTATAACGCTCATAGTTAATTGATGTCATACTGAAAAATGATCGAACAAAAGTTCCCTTAAGTACATGATTGTCAATGAGCGTGTGCTTTTCTTTTGATTCATCTGTGGCATCATCGAAATCGTCAAAGTCATCAAAGGCTGTATCACGTTGTCCCAATGTTGCAAACGCCATAACCAAACAAAATGCAATCAATGAAATAGCAAGGACGTTGAGGTTGAGATAAACAGCAAGGATGAATCCGAAAATAAAAAATGACCAATATTTCTTGAAGTTCATCATTTTTAAAAGCATTGCCATCCCAACAGCCGGAAGAATTCCCGAGGCAACTTTTAGGCCATCTGTTAAAATTGCTGGCATTGCATTAACGACCGAAGTTACCGCATCACTTCCCAAGTAAATTGCTAGGAACGTTGGAATAAAGAAGACAAGGAAGAAAATTGGTAGCCCCAGTAAGTGGGTGCGTTCAATCTTCTTAATATTCCCTTCTGCAATATATTTATCTGCTCGGTGCATCAAACCGATATTGATATTCCATGCAAACATGATAAGAAGTTGAGCAAGAATTCCAATTGGAAGTGCCAGGCTAATACCAATTTCCGCTCTTCCACCGTTGGTAATCGCGAAAACGGTGGATAGCATTCCGGCTATTTGGGCATTAGGAGGGACTGATCCTCCAATCGGTAATACACCCATGTACATTAATTCAACACTTGCTCCGACGAGTAGACCAGTTTGTAAATCCCCCATAATCAAACCGATAATTGGTCCTGCCATGACAGGCCTTGAGATCATCCAGTAACCGTACCCATAGTTTTCAAGAATAATTACAGCAATCACAATACTTAATATTAATGCTTGTCCTAAGTTCATAATTAAGTCTTTCTCCTTTTAAATCAAATCGAGAACATTGGCTTCCTTATCCGTCGGTGTTGCACGGATTTCTAAGGCTGTGCCATATTCTGCAATACTTCTAAATGTATCTTTCATTACTGCATCAACAAAGACCGTTTTCGAAATCTGCTGACGATCATCATGGTGATACAGCCCTCCCACATTCACAGATGGGATTGTAACTTCAGCATTGAGGAGTTGCAAGACAACTTCCGCACTGTCTGTGACCACAAATATCTTGCGGTTTTCGTATTTGTTTAAAAGCACGATTGCCTCGTCGACAGTTACCACAAAACACTTCAAATCACGTGGACATGCAAGTTCCAGTGACATGCGTTCCAAATCGTTTTTTTTCGCGAGTGTGATGACCATCAGAGCTTGACTCTTATAAGCATTAGTCCACGCATAAGCAACTTGACCATGGATGAGACGCTCATCAATTCTTAATAAACTAATCATGTAATTAGCCTCCTTATAAGACAATCATAAACTAAAGGATTTATGTTTCAATAATTAGGACATACTATGAAACATTGTACCGTTTAATGAAACGGCTTACAGGGAAATTCGCGTCTTCGCAACATTCAGGTGTGATTTTTCGTAGTCATACAGACTGCACATTGCATATAGCAAATCAACCACGTACAGCTGCGCAGTTCGCGATGCCATTGCCCCACTACGAAATGTTGTTTCCTTCGCACTTACATAAATCGTGTAGTCCGTGTATCGTGGCAATGCACTGCCAATGGTGCCGACAATCGCAACAGTTTGTGTTCCATTCTCTTGGAGTTTCTTTGCTATATCAATCATCTCCTTTGTCTCCCCTGAAAAAGAGAAGACCATTGCCACGTGGTGGCTGTTGGAATTCAATGCTTGTACAGTTTGACGATCATAAAGCTGGAAGCATTGCGATACTTTCCCAATTCTCATGAACTTAAACGCAGCATCTGTTGCAACGACATTGGATGCGCCTGTTCCATAAAAGTCAATGATGCTATGCTCAGCGATCAATGCAGCAACATGTTGCATGATGGATTCATCCAAGAGTAGTCGTGTTTCTTCAATGGATTGAATGGAAATATGGGTGATTTTCTCAATGACATCGTTAAAAGAGTCATTGGGCTCAATAATTGTTGAGTCCAGGACATCAAGGTTTATGTTCTTGTAGCTGTCAACTTCCGTTGCGAGTTTCAATTTGAGTGTATTAAAACCCAAGGGTTCAATACGCTTGCAAAATCTCACAACTGTTGATGGTGAAGTGTAGGTTTCCTTCGCCACCTCACGCACGCTTTGATTTAGGAAATCTTGTGCATTTTTTAGGATATAACTTTGAATTACCGATTCGGATGCTGAGAGATTTTGATACTCTCTAATTTTGATTAAGACACTCATAGTATTCCTCCTTGTTTTGATTATAGCTTAAAATGATTCTCAAAGGCACACGAAATACGACAAAAAAAAACAGATACACTCGTATCTGTTCGTATTATTGCTAATTCACATTAACCCAATCAATCGGTATATATTTAGCATTTATAATATCAACTTAAACATGGCAACTTGATAATCTCTTGTTGCATAAATTGTCATGATTATCTTATTTCGAAGAAAGCATTGGTGCAACAATAGAAGCGAGACCACCAACGGTCATTGTTTGTAACGTCACTTTTCCAGGGCCTTTAATTACGGTATCAAAAAATCCTTCACCACCCAGCAATTTGTTCTTGATCCCTTTTACACTCACGACTTCGAGTGAACAGGTTGCGTCCATAACTGCCATAATTCCGGTATCACAGACAACTTCCTCGCCACGTTCGAGCGTATAATCAACAGCGTAGCCATCAATCTCAACAAACGCTAAACCAGGACCGGTAATTTTCTGAAGAATAAACCCTTCACCACCAACAAGACCTGACCCAAGTTTCTTTTGCATAAATGTTGATAGATCAACACTATCCGTTGCCGCAAGAAATGCTCTCTTTTGGCAAATGATGCTTTCTCCATCTGCTAAATCATAGGCGCGAATGCTTCCTGGAAAGGAAGATGTAAACGCAATCTCAACGTCCTCATTAGCCGTATAGTGGCTTAGAAATAGACTCTCACCCGTAAACATACGTCCCATCATTTTTCCAACGCCACCGCCCTTAGTCTCAGTTGTAATACTTCCCTTTACCCAAGAACGACCGCCAACTTCACTGAACATCTTTTCTCCCGCAGATAATTCACAAATCACCGCCGGCAATGTCTCACCAATAATTCGATATTTCATATTTAGTTTCCTCCATAGTTAAGCAAAGTATACCGTAATAAAGTCATTTTCACTATCCATCTATACACTATTTTTTATGCTTAGGCAGAAACAATCTAACTTTTTATATTTTCAACCCTTTTTACTGTGTTTCTTAATATTCCCTTGATATTTACGCCAATTTCTCCAGCTTGTAGAAGTGCTATTTCAAAAGAGTTTTATCGTTATATACACACTAAAACAAAGCAAAAAAAAACACCTTGTAGGGTGTTTGTATCTCTATAATTGGTGGAGCTTAGCGGGATCGAACCGCTGACCTCCTGCGTGCAAGGCAGGCGCTCTCCCAGCTGAGCTAAAGCCCCAAATATATAGGAAATCAAGAAATTATGAATGGTGGGCCTGAATGGATTCGAACCAGCGACCTCACCCTTATCAGGGGTGCGCTCTAACCAACTGAGCTACAGGCCCATCTCTTGACTGCCTTAATAATATACCATTTACTTGAAATACTGTCAATAACTTATTTGAAATATTTCACTCAGATTTAAGTATGTTAAAAGTGTCCGCTCAAGATTCCTTTTCAATTCATCATCGCGACAAAATTAAAGATGATTTCTCTACAATTCAGTCCAAGTTAAAACGATGAAATTGAATTAGATTATGGTTGCAGCTTATCCTCTAATTGCCGCATCAAATGATTAAATTGAGGCAATCTTTATTACAAATAACGGAACGGCACACAAGGGAGTCAAGGTGCCGTTCCATTTTTACGATTTCGAGCCAGTTTTACTGACTGCGACGAAATGATTTGTATCGACTTCAATCCAATCGGGATCAATTCCTCCCTCACGAAATACCGAGAAGTTGTAATCGTCGTTCTCATTGCTATAAAAGTCCAGTACGATATCCTCTTCACGTTGACGTGTATTGATATCTGTTTTTAAGAATGCTGCTATCAGTCTCTTGGTATAGGGATGATGCGGCTTTTTAAACAAAGACTTAATGGGTGCTGCTTCCACAATCTTTCCACCATACATAACAATGACATCATCAGCCATTTGACTGATTACACCAAGGTCGTGGGTGATGAATAATATTGACGTATTGAGGTCACGTTTTAAATCATTCATCAATTTCAAAATATCCGCTTGTATGATTACATCCAGTGCAGTTGTCGGTTCATCAGCGATAAGAACACGGGGATTACATGCCAGAGACATTGCAATCATCACGCGTTGGCTCATTCCCCCTGAAAGTTGGTGCGGATAAGATTTTAGTATCCGCTTGGGATTTGGAATTTTTACGGCTTCAAGCATTTCAAGAGAGCGCTTTGATGCTTCTTTTTTTGACATGCCCTGGTGAACCATCAAAACTTCACTAATTTGATTTTCCACTGTGAATACAGGATTCAAACTTGTCATGGGTTCTTGAAATATCATCGAAATATCATTGCCGCGAATCTTCTTAAGACTAGCTTCATCCATTGACGATAGTTCCTGACCATCAAATGTAATTGTTCCATCGTATATCTTCTGGTTTGATTCAAACAGTTTCAGTATCGACATTGCAGTTTGACTCTTCCCACTTCCAGACTCTCCAACGATTCCAAGTGTTCTTCCTTCATCTACAGCGAAACTAACACCATCAACGGCCTTTATTAAGCCGTTTTTCGTATCAAAGTATGTGTGTAAATTTTTAACTTCAATGAGACTCATGATGGTATCCCCCTTTCATGGAGATGACATGCAACAAAGTGGCCTGGCGACACTTCGTACCAATCCTTATCTGCCTCCCCAGTTGCTTCAAATCGAAACTCAAAGGGTCCTGTGCTTTGCTCACTAATTTCAAAGCTATCTCCCTCAAGTCGTGGGATTGCAGCAAGTAACCGTTTTGTATAAGGATGTTGTGGATTTGTAAAGATATCTTCGGCAGGCGCAAGCTCGACAAGGTTTCCAAAATACATAACCCCAATTCTATCACTAATGTAGCGAACGACCCCTAAATCATGCGTAATAAATAAATAAGTTAGATCTTCTTTCTCTTTAAGATCTTGAAGTAAGTTGATGATTTGTGACTGAATCGAAACATCAAGAGCCGATACGGCCTCATCACAAACGATGAATTTTGGTTTCAAGGCAATGGCCCGTGCAATCCCAATACGTTGGCGCTGACCACCGGAGAATTGATGTGGGTAACGATTCATGAATTCTGCTTTTAGACCGCACTTCTCCATGATGTCTTGAATGTATTCGACATAACCCTCACTGGTCTTGTTTTTAAACAAACCATGTGTAATCACACCTTCGCCAATGATATCGCCAACGGTCAATTTGGGATTGAGCGATGAATAGGGATCTTGGAATATAATCTGCAAGCGATCACGAAGCATACGCATTTCACGTGCTTCAAGTGATGCCAAATCAATGCCATGATCGAGGAACGACTCATAGTAAGCAAAGCGCTCATGCGTCATCAAATCTTCTTTAATTGTTTGAATTTTGGCTTCAATGTCATCAAATTCATGTTTAACACGTTCAATCTCCTTTTCTATCAGTTCCGCTTTATCCTTTGCTTCCGTTAAATGTTCCATGGACACCATATAGCGATCGATTTGAAAATCGTGATCGCGTTGTAGTTTCGCAAGTTTTGAACCAAACTCATAGCGTTGCGAAAGAACATCGCTCACAAGATCCAAATCATCATGAACAAGCAGTCCCCCAGCAAGACGGAGTACATTACCATACTTAGTGTCAAACTCAATTTTCTTAAGGCGGTACGCATCTGCATCATCTTGTTGTTTTAGACGCTCTAGATTTGCAAAATCTTCATCGTAGAATTTTGAGATTTTCGGCAAGGCAGCATACGCTTTCTTTACATAACGTGGCATCAGTCCTTCAATTGTTTCACCATAGAACATCGTAGTTCCACCTGTTTGTTCTTGAAGTTGGATAATCGTTCGACCCAACGTCGACTTCCCACACCCAGATTCACCAACAATTCCCAGTGTCTCACCACGAAATATTTCAAGCGTAATATCTTTATTAGCTTTGACATAGTCTTGATGTTTTTGGAAGATACTTTGTTTTTTTATCGGAAAGTATTTCTGTAAGTTTTGAATGTTAAATAGCGGTTTTGTTTCCATAGTATCCTCCTCTAGTTTCTCATTTTCGGATCAATCGCATCACGAATACCATCTCCCAAAAGGTTGAAGGATAAAATCGTTAGCATGATTGCAAGTCCTGGGTAAAGTGTGAGGTAGGCATGCGTTCGAATATATTCGCGACCAAAACTCAACATTGTACCCCATTCTGCTACTGAAGCCTCTATTCCAAGGCCGATGAAGCCAAGTCCTGCTGCTGAAAGTATCGAAGATGCCACGCCCATGGTTGCTTGTACGATGATGGGTGAGAGCACATTGGGAAGAATGTGTCGTTGCATGATTTTCGTATTCGATACCCCAAGTGCATGGGCTGCTTCGATAAATTGTTTTTCGCGAACACCCATGACTGCTGCGCGAACAACCCGGGCATAAATTGGAACATTCCCTATCCCAATGGCCAAAATTAAATTACGCATGCTGGAACCAAAGGACGCTACAATTGCGATAGCTAGGAGTATTGATGGAATCGAAAGCAATACATCACACACACGCATAATGACCGCATCAAACTTACCACCATAATAGCCTGCAATGAGCCCCAAGAATCCACCAACAAACAATGCAATAATAACTGCTGAAATCCCAATAGTTACAGAGACACGTGCACCGTATAAGATGCGGCTCAGTACATCTCGTCCAAGTGCATCCGTACCCAACCAATGTGTACTGTTTGGGTGTTGCAATGCATTACTTAAATTTTGTTCTGTCATCCCAAACGGTGCAATGTAGTCTGCAAAAAGGGCAATAAAAATTAGAATAACAATAAATACCAAACCAACTACTGCACGTTTATTGCGTAACAATGAATTCCAAATATCTCGAATTGAACCTTGTGGCGCTGCCATGGGTTTATCAAGTTTTTCTTTTCTCTTTTTAAACATAATAACCCCCTATTTATACTGTGAGCGAATTCGTGGATCAATATATGCATACAAGACATCGACGCAAAGATTAACCAGTGTGAAGATGAAGGCGATAAATAGAACG
Source organism: Erysipelothrix sp. HDW6C (assembly GCF_011299615.1). GTDB lineage: Bacteria > Bacillota_I > Bacilli_A > Erysipelotrichales > Erysipelotrichaceae > Erysipelothrix. The sequence goes on along the minus strand of NZ_CP049861.1, from coordinate 1,222,534 downwards.
CCACCTTGAACCACAACGAGATCACGTTGTCGAATCGCATTTACCATGAGCGTTCCCAAACCATTGATACTGAAGATTGATTCCGTTAGTACTGCTCCCCCAAGCAAGGAACCAAACTGCAATCCAATGACTGTAACTACTGGTAACAGTGCATTTCTTAAGATATGAACATAGACCACTCTAAATTCTGAAATACCTTTTGCCTTCGCTGTACGAATGAAATCTTGTCCCATTACATCCAACATGCTGGAACGGGTAATTCGCGCGATGGATCCTATTGAACTTGATGCCAACGTAATAACTGGTAACACCATTTGTTGCCAAGTCTCAAATCCTGTCGATGGAAACATTCTTAATTGTAAAGAAAATACAAGAATCAATAAAAGCCCTTGCCAAAATGTTGGCATCGAGACCCCTAGCAGCGATACAAACATGGTTGTATTATCCAGGGCTGAATAGGGTTTACGTGAGGCAATAACACCCAACGGAATACCCACAATAGCAGCTAAAGTAATACTAAGACCCGCTAACTTAATCGTATTGGGGAGTCGAATTAGAATCTCTCCAATCACAGGACGATTATTGATAAATGATCGTCCCAAATCAAGTTTAAATACGGCATTCCCAATATACCTAAAGTATTGAACAATAAAGGGTTGATTGAGCCCCATTTGCTCACGAAGTTGCGCAATTGCTTCTGGCTTAGCAGATTCACCAAGAATAACCGTCGCCGGATCCCCCGGAGAGAAATGCATAATTGCAAAAACTATGAGCGAGACACCAAAGAGAACCGGGATAACCCACAGCAGTCTTTTGAATATATATTTATGCATACTTTCACCTCTTAATTTATAAAAGTGGGGTCAAACTGAATTTGACCCCAACGTTCTTTATAGTAGTATCTAATCTTCGACGCTTACACCACTTAGGAAATGTGATCCTGATGGATGATGTGCGAATCCTTTTACTTTATTGCTAATTGCAGTATCGTTTTCACCATCATTGACGAAAATCCAAGGTGCATCAACACTGATTAACTCTTGAGCTTCTTTGTAAATAGCTAGTCGCTCATCGGGGTTCACAGTTGATTTCCCTTTATCAAGTAATTCATCGACACGTTCGTTCTTGTAGAATGAACGGTTTCCTGCTTTTCCAAACTCACTTGAGTGGAAGAGTGGGTAAAGACCGTAATCAGCATCTGTTGTGATTGTTGTCCATCCAAGGATAAAGAGATCATGTTCACCTTTACCTGTAGCATCCAAATATGTTGCCCATTCAAGTTGTGTTATCTCAACTGTAATTCCAAGTTTAGAGAGTTCCTCTTTAACGATTTCGGCAATTGCAATACGTTGGGCATTGTTATCACCAACATACAGTTTTAGTGTAAAGCCACCCGTTGGATATCCAGCTTCAGTAAGAAGTGCTTTTGCCTTCTCAACATCATACTCATATCCAAGTGGATTTTTATCAGCTCCAAATACAAGATGGTTCAATGGACCATTCGCTTTAGAACCAACACCTTGGTAAACAGTGCTTAAAATTGCATCGACATCAATTGCGTAGTTAATTGCTTGTCTTACTTTAACATCTTTAATTGGTGTATCGCTTTGAACATTGAATCCAATATATCCTGTAGACAAGTTTGGATCTTTTAACATCGTTAAGTCTTTGTTCTCTTCAACTTTTGCGATGTCAGACGGTGCAATATCGTATGCAATATCGATTTCACCGGTTTCTAAAGAGATTAGGCGAACTGAGTTCTCTTTAATAACTTTGAACTTAATCTTTTCAGTTGCTCCTGGTGTTCCATGGTAATCTTCGAAACGTTCAACGTTGATTTCACTTCCGGCAATCCAGCTCGCAAATTTATAAGGTCCTGTTCCAACAGGATTTGTTCCATAATCCTCTCCGCCTTCAGTAACAGCCTTCTCATTAAGAATTGCTGTAGCAGGATGCGCAAGATGTGTTAAGAATGGTCCAAACGGCTCTTTAGTTCCCAATTGAATTGTATAGTCATCTACAACTTTAATTTTACTTACATCAAGTTCTCCAACAATATGGCCAATCTGTTCTGACTCAGCGGCACGTTTCATTGTGTACTCAACATCTTTTGCTGTAAAAGGTTCTCCGTTGTGGAATTTTACATCTTTCTTCAATTTAAATTCATACGTAGTATCGTCAAGGGCAGTCCATGACTCTGCAAGACCTGGTACAAGTTCCAGTGCATCGTTTTGTTGAATCAAGGGCTCATACATTTGACGCGCAACACGAGTCGTTGCTTGGTCATTTGTATTCTGAATGTCAAAGGTTACAGCATCTGCACTGGAAGCAACAGTCAAGGTATCCTTACCACCTGTTCCCCCTCCTCCAGTGCTACACGCTGTTAGAAATACACCCAGTGTAACTAACACTAAAACTAACTTACTTTTTCGAAATCTCATATATTGATCCCCTTTCGTTTTTTACAGATTAGCATAAAGAAATGATTGCTTGCAAGCAATATATTCATTTTCTGTAAACTTTTACATTTCGTTAATGTAAAAGTTTACAGTCTTGATGTAACACTTACATTGCAAAACAAACGCTATAAGTGCGTGAAAAGCATGTGTTAGTCTGTGAAACTTAAAAGATAATTAGATTATGTGAAATGCAAATTGTTTTGTGTTGAAATATAAAAAAACTGCCGATTTAGCAGTTTTCTATGTTTTTAGGGTGCAGATTGAAGTACCCATTGCAATTCGCCATTATAATCCGTTTCACTTGAAACTTGTTCGGGACCAACACCGAGAAGTACACCACGATTACTCGACCATGACACTCTTTGTGTTTCCGATCCATTTGAATTGGTAATTTTATAAGGTATTGCTTGAGTCAATTGATTTGTAATTCCAGAGTCATCAACATATACAAACGAGTTTACAATTGTTGGCTTTGTAGTATCTGTTGGTTTCAAGTCTTGAACAACAACATACAACTCCCAATGAGCAATATCGCTACGATCATCGAAAATTGTAATTCCCCAATCTAGCTCAGTTCGATTAAGAATTGAGTATGTTGATGGGATTGACTGGAGTCCAAATGACATTGATTTTGGAACATCTTCAAGACGTAGATCACCGATGCGCGGAATAATATCAAACTCAACAGTGTTTAATAAGAATTGACCATATACACTTACTGAGTACGATTCCTTGGACAGTTCTGGAGTTATGAACACAAACTTACCATCCGCATCTGCTACACCATTTTGGATTTCATTAACCTCACTACCACGCGGACGATACGTTACAATAACTTCCGCAAATGGTTCAGTTAACCCAGATATCTGAGTATCACGCTCGTTTACTTCATCTGTTGTGAGTCTCATTCCACCAATTGCGAGAACTTGTGTATCCGCGCGATTGAAGGATAGATTTCCACTTGGGTTCAGCTTATCAATTCCACTTACATAATTGGAGTTTACGGTAAAGCTCATATTTGCTCGAAGTTCACCATAGATATTCATATTACTACGGTCTTTTTTCATAAAAGAGAATGTTGGTGTGTCCTCTTTTGTACCAGCGATTGTCAGATTGGGATTAGAGATTTTCCATGTATTAATTTGTTGTGATTTAATATCATAATTAATTACAGCAGTATTAGTAAACATTCTATCCCATACAGCATTCCCAAAGAGTAGAAATATCTCAGGATTATCAATTAATAACTTTGGAGCCGTGCCTGTAACTTCAACGAAGGATCCGATTGATCCAGTTAAAGCTGCAATTCGGAATATTCCACCAGACTGAACATCAAGAAGTCCTGTTGTTTGAACAATTGTAGTAGGTTTTGATCCCCCCTGCATGACAAAACTAAGTTCAGATCCGTCGTTAATCGTTAATGGTGAGTTAAGTTGAATGATAGAATCAGTTGCATAAGCAGTCTGGACTTGTATATCGATTACAGAATTATCCATCCCAATTAAACCATTTGCATTACGTATAAGAAACATTTTATATGCATCATCAGCGACTATATTAACTTTTGACTCTACCATGCGAATTGTCTTTGTTGAAAAAATACCACCAGTTATTCCTACATTTTGTACTTTTGATGCATAAATATTAATCGAAGATCCCCTCATACGAGTCTCCCCAAGATCAATGGCAACTCGTGGATTTGCTTGTGTACTATAATAAATTATCTTCGAATCAATCAAAGTCGCATTTAGACCAGTTTGGGCGATTGATGGATAAATTGAAGCTCCTGTTACTGCAGGTCCTGTGTAATCAACCTGTAATATACTTCCGTCCATCGCAACTAATTCACCACTAATTAAGACCATATAGTTTCGTTGCATCACGCTTTGACGTACACTTAATTCAGCACTATTTAAGAAAATATCTCGTGCTTCAAAAATTGGATAAGTATTTGTTCCATGACTTTCAAACTCAAATACTGAATTCCTCTCACCTTCAAAATCTGCAATGTAACTGCCATTAAACTTCGATAAATAGAATCGGTTCGTTGATATTTTCGTTTTAGAATTCTCAGCAGCAGTACTCGTCGGTTGATTTCCTGTAAATTGAAACATTCCATACCCATTTGTACGTTCAAACTTGATTAAATTTACACCTTTGTATAATACTGAATTGATTTCACCAATTTCTTGCGCTTCAGCTGCATACCCTGTTGCAGCTGATTCAATTGACACCGTATCTAGCGTTAAACGACCATTACGATTGAAAATCATTTGTGGCCCATTATAGTAAACATTTGTATAAGCAATGTTTACATTCCGAATCGAATCGGCAACATACACAGTTCCATAGTAGCTTTGGCCATAAATATTTGCATTTTTAATTTCCATTGTAAATTCAGATGGCATCGTCGAAGTAATTGCGAATGCTACGAGGGTCCCTGACACCCTTCCTTCATTAATTGTATGGTTAATCCCTGTAAATGGATCCTTCCCATCAATAACAAATGAGACACGATTTGCTGGAATCGTAATACCACCATTGGTAGGAAACTGGATATCACCGCCTAAAACAATGCTATCTACAGTCGGTTGATTTATAATAACTGACTTTAATTCAGCAAAGTTTGTAACATAAACAGGGGTTCCTGCTCTTTGTTCAACGCTTAATGAAGTCACATCCTGATCCGCTAATACTTCATCAACACCATCTTCTTGAATTTGTGTCTGATTAACTTCGTCTGTCAAGGAATCATCTTGTTCAATAATATCTGTTTCCTCTATTGCTTCAGGATTAGAATCAGGCTCAACGCATTCCGTTAACTCATCCTTTTCAACGCCAGAAATCACATCATGAGGCGAACAGGTGTTTGCCTCAGATGTGATTTCTTCCGTATCGTAGATTGAGTTTTCATCAGCATATGCCACAGATACTGTGATTACCAGCGCAATTGCAAATAACGGTATAATCAATTTTTGTGTGATTTTATTCATATACTGACCTCCTCTTTCTATTTGACTTCTTTATTATCGTCTTTTTTACGTCGTTTCCAAATTAAGATAAATAATAGAACAACAATAAGTACTAGAATTGCGATAATTATAATCGCTAGATAGTTGACATCATTCTTGTTGAAGATAGCTTGATCATTAATATCACTTGCATCTTCGGACTCAATTGTCAAAGTTTCGTCCCATTCCCACGTTTTCCCATCAGTGTCATGAATAATGCGAAGTTTCACATCATACACTCCCGGTTTTAAATTACCGTTGTTTGGAGCATATACGACATTAAAATTCGTATTTGGCATGATACTTGCATTGGATACATTCACTGTTGCGACGGACTCTTGTGTCCCTTGTTTGTTAACACTCCCAACAATTGAGATGTCATTCATCTGAATTGGCATGTCATTTTGAATGGACGCAATAATGCTTGGATTGAAATCAATCAATGCTGTATCAACCTTTAATAGATTTAGGTTTCGATCGACGGCATTATTGTTTGTTCTAAGTTGCAGACCAATCAGGTATGATAGTTGATTACTAATTGATAATCCTTGGTCAGAGTCTGTTTCTTTATCTGTTAATGTATTGGCTTTAACAGCAACGCCTCCAAGAATCACACCATCTTGTTCAGTGGCAGGCATTTTAATACGAATGCTTGCATTTTTTGTTTCACCGGGTTTGACTTCAATTTCCGTATCGACAAGGGTCGCAATTGATGTAAGTGGTGTTTTCATACTCGAATCGGGTTCAACCGCAATCATGTATTGCTTACTTCCATTGTTACCTGTTGAAGCATTGTTAAGATCAAGGGTTGCCACCATTGTCTCGCTTCCTTTATTCTCGATTGTAATATTGACGACTTGTTCTTGATTCGGTGTCATCATCAAATCAAAATAGTCGACACTTTTATTGATTTGATTTTCTGGAATTATCGCGGCAATCGTGAAGTCACGATAAGCATCAGCGCTTATCGGACTCACAACCACAGCCATAAATACCATTAGCAGTGATAAGATTGTTTTAATTTTGTTTTTTAATGACATTGTCATCCCCTCATTTCTATTAAGGCGCTACTGAAAGCGTCCAGTTGATTGTTGCTTCGTAAGCCAATGCTTTTGCTTGTGATGTTTCAACATCTAAAGTAACATTGCTATTTGTTGCATCAGTTTGTGCATTTGCTAACCATGTGTTTAACCATGTACCCATACCATTACCTGCTGAAGCATTCATCATTGTTTTTGCTTCTGAACCGGATACAAGTGTAACACTTGTTGCGGAAGTTGGACGGTTTGTGTCATTTGTATTTGATGTTTTGATAACAGAGTTTCCAAATGTTAAACGTGCATTATCAATTGTTTCGTCACCTGAAGTGAAGTTTGTTAATTGTGCAGAAACAGTCCATCCTGTCATCGTACCACGTGTATCCGTTACTTGGATATAAGGTACAAGGTTTGTTGTTTCATATGTTTCAATAGAACCTGTGATTTTTTGTTGTCCGAAACCAAGGTTTGGAACCACATCAAGACTTAGTGGACCTGCCATTTCAGTTTCTTTGTTTTCCTCGTCAGTTTCTGGCAATACTGGATCTGTTGGATCAATTGGATTGACTGGTTTGGTTGGTCCTTCATTTGCTATAAATGATACAGATGCTGTGGATGTCTCTGATCCTCCGTTTTCATCTGCGGATACAACTGTTGATACAGTCAGTAGAACAGCTAATGCTGCAAATAAGCGTGTAATTTTTTTCATTACATTTCCTCCTCTGGTGATTATGCGGTAAATCATTTTTTGTATAATACCGTTTGGCCACATACTTCACTTTACAGTAATACGCTTTATTTGCATATGTTTATAAACAAACATAATCTTCATATTGTAAGTTTTGTATGAATTTGCACAATTAATTTCCGTTTATAACAAAAATCGCATATTTCATGACATGACCAATTGACCGGCATTCAGTTAGAGATACGGATAAGAAATGCAGGCTTCTTGTATAAGCATAAAAAAACAAGTCGTTTCCGACTTGTATGTTTTCTAATTTGGTGGAGCTTAGCGGGATCGAACCGCTGACCTCCTGCGTGCAAGGCAGGCGCTCTCCCAGCTGAGCTAAAGCCCCAAATATATTAGACAGTAAATAAGAAATGGTGGGCCTGAATGGATTCGAACCAGCGACCTCACCCTTATCAGGGGTGCGCTCTAACCAACTGAGCTACAGGCCCATTTCCTTGACTGCCTTAATAATATACCATTAAGAATTGGCAGTGTCAACAGCATTTCAACAAAAGATTGACTATTTTACAAAGCTATAAAATAAGCCACTATTTAGGGGATATAAACCATCTTTATATACATTGTTTTTGGTGTAATTTAATATGATTTTTACTGCTTAAAAGAGGACACTCATTCTGAGTTGTTTTTGTAACCCTAAAAAGAAACTTTTCATGACGCGAATCTCTTCATGCATTATAGTTGTTGCATAGGATGTAGCAAATTCCAGGGTCAAAAATTTCTCAATTCTGGCAAGGCGTTCTTCACAATACTTAAGTTTCTCATCAAGTGATAGCGAAGAGAACTGCGCATACTCTAGACTCTCGTAAATTCGATAGACATCCATTCGGTCTAAATTATCTGCATCACTAATTGTGTCTGATAAAACCGATGGTTCACCATTTAATTCTGCCACACCATCTACGTGCGATGCGATACCGTATAGAACGGCATGTGCCACGCCCTCATCGAAGTTCAAACTTCTTATGAATGGTTCAGCAAGCGCAGCAGAGCGTCGTCCATGGTTCTTTCGATCGACATCATCTACCATTTCTTCACAATAACTAATATCATGTAGTAAACAACCAACAACGACCGCTTCAACGTCAAGTGACGCTTCTTCAGCAATGCGTTGACCCCAATGTGCAACTCGAAGCGTATGTTCATAGCGGTATGCATATTCTTTGGGCTTGGCGGATAAATAACTACTGTTATCGAATGTATACTTCAAATATTCTTGTGCTTTTAGTATTCTTTCCATTTGCTGCTCCTTTTTATTCACAATTATACCATTTTGCTTTTTTAAATCAAAAAAACTCCCACATATGTGAGAGTTTCCAAAATTGAAAATCGTTGAGATTAACGTTTTGAGAATTGTGGTGCACGACGCGCTCCACGTAGACCTGGTTTTTTACGTTCTTTAGCACGTGGATCACGTGTTAAGAATCCTGCAGGTTTAAGTAGTGCACGGTAGTCTGCTGATGCTTCTAATAAAGCACGTGAGATACCATGACGGATTGCTCCGGCTTGTCCTGTAAGTCCTCCACCTTTAACGTTAACATTAACGTCGAATTGATCGACTGTTGATGTCACTTCAAATGGTGAACGCACTGTCATTCTTAATAGTTCTGAAGGCAAATGCACTTCAATAGGTTTATGGTTGATTGTAATAACACCAGTTCCTGGAGTCAAATAGACACGAGCAACAGATGTCTTACGACGTCCTGTACCTAAGTAATTTACTTTGTTTTTTGCTGTCATACTCTTCTCCTATCCCTTAATTACCATTTCAACTGGTTTTTGTGCTGTATGAGGATGTTCTGCACCTTTGTATACAAATAAATGTTTACGTTGGTTGTCCCCTAAGCTTGTGTGAGGTAACATACCGTGAATAGCTTTTTCAACCCATTCGATAGTATATGATTCACGCATAACACGTGTTGAACGTGTTCTTAATCCACCTGGATAATGTGAGTGGTTGTAGTAGAATTTCTTGAATTCTTGATCTCCACTTACTTTAATCTTGTCAGCGTTGACTACGATTACGTAATCTCCACCGTCAACATTAGGTGTGTATGTTGGTTTGTGTTTACCACGAAGTACTGTTGCAACTTCACTCGCAAGACGTCCTAGAGTCTTGTCTGTTCCATCAACAATAAACCATTGGCGCACAACTTCTGCTGGTTTCGTCATAGTTGTTTGACGCATATTAATTTCCTCCTAAACCAAAAGTAGTTTCCGGGGCTACTATTGGCATAAAGTGCCGATATAAATTATATGATGTTTAGACCCCGATGTCAAGAACTCACTTCACTATTTATAATTTACATTCATTAAATAAAGACCACATGTGGGTACATTGTATTTCACTGCTACTTTACTGCGCTTTTCAAGCATTTCTTCGATTTCTAAAGGGGTTATTTTACCTTCCCCTGCCTTGATTACTGTCGCAACAAGTATTCGAACCATATACCGTAGAAATCCATTGCCATTGAGACGAAATATAACCTTGTTTTGATCTTGTGTAACCGTGAATGAAGTCAAAACTTTAATTTGATACGGTATGACATCCAAAGGTGTGCTGTTAAACGAAGTGAAATCATGGGTTCCTATGAACACTTGCATCGCGGCACGCATGCGATCAAAATCAAGTTCATGATTGTATTGGTAGACATAATTACGTTCGAATGGATTGTACGTCCCAATATTCATGCGATACTCATACGTCTTGTCAACCGCACTTAATCGTGCATTGAAGTCATCAGCAACGGGCTGAACGCTCAAAATAACAATATCATCCCCCAACAAACTGTTGAGTGCAAGAATCCAGTTGGACTCCTTAAGTGGTAGCTCTGAATCAAAATGGAATACTTGACCCAAGGCATGAACACCTGCGTCCGTGCGACCCGACCCATGAATTTGAATCGGCTCTTTGTGAATCTTAGAAAGCGCACGTTCTATCTCATGTTGAATGGATCGTGCATTCGTTTGCCGTTGCCAGCCACTAAATGCGTAGCCATCATACGAAACAGTTGATTTGTACCTCATAGATACCTACCAATTGAGAATGCAGCAACAGCGACAAGAATGCTTAATGCTAACATGAACCAATCGGATGCTTTAATCGATAATTGTTTGTAACGGGTACGCTGTTTTCCAGGATAATATCCACGTGCTTCCATTGAATCGGCGAGATCTTCAGCGCGATGGTAACTGGAAACAAACAAGGGAATAATCATTGAAACAACGCCATTGATTTTCTCCATTAACTTTCCTTCTTGAAGATCGACCCCGCGACTTGCTTGAGCATTCATAATACGTTGTGTGTCCTCAATGAGCGTTGGGATGAATCGTAACGCTATCGAAATCATCATCGCGATTTCGTGAGCAGGAACACCAATAACGCGTAAGGGATTGAGTAAGTCTTCGATTCCCAGTGTTAGGTCAAGTGGCGCCGTTGTAGCAGTTAGGAGCGTCGTAACCATAATCATGAGTATGAGTCGGGTTACAATGAAAAACGTCTGGTAGAGCGCACCGCTGTACAGTTTAAAGCCAAATAGTTCAAAGAGAACATAGCCTTCACGAATGGCGAAGATGTTGAGTATGAATAAGAAGATTAACATAAACATCATTGGCTTCATTGATTTAAGGATAAATTTGAATGTAAGCTTCGATGCAAGAATTGCAAGTGCCAACATTACAAACATAAATAAGTTTGCATACGCATTCTTGAGAGTGAAAATTCCCACCATCAAGATGATCATGCAAATAATTTTTATACGTGGGTCGAGTTTATGAATCTTTGAATCCAAAGGAACATAACGTCCCAGTGCGATGTTATTCATGTGCGCGTGCCTCCTTGATCAGGGTGACAATCGCATCCAAATCCAAACTGTCTTTCGTATCAATACCTTTCTCAAGCAACATTGTTTTAAGTTGCAAAATCTTTGGCGCAACAAATCCCAATGCGTCCAACATGGTTTGATCTTTAAAGAATGTCGAAGCTTTTCCACTGAAGTAGACACTGCCTTTATCTAAGACAAGAACATCCTCAGCATAATTGAGTACATGATCCATATCGTGGGTAACCATAATGATAGTCTTGCCAAAGTCCTTGTTAAGACGAATGAACAAATTCATCATATCTTTACTTCCTTGCGGATCAAGACCCGCAGTTGGCTCGTCCAATACAATAACATTCGGATCGGTAGCAAGAACTCCAGCAATCGCAACACGACGTTTTTGTCCCCCCGATAAATCCAAAGGCGAACGTTCCCACAGTTCTTTGTCAATGCCTACAAGTGTGAGTGCTTTCTCAACATTCTCTTTGATATCTGCTTCAGAAAATCCAAAGTTTTTTGGACCAAAGCTCACATCTTTATAGATTGTTTCCTCAAATAGTTGCATCTCAGGAAACTGGAATACCAAACCAACTTGTGAGCGAAGTTGTTTTAGATTGCGGGATTTAACACCCGCTACCATTGTATGATCAAGAATTTCCACTTCACCAGATGTTGGTTGCAACAACCCATTGAGGTGTTGCACGAGTGTTGATTTACCACTACCCGTTGCCCCAATTATTGCAGTCAAACTGCCCGTTTTTATTTCCGCATTTATATCGTTGAGTGCAGTGTGAGCAAAGGGCGTTTTGGGGCCATATTCGTAGCCGACATTTTTAAATACTATTGGCATAACTCTGCAACCATCCCTTCAATATCATACGGTGTGTTTACATCAAGTCCTTGACGTTTGAGTGCCTCATAGAATTTGATACTGAATGGAATATCCAATTGCAAATCAATGAGTTCTTGAGTGCGTTGCAAGATATCTTGGGGTGTCCCTTGCATGTAAATCTTACCCTCATTCATAACAACAACATAATCACTCATGGTAACTTCTTCAATGTCATGTGTAATTGAAAGTATTGTCATGGCATTTTTTGTGTGCAACTCGTGCACCAAATCATTCACTTCTTTACGACCTTTCGGATCAAGCATACTTGTGGCTTCATCCAAAACTAGTATTTCCGGATTCATTGCCAAAGCACCTGCGATGGCAACGCGTTGTTTTTGACCTCCAGAAAGTTTGGTTGGTTCATGGTCAAGAAATGATTCCATGCCTACGCGAGCTGAAAACTCATTGATTACAGCATCCATCAATTCTGGTTCCATCATACGATTTTCAAGACCAAACGCGATATCATCGCGCACTGTCGATCCAATAAATTGATTGTCTGGATTTTGGAACACAATCGCAATTTTATTTCGGATTTCATAAACGTTCTCTGGTGTTAATGCAGTACCATCGATTGAAATCCATCCCGATTGTGCTTCTAGTAAACCAATAATAAGTTTGGCAACTGTTGATTTCCCGCTTCCATTATGTCCGATTATTGTTACATAATCCCCTTGATTAACACTGAGGCTGATGCCATCAACAGCATTGACTTCGCGGTCATACGAGAAAACGAGGTCTTTAATGTTTAATTGTTTCAAAAAATATCACTCCCGACTAACGCGCAGCATTTAGATGCGCAATCGCAATAATAACCTCTGTTGCTTTTTCCATGGATTCAACAACAGCAAACTCATGTTTTCCATGGAAATTCTCGCCACCAGTAAATAAGTTTGGAGTTGGCAATCCCATGTAGGATAAACGTGAGCCATCTGTACCTCCACGTACAGGTTCAATAATGGGTTCGAGACCCACAGATTTCATTGCGTCTTTTGCAAGTTCCACAACACTCATATCTTCTTCAATAATATTACGCATATTGTAATATGAATCACGTGTTGCAACATTAACTGTACCATTTCCGTACTTATTATTTAATTCATGTGCAATTGTATCCATAAGTTTTTTTCGTGCTTCAAATTCATTTTTGTCATGATCACGAATGATGAATACCATGCGCGCATCTTCAATCGTTGTTTGCATTTCTGTTAAGAGGAAAAATCCCTCATAACCTTCAGTATGCTCGGGACGATCTGCCGCTGGTAATCCTGCAAAGTATTCATGTGCAACTACTGCTGCATTGATCATTGTATCTTTTGCTGAACCTGGGTGCACACTTACACCTTTTATCGTAACAACTGTTTCGGCAGCATTGAATGTCTCATATTCCATTTCACCCAATCCACCACCATCAACGGTATACGCAAAATCAGCATTGAATCCCTCGACATCAAAAGAATCAGCGCCTGTTCCAATTTCTTCATCAATTGTAAAGGCCACACGGACGTCACCATGCGTAATTTCCGGATGATCGACAAGATACTCCATCGCAGTCATAATCTCCGCGATACCCGCCTTATCATCAGCGCCAAGAAGGGTTGTGCCATCCGTAACCACCAAAGTTTTTCCAACATGGTTTTTGAGGCTTGGAAATACATCAACTGCAGTCACAATGTTCAACGACTCATTTAAGACAATGTCTTTCCCATCGTAGTTTTCAATAATGCGAGGTTGTACATTTTCCGAATTATAATCTGCGGTATCCATATGGGATATGAAACCAATCGTGGGAACTTCACCATCAACATTTGATGGAAGGAGCGCTGTAACGATACCATATTCATCGACTTTTACTTTCTCAAGACCAATTCGAACACACTCATCGTATAAGATTTTCGATAAATCAAATTGGATTTTCGTGGACGGAACACTCACAGAGTTTCCATCAGATCGTGTATTTACTTTTGTATAACGTACTAAACGTTCAATTAATGTTTCTTTCATCATTGATACCTCTTCTAATCTGTAGTTATTTTACCATACTTAGGGCTTGAAATGAAAAAAAGCCTGTTCCTTTTTGGAACTAAGCTTCTTTTTCCTCAATAACTTCTTGGGCAAGATCGGCAACAGTTTCTTCAGCCGACTTACTAATTTCATCAAGTGCATTAATTGTCTTGGCAACATGCTTCTTATTATTTTGGTTTAGATAGTAAGCTGCAGCACCTGCCGCTGCTCCTAAAATCGCTAATGGAAAGATTTTCTTCATACTGTATCCCTCCCTTTCATAACTCTATTTTACCACAAATTTACAATCAACAAAAGTGAACCTATCGGAATCATTATGGTAACTGATGTGAAGCATGATAATTTAGACAATTAACTCACGCATCCACATCTTTTGAATTCATTGCATCCAACTTTTCATGAAGTGAGTCTAAAGACGCTTTCATTGCATCGTGATTCTTTTGAATTGTTGTTACCTTCTTGTGAACTACAACACCTGAACCCGCAGCAATTGAAGCACCTAACGCACTTAGAACATTGGTATAATTCCCCAGAATGAGCTGCGTCATACTTGAAGGTGCCCAACTTACAATTGCAGGTACAACTGATGTAACGACTGGAAAGACAACAAGGTAGAAAAATAGAAATAAATAGATAAATATTGATACGCGGCTTGATAGCCATCGTGGTATTGCGTCAAAAAAACGTTGCATGCGTTCGCCTTCTTTCTAACTTTATTCAAATGTAAGTTCCATCAATTCTTGTATGGAATCGGGTTGGTCACAATCAGTTGCAACAATATTATATCGCACATAAGCACACACCTTACAAATGTGTTTCACTTGATATCCTTTTTTACTGTGGTAACGATAGGACACAGGTCTCATGAGTCCAAGACACCTGCTTTTACGATCTCCTGGTTTGCAATCTACATGTTTTGAATGCAGACACAAAGGGCAGTGATTTCGATAGCTTCCATTATTCAATGCTTTAACTTCTAACTGGCAATTCTCGCAGATAAAACTGCAATTCTTTAATACTCGCACGAAGTGAGTCCTCCTATATTAATTGACTTAATATAAGTGAACAGGACTTCCGTTTATTCTTGAGTGTCGGCTTGATTTAAAAGATCGTCATTCACCGCATATGCGATTACTTCTGGTTCCAACTTCAGGTTTCCCATCCGGACCTCTGCATGCTTTGAATTGTACATGCCACTGTAACACAGCCTCTGCCATGTTCCACCAGTATCGGTTATTAAATCTCACGACCTATGGCGTCGTCTCCTAGCTAGCGTGCGAATTTCTGTTTATAATTTATGTTCATTAGGCCTCCTTTTGATTGTATAAATATAATTGAAATGCATTAGCAAATCCATTTTCATTATTACTTCCCGTAACATACATCGCTTCCGAAGCGACTTCAGGTTTGGCATTACCCATGGCAACGGATATCCCCGCAACGCGAAGCATTGATATATCATTGACATCATCCCCAATTGCAAAAACTTCGGTTAATGGAACATTCAAATGCTGGCATAATTCAGTCAGAGCAATTCCTTTTTCTGCCCCTTTATTTGTTATCTCATAATAGTTCTTTGAAGACATCGGATATGCTACATCCGCAATCACATCCAATTCTTTCAACAACCGTTTTAACTTATGTTTTGAAAGCGAGAATACTTGAATTTTCTCGACTTCGGTTTGATGCTCACGAACATACTTGGCAGGATTATGAATAAATCGATTGTGGAGAAAATCTCCGTGGAAAAACACACGGCGTACTGTCTTTTGCAACCATGTCGAATCGTAGCATTCATTTTCAATATGCAAAGAGGTCCATAAACGATACGGACGGATGATATCCAAAACCTTGGCAGCACGTTCAGGACTGAAAACTGTCTTCGCTAGCGTCTCACCTGTTTTTAAATTTGTGATTACAGCACCATTTGAAGATATCGCATAGTCACAAATATTCAGGGCTTTAATTGATTTTGGAATACCATCGAGGGATCTTCCAGTTGTTGGCACAAGAATATAACCGTCATCATGCAGTTGTTGCAAAATACGGAGTGTCGACTCCGCCACTCGGCGATTTTTTTTTATGCTTGTACCATCAATATCAAACGCAATTAGTTTCATTAGGATTCCCCCATTTATCTCTAATCATAAAGAAAAACTTGTGCGAACACAAGTTTTAATGTTGTTTTAAGAGTAAGTATGCTGCGTATTCAACGGGATGCTCACTGGCCACAAACTCATAATCATCGTTCAATGCATGAAGTAGTGTTTCACGAACACGTGTGTTGTGTAAAAGCACACCACCACCGAATGCAATCTTGGTTTTTCCATTGAGTTCGAAGTTATTCGCAAGTTCAGCAAGTTCCAATCCTGCACGTTTGAATACATCATCAACGTGAGGGCTTTCTAAATTGCCAACGATGCCGCTAAATTGCGCCACCCATGTACGATAATCTTCTTTGTTCTCATTGGCGATACCGATAAGATCATAGGCTTCTTGAAGTTCAAAATGACTCATGATTTCATCATACAAACGTGTTCGTGGTAAACGACCATCTGCTTCCTTGGTAAACGCCTCTAAAATACGTTTTCCAATCCAGAATGCTGAACCTTCATCTGCTAAGAGATAACCGAAGCCACCGCGACGTTCCTCAACACAATCGTGTTTGCGAAATGCAATGGATCCAGTTCCAGAAATGATGTATACACCATCATTATGGTTCAAAGCCGATGTCATGGCGAACATTGCGTCATTCATAATAAGCGCATTGGGAAATACATTCCAGATTGCAGATTCAATTTTTGTGCGGACTTGTTTGTCTTCACCATAACCGGCCGTTCCAATTGCAACACCAACTTCATCAAAATTAAATCCCTTTGATTCGAATTCACTCTTGATTTCGCCAAGTACATTTTGGATACCACCAAATCCGACACGCATAAAGTGAATGCTATCGCGATCAATACGTTCGACATTATTTCCGTGTTCATCAAACATTAGGAAACGTGTGTGCGTACCACCAGCATCAATTCCTAAGTAATATTTCATAGTGTAAACTCAAATTTTTGCCATGGCTTGATTTTGTCGAGTAAGAAAATTTCCTCAGCGACAACATGCCCGACAACATTTGATTTACCTGTATTTTTCATGTCTTTCTTTGCAATATTTAATTCACCTGCATAGTGTCCAAAGTCATCACTTTCGATAACAATATCGCCACGCTTGATCATCTCTGGTGCGTTGAATACTGGGAAACCTTGTCCCTTGTATTTTACACGAGACATTGTTGAACGCAATAAGTAATCACTTACGTCTCCACGGTTGAAGTGTGGCTCTTCCAGTACAATTTTCTTCATGAGTTCTGGGATGCCATCAACAAGCTCAACGGCAAGGTTGAGTTTTGTTAAGTTGATTTTCTTCACTTCTTCAAGTTCTGCATCACTTGGTACAAAGTTTGAGACAATAATATCATCAAGAATGTTACGAGCGATGTAGTCTTTGATTTGAACATGCATTGGAAGTCCACGGTGTGATTCCAATGTAACCAAACCATAATCAACAGGCCATGGTCCGTAAGCTTCTGGGTTCATGCTTGCAACGAAAGCTGCTGAACGAAGACCATATTTAGTGAATCGTGTTGTACAGTTTACAAAATGCTCTTCAGTGAGGCCAGAATATGGGTGTGGATAAAAGTTATGACAAGCGATTAAGTTATATTGATTGGGTTGGAAATCCATAATCGTATCGATGTAATTTGTATCATTACTCATGTTAATTTCAATCTTTAAGTCAAATTCGTTGAATGTCATCATTGCTTCTTGTGCGCCACCAAATCCAGCGTCCAAGCGAATTCCATCTGCACCAATCTCATGAAAGAATGTGAGGTCATCATAACTAATTTCTAAGTCCTTAAAGACTTTTGGACTCACGTCAACAATGATTTCAAATCCATATTCTTTCGCAAAAGTATTGATATCAATAAATTCAGCTTTGATTTCTTCACGTGGTTTTTCCACTGATAATAAGCATGAAAAAATACGTGAGAATCCTGCATCTGCAGCCTTCACAATATATGCTTTCATTTCTTCAACAGTTGATTTATCGGGGTAAATCGAAATTCCTAATTTTCTCATAATATCTCCTTTTAGAATTTGTACCTACAACTTTAGTTTATCGCAACATTATAGTGTTGTCAAACAAGACTAGACGAAGTAGATTTGGTAGACCCAGAAGTACGAGATAAAGCCAGTCAAAATGGCAATCAACGCAAATAAAATCCAGTATCCACGAGTGTAACCTTTATTGGAATCAATAAAGAATAAGCAACGGCATACGACGAATGCCGAAGTGAGTGCAATCAAAATTACGCGCAATGGGTATAACTGCAACCCTAGTGAGTCGAGAAGTAACTTTGGAATAAGTGTTGATGCTAAAATTCCAAAGATAATAAAGAGCGAGCTCTTGAATGATATATTTGTAAATGATTTGTTTTTTTCAAGACGTGGTGCTTTCATGGTAACTCTCCTTCTTAAGAAAAGGCCTTGCTATAAACAAGACCTTTACTATTATAACAAATTTATATTAGATGTCTGCATTTTCTTCAAGGACAAGCTTGTTGTCATAAATCTTGAAGAATGGGAAGTAGATTAAGAAAGCAATGATAATCAAGACAATGCTCAATACTGCTGCTCTCCAGTCTCCACCTGTTGCAAGGTATGCCCCAATAGGTCCAGGCAATGTCCATGGTGCCGTAACGACAACACGGTTAACAAGTCCCATTGATGTAACGATCCAAGCAATAATTGCAAGAACTGTAGGTGTTAAGATGAACGGAATAATCAAGATTGGGTTAAGCACGATTGGTGCACCAAAGATGATTGGTTCGTTGATGTTAAACACTGCAGGAATGAATGCTGTTTTACCAAGTGATTTAGCATATGCTGATTTTGCAAAGAATGCCATCGCGATTGCTAAACCGATTGTAGCTCCTGATCCACCAATCCAAATAAACCATTGGAAGAACGGCTCTGCACCGATATGTGGTAATGCTGTTCCAGCAACACCAGCTTCAAATGCTAATGAGTTAGCATCTAATAATTGTAACCAGATTGGACGTGCAATTGATCCGATGATTGAAACACCGTGAATACCAAATGCCCAGAAGATTGTTACAAGTAATACTTGAATAATAACTGATGGCAATGAATCTGTTGCTGATAACAATGGTTTGACCAAGTTACCAATGAATGAGTGCCAGTTAAATCCTAACCAGTAAGTAATTGTAGCCATTAACAATAAGATGATTGCTGTAGGTACTAAAGCTTCAAATGAACGTGAAACTGAAGCAGGTACTTGAGGTGGCATTGAAATTTTGAATCCTGATTTATCTGTGAAACGGAAAATTTCAACAGCAAGGATTGCAGTAATAATACCAACAAACATACCACCACCACCAAGGTTCGCCATTGGCAATACCCATCCGGCAACACCTAAGTTAAGTGTTTCAACACCTTGTGCTGTAAGCATACCTGCTTCAGCAAGTGCTGTAGTTGCAGGAATGTTAATTGGTGTGAATGTTAATAAGAATGCAGCAGTAGCCAAGATACCACCTGACAATCCGTCAAGGTCATATGATTCAGCCAAACTATGTCCAATACCGAAAGTTGCGTACAATGTCATAATAGCCATTGTTAAACGGTAAGGTAAAACGATTGCAGGTGCATTAGCCTTTAAGAAAATTGTAATTCCCCAGTTTTCAGGCAATGGCGGATTTCCTATAATTAGGAAAAACGAACCCACGATAATTAATGGTAATGTCGCAACAATACCATCACGGACTGCTCGCAAATGTCTCTGGTTCGCAAGCTTTGTCATTGGTGCAGATAATTTCTCATCAATGATCTTTACAAATGTATCCATTTATTCTCTCCTCCTTGATACGACGTATCAGTACCTATAATTTACCCCAAATTGTAAGCGATGTCAATTATATTTCATTAATTCACATAATGAATTGAAATATTATTTCCGTAAGCCATTTCAGCCCATTAATTGGCCTTTGTCATATCAATCGTTTTCATAATAACAGATACATTTTCTCATGTGTATTTACATGACCATAAAATTTAGTGCAAACAAAAACCCTCATTTCTGAGGGTTTATAATCGATTAAACGAATTCAATAACTGCCATTGGTGCAGCATCTCCACGGCGCATTTCAGTTTTGATTACGCGTGTGTAGCCACCATTGCGGTCAGCATATTTAGGACCGATTTCATCGAATAGCTTTTGTAAAGCTGTTTGTCCTGTTTTTTCATCAGCAACAACATTGAAGACAATGCTTGCAGCTTGACGACGTGCGTGTAGGTCACCACGTTTTGCTAGTGTAACGAGTTTATCAGCAACTGAACGAAGTTCTTTTGCTTTCATTTCTGTTGTTTCGATACGACCATGAACGATCAAGCTTGTTGAAAGGTTACGGAGTAACGCTTTACGGTGAGCTGAGTCACGACCTAATTTACGGTTTCTCATCTTATATCCTCCTATTCAAATGATTTAAAGCCAAGTCCAAGATCATGGAGTTTGTCTTTAACTTCTTTTAATGACTTTTTACCTA
The DNA here is from genome assembly GCF_011299615.1 of Erysipelothrix sp. HDW6C. GTDB lineage: Bacteria > Bacillota_I > Bacilli_A > Erysipelotrichales > Erysipelotrichaceae > Erysipelothrix. Next base: position 1,201,922 of record NZ_CP049861.1, on the reverse strand, counting down.
AGTTACGGATTCGCATCATTTCTTCTTCTGTCTTGAGGGTTAACTCTTCAACAGTTTGGATACCTGCGCGTTTTAGGCAGTTATATGAACGAACTGAGAGATCAAGATCTTCAATCATCATCGTTGCCATAGGGTTCTCGACACCTGAGACATCCGGTTTGATGACGGATTCGCTTTCATAAACTGAGTCTTTGATTGCAACAATTTGCTCCAAGTGATCCATTAAAATTTTTGAACCAAGTGACACAGCAACTTGAGGTTGGATTGCGCCATTTGTCCAAATTTCTAAAATTAAGCGATCGTACTTGGAATCTTGTCCAACACGTGTTGGTTCGACAAGGTATTTAACTCTTTCGATTGGAGTATAAATAGAATCGGTAAAAATCGTGCCAATCCCTTGGGATGCGTTTTGATAGATAAGTTTATTCTCATCTGAACTAACATAGCCACGACCGTTACGAGCTTTAAGCTCCATCTCAAGAACAGCACCTTCCGCTAAAGTAGCGATGATGTGTTCTTTGTTTAAGATTTCTACATTTGTAGGGCATTCGATGTCAGCTGCGGTAACAACTTTCGGTCCTTTTTGTGAGATACGTAAAGTATAAACTTCATCGTCTTCAATATTAAGGACGAGGTCCTTCACATTAAGAACAATACCAGTTACATCTTCTCCGACTCCAGCGATTGATGTAAACTCGTGGTATACACCTTCAATTTTAATTGAATAAACCGCTGCGCCTGGTAATGATGAGAGTAGTACGCGTCTTAAGGCGTTTCCGATTGTATTACCGAATCCTCTTTCGAGGGGTTCGATAACAAACTTACCGTAATTTGCTGTTTCATCAAATTCTTTAACTTCAAATTTCGCACGTTCAAACTTGTTCATCTATGAATACCTCCTGGTTTTTTCTAGTTTAAAAATACTATCCACGTGGACGTTTTGGTGGACGGCATCCGTTATGAGGAACTGGTGTAACATCATTGATGACACTAATTTCTAATCCAGCTACTTGTAATGCACGAACCGCTGATTCACGACCAGGTCCAGGTCCTTTAACACTAACTTCAACTGCTTTCATTCCATGATCAACTGCTGCTCTTGCTGCGGCTTCTGAAGCCATTTGAGCTGCATATGGTGTTGACTTACGTGAACCCTTGTATCCAAGAGCTCCAGCACTTGACCAAGCGAGAACATTTCCTTGTTCATCCGAAATTGTAACGATTGTGTTGTTAAATGTCGAATGGATGTGAGCTACTCCGCGTGCTATATTCTTGCGAACGCGACGTTTACGAGCTACTTTTTGCTTTGCCATTTACGTTTTCCTCCTATTTAAGATTATTTCTTCTTATTCGCTACAGTACGACGTGGTCCTTTACGTGTACGAGCATTTGTTTTTGTACGTTGTCCACGAACTGGTAATCCACGACGGTGGCGAATACCACGGAAGCTTCCGATTTCCATGAGACGTTTGATGTTAAGGTTGACTTCACGACGAAGATCCCCTTCAACTTTGATTGCTTCTACTTCACGACGAATTGCGTTAACTTGATCTTCTGAAAGATCTTTAACACGGACGTTCTCATCGATTTCTGTCTTTGCCAAGATTTCTTGGGAAGTTGGTAAACCGATTCCGTAGATATATGTTAATGAGACTACTACACGTTTGTTACGTGGAATGTCAATTCCTGCTATACGAGCCATTAAATGACGTCCTCCTATCCTTGTCTTTGTTTGTGTTTTGGATTTTCACAAATAATCATTACTCTACCATTGCGTCGAATAACTCTACATTTTTCACACATTGGTTTTACAGATGGTCTTACTTTCATTAGTATATCCTCCTAAAACTATCTTATTTATGTCTAAATGTAATGCGCCCACGTGATAAATCGTAAGGCGAAATCTCTACAGTCACGCGGTC